>CAKZRQ010000014.1 GCA_937146645.1 uncultured Cyclobacteriaceae bacterium
TTTGGTTGCCTCAGCCTCTATGTTGATGTGTACGACCGGTGCTTCAGAATATTTTACTGCATTGCTAAGCAAATTCTGTATCACTTGCTCTAAATGGACTTCATAACCCTCTATCCGTGGCAGGTTTTCAGTACATATATTGATCTCAATTTGTTTCTTGGGGAAAGCTTGTTTTAGATCTTTGATTTTTCGTTCAGTAAGGACTTGTAAGTCAACGACTTCAAACGCTTCATCCACGACAGTGATCCTGGAGTATTGAAGCACACCTTCTAATAACCCATACATTCTTTGGGCACCTTCTACTGCCTCATCTATGAATTTTAGCAGATCCTTGTCAATCCGATCTTTAGCTTTTCGTTTGAGCAGTCCCAGGTGGGAAGTGATGGTCCTTAAAGGTTGTTTAAGATCGTGAGAAGCACTGTAGGCGAAAGCATCAAGGTCTTCCACGGCTTGCTGAAGCCGCTGGGTTCTTTTTTTAACGGTTTGCTCCAGGTTTCTGCGCACTTCAATTTCACGGGTGACTTCTCTTTGGACTGCTATAAAGTGGGTAGTCCAGCCAGCTTCATTCGTCAAGGGCACGATATTAATCCTTATCCAGTAAATGGATCCATCTTTCCGGTAATTCTGTAGGTCCTCTTGGACAGGTTCTTTTTGACGTAGGGCTGTTTTTATTTTTTCCAATGTGGCTTTGCTACAAAGGTAATTCCAACCGCCAGCAAAAGGAGCGAATGAAAAAACTGATAGGAGACCGCAGTTTGGAAAGTGTCGGCTCTCCCGGATTCTTCCAGAACTTCTTTTAAGCTATGGGCTCCAAAAGCTCCGATGGCCACTGATAATGCTCCAAAAACCGCTGCAAGCTGGATAATTTGTCTTCCTTTCATGTACTATTCTTTTTGGGATAGTTTCTGGGACCAAAGATCGCAGAGCCAATTCTTACCATGGTGCTACCTTCTTCCTGGGCAATCGTGTAATCCCCGCTCATTCCCATGGAGAGTTCCTCGAAACTTGAAAGTTGTGGGTTTCCCAAGGCCTTTATTTCTTCAAACAAGGATTTGAGCCCCTTGAATTCTTTTCGGATTTGATCCTGGTCTGAAGTATTGGTGGCCATGCCCATGAGACCCTTGACCTCTATATTCTGGAATTCTGAAAACTCATCGGATTTCAACAGACTTAGGACTTCATCTCTATCGAAACCAAACTTACTTTCTTCCTCTGCGATATGCATCTGAAGTAAAACGGGAATTTTACGATCCACTTTTGTCCCTTGTTTATTTATCTCCTTGAGCAGTCGTTCCGAATCCACTCCATGAATTAACGCTACATAGGGTGCGATATATTTTACTTTGTTCCTTTGGAGATGGCCAATCATATGCCATCTCACATCAGAGGGCATTTCTGGCTGTTTCCATTGTAATTCCTGCACCTTATTTTCACCAAAATCCCGGACTCCAGCCTCATAGGCTTCCATCAGTAATTCCAATGGTTTGGTCTTGGAAACGGAGACCAGCTGGCAATCTGGATTCACAAAAGAACTTTGGATTCTTTCTAAGTTATCTTTGATAGACATGGAAAAAACAGGGGTTAACAACAGCAAGTAAAGATATCACCTGGCCTGTGACAAAACTAAAATTTTGCCAAGTTCATTGAACCAAATTCCATCTATTTCAGATTTAGCTTGTACTTAATCCATTTATCACCAAATGGCCCATTTTATTTTAGTACTTATACTCTCTCTTTTAGCCATCCAAAATCCTGAGATAGCTCCAAAAAACCATAATCCGTTGATAATAGATGCGGATACCGCGAATGAAGTAGATGATCTTTTCGCCCTTGCCAGGGTATTGAAAGATCCAAGTGTCAATCTGATTGGAATTACCTCTGCACAATTTCATACCTCTCCATTAGCTTCTGATTCCTCTGTGCTGGAAAGTCACATTTTGAATGAGCGATTGGCGGCCTTAACCGACCGAGAAGATGTTCCAGTGAAGATGGGTTCAAATTTTCCAATGGAAAATAAAGAGAACCCTCAGCGTTCAGAGGCTTCTGATTTTATTATTCAGAAAGCCAAAGAGCTGGCAAAAGGAGAGAAGCTGGATTTGGTAATTCTAGGAAGCTGCACGAATGTAGCCTCGGCGATTTTACAAGCTCCTGAGATCATTCCAATGATTCGGGTGCATTACCTAGGCTTTTGGCATGATCCAGAAACAAATTTCTACAATAAGAAGGAATTCAATTCAGGAAATGATCCTTTGGCCGTGGATGTGCTACTCGATATGGAAGGGCTTGACTTGACCATCATGACAGCTACAACTAGTCAGAACCTCGTGTTTAAGAAAGACAAAATGCTGGATGAACTGGCAGGAAAATCTGAGCTGGGTGATTTCCTATCCGATAGATGGTTGAATTTTGAACGCTGGTGGACCAAAGAGGATCCTAAGAAAGAATTCTGGATTATGTGGGATGTAGCGATTATCGAAGCTTTGATTCTACCAGAATTATCGGAAGTTGAATATTTTCAGACTCCTCCAGAAAATACTTCCAGGAAGATTAAGATCCACGCCTGGATTGATTCAGAGGCTATGGAAAAGGATTTTTGGCAAATCCTTAGTCGATAAAAAAAGCCCTCTGATGATCGGAGGGCTTTCATTGAAACTAAGTTCTTTTACAAATATTTTTCAACCGGAGTATAAGGTAGATCGAATGCCTCAGCTACTGCTTCATAAACGATTTCTCCATGAATGACATTTAATCCTGGCTTAAGCTGCGGATTATCATTACAAGCATTCTTCCATCCCTTGTCAGCTAGTTGGATGGCATAAGGAAGAGTTGCATTTGTCAAGGCTAGGGTAGAAGTATAAGGAACAGCCCCAGGCATATTAGCTACGCAATAGTGAACCACCTCATCTATGATGAAAGTTGGGTTTTCGTGAGTGGTAGGCTTACAGGTTTCGATACATCCACCTTGATCGACCGCCACATCAACCAAAACAGTCCCTGGCTTCATGTCTTTAAGCATATCTCTTGTGATCAGGTGTGGAGCTTTGGCACCCGGAATCAAAACTGCACCTACGATTAAATCAGCCTCTTTGATCATCTCACGAATATTGTATTCGTTTGACATCATGGTGTTTACATTCGCTGGCATGACGTCCTCCAAGTATCTCATTCTTGGAAGAGATACATCCATAATCGTTACATCAGCTCCGAGACCAGCGGCCATCCAGGCGGCTTGAGTACCTACGACACCTCCGCCTAGGATAAGAACTTTGGCTGGAAGCACACCAGGAACACCTCCAAGAAGAATTCCCCGACCTTGAAGTGGTTTTTCTAGATAATTGGCTCCTTTTTGCACGGACATTCTTCCTGCTACCTCAGACATAGGTACCAAAAGCGGAAGACTTCTATCCGGAGCTTCAACAGTTTCATATGCGAGACACACTGACTTATTATCAATCATCGCTTTCGTCAAAGGCTCATGAGATGCGAAGTGGAAATAGGTGAATAGTAACTGATCTTCCTTGATCAAATTGTATTCAGGCTCAATCGGCTCTTTTACCTTCATGATCATTTCCGCGATGGCGTAAGT
>CAKZRQ010000015.1 GCA_937146645.1 uncultured Cyclobacteriaceae bacterium
ATA
The DNA here is from genome assembly GCA_937146645.1 of uncultured Cyclobacteriaceae bacterium. Taxonomy (GTDB): domain Bacteria; phylum Bacteroidota; class Bacteroidia; order Cytophagales; family Cyclobacteriaceae; genus Algoriphagus. The sequence goes on from CAKZRQ010000015.1 coordinate 4, forward strand.
CATAGATCCAAACCCCCTTCTAATTGAACGCCAAACACTTAACACATGCCATCGCGGAATCCTCTCGTGCGCACAAAAGCTCTTCAGAATTCTGAAGAGCTTTTTTTGTTAGTTTACGTAATAGCTTATTGAACCTGTCTCACTATGAAAAATATTATGCAAAAGCTTTTCAAAACTTCCCTTTCGCTTTTCGTTTTTCTGATTTCTGTAAATCAGATCATTGCTCAAGAAGAAGATTATCCTTTCCCTTCCAGAAGCCCAAAAGGAGAGATTTCTCAGATAGTTGGTAACACCAACATCCATATCGAGTACGAGCGTCCATCTGCTCGGGGTAGAGTGATTTTTGGAGATTTAGTGCCATGGAATAAGGTCTGGAGAACGGGAGCAGGCTATGCCACTAAAATCAGCTTTGACAAGAATGTAAAAATAGGAGGCCAAACTGTCGAGGCAGGCCAGTACTCTATCTTCACCATTCCGAATAAGGAATCCTGGATGCTAATCCTAAACACGGATACCGAATTGTATGGTAGCTATGATTATGATCCCGCCAAAGATGTCTTGAGGTATCCGATGAAAAATCTTAAGACGGATCGATTCTATGAAACATTAACGATTGACGTAGATATCATTCCTGATAATGCGATGATTTATATTTCTTGGGTGAATGAGCAGGTGGCCTTTATGGTTGAGACCAGTACCGCAGATGAGATGGATTCTTTTATCGAATCGGAGCTTATTAATGGAGATAGTGAAAATGCAGATTGGTTTGCTGGTGCTGCGGACTATTACTTTTTCAAAGAAGAGGATTACGGACTTGCTCTTGATTTGGCCGAAGAGGCCTTAAAACTTGACCCTGGAAAGCTCTGGGCTCGGACTATTCGAATCGATATTTTTAAGAGGTTGAGCTATTATGATAAAGCTCTCGAAGAGCTCGAACTTTATCAATCCTACGTGAATTCGGATGAATTCGAAAGGCCGGCTGATCTGGAACAGGAAATGAGCTACGTGAACACTGAAAAAAGCAGAATTGAAGATTTGAGAAAGGACGGATTTTAGCTAGCTTTTCATCTTTAAAACTGAACCGATGAAAAGACTACTACTGCCCTTAATCTCACTTTTCTTTTTTGCGCTTTGTGCCAAAGCTCAAACTGCTAAATACCCTATCGTGAAAGGTGAAGGTGGGATTTACGAGATCGAAGAAGCTACTGAGAGGCCTGATCCCAATAAGGAATACAAAATTTTCGTGGATTTAACCTCCGGTTCAAACAACCCAAGGGATGTCAATCGATGGGTAAATAATCTGGCTCGAATGATGAACCTTCATGGAATTGCTGGCGTGCCAAAGGAGAATATTGATTTAAAAGTTGTGGTTCATGGGGGCGCAATCTATTCAATCGTAAATGATGAAAAATATCAGGATCGATATAATACAGATAATCCCAACCTGAAGGTATACGAAGCCCTGAAAGAAGCCGGAGCTGAATTTTACATTTGTGGGCAATCCATGATCGCTAGAGACCTGGAGCAAGAAGACCTTTGGTCCGGAGCCGAAATTGCCCTTTCTGCCCTCACCACCATCACCACATATGTACCGGAAGGCTATACTTATCTGAAGTTCTAATCCTTTAAAAAACAGGGAAATAGAGGAGATAGAAGGGGTAGAAAGTTTAGGTCAAAATTTGCTCATTTGTCAATTATCAAAATTTTGTAATAAAAGAGAGGATTCGAACTTTTTTGGGCCGAATAATCTTTTAAATTACGATAACTTTGAGTTCTCAATATAACCTTTGATCTAGTCGATATGAGTGACGCTATCAAGCACGAATGTGGTATTGCAATGATTAGGCTTAGGAAGCCTGTACAATATTACATCGACAAGTACAAAACACCCAACTACGCTGCGAGTCGACTTTATGTCTTGATGCAGAAGCAAATTAACCGAGGGCAGGATGGAGCAGGAGTTGCCAATGTCAAAATTGACACGAAACCAGGGACTCGCTACATCAGCCGGTACCGCTCAGTAGAACCATCTGCGGTTAATTACATTTTCGAGAAGATTAACAAAAAGTACAAGAAAGCCAGAAAGCTTGGTGGAGTAGATGGTTTGGCAGATGGAGAATGGCTCAAGGAAAATATAGCCTTTTCGGGGGAGGTTTGGTTAGGACATTTGAGATACGGCACTCATGGCCAAAATAGCATTGAGACCTGTCATCCATTTCTAAAGCAAAACAACTGGCGAAGTAGAAATCTCGTCATGGCCGGAAACTTCAACATGACCAATGTAGAGGAGCTTTTCGGAAAGCTGGTTGAACTGGGTCAGCACCCAAAAGAGAAGACGGATACCGTTACGGTAATGGAGAAGATCGGTCACTTCCTTGACGAAGAGAACCAAAGAATTTTCGATAAGTATAAGCATCAATTCCAGAATGAAGAGATCACCCATTTGATCGAGGATGAGCTGAACGTAGCTAGAATTCTAAGGAGGTCCTGTAGAGATTTCGATGGAGGCTATGCGATGGCCGGATTGATCGGTAATGGATCATCTTTTGTGGTTCGTGATCCATCCGGAATCCGACCAGCCTACTATTATGCTGATGACGAAGTAATCGTATTGGCATCCGAAAAGCCTGCCATAAAATCAGCATTCGGAATAGATTTTAAGGCAATTGAAGAAATTAAGCCAGGCCATGCCTTGGTAATCAATAAAGATGCTTCATTTGAACAGGCTGAAATTATGCCTGCCAGAGAAAAGAAATCTTGTTCATTTGAAAGAATTTATTTCTCGAGAGGAACAGATCCGGATATCTATCAGGAAAGAAAAGATTTAGGTAAGGCTCTAGTGCCTCAGATTCTGAAGGCTATTGACTTTGACCTAAAGAATACTGTTTTCTCTTACATCCCAAATACAGCAGAAACCTCTTTCTTGGGCATGCTCCAGGGCTTGGAAGAATATCTTTCCAGCAAGAGGAGAGAAGTTTTTGTGGAAGGAAAACCACATTTGGGGGACCCAGAAGAACTATTAAGTTTTAGGCCAAGGGTTGAGAAATTGGTGAGCAAGGACGTCAAACTCAGAACTTTCATCACCAATGATGATGATAGGGATATGATGGTTTCCAGTGTTTATGATACAACCTACGAGGTCATTAAGCCAGGTGTAGATACTCTTGTGGTTATTGACGATAGCATCGTTAGGGGTACAACTCTTGAAAAAAGTATTCTTACCACTCTCGATCAGCTTAATCCGAAGAAAATTATTATCGTGTCTTCAGCACCGCAGATTCGATTCCCAGATTGCTATGGAATCGATATGTCAAGAATGAAGCAGTTTATTGCCTTTCGAGCCGCACTTGAGTTATTGAAGGAGAGAAAAATCGAAAATCGTCTTGATGAGATTTATGATCTGTGCGTGGCAGATCCTTCGAACAGTGAAAACTATGTGAAAAAGGTTTATGACCAATTCACCTATGAAGAGGTTTCTGATAAAGTGGCCGAGATTGTGACTGCACCTGAAATCAGGGCTGAAGTGAAAGTAATCTTCCAAACGGTAGAAGATCTAAATAAATGTATTCCTAACCATCTTGGAGACTGGTACTTTACTGGAAATTATCCAACCGTAGGTGGTACCCGCGTGGTAAATAGGTCATTTGTGAATTTCATGGAAGGAAAAACCGTTCGAGCTTACTAGGCCGAAAAAATTTTCAATTAAATTATTTTCTATGTCTATCAATGTGTCCCTGCTGAAGCAGGTATGTGAAATTGCTGGTGCTCCAGGTTTTGAAAAAAGAGTAAGAGACCTCGTTATCGAGACAGTGACTCCTCTGGTTAATGAGGTCAAAACTGATAATCTGGGTAACGTAATCGCTATTAAAAAGGGTCTGAATAATCCTGATGGAAAGCGGGTGATGGTTGCGGCGCATTTAGATGAGATCGGCTTTATTGTAAAGCACATCGATGACAATGGCTTCCTAAGGTTTCATACGCTCGGGGGATTTGATCCAAAAACGCTTACCGCTCAGAGAGTTATTGTTCATGGTAAGAAGGATCTAATTGGTGTGATGGGTAGTAAGCCCATTCACGTGATGAGTCCAGAGGAAAGGAATAAACTTCCAAAGACTACTGATTTCTTCATAGACATGGGAATGCCTAAGGAAGAAGTAGAGAAATATATCACCGTGGGTGATCCGGTTACAAGGGAGAGAGAATTGATTGAGATGGGGGATTGTGTGAATTGTAAGTCTATTGATAATAGAGTAGCGGTATTCATCCTAATTGAGACCCTTAAAAAGCTTGAAAATCCACCATTTGATGTTTACGCCACCTTCACCGTTCAGGAGGAAGTAGGAATTCGAGGTGCCAATGTCGCTGCTCATAGTATTAATCCAGATTTTGGAATTGCCTTAGATACTACGATCGCTTTCGATGTGCCAGGAGCCCAAGCTCATGAAAAGGTCACTGAACTTGGAAAAGGCACAGCTATAAAAATCATGGATGCTATGACCATTTGTGATTATCGGATGGTCGAATTTATGAAGAAGACTGCTAACGAGGCTGAAATCACCTGGCAACCAGAGATTCTAACGGCCGGAGGTACAGATACTGCAGGAGTCCAAAGAATGGGAAAACAGGGTGCTATTGCGGGAGCAATCTCCATTCCAACCAGACACCTTCATCAAGTAATAGAAATGGCTCATAAGCAGGATATTTCAGATTCGATCGATCTTCTTAAGGAGTGTCTTGAAAAGATAGATTCATACGACTGGAGTCATTAATTTTATATCTTTCCAAAAACAAAAACCGCCAGGAAACTGGCGGTTTTTTTAGGTGTTAAGCTAAGCGGTAAAAATAAGAGTGGTTAACTACCTTGTCCCACTTGAAGTTTTTCCATGACTTGCTCCAACGAGAAGCTCGCAGCTTTTTGCCTTGGTGGATACTCTTGGAATGTTTGTAGAAACTTACCTACATACTCTTGAGCAGGTACCAGCAAATAAACCCTGTCTATTAACCAATCATAATAGGTGTTAGAGGTTAACTGTGATCTTTCGTAAGGATCTCGTCTTAAATTAAAAATAAGCGGGACCCTCAATTCGGTGAAAGGATTAGCCCAAGCTTCTAAAGTCGTGTAAACTTTTTGCTCAAGGAAAATCATTTTCCAGTCATTATATCTTAAAGCAGAAAGGTCTCCATCATCCGTGAAGTAGAAAATTTCATTTCTTGCGCTGGGTACATTTTGAGGATCTTTGAAATGCTCCAACTGGTTATAGCCATCTAAGTGAATTTTATAACTTCTGCCCAAGGCAGAAGAAGTATATCCGTCAAGCAAATCCTCTTTCACATCATCCTTGCCGGCAATTGCTGCAAGGGTAGGGAGCCAATCCATATGATGAACGATTCCGTTACTAACAGAACCTGCAGGGATGACCCCTGGGAATCTAACCATCGCTGGGACTCTCCAGCCACCTTCCCAGTTGGTGTTTTTCTCACCTCTGAAGGGAGTCATTGCCGCATCTGGCCAGGTATTCATGTGCGGACCATTGTCCGTAGAATAGAAAACCAAGGTATTATCTGCGATACCTAATTCATCCAATAAATCGAGGAATTGTCCGATATGCATATCGTGCTCTACCATGCCATCCGCATACTCGTCTTGTCCTGAGATTCCTCTAAGCTCTTCTTTTACGTGAGTTCGGAAGTGCATTCGAGTTCCAGACCACCAGACAAACCATGGTACACCGGCATCCTCTTGTCTTCTGATGAAGTCTATGGCTGCTGCCACCGTTTCGTCGTCCACAGTCTCCATTCTTTTCTTAGTCAATGGGCCTGTGTCTTCGATTGAGCCATCTGCAGAGGATTTAATTACTCCTCTAGGGCCATAATTTTCTCTAAAGGTCTTGCCATTTGGCATTACTACGTCTCCTGGATAATCTTCATTCTCCGGTTCCTCTTCTGCATTTAGGTGATAGAGGTTTCCAAGAAACTCATCAAAGCCATGATTGGTAGGAAGCATTTCATCTTTGTCTCCAAGGTGATTTTTTCCAAATTGGCCAGTGGCGTAGCCAAGATCCTTCATAAAAACTGCTATGGTAGGATCCTCAACTTGCATTCCAAGTTCAGCGCCCGGTAGGCCAACTTTGGAAAGGCCAGTTCTGAATACACTTTGACCCATGATGAAGCTGGATCTACCAGCTGTACAGCTCTGCTCTCCGTAGTAGTCAGTAAAAATCAGGCCTTCATTCGCTATTCGATCAATGTTGGGGGTTTGATAACCCATCATACCTCGGGTATAAGCAGAGATATTGCTTTGTCCCACGTCATCTCCCCAAATCACCAGGATATTGGGCTTTTCTTGTGCCTCTGAACTGAGAGCACCAATCATCATCAAAGAAATAATTGGGATAACCAGCTTAATTCTTTGCCTGAAGTTTTTTGTGTTCATGTTGATAAAATTAAATTGAAATAAAAGGGTTTGTCAAATCTTAAAAGTGGTGATTGCCAGGACAAACTTTGCATAAGTTAATGCTATTTTAAGAATAAAAGAGCCCGAAGAACGGTTAAATTTTAATTTAAGTGGTAGAGTTATGATGATTTCGATTCTTTATTTCCTCCTTTTGGCATTAGGATACTACCCTATCGAAGATAGTAGTGAAGAATGGGTTAGTCTTTTTAATGGGAAAAATCTGGATGGCTGGACACCAAAGCTATTTCATCATGAATTGGGAGATAACTACCAGAATACGTTCAGAGTGGTAGATGAGGAGATTGTGGTTGATTACTCTGATTATGAAGAATTTGGGACGCGATATGGACATCTTTTTTACGAACAGCCGTTTTCATCTTTTCATTTAAAATGGGAATATCGTTTCACCGAGCAGTGGCTGGAAGATGCTCCAAGCTATACGTATCGCAATTCTGGTGTGATGTTTCATTCACAGGCACCAGAAACCATTCTGAAAGAGCAAGACTGGCCGATTTCCGTAGAGTATCAAATGCTCGCTGAAGAGGAGGAAGGAAATAGAAGGCCAACAGGTAATATGTGTTCACCTGGAACTGATGTGGTTCTCAATGGAAGAATCGATCCGCGGCACTGCATAAGTTCTGCATCAGATACCTATCAATGGAATGAATGGGTAAAAGCCGAGCTCATTGTTTATGCGGACTCCATCGTCCATCACCTTGTTAATGGAGATACCGTTTTGACCTACACTGCGCCGCAAATAGGTGGAGGTGTAGCTCATGGCTTTGATCCAAAAATCAAGGTAGATGGGAAACCGCTCACCTCAGGATACATAGGTCTTCAAAGTGAAGGCCAAGGTGTCATCTTTCGGGATCTTTGGATTCGGGAATTATAAGGACTGAAAAATAAGACTTAACCGAGCTTAGCCAGGCTCTCTTCCAAAGCTTTAATCTTTGCTTCAGCATCAGCCTGCTTCTTTCTTTCATTAGCCACCACCTGCTCAGGAGCTCCCGCAACGAAACGTTCATTGCCGAGCTTTTTCATCACCGAATTTAGAAAACCTCTGGTGTAGTCAAGTTCCTTCTGGATGTTTGCTTTCTCTTCTTCTACATCGATGGAATCATTCATAGGAACGAAACATTCGTCTGATTTCACCACGAAGCTCATGGCATTTTCAACAGATTCACCAAAGCTGAAAGAACTCAGATTACCCAGCTTTTTAAGGACATTTTCAAAGCGGCTATAAATCAGTTGATCTTTGGTTTTAATAGTAAGATCCAAGGCCTCTTTCGGGGACATTCCTTTCGAAGCCCTTAAATTTCTCACCTGAGATATCACTTCAAAAACCTGAGTGGCCTCATTGATAATTGCTTTATCGAACTCTTTTTGCTTTGGCCATTCAGCCAAAATCAAAGATTCTTCCACTGATCTTTCTTTGATCTGGTGCCAAAGCTCTTCCGATATAAAAGGCATAAATGGATGCAAGAGTCTAAGGACATCTTCAAATAGATTCAGGGTCTTATCATAAGTGGCCCGGTCAATAGGATGCTGATATTCCGGTTTGATCATCTCCAGATACCAGGAACAGAAATCTCCCCACACCAGCTTGTAAGTGGTCATCAAAGCATCTGAAATTCTGAACTTATCGAAATGATCATTGATCTCTTCGAGAGCTTGATTGAACCTGCTTTCGAACCATTCGATGGAAGCTTGATTTTCACTGCCATCAAGCTTAGGATCAATTTCCCAACCCTTTACCAATCTGAATGCATTCCAAATTTTATTCGAGAAGTTTCTTCCTTGCTCCACGAGCTTATCATCGTATGGCAAGTCATTCCCAGCGGGAGAGGAGAAAAGCATACCTGTCCTGACCCCATCAGCTCCATACTGCGCAATCAGCTCCAGAGGATCCGGAGAATTCCCCAGACTCTTAGACATCTTTCGTCCAAGTTTATCCCGTACAATTCCAGTCAGATATACATTTTTAAATGGCTTATCGCCCATGTACTCATACCCGGCAATGATCATTCTGGCCACCCAGAAGAATAGAATTTCCGGAGCTGTAACTAGGTCATTGGTAGGGTAGTAGTACTTCAGTTCCTCATTTGGTTTGCCTGTGGAAAAAACTTCCGAATCGAAAACTGAAATTGGCCACAGCCATGAGCTGAACCAGGTATCGAGTACATCTTCATCCTGAGATAAATCATCGAGGGTGAGATTTGCATCCTGCTCCTTAGCTTTAGCGAGAGCCTCTTCCTTAGATTTTGCTACCACGAACTCTCCATTTGGAAGATAGTATGCTGGGATTTGGTGTCCCCACCAAAGCTGGCGCGAGATACACCAGTCGCGAACGTTCTCCATCCAAACTCTGTACATATTCTTGAATTTGGGTGGATGAAGCTGAATAATGTCATCCATCACAGAGCTGAACGCTGGCTTTGTGATTTCATCCATTTTCAGAAACCACTGCAGAGAAAGCTTCGGTTCAATAACCGCATCCGTCCGCTCAGAGTGGCCTACATTCGAAGTGTAATCTTCGATTTTCTCAAGTTGATCTACAACCTTCAGCTTCTTCGCAATCATTTTTCTGGCCACAAATCGATCTTCACCAACGAGGATTTGCGCCTTTTCATTTAAGGTTCCATCATCATTTAGGATATCGATTACCTCCAGCTTATGCTTGAGACCGAGCTCATAGTCATTGATATCGTGGGCAGGGGTGACCTTCAGGCATCCTGTACCAAATTCCATGTCCACATACTCATCTTCTATGATGGGAATGCTTCGATTTATCAATGGAACGATGGCTTTCTTACCCTTTAAATGTTTGAACCGTGGGTCATTTGGGTTGATGCATATTGCCACGTCAGCCATGATTGTCTCAGGACGAGTCGTGGCTATGGTCAAATGCTCATTTTCTGAACCTTCGATTTTATAATGGACATAGTAGAGCTTTGAAGCTACTTCTTTTGTGATTACCTCGTCATCAGAAAGTGCCGTTTTTCCCTGGGGATCCCAATTCACCATTCGGATACCACGATAGATTTTGCCTTTTTCGTAAAGATCCACGAATACATCGATCACCGCTTTACTTAAACCTGGATCCATGGTGAAAGCTGTACGATCCCAGTCACATGATGCTCCTAGTTTTTTCAGCTGTTCAAGGATGATTCCACCGTACTTTTCTTTCCATTCCCAGGCATGGTTTAGGAACTCTTCCCTGCTTAGCGATTTTTTATCGATTCCCTGATCCTTCAGCATGTTCACCACCTTCGCTTCAGTGGCAATAGAAGCGTGGTCAGTTCCGGGGACCCAACAGGCATTCTTCCCTTGCATTCTGGCCCTACGGACCAAAACATCCTGAATGGTATTGTTTAGCATGTGTCCCATGTGCAAGACACCAGTCACATTCGGTGGAGGAATGACGATGGTATATGGCTCTTTTTCAGGGTCGATTTTGGAGGAGAAAAGTTTGTTATCCATCCAATACTTATACCACTTAGCTTCTGCGTCTTTTGGGTCGTATTTGCTTGCTAGAGACATGCTGTTGATTTTCGAATTAGCAGGCAAAATTAGGGTTTTTTCGGGATTTTGATAGGTAGGATAAAGGCGAAAATTTCTTAGCCTTTATAAATCCTAATTCAAAAAGTTTTGATCACTCGGAGTACTCCCGATCCGTTGATTTCTCCATCATCGAATCTGGGCCCTAGACCGGTTTGAACGGATAATCCATTGGGCCATTCATAGTGGAACTGTGGCAGGATAAGCAATTCCATATCATTATCATCTATTTCTTGAAATCCCGGATTGGTGTTATTGAATTCTACCCCGACTACCATGTTTTCCTGGAGGTTAGCAAAAATAGAAGCGTTTAAGAGTATGGTGCTTGTGTCTGCCGCCGCTTCTGCACCAGATTCCAGCATGACACCGATCAGAGCAATTGCGCTCCAGATATGATTGAACCTGTAAGCGGGTACATACAGGAAATTAAGCTCAAAAATTTCATCATGAAGATATCGTTCTCCAAGTACCTGGATTCCATGGATGAATTTGCCGTTTTTGGAATCGCCTATGGTCCACTGAGCTGCCACTTTGATTGCCTCGAGTTCCACGTTGTTCATGGGAAATTCGAGTTCGACGGCAAAATTATTGAAAATAGCATATTCAATCTCGGGTGCCCATTCTACTCCCCGCTGATTGAAATTGTCAATTGGAAAGTCGGCGAGCGAATTGACCTCAAGTTCCCCTTTTCTCGCTCCAAGTCCTCGGACCAGATCAAACATGAGTGGCTCTGGAATTTCAACGGTCTCATGTTCTTGATGCTCTTGGGCCTCAACAGTAAAAAAAGCTAGCACTAAACTCATGCTCAGTACTAGCTTTAGAACTGTGAACCCTGTTATGACCTTACCAGAAATCATCCTCATTATTTATTCCATTGATGATTTCGTCAGGTTTCTATTTCTGCACAATAGGTAGTACGATTCTACTCAAATGATTTTTTCCATGATGAATAGAATTTGTGGCAACCACTCCCTCAGTTTCATCATAAATATTGCCGCCTGTATTCAGGTTTCTATCGAATCTTGGAAAGTTTGAGCTACTCACTTCAATTCTAATCCGATGTCCTTTTTTGAAGAAATTGGAAGTGCTCATGGGAGTCATTTTGACTTCATAAACTTCACCTTCTTCCATCCATACTTCTTTATCATAGCCTTCTCGATAGCGTACTCTTTGAATGGTTTCATCCAGATTGTAAGCTTTGCCGTCAGGATGAACATCTATCAATTTTATGGTCACATCGGTATCTTTTGCGTTTGAGGACAGATAAAGGTAACTTTCTATGAATCCGGAAACTTCGATTCCTTCTTCCAAAGGCTCAGAAGTATATACCAAAATATCATCTCGCATTTCCATTTCACTCTGATCAAAGGACCCTCCCTTGACTGCATTTCCGGTACAGCAGACATTTCCGCCGTATGATTCTACCGGATTCATGGGATCGTATTCAAACGTGTCGGGCATGTCCTTTTTCGGCTTTTTCGGAGAAAGCAAACCATCGCCCATTCTGGTATTCGCATTTCCTTCAGAGTGTAGGTACATGGTAGTCATCTCAGCTTCGGTCGGTGGCCAAACATCCGAGCTTTGCCACTCATTTGATCCCATGGTGTAGTATTGAATTCTTGGAAGCTCTTCTACTGTGTCACTGCTTTGATCCTTGAGCCATTTATCAAACCAAGCGGTAATCATCTCATCATAATTGAGCCTTGCATCTCCTACACTCAAATCTCCAACCATGGTGTTTTCTGTAGCACGGGTATAGGAGCAGTGAAGAACTGGGGCTATCACTAGATATTGATTATCTCTTGCCATTTGGGAAACGGCATTTTCTCGTACATGATTGAAGAGGGCTATGTTCGGTCCGGCAGACACATCAAACCAGGATACAAACCAAAAACTTGGCTTATCAAAAGGCATATCATCATGGTACAATCCGCCCTCATACCATTTTGGGTCATTGGGCTTGCGGGTGATCATCTCCTCGTAGATTCCCATGGGTCCATTTACATTTTTAATGATATCCTGCACAGGGAGGTGACTCAAAGCCGCCTTAGAATCAATTCGAGGATACTCTGGGGACATATCATAAAAACGCTGAAGTCGTAAAAGGTCTTCCTGACCAATGCCCTCAGGGAGTCTTGGTCTCATAGGATCATGCTGTACACTATAGAGCCAATTAGTAAAAAGCATCTGTCCGGCTCCACCGCGATACCAGTTACCCTGCTCATAAAAATCTCCGATCCTACCCACACCGGCTCCAAAACCCTGTGGTACCAATGCTGCTAAGCCGGGATGATCCAAGGAAGCCACAGCCATTTGCCATTCGGCAGTTGAGCTACATCCTAATGTTCCCACTTTGCCATTTGACCAAGGCTGCTCAATCATCCAGTCAATGGCATCATAGCCATCTGTCAGGGGGACGCCCAAAATGTCCCATTCTCCTTCCGAGAAATAGCGACCTCGCTCGTTTTGAACCACATAAGCATAGCCTTTTTTCACCCAATCCAATGCTCGTTGCATGGTTCGGGTATTCATTTGGCCATTTCCCCAGGTATTGAAATTATATGGAGTTCGACTGAATACAATCGGATATTTTCCATCCCCTTTAGGTCGGTAAATGTCTGTGGCTAATCGCACACCGTCTCGCATAGGCATCATTACCTTTTGGTCCACAATGGCAATTTCTTCAAGCTGATCGATCAGTGATTTTTCCTGCGCAATCAGTGGGGAATAAAGAAGAATAAGGAGGAGAGCTACCATAGCTCTTTGACTGAATCTCATGTGAAAAAAGAATAGGTGAAATCGAATATAATGAATCTCATTTCAAAATGTATTCGGATTGTCTTGGAGCGTATGGCCGAATTTAAGTTAGGTCACTTCCTGACACTTACAGAATCATTTAGTCTTAACGTGAGTTAATGCTTTTGAAATCCTTTTGAAGTTCTAAATTTGCCATTCCTTTAGATCAATAACTCATGAGCGGAACGCCAATTACGAAACTGGAGACCTGGGCTGAAGTGCCTAAAAACTCAGATTTTTCTATCTACAACTTGCCTTTTGGGATTTTCAAGAATAAGAGACTTTCTCCTAGGATTGGAGTGGCAATTGGAGTGAAAATCGTGGATTTGAGTGTACTTGATCAGGAAGGGTTTTTCTCCGATTTGTTTTTGCCGGAAGGCATATTCTTGAGCGAAACCCTGAACGATTTTATATCTCTAGGTAAGCAAAAGACGAGAAAGGTAAGAGAGAAAGTCCAGGAACTGCTTTTGGCTGATAACGCTTCCCTTCGTGATCATTCTATCAGAGGAAAAGTGATGGTGAATCGGAAGGAAGCGGAGATGTTGATGCCGGTAAAAGTGGGGGATTACACTGATTTCTACAGCAGCATTGAGCATGCCACCAACGTGGGCAAAATGTTTCGTGATCCTGAAAACGCTCTTCTTCCCAACTGGAGACATATTCCTGTAGGCTATCACGGGAGAGCATCTTCTATAATCCCATCTGGTACGCCTATTTACAGGCCTAAGGGGCAATACAAGGATCCTACTATGGATTTACCTGAATTTGGCCCAAGTCGAAGGCTAGACTTTGAATTGGAAATGGCTTTCATTACTGGAAAGGAAACCAAAATGGGAGATTCTATTTCCACAAAGGATGCCGAAGAATATATTTTCGGTTTTGTCCTTTTCAATGACTGGTCGGCTAGAGATATCCAGGCTTGGGAGTATGTTCCACTCGGCCCTTTCCTTGGGAAAAGTTTCGCTTCTTCCATTTCTCCTTGGGTGGTTACGACGGAAGCTTTGGAACCTTTCAAGGTTCAGGGACCTGTGCAAACTCCAGAGGTTTTGGACTACTTGAAAATAGAAGGGGAAGGAAATTACGACCTTAATCTGGAGGTTCACATTGCGCCTGACGGCAAAGCTCCAACTAAAGTCTGCGATTCCAATTTCAAGTACATGTATTGGTCGGTAGCTCAGCAGCTTGCCCATCATACTGTGAATGGCTGTAATATCAATGTAGGAGATATGATGGCTTCGGGTACGATCTCTGGTGCCACAGAAGATTCCTATGGGTCTATGTTGGAGTTGGCATGGAAGGGTACTAAGCCGCTGAAGCTGGATACTGGGGAAGAGCGAAAGTTTATCGCTGATGGGGATACTGTAATCATGAAGGGATATGCCGAGAAGGATGAGGTCAGAGTTGGTTTTGGTGAGGTAAGTTCCAGAGTGCTTCCAGCAAAATAGTATTCGCTTCAATTAAAAATCTTAACCCTGCGGTATCCTTACTGCAGGGTTTTATTGTTCATAGGCATGTCTCATCATTAAGACAAAGAGGCAAAGGCCCAAAATGGATATGAAAAGCGGATGAAAGGAGAAAATGATAGTAATGAAGACTATGAAAAACGCTGGTATCAATATTCTCTGATCATAGCTTTTGAGCCTTATCCATTTCAGTAATCCGAGAAGTCCCAGGACAAGAGAAAGCATATAAATTGCTAAATACCCGACCTCAAAAGCACTAAGTACCTCAATTCCTCTCCAGAAAAACATCAGGATTTCGGGCGATAGAATTAAGCTCAATCCTATAATATGTTCCCTCGATTTTCTCCAAGGATGAGAAGGCAAGGATTTAAACCAATTCATGCTAGTGGCTTCCATTTTCATCCGTTCCATTAAAATGGGTAAATGGAAATAAGCGGCAATCAAACCAGCAAATAGTAGCCATCTTATATCATATCTTCCGGTAGCATAAGAGGTGAAAAAGCCGCTTAAGAGAATGAGGCTAAGTCCCTTGGTCGAAAGAAGGAGGAGTGGTCTTTTTTCCTTTAGCTGTACCAATAGCCAACTGAAAGGAGGAAGAGTCAGCCTTTTGAAAGGCCTTGGGACAAGCCTCTCTTTGATAGGTTTTGAAAAAGTTTTTTTGATTTGGTTCAGATGGAGCACAAAGCTGAAAATAATGACCAACCAAAGGGCGAATACTGAAAGGTAGGAATGTGCCTTGATTCCATAAATGCTCAAGAAACCCAAATAGACTATAAAAAAGGCGTGAGTAGAGATCCAAACTTGAAAGATATGGGACCGAAATTCAGTTTTGGGCCATAGGCCCAAATGATGAAAAATGGCATACGATGGCTTGCAAAGTAATTCCTTCTGAAAGCTGAGAACCAGCATAGAGAAACTGAGGAAAATCAAAGGAAGGACCCAGGGAAGGATAGGGTTTCTATAGATGAACTCCGCCAAAAGAACATGCTGGGGATACTCCATAAAAACGGTAGTAAATACCAACAGTAATACCCAGAAACCAAGATATTGTCTGTAAAATGGGCTCACAAAAGCCGATATACTAAGCTCCTTCATGCTCAATTATTCTTCCTTGGTTTAAGGAAATAGTAGAGATCAAATCAAAGGCAGTGATTGGCTCATTTTGATGGGAAGTGAGAAGAAAACTTGTGCCTTCTTTGGATTTCCTTTGCACCAGCTTTGTAAGAGAATGTTGGGTGCCAACGTCCAGAGTGGTGAAGGCTTCGTCTAGAATTATCAGTTTCGGGTCACCTATGAAAGCCAGAAGGAGTGCCGATTTTTTGAGCATTCCCGAAGAGTAACTACCGATGGCCTGTTGTGAAAAGGCGCCAATCTTCAAGGTTTCTTTTAGATCCTCAACCTGAGTAGGGGAACTCGGCTTGGCTTTAACCACTACCTGAATCAGATCTTCCAGACTTAAGAAATCAGGAAATAATGGTTCAGCTTCCGCAAAGCCAATCAACTTTCGATATTTCAATGGGTCCTTAGAAATCGAAACTCCAGAGAGAACTATCTCACCCTCAAAAGGATGAATCCCAGCCACAGCTTTTAATAATGTGGATTTTCCTGATCCATTTTCTCCCAGAATGAGGTGAATCCCGGCTTCTAGATTTAAACTTCCAATCTCCAAATGGAAATCTGATCCGTAGCTTTTCCTGAAATCAATCAGCTCTAACATGTGATGGGCTTTGGCTGGTTTTTTCTCAAGAAGCAAAAAATGAGTTGGAATCAACTCAAAAAGTGTTTGACCTAACAAAAATTAAGATTCATCAGGTAAAAACCATGTTTTTTCTTTTGATTGTACCATTTATTAATTAAATTATAAGTAATTGGTTTTCAAGGAAATAAGAAGTTTTTAATTTTTCTATGCTTCATTATTTCTGTCCGTTTATCGGATTTTTATCCAGGTCTTTTTTCAGCAGCCTGGGCTACTTTATTTCTATTTCTTATCAAATTTTTATCTACTATGCCTACTCGAATTAAAAAACTATCGATTACTAACCCCTTGCTTTTTGCATTCCCTTTGCGGAGTACTTGGGCGGAAACACCTGTTGACCTAAATAAACCCTTTAATGCGGGGGATTGGACAGGAGCAGGGAAACTGAAATTTTCTCGCGGAAGCGTACATGCTAAAAACGATGCAAGGTATCTGTATTTGGCTTTAGACGTAGTCCAGGATACCGGAAATGACACTGGTACCGGAGATTACTTCTGGCTTTCTTTTGACTACAACAGGAATCGAAAGATTACCGCGAATCAAGATATTAATTATGCACTTTATCCGAATCAGCCCAATAGACTCGCACAGCAAAAGTATTTAGGTCCGGGAAGGTGGACTGGAATTCTTTCCAATCCCTCTACTTCAGAAGTGGTTCAGGAGTTCGGTCCAAGTGAAGATTCTTCCACTTCTCATAGAATTTGGAAATTCAAGATTGAACTGGATGAGATCAATGTTCGACTCTCCTGGCCATTCAGTCCTCCCTATACCTATTTCGGCTTTAGAGTAAAGTCTTCCAATCCAGGTTTCACCACTGATTTTCCAGGCAATTTCTACAGAGACTTTACCAAGCTTAGGCAGTTAATCTTGAGCAGAAAGCCGAGTATTCCTTCTTCTCAAATGGGACCTGTTATTGGAGGGATTGGTTTAATTCCAAAGACCAAAATCAATCAAAGCACAGGCCGCGCTACAACTGATCCAGGCTATTTCTTAAACGTACAGAATGCTGCTTTTGGTGGCACCTTAAATTTGATAGGTAATAGAACGAAGCTCACTCAGTTGTGGGCACAAAATGCCAGGCGATATGAAGTATTAATTGATCCGCCTACGGGGTCGGCTCAAAAGCTAATTAGCAATTGGTCGAATTATCGATGGAATGGATCAACCTATGTTTTGGAGACTTTTGCAGCTTCATCCAGAGGTTTGTATACCTTGGCCAACCCAAGTGCAGATTATTCGATCGATGATTTATTAATACAATTCCCTACCACAGCCTTACTTCCCGGTAAGTATAAGATTACTGTGAGGTTCATGAGGGGAACGAGCATCGTAGCACAGGATAATGTTTGGATTTACATTGACAACAATATTCCCGATGTCATAATTGAAAGTATCAAGCATGGTTCTAGCGAAGTGTCGGCCTGTGCGATTGAAAACATTGGGGCCGCCCCTGACGGGTTGAAATTTAGAATCACAGCCCACGATCCTGAAGGTAATCTTAGAGCTGTGAACTTTAGAGCAACCTATGGTAGTGGTTTAGCTACTACCATTTATTCGGAGGGGTACAACACATCCATGGGTAATTGGACTGGTTTTACCAATAAGGCCATTCCTGTCGCGGGGAATTGGAGACCACCGCAATCCTGTGCCTATAGTTTCATTCTGACCGCTTATGCCAGAACCACAAATGGATATGGCTACAGAGGCCATAGCTCCACTTTTAGGAACTTGACCTTGCTTTTAGACTAAAAATAAAAGGCTGTCCAATTGGACAGCCTTTTTTCTATTCAAATCCAAAGGTTCGTATAGCCTCGTTACTAATTTTTATGGCTTCAAGTGGATCTAGATCAAATGTCATATCCTGCTCAACAAAGTAAACTTCCAACCCTGCAGTTTCCTTATCCACCAGGAATTGTGAGAAGTTTATCAACCCTTTCCCGACTGGAGCAAACATTCCTTCTGGATTCATGTCCTTCACATGCCAGGCTTTGAATCGACCAGGATACTTTGCGAAGTAGTCATTGGCTTTTGCGCCAGCCTTGGTTGACCAAAAAAGATCGATCTCAAAATTGACGTTAGCCGCATCTGTATTCTCTAGAATGTAGTCGGCCAGGATAACTCCATCCTCGTTTTCCATGAATTCAAAGTCATGGTTGTGGTAAAGAAGTGTAAGGCCTGCAGCAGAGCATTTTTCGCCAAGTTCATTTAGAATAGAGACTAAGTCCTCTGGAGTCCCATTCATTCCCATCTTCATGGTCGAGGCGTCGAAGGTGAACATTCCCATCGGAGGAACTGGGATCACAAAGTAAGTCATGCCAGCTGCCTTTGTATCCGCAATGAATTGATCAGCATTATCCAAGGTCACTGCTCCCATGTGGGTACTAACTGCCTTCATTCCCAATGATTCCACATATTCTTTGAATTCAACGGGCTCCATGCCATAAAATTTACCATCGGCGTATCCTGCAGCCTCGATATAGGCATATCCAGCTTCCGCTACTTTTTGTAGAGTTCCTCTAGGATCCGCTGCCATGGCGTCTCTAACAGTGTAAAGGGCAAGTCCTCCCAGTTGAGAAGAGACTTCAGATTCTTCAATAACATCTTCTGAAGTCATATCCTCTTTTTCAGAACTTCCACATGCGACTATTCCAAAAGTCAGAGCTAGGATGACTAATGACGAAAATAGGTTCTTGATTTTCATAAAGGGTTGATTTTTGATTCAAGATAGAGCCATTTTTCTAAATAGGACTCAGTAGATTTTTGGATTACTGAAAATTGAAGATGAGCGGAAATAAGAAGGCTACAATTGCCGTCCAGAAAAAGTAAACTGGTAAAAAGCGAGCAATGCTTTGTCCAACTTCATCTATCTCCGCTTGATTTCGAATAAGCTTAATGAGCTTTCCGCAGACAAGGACTAGATGAACCAGCATGATCACATTCACTCCCAAAACTGCCATTCTGTTAGGTGTTATTCCATATTCATTTATTCGGAATGCAATGGCAGAGAGTGCGACAAGATTCACGATTATAGTTACAATGGATAGCCCGCCTAAAACCCAGTTGCCAACCTTAGCATTGGAATCTTTGCTGGATTCTGCCACTGAAAAGAAAATCAAGGCTAGAACTCCAATTAGAAGCATATTGAAGAGTAAAAGAAACTCCCTGTCATTGTATGGATCCTTACCCGAGTAGACAATAGCTCCTAGGTAGGTGACCAGCATAATCAAGACCAAAGGACTGAAAATTTTTGCTACGATAGGAGAGACTTTACTCACTAATTGGGGATTCGCCTGTGTGAGGTGCGTCGCAATAGGAGGGATCGAAGCCAACCCAAAAATGAGGACATACTTGGTATAAAATTCATCAATATTCACTCCGATCAAATCAAAAAGACCAATTGTGAGTCCTGACATTAGACCAAAGGCTCCGCCAAGAACCACCCCCATAATAATGACATCCCCATTAAAGCGAAGGAAGCCCATTCGATTATCTAAATTCTGATAATCATTCCCTGAGAAAGCAAAACCTAAAACAGCCCATAGCAGCAAGGGCATATGGATACAAGCAAGGGTGAGCGTGTCACTTGTTCTTTCATCCGGTAGTAGATTGATATAAATAAGAGAACCTAGAATAATCGAAATTATGCCCCAAATCCTGTCACTGGTTAGTTTATTCTTCGTGGCAAAGTATGCCGTGATGGGCGGAATAGCGATAAAAGCTAGATTCCTGGGATAAAAGAAGTCTTCATCAATGTCAAACATCTGTTGGGTTTTCGCGAATAACCCAGCGAGAAAGGCAAGAATTAATACGAACCTGAATTCCTTTCTTGAACCCCAGGAAATTCCATCCTGCTCTTGCTTATAACCTAACCTTGCCTTCCAGAACTCCGCCATGGCGTTTCCTTCGAGTTGGGGATAGATTTCATTGAAGCTATTAATGAATGATCTCTTACTCTTTCTGTAAAGGGACTCGAGTTTAGACGGGTCATCCTTGTACTTGATTATTTGGTTCATCATGTGTTCCATAGCTTAAAGTTTTGATGAAGTTGTTTTATTGTCTTTTATGAGTTGTTCAAGGAAGGCAAGGTGCTCTGTGAATGCATTTCGTCCCTCTTTTGAGGCTTGATAAGTAGTTTGGGGCTTTCTGCCAATAAAAGATTTTGAAACTCTGATGAATCCTTTTTCTTCCAGTTTTCGGAGATGGGTGGCTAGGTTCCCATCAGTGACTTCCATTACCTGTTTGAAGGAATTAAAATCATATGTTTCATTGACCATTAAAATGGACATCACTCTTAGTCTGATGACATTTTCAAAAGCCTTATCGTATTGGGCAGCCACTTATTTCTCGTATTTGAGGTACATGATAGTTCCGTAAACTATGTGGGCTAGCCCAAACCCTACCCACCAAAAGAGAAGGCTAAATTCGGGATAAAAATGTGCGATAAGACCCAGTATGACCTGGACCATCCCAAGATGGCGAACGCTGCGAACTGTGAATGAAGCAGCGTTTAGGAGGGCTAGTCCATAAAAAATCAATGAAGTTCCCGCGATTAAAGTGTAATTCTCAGTGTAAAGCTGAGCGAGAATGGTTCCTCCTCCGACGAGCAAGGGAAGAAAAAGCGCACTTAAGAATCGCTTTCCAGCTGGTGTCCATAACTTTTCTGAGTTCTTTTTAGCTCTCTTTCTACTTAGTAAAAATGATGTGGATAAGGATAAAAAGACAAGAACAGAAGCCAAAATAATCAGCCTTGTTACTATTTCATCTGGATTAAGCCAATTAGACAGTTCATCGAGAACTCCTTCGGGATAGAGCCATTGATAGGCCAGCATAGAAGCCCCTGTAGCATATATGCCTAATAGCACTCCGGAGCTACCGCTAAGTGAAAGAAAGCGGGTGCTCTTTGCCATCATGGATTTTATTTCAAGTAAATCTTCGTTAGGATCGGTCATTTTAAAAGTACTTTGAAAAACAAAGTAAAAATAAAAAACTCAGAATCCAAAGGCTTAGAAACTCCGGAAGATTCATTTAACTACTTTTTGGAAATCCGTTGGAGCAATCACTTCTCTCTATTCCCTTTTCCAAAAAGTTTATAGAAAAGGTATCCAAACCCAATAAGGAAATGGAGGATTAGTATCCCGATAATTAATTCCACTTTTTATGGGTAATAGCTATTCAATTTTGACATCTGATTTGGAAACTATACGCATCACCAAAGGTCCGATGGTCAAGCCTTGTACCAGAATAGAGAAAATCACTATGATATAGGTGACGGTTAGAAATAGTTCTCGTTCCATCTGTGCGCCTAGAGAGAGCGCCAAAGCGATGGAAATTCCACCTCGAATCCCACCCCAGGTCATGATCATGGTGGTTTTAGGAATGAATTCCAATCTCTCCCTGAACAATGCTACTGGGCCTGCCAAGGCTAAATATCTTGCGAGAAGGCCTACTGGAATAGCTATTAGCCCGAACATGATGTATTCTGAATTTACTGTGATAATCAGTAATTCTAGTCCAATCAATACAAAAAGGACCGCGTTCAGTAGAACATCCACTAGTTCCCAAAATTTATCCACATACCCCTGAGTAGTTTTCGACCAGGCTATATCAGGTGATTTATTGCCGATGAAAATTCCAGCGACCACTACAGCCAGAGGCCCTGACACATGAAGAAGATGGGCCAATACAGAGAGTCCCATCACCAAGGCCAAAGTGAGAATGACTTCTGTTTCATAATGATCGATGACTTTCATCATTTGGAAAGTAAGGTAGCCAGCTATCAATCCAAGGCCGATTCCACCAACAACTTCCTCCAAGAACAAAAGTGCAACATCTCCCGGTGTGACGGCATCCAGACCCTGGCGGGCAATCTGAAAAATTACCAGAAACACCACTACACCAACTCCATCATTGAAGAGAGATTCTCCCACAATTTTGGTCTCCAGCTTTTTTGGAGCGTTGGCGTCCTTCAAAATTCCGAGCACGGCTATTGGATCAGTTGGTGAAATCAAAGCTCCAAAGAGTAGGCAGTAGATATAGTCAATGGGATGACCGAAACTGGCGAAGATGTAAAACATCATGGTTCCTATAAGGAATGTGGAAACTACCACGCCTATGGTTGCAAAAAGGGCTATTGGTCCCCGTTGCTCTTTCAGAGCGTCTAATTTGGTATGAAGTGCTCCTGCAAAAAGAAGGAAACTCAGCATCACGTCTAGCAGAATAGTCTCAAAATCAATGGATTCAATTAAGAGGTTTGCACGATCCATTATGTAAGGACTGAAGTTACCCAAAACAGTGACCCCTAAAGTGAAGATGATCCCAATCAACATCAATCCAATAGTGAAGGGAAGTTTCAGGTATTTAGTGTTGATAAATGCGAATCCTGCAGAAAGAACAATAAGAATGGTGGTTACGG
Organism: uncultured Cyclobacteriaceae bacterium; assembly: GCA_937146645.1. GTDB lineage: Bacteria > Bacteroidota > Bacteroidia > Cytophagales > Cyclobacteriaceae > Algoriphagus. The sequence continues at coordinate 22,443 of CAKZRQ010000015.1, forward strand.
TAAAAAGATCCATATCAAAAGAATTGGCTAGAAGAAGGCTTCAAATTACAGGTAAAAAGGAAAAAGAAATGCAAAAATTCTAATAGCTTTAGTTTCAAATTTTTAGGCGAAGATGTCACAACTTCCTAAAAGACACTGATGAAGTCGAAGATTTTAAAATTTACCTTAATTGGTTTAGGACTAGTTATCCTTTTAGCATTGATTCTGGGGCCAGGCATGGTCCGTTCTTATTTGGTCAAAAATAGCCCGGAGCTTCTGGGGAGACAGGTTCAACTAGAGAAACTTAAATACAATTACTTCACCAGCACAGTCGAAGCATACGACTTCAAAATGCTAGAAGAAGACCAAGAGGCCGTTTTTGCTTCTTTTGATACCTTGATTCTCGATCTAGAGCCTTTGAGATATTTCAAAGAGGAAATTGTTGTTGAGCAATTTGTCATAGATGGTCTTTACACTCAGATCATCATGGAAGATTCTAGTTTCAATTATGATGATTTGATTGACTTTTTTCTGGAGCCAGATTCTTCAGAGGCAGTTGAAGAAGGTGACGAAACTGCATTTAAGTATTCCATTTCAGATATAGAATTAAAGAATGCCCATTTCCTTTTTGATGATCGTACCGTGGGCAAAGTATTGGATGTTCCCGGTATTAATTTTTTTGTCCCTTTAATTTCATGGGATCAGGCAGAGAAGAGTTCGGCTGATATTGCCTTTGATATGAAAAGGGGAGGATCCTTCAGGGCCAACTTTAATTTTGATCCGAATACCGGGGATTTTGATACAGATGTAGGTATCAGTCAACTCTATTTCGAGCCTTTTTACGAGTACGTTAGAGAGTATGCCTTGATCAATTCTATTGATGGCTATGTGGACGCTTCTGTACATGTATCGGGAAATATCTATGACTATGAGCAGGTTGTAGTGGGCGTAGATGCTACAGCCATTGGTTTTGAAATGAAAGATACATCGGATAGGGTATTTCTGGGGGCCAAGGAGACCAATTTTGTAGCTGATAAATTAGATTATTTTAATTCTGATTATCACATCAATAAAATTGAAGTCATCGATTCTTACACCTATTTCCAACTTGATTCAAACACCAATAATTTCTTTTCCATATTCATGCTAGATGAAGAGTCAGAGTCAACTGATTCCAATGAACAGGGTATTACTGAGAATGTAGAAGAGCAACCTGTCAGCTTTAGCATAGACGAATTGATTCTCAAAAACGGTAGACTTGATTACAGCGACAACCTAACTGGCGAGCCATTCAATTACAAATTGAGCCAAATGGAGATTGACACTAAGGATCTGGACAGCGATGCAGAATGGCTTACCATTAATTCCACCATGCTTCTTAATGACCGTGGTAACCTTGTGGCTTCTTTGGGTATTAACCCTCAGGACTATGACAATCTTACCTTAGATATAGCAGTTGAGAAGTTTTTACTTCCCGATCTGAACATCTACACGGAGTATTACATGGGGCATAGCACATTGAGTGGTGATATGTACTACTATTGTCAGACTAAAATTGTGGAGGGGCAGATAGAAAGTGAGAACAAGCTTATAGTCAGGGATGCTGCGCTGGAAACTTCAGATGCAGGTTTGTACAGTATTCCCCTAAAATTTGCCTTTTTCCTATTGACAGATAGAAATGGTGATGTTGAGCTTGATATCCCAGTCAGAGGTGATCTAAATGATCCGAGCTTGGACGTGGGTACTATCGTTTGGGATACTTTTAAAAACGTAATTGATAAAACTGTTTTGGCCCCTGTAGATTTTCTTGTTGGTTTAGTTGGAGGAGATCCAAAGGAGCTCGAAGAGATGGTCTTTGCTTACTCTGATACCATTCCAAGTGGTAAACAGTACCGGCAACTTGAGAAGCTACTTGATCTAGAAAGGAAGAAAGATGGGCTCGCCATAAACATGAACTATTATGTGGATGAACAATTGTTCACTGATGCTATCGCATTGGATTTAGTAGGTCAAGAATTCAACGGTAAGAAACGAGACTACACCAAACAAACCGATGATTTCCAAGAGTATGTTTATAAAAAGGTTGGGAACGATTCTCTTTCTCTAAATGCTGCGATTCTAGAATTGGCCAAAGATCAGAATATAGATAGCCTTAGGGATATGAGAATCGCATCTATGATAAATCGAGTGGTAGCTTTTCTTGAAAGTGAAGGTCCCGATAATCAAATCAATGTACAAAGAGGGGATAGGGATGCCCCAGAAAACCTTGGTGCTTATCCTACCTTCAAGATTACGTATGACATGTTGGATTCATCAGTTCCTGATTCTACGGCTATGCAATAATTTCAGGACTCTTTTCTCGCCAATACAAAGTCACTCACCCCTCGAAAGGTCCTATAGCTTTCTTCGATGACTAGCCCTGAATCTTTCACAGCATCCAGAAATTCTTGGTGCGAATGAGTCCAGAATCTGCCATCCTTCTGCATTTGGCGAATGATGGCGTTCTGTTTACTCACTTCTTTTCCTTCTTTTAGAATTTCCAGTGTCCTGGCAAAGCCTACCTCTTTCACCAGATGATAGCCAATGGCAATTTGCCAGCTTAGTACATTCACGATTCTACCTGCATTTACCAAAACTGCCTTCGATCCCGGCTTTAACCATAAAGCCATTTTCTTGATCATTTCCTGTGGTTCATTAAGCGTGTACAAAGAATGCACGCATACTATTCCAGAAATAGAGTTTTCCTCAAACTCAATAGTCTCCACATCCCGATCCAGCACAGTCAAATTATCAGTTCCGTTAATTCCAGATTTTTTCCTTGCCTCAAGGTTCATCCCTTCATCCCGATCCAGATGAATCACCTTGGCATTCGAATGCTGTTTTGCCAAAGGAATAGAGAAATTTCCTGTTCCTGCTCCGATATCAAGCAGAATATCCTTCGATTTGACTTTCCACTTACTTGTGCTATCCAAGACATCTCGATTCAGTGCTTGATAGAAGGGATTGTAGTCCAAAAGCATGTCATACTTTTGCGCATAGCTTTTCCAACTGACTGTTTCGATCGAATTATTTGCGATAGTTGAATCTGCACTCATCATCTATTGATTATGGAATTTGGCAGCTTTTGCATACTTGATTTGATCCTCCAAAGTGAAATCAGGCATACCTCGCTTTAAGGCTGTAGTCATGGATTGATCGCGATTTGCCATGAGTAAAACCACATCGGCTTTCAGCCATTCTATGTTTTTGGTGTCTTTACAGAAAACATCCAGATCAAGGAATCTTTTATAAAAAGGAGCATGGGATTCCACCACGGAAGTAATGATATGAGTACACTTATGAAGTGCTGAATTCAAGGCATGGATTCGGAAGCAAAGCAACTGTGCGAATAGCGACTGCCGGCCTTGAAACTCCGGAGCTACGGCGTATCGATTAGACTCTAACAGTCTAACCTGCCCAATGGAATTAACGAGTTCTCGCTTGAAGTAGGTCACGCTTTCTGGCATTTCCCAATCATACTCATCTGACCAAATACAACCTCGAACTGTGGCGACGGGCATCCCATCATTCCAAATCAAATGCGTTCTCACGTTTGGCCTGTCATCATATTCATCCTGAATTAATTCATCCTCACTGGATAGGCCGGGATATTCTTTCAAGTATGATCTGTATCGAAGCTCATAAGCAGTCTGCTTACTCTCTTCAGAATTACAGACTTCAAATGTGTACCCATTAATCTCTCCGAAAATCTGTTCACGGAGAGGTTGAGTAGCTTTAGGAGGGAATGCTGAAATATTGTCTTCCATGATTGAAAAAGTTAAATGGAACCATAGTTAGATTTAAAAATGTGTAAGTCATCCAAGTATTTTTACATTAATACTTGATTAGTGAACAGATGAAGATAAGTATAAAAAATCATGAAACATACTGAAAATCAATTATTTATAATTTAGTTAACATCCATTTATCACAATTAATGATAAGTTCATAGTGCCATAATTACTTCCGAAAAGCATTCTTTAGATTTGATAAAAAACAGCATGAGACCGATCCTACTTTTCCTTTTCTGCGCTCTTTTTGTGGCCTGTTCTTCGCAAACTGAAGTTGAATATCCACCACTTATCGAGAACACCGATCAGCACAAAGAGGCCTCTAAAGCTCCCTTTTTTCATGGGGTTGCTTCTGGTGATCCACTCCCGAATGCAGTGATTATTTGGACTCGTGTGACTCCTGAAACTCAATTACCTTCCGTGAAAGTGAATTGGGAGATATCGACAGATGAATCCTTTCAGCAACTCGCAAGGGAAGGTCAGGTGATTACCGGTCCCGAAAAGGATTACACCGTAAAAGTGGATGCTAAAAATCTGGAACCTGGAACTCAGTACTTTTACCGATTTATGGCTCTTGACGGGCAAAGTGATGTAGGACAAACCAAAACAACGCCAGAAGATTTGCAGGAAATAAACTTTGCAGTGGTGAGCTGCAGCAATTATGAGTTTGGCTATTTCAATGGATTTGGGGCGATTTCGGAAGAGAATGACTTGGATGCAGTACTTCATTTGGGGGATTACATTTACGAGTATGCTCCGGGAGATTATGGGGATTCTACTACCAATAGAATTCACATTCCTGCCAAGGAAATCATCGAACTTCAAGACTACCGAGATAGATATGCTCAGTATCGTTTGGACCCCGATTTACAAGCTGCGCATAGCAAACACCCATTCATTTTAGTATGGGATGACCACGAGATCACAAACAATAGCTACAAAGATGGCGCTCAAAATCATCAGGAGGATGAAGGGCCATATAACGTCCGAAAGGATATCGCTGTGCAGGTGTACTATGAATGGATGCCTGTGAGAGAGTCAGGCCAGCTGTATCGTTCCTTTTCCTTTGGGGATCAAGTCGATCTTTTTATGCTGGATGAGAGATTAGCCGGTAGAACCAAGCAGGCAGATAGTATCACTGACCCGACACTTTATGATGAGACCCGGACCATGCTCGGTCAAAAGCAACTGAACTGGTTTCAGGATAAACTCAAGTCCAGTACAGCCAACTGGAAAGTGATTGGAAACCAAGTGATTTTCTCAAAATTGAATTGGGGTAGAAGCGAGATGGATTTGAATCTGGATAGCTGGGATGGGTATCCGGTGGAGCAGGAGAAAATCGCCAATCTGATTCAGGAAAATGGAATCTCGGATGTGGTTTTTGTAACGGGAGATACGCATAGTTCATGGGCTTTCGAAGTGACACACGATCCCGATAATTATAATCCTCAAACCTCTGAAGGAGCCTATGCACTCGAATTTGGTACAACCAGTATTAATTCCGGGAATTTCAATGAGCGATTTACCGATGAGGAGGTTTTGGCCCATGAAGCTAAAATTGTAAATACTCCTGTAAACCCTCATTTGAAATATAGCAATATGCGAGATCATGGTTATCTGCTGATTAAACTTTCAGATGATCAGGTCGAAGCTACCTGGAAATACATGAAGACGCTGAAGGAACGTGATCGAACTTTCAAAGAAGAGGTCCGAATAGAAGCGTCGAGAGGTACAGCTAAATTGGATTTGGAATAAAACCTTATCAGGCATTCACAGGCTGTCGAAGAATCTTTTCCATCTTCCTTCCCTTCGCCAGTTCATCTACCAATTTGTCAAGATATCTAGCCTGTCTGGTCAATGGGGTGATGATTTCCTCTATCCTGTACCCACAGATGACACCCTTAATTTGCTCTGCATTGGGATTTAGGTCGGCTTGCGCAAAGAACTCCTCGAATGTGGCTTTTTTATCTATCAGTTCATTGAGTTTTGCTTCGTCGAAACCCGTGAGCCACGCGATCACCTGATGTAACTCTTCCTTCGTTCGACCTTTCTTTTCGACTTTAGTCACATAATGAGGATAGACTCCGGCAAAGGTTAGTTTTGCTACTCTTTCGTCATGTTCTGGGGTGGTTGCCATAGTGTTGGGGATTTATGGTTTGAGTGCTTTATTTCTGTTTAATATACCTATTCTACCAGAAAAAAGCCCAGTCGTAATTATCTACCTAATAGATAAATACCCAAAAAAATAGCACCAAATGCTGCGCCATAGCCTCTGGCTTCTATACCAATGTCCTTATATTCTTTTGGCATTCTATAAAGCTTGAATAAAATGAATAGTCCAATTACTATAAAAAATCCTCCTAGCAATTTCATTGATCAATTTTTTTCATTGATTGAAGATATAATAATCTGGCATGTTATGTCCAAAATGGTATTTTGCGTACTCCCAATTTGACTTATTCTCTCCTCAGTAACTAAAAGGTCGTAGAAGGCGCTGGGTGAAGTTTGTAACTTCACCCTTATATCCCACCTGATTTCGAATTTTCCTACATTCTCGAAGCATAGGAAAATTACAAATTTGTAATGATAGGAAGGTGTAGATAAAATCTACACCTAGATGGGGTTTAAAGCTCAATTAATCTTAATTCTTTTCCCACCACAAAATCATTATCGCTATCAGATCTATTTTCAATATCAGACTCGTCAGGATCTAAACTCAAATAATACTCCCCACTTTCCAATTGAAGAAACTTAAAACTACTGACTGTATAGAAGTAATAGCTAGAGCTATGATTGAATTCAAATTCCTCTACACGATCAAAAACTAGCTGAACCCTTGAAAATCGGCTTGCATTTCTAAACGAATAGAAGACGATAGATACTCTCACCTGTTCATCTGTCATACGCTCCACAGATAAGCTTTGCATTTCCGTGTCCAACAAGGAATTATCACCGGTTAGTGTTTCAATTACACTTTTGCCATTCATCTTTAAGCCTTAATCTATTTTTCTAAATCCAGCTTTTCATCCTTTTTGAGTCCTCGATTAATTCTAGGGACAGTTTTTGAAAGGACTTCCTCTTTTTCAGTTTTCAGCTTTTCAGCCATGGATGAGTAGTAGTCAAATTGTGATTTCTGATCACCTGTCCAGGGACCGATGTAACCCCCAATTCTGTAATAGAGGGTTCTTATGCGGTTACTGAGCTCCCCATACTTTCGATCTGATTCCATCAAAGGTTTAGCTTCGCTTTCCTCATATTTTACATTTTTGGTTTTGAGTTCTGAAAGCTGAGAACTGAGCTTCTGGATATCTGCTCTTTCTCCGGCCACTTGATTATAGAGCTCAAGAACTTCCCATTGAGAGGCTGTCCATTCTCTTCTTATATCGATAGGAATATTCAGTCTGGGATCGTCACTGACTGTGAAGGTTTGAGAATAGCTTTGGTCCCCAACTTCCAACTTCGCCGTGTACATACCCGGAAGCACATAAGGACCCTGAACGCGTGACCTTCCATTTCCTTCAGCTTTAAAATCGTACCTCAGGTTCCACATCACCCGATGAAGACCGGGACCCTTTTTCATCTGAATATCACTAACGAGCTGCCCGGCTCCATCGTAAATTCCAAGCGTCACCGCATCTGGAGCTACGGAATCCTTTAGATAATAATCTAAGGCTGCGCCAAAATCAGGATTCTCACCCCGATAATACATGTCCCCGGTATGAGCTCCTGTTCTGGAATAATTAATGATTTCAGCTTCGGATATGGAAAAAAGTGCGGCTTCCTGACCCAAGACTTCCGGAGTCAATTCTTGTAGTGCATTAAGGTGATCTAAAATCCAAACTCCTCTTCCGTGAGTACCTAAAACCAAATCATTGTCTCTTTCATGGATGACCAGATCATTAAATGGGAGGGTAGGCATATTGCTTTTTAGCTCGGCCCAATGATCGCCACCATCTATCGAAACGAATAGTCCAAGCTCGGTTCCTAAATAAAGTAGATTTGGGTTTTTTGGGTCCTCGCGAAGTGTTCTCGCCACTCTATCTTCTGGAAGATCTCCTACTATCGAAGTCCAAGTCTTGCCATAATCGTCCGTTCTATAGACGTAATTTTTGAAATCGTCATTTCTGTAATTATTGATCGCCACGTAAGCTCTCCCCGCAACATGAGAAGAAGGTTCAATGGTGTTTATCCAGGTTTCTTTCGGAAGCCCTGATAACTGGGCGGTGACATCGGTCCAGCTTTGCCCGTCATCCCAGGATACCTGAAGCAAGCCATCATCCGTCCCAATGTAAAGCATCCCGGGCTTATGAAGATCCTCAGCCACCGCTGTCAGGGTAGGGTAGTAGGGAATACCGTCATCCAAGGAAGCGGTGTTTTCATCAGCCCTTTGCCCCATGATGAGTAACTCTCGTCGATTCACCTTTGTCGTCAAATCACCAAGCGATGTCCATGTGGCTCCTTTATCCGTACTTTTCCAGAGGATATTGGTACCTGCATAAATGGTGTTGTCATCGTGATGGGAGAGAAAGAAAGGTCCATCCCAATTTCCGGGAGCCATAGCATTTCCCAGTTCAGGATCAGGACTGCCCGGACCCCATGAGTCCCAATTTCGTCTCGGCCCTATTCTTCCATTCGGATCACCCGGACGAATATCCTGCCTTTGGCCGGTACTCATATCTAATCTTGAGAGCCCCAAATACTGTGATTCGGTATAGACTACATTTGGATCATCTCTATCCACTAGGTTCAGAAAACCATCTCCGCCACCAAGCTTTTTCCAATCTGAGTTGATGATTCCTCCAGCTCGATACGTTTCACTTGGACCCACCCAGCTTCCATTATCTTGGAGCCCTCCATAGACATTGTAAGGTTTGGCATTATCCACAGCCACTCTGTAGTACTGACTAATCGGAAGATTACTTACCCACAGCCATTTCAGTCCCCGATCATAGGAAATCCCGATGCCACCATCATCACCTTTGATGACATGTCTGGAATCATTTGGGTTTACCCAAAGAATCCTATCATCTCCATGAAGTGACTGCCTTGGAGAAGTAAACGTTTTCCCACTGTCACTTGAGTAGCTGTATTGATTCATCATATAAATTCTAGACTCATCGCTGGGATCAACCAATGGTTGCGATGCGTACATAGGCCTTGGGTTCCAATCACTCATCAGTTCCCAACTTTCGCCTTTGTCCTTACTTCTGTAAAGACCAGCTCTTCGTTCATTATATGCCGTGGAGGCATTGTATTGAAAGCCTTGTTCCAAAGAGATGAAAACTACCTCCGGATTACTTCGATAGATAGAAATCCCAATTCTCCCGTAATCACCCTCTGGAAGTCCATTGGTCAATTCCTCCCAGGTTTCTCCACCATCGGTTGATTTATGCAGACCACTTCCTGGTCCACCACCATGAAATCCATAGGGTCTTCTACGCCTTTGGTAAGTGGCAGCATATAAAATATCTGGGTCCGAAGGGTCCATGGCAACATCAACTACTCCGGTATCTTCATCCACATAAATGAGCCTCTCCCAGCTTTGGCCTCCGTCACTTGTTTTATACAGTCCTCGCTCTTCATTTGCACCCCAGAGATGACCCATAGCCGCTACATAGGCCACCAGCGAATCCGTAGGGTGAAGGACTATTCTGCCGATGTGATGAGAATCTTTTAACCCAACATTTTCCCAGGTCTCACCACCATCCATGGACTTATAGACCCCATCTCCCCAGGAAGAACTTTGCCGATTAGCCCGCTCCCCAGTTCCTACCCAAATGATTTCAGGATGATTTTGATTCAGGGCAATGGCTCCCACAGAATGGGTCGCCTCATTTTCAAAAATAGGCTCAAAGCTGATTCCGTTGTCAGTGGTTTTCCATACTCCACCTGTGGCAGTGGCAGCATAAAAAGTATAAGGATCAGACTCGAGAACGGCAAGGTCCACAATTCTGCCACTCATGGTGGCCGGTCCAATATTTCTCAGCGGAAGTCCGTTTAATAATTCAGTAGTGAGTTCTTGTGCCTGTAACGAGCTGAAGCTCAGAGCGAAGAGTACAATTAGAGATTTGATTTTCATGTTGGGGTTTTAATGACCTAAAGCTGAAATTAAGCAGTGACTTTCGGTCTTCAAATTGTTTTTGAAGAGTGGTAAATGAAGAATGCTCTGCTTCCATTTTGGCACAGAAGAATTCAAGCAAAATGAAAGTTAAATGACCTGAAAAATCGAAGTATTGACTTGAGGAATTATTCAGAAATATGCAACTTTGTTGCAATTTATTCGGTTTCTTTCCCGTGAGATATATTCCCAAGCTTTTATTCGTTCTAGTATTCTTCCTGAGTCTACACGTGACTTTGGCAAGTATCCTTCCAGAAAACAACCTCTGGGAGCTTTTTCAGCGTGTTCCTTTCAAGGAAAAACTCAATAGGGATTTTGGGATGTATTTCTATTATCCAGAGTTCACCGAAGAATTGAAGGCTTTGGAAGGAAAAGAAGTGGAATTGAAAGGATTTCATATTCCTATGGACTTGGGAAGAAATGATATTTTGATTTTATCCAAATTTCCTATGGCCGAATGTTTCTTCTGTGGAATGGCTGGCCCAGAGTCAGTGGCCGTGGTATACACCAAGGGAAAAACCAGAAAATTGAAACTGGATGAGATCGTGTCTGTAAGGGGGATTCTCGAACTAAACGCAGACAATGTAGAAGAAATGACTTTCATCATTAAGGAGGCAGAATTAGACTAAAATCATGAGAAAATTACCAGTTACTGTCCTCAGTGGATTTCTTGGGGCCGGAAAAACCACGCTCTTGAATCACGTCCTTCATAATAAAGAAGGTCTCAAGGTAGCAGTCATCGTGAATGATATGGGCGCGGTGAATGTGGATGCACAGCTCATCGAGCAAGGAAATACGCTTTCCAAAACCGAAGAGAAGCTTGTGGAAATGAGTAATGGCTGTATTTGCTGTACTCTTCGAGAAGATCTGGTGGAGGAAGTGGGTAAACTGGCCAAAGAAGGCAGATTCGATTATTTATTGATCGAAAGCTCGGGTATTTCTGAGCCTTTGCCGGTGGCGCAAACCTTCACCTTCGTGGACGAATATGATAATGCCATCCTGGGTGATGTAAGTAAATTAGATACGCTAGTCACAGTGGTGGATGCCTTTAATTTCTATAAAGATTTCGGTAGCTCAGATGATATCTGGAGCAGGGGGATGAATGATGATCCGGATGATACCCGATCCATCGTGAATCTTTTGACTGATCAGATTGAATTTGCCAATGTCATTCTTTTGAACAAGTGCGACATGGTTTCCAAAGAGCATGCTGAGGAACTTGAGGCAATTTTGCAAAAGCTCAATCCAAGGGCCAAAGTGATCAAAACCGTAAAAGGTCAGGTGGCTCTAGACAAGATTTTAAGTACGGGTCTTTATGATGAGGACTATGAGTCAGCATCTGAAGCCTGGATGGAAGAATTAGAGAAAGAACATACGCCCGAAACAGAAGAGTACGGTATTAGCAGCTTTGTCTTTAAAGACAAAAGACCTTTCCATCCGCAAAGATTCTGGGAGTACATCGAGAGCAAATGGCCGGCATCCATCATCCGAAGTAAAGGGCTCTTTTACCTGGGTTCAAGAATGAACGAGGCCCTTTCATGGTCTCAGGCCGGAGGAAGTTTGAAGGCCGAACCAGCTGGGGTTTGGTGGGCTTCCATGCCTTACGAGCAGCGCATGAGATACCCTTCCTATCAAGCGAATCAGGATTGGATTGAGTCCCGTTGGGACAAAGAATTTGGAGATAGAATGAATGAGCTGGTGCTCATTGGACAGTATCCAAATCAAAAGGAAATTCAAGAGGAATTGGAAGATTGTCTACTGACAGAAGATGAAATGAGAGGATTGGCAAGTGGGAAAAAGCTAGAAGATAACTGGCCTTTCTAATCCATCAAATGAATAAAAAAAGCGGCTGAGATACTGTTCTCAGCCGCTTTTTTATTCAAAACTCTGAAGTCTTTCCAGAACCTCATTCTTATAAGATCGGCTGATAGTCAGCGCTTTGCCTGCTATCTGAATGTACTCATGCGTATACGATTCTATCGCTCCTAATCTACCAATGAAAGATCGATGAAAGCGGATGAATTTGCTTTGCGGTAGCTTCTGAAAAAAGTTATTCATGCTTTCCCGGACCACGAGAGTTTTTCCTTTCAGGTGAATCTTCAGGTAGTCTGAATAGCTTTCGATATAGCTTATTTCGTCGAATCCTACCTTTTCCATTTTTCTGTCCTGTCGGACAAAGATGAATTCGGAATCTGTTGAAATTGGCTGATTTGAGGAGTTTTTCACCTTCGAAACCGCCTTCAGGAATCGATCAAAAGCAATGGGCTTGAGTAAATAATCCGCAGCTTCAAGGTCAAATCCCTCAATGGCGAATTCCCGATAGGCGGTGGTGAAAATCACATGGATCTCCTTGGGGATTATTTTGGCCAGAGCCATCCCATCAATTCCGGGCATATTTATATCCAGAAAGATCAGATCGATTTGATTTTCCTGAATACTATTGAAAGCCTCATTCGAATTCGAGCAGGTTTGAATCAGGTTCAGAAATTCCACTCGGGATACGAAATCCTTCAGAATGTCCTGGGCTATGGGTTCATCATCAACGATCAGGCAATTCATGCATTTTTATTTTATCGGTTTCCAGAGACAGCATCACCTCAAATGTATTTTCCTTATGATTAATCTCAAGCTGGTGTGCATCCGGATAAAGTAATTTTAGACGCTTTTGGATATTGTTTAGTCCAATTCCCGAAGATTCAGACTTGGCTTCTTGCTCTGCTCTTTCGAATGAATTGATCAGGGTAAACTGGAGTCTGTCGGCCTGAATTTCAATTTTTAGATCAATAAATGCTTTTTTATGATGACCCTTTCCGTGCTTAAAACTATTTTCCAAAAAGGGAAGTAAAAGCATAGGAGGGGTCATTACCTGATTTGCATCATCAGGAAATTCTGATTTCACTTCCAGCTTTTCTCCATGCCTGAGTTCTTCTAAGGCTATGTAATCTTTGAGATGATCGATTTCATCCTGAAGAGGTACCAAAGTCTTTTTGGTCTGATAAAGAATGTAATCCAGCAAGTTCGAAAGCTTTAGGATTAGATCCGGAGTTTCTTGCTTTTTGGCAATAGCCGAACCATAAATAGTATTCAAAGTATTGAATAGAAAATGCGGATGAATCTGCATTTTCAGATAGGAGAGTTCTTCCTTTTTGAGCTGAAGCTCTCCGTTCAAAAGAGCATATTGAAGTTCTTGATTCTTCAAATTTATTCGATAGCCTTCTCTGTAGATTGCAAAAAGAGAAACCACCAAAACCACCATATAAACCCCGATAATGATCAGGTATAGATTTTTGGTGGCTAAAAACTCACGATCTAATTCGGTGATCGCATCCGTAAAAACCAACCCATAAAAGCATGAAATCACGATAAAAAAGATGGAGATCACCAAGGCATAGAAAGTATACAAGGCGAAAAGCGCATACTTCTCTGCGAGAAGATATTCTGGGATCAGCTTCTTACTAAAGACATTGGCCGTAATAAAGGTGACAGGAAGTAGAAAAAGTCCAAAGGTGAAAGAGGGAGCCAGGTTGGATAGTGTAATCCCAAAATAGAATGTAAAAAACAAGAGAATCCCGATACAAAGGAGAGCTTGTTTCAGTAGCTCAGTCAGCGCGAATTTTCCCAGACTTCGAAGATTCATGAATTCTTAAAGATTGGCTAAAAATTGGGATTCCCCAAGAATATTCGATCATCGACGGATTAAGCCTCCTATTTGTCAAATGAGAAAGGACGAATTTCAAAAGACGCGCTAATTCTGTAATCTTACCTCGTCGATTGGTCAATTGTCGAATTAAAAAAAATAGACCAACCAAATGCTTTTTATTCGCTGATGTACTAATCGAAACAACACCATGTTTACACTCTTCACTATTTCCTCCGCACTCACTACTGTCTTTTCCTTCATCAATAGATTTATGGAAGGAGGGCCAGTGGGAATGACTCTGGTCTTGATTTGCTTAATTCTGGCTCTTGTCTTTATCGCTTTGGCCAGCGGCCAAATCAATAAAAGTCAGCTTTCCTTCGATAAATATAAATCCCTCGCAAAACAGGCTTCCCTGTTGGGATTGGTCATTGGGCTTTTCAATTCAATAGTCGGATTGATCAATGCTTTCGATGCTATCGAAGCAGTTGGGGATGTGGCACCAGCTATGGTCGCAGGAGGATTGAAAGTGGCTTTGCTATCGCCTTTATTCGGGTTTCTTACTTTTATCATCGGAAGAACCGGAACCTTTATTTTAGACTGGATAAATAAAGAAAACCTTAACACATCTGACGATTAAATTAACTCTCAATGGTACTCGAAGAGAGGGCTTGGGCTCCTACTTTTAATCCTTCATTCCTAAAATGTTAATGTAGTACAAGTTAAGTTCGTCAGAATTTGATTCTACGATATCCGGATAGCCATCCCCATTTAAATCTGCAAACCTGATATCATAAGTATCGCGAGTGTATGCACTCAGCGCAAAGCTGGTAAAGGATTCCCCTTCTCCTTCATTGATATAAAGTCGGTTTTCCTGCCCTGAATTTCCCACCACAATGTCCATATCTCCATCCAGATCAAAGTCCGCCACATCGATCGCATAGCTTTCATTTTTGAACTCGCTAAGGTTTACGCATGCCTCATAAGTGCCTTCTGCATTTCCATAGCAGATCTGATTTTCCTGATTAATATTTCCGGCAATGATATCTACAATACCATCCCCATTTAAGTCTGCAGCCGCAATGGACCGGGTATCATCACCACCCACTCCCACAGGAATTTTTTGATTAAAGCTCAGATTATCATTGATGTAAATGTAGTTCTGCTGCTCATTTCGATTGGCTACCAAAAGATCCTGATCTCCATCGGTATCCAGATCGATCAGATGAACTTCAAGAGTGGCATCATCCGTTTCACCAAATAGGACCACGTCTTCAAAATTCCCATTGCCATCATTCAGAACGATTTCATTTTGATAAAATCGGTTACAAACCAGTAGGTCCACATCCCCATCTCCATCAATATCTCCTAAAGTGACATCTCGTGTGTTGGTATACAGCCCCCCGAAGGTTCCATACTCTTCGAAATTTCCCTTTCCGTCATTTCGAAAAAGACGATTAGGTGCCCGATCATTACCCGTGGCAATATCCAAATCTCCATCCCCATCGAAATCCGCAGCTTTCACCGCATAGGTAGTAGACCTGGCTTGGCCCAAGTCATAAGCAACATGAAATAGGCCATTTCCAGTATTCAGATAGATTTCATTTTGCTGTACCCAATGTCTTCCATTTCCGATCAAAACATCCAGGTCTCCATCAGAATCCAGATCAGCTACATTCACCGAAGCGGATCTCATTTGATCATTTCCGAATACGAATCGGGGAGAGCTACGAAAGTAGTCTTCAATTTGCGCCATGGCGCAAAGGGGGAAAATCAGTGCGAGAAGGGTAATTCTAAATTTCATGAAGTTAGTTCAGGACTTTCAAGTTTCTGTATTGCCCTTTCGAACCGAAGCCCATCCAAAGAGCGATTTTATCTGATTTAGTCTGATCGAGTCGATCTATGGCAAGGAGCTCTGTTTCAGAAACGGGATCCCAAACCTGAACAGAAGATTCATCCACTTTCACTTGAACACGAAACCAATCATCCGGATTAGGCTGCCTGGGAAATTCAGCTTCATATTGTCCTTCGAAGTTCTCTCGAAGGTAAAACCAGGTGTTTTTAGGATGAAAAATATATTGCATGGAATGATCTCGTCGTATTTGCTCTTCGGCTAAAAAATTGAATGGTCGAAAGTAAACGGCTTCGTAGGTGGAGTCATTTTGCACGTTAAAAGCAATTCCGACAAAGCTCTTGCCTTGAACATTTTCTCCTTTGATCTCAAGATCAAGAGTCCCTGTTTCAAATGAAACTCCTTCTACAATAGCCAAACCATCGCTGTCTTGGGCATTGAAAGAAATGGTATTTGTGGCTTCATCATAACCGGTAACGCTTCTACCGGTAACCTCGAGATTATCCTCTGATAGGGAGATTGGCGCTTGTTCGCATGCATATAGAAATGAGCAAGCAAGCAGGCATAGAAAGATTCTAGTCTTCATAATTGTGGTGTTTTGGTAAATAATTAGCTGGTACTCTAAATCAGAAGATAAGCAAGAATCCTGTTTAATCCTTTTTAGTGGCCTCTACGCCGTAAATTCTAAATCCAGTAACGGACTCACCATCCATTAGAAATTCAACGTATTCACCATCGCTGGTCACGAAGAATGAGCTGTCAGAAGCCGGAAGAAGGAACATGGGCACAGAAATGAATGGAGCTGATTGAACCAAGCCGTTCTCTTTAATATTGACCTGAAGTTCTCCAAGATCAGGGATGGTGTATTTACCGGTAAATTTTTCGAGTTCTTCGGTACTCATTTCCATTACCTCTCTATGGATAGGTTCAATTCCGGGCAAGCCATACTCATCTGCTATGCTTAGCTTGATCTCCCGGGCAATACTGCTATTGTCAGAGTTAATCATAATCACCAAAGCGAATGGTTCGTCTTTCCAGGCAATTAGTTCTGCTCTAAATCCTTCATCTGCACCCCCATGGCCAAAGGTGAATTCTTCGATAACTGGACCCAAACCATGATCATTAAGTCCAGGAGTGAGCATCTCCGCAGTAGTGCTGGCTTTGAGAATACCATCTTCCTGCGTATTGGAGATTCGCTGAAATTCTTTAGCATAGAGAATTAGTTCGGAGGGCGTTGTCCAAAGCCCAGCTGCTGCCATTTCCGGGTAGATCGGCCATTTTCCTTCCACTTCGTCTCCATTAGTTCGATATCCAGTTGCTGCAATGGAATGGTATTTTTCAGGTAGTGGATTTTCGAAAGTACTACCCGTCATTCCCAATGGATCCAGGACTTCAGTTTGCATTATTTCTGGAAAGGTTTTTCCCTCGAGGTCAGTAATTGCCAATTGCATGATGGTGTAGCCTCCACCGGAGTATTGCCAGCTTTCACCAGGCTCTTTGTACACCCTTACCGCATCGGTATTCCCTTCACCATCCAAAACTTGGGGTACCGTTGGGACGGTGTCCCCTTTATCGTATCCGGGAAAACCCCAAACAGTAAGTCCAGCCGTATGATTTAATATTCTTCTGATAGTGACTTTCTCCTCCTCTGTGAATTCATTGTCAGGGACCTTCCAACTGCTGAGGTAATTGTTCACATTGGAATCCAAACTGATCAGCCCTTGTTCAGCCAGCTGATGAGCCCGAATTGCAGCGACGGGTTTACTAATCGATCCGGCCAGCAACATCGTTTCCGGGGTCATTGGCCGGTTTTCGGAACTATCTGCCATTCCATAAGCTCTGGCCCATTCGATCTCACCATTATTGATAAAGGCGATGCTCACGCCAGGAATGCCTAATTCCCGAAGCCTTTCTTCAATATTGAACTTTGGGATGCTATCGCCAAAGTATTGCACATTGGCGTAAAGCCCATTTTCAATTCTGGAAATGCGATCTGCGAGTGCTTTTTCCTCTGGGCTTTCTGATGGGGCGGAACAGGCAAAGATCAGAAGTAGAAGCAGGGCGGCGGTGGTATTTTTCATAGTGCTTTATGTTTGCTGGGTTTTATAAGTTACTAATAAGGTTTGAAGAATAACGGTCGGAGTACCTTCAATAACATCCATAACCTGAAAATCGAATAGAATACTTTAGAAAAAAGAGGAGTCAATTTGATTGCTTTTTCTATTTTCCCTGAACAATGATTAGTACAGCAAGAGGTTTGAGATTTCGCCTGCAGTCGGTTTCTCTAGGAATTGTATTTTTTGCGATTTGTAATTTCACTTTCGCTCAGAACAATCCTTTTTCTTCTGATGATTTCAATCAGCTATGGACTAATTATGCTTTGTCCGTCAGGAGTAAAAGCCAACCCAAACTTTCCTATGGAGCAGATGTGGGAATCAGGACTGAATTATCTAATCAGGATTGGAGGCAATTTCTTATTCGTCCCACCATATCATGGCAATTTAGTCCTATTGTCAGTGGTGCCTTTGCCGTTGCGTATTTTGATACCAACAATAATTTTGAGTCGAATGTATCAGAGTTCAGAATGCATCAGGATATTAACTTACGATGGCCTGATTTCAATTTTTTCAGAATGTTTTTCAGGGTGAGAGTGGAGCAAAGATGGTTTTATTATGATTTGCTGGATGATCGATTCAATTGGCGATTCAGATTTTTGGTTGGAGCTCAATCAAAAGACTTTAAACTGGGTCAAGGGCTTAGACCATTTTATTTTAAAGCGATGTACGAATCATTTCGAGTCCTACAAAAAAATGACGAAGTGGAAGTATTCGTAAATAATTCAAGGGCCTACTTTGCCTATGGGCATAGAATTTCTTCGAGCTTTCGATATGAGATTCATTATATCTATCAGCAATCGGGTTTACTGGTTTCGGATGGATTCCAAGCTGGACAAAATATTTTTCGCCTAAGGCTGTTTCATAGGATTAACAATGATCCAAACTAATTCTCCAAGGCCTACTTCGACTCTTTATGTGCTATTTCTCTAAATAACTCTAGGTGAACTATAGAAGCGCTATGCGGATTCGTGCTATCATAGTAGTTCTTATTCGCAGAATTTTTGACGATTACAGTTTGGGTGTTGGGGTTGATATAGATGTATTGATTAAAAACTCCAATGGCCATCATTTCCCCTTCATCTCCATCCGGTATCCACCATTGGTATCCATAGCCGAACTCTGGAGAACCTGAATTTTTGCTTCCGGGAAGGAGGTGCTCTTTTTTCGGGTTCACGGATTTTTCTATCCAGTCTTCTGGCACGATTTGCTTGCCCTTGAATTTTCCTTTATGAAGATATAGTTGTCCAAGTTTCGCATAATCTCTGAGTGTGGCATTTAACCCTCCAAGGACCATTTCCATCCCATTTCCATCCGCCAGCCAGTATGCATCATATTCCATACCCAGCGGCTGCCAGAGTTTTTCCTGCATATAGTCTGTGACGCTTTTGCCAGTGGCACTAACCAGCACCATTCCCAATACATGGGTATTGATGCTGATGTAGCGATTGAAAGTTCCTGGTTCTAGTTCCCTTTGCAGCGTAGCTGCAAATTCATCCTGAGATTCACCCCGAATGAAGCCTCCCCACCACCTGGAGATATCCGATTCGGGATCGCTGTAAGTTTCGTCAAAGCCTATTCCTGATGACATTTCGAGCACGTCTTCCAGATTTACACCCTCATAACCGGATCCTTTTAGGATGGGAGCAAAGGAGTCCACGGTTCGATCCAATCGCTTGATATCCCCTTCTTCCATCGCGATGCCGATCAAGGCACTGGTAAAGGATTTTGCCACAGACCAGGAAATATGCTTTGAATCTCTTTTCTGTCCTCGCCAGTAGTTTTCGTAGACGATGTTGTCATCTTGAATGACGAGGAAACCCTGGGTGTAGCTCGAATCCAAATAGTCCAAGGTACTGAAGGATTGATCCTGGAATTTGAATGTGGAGGGAAGCTTGATGTTTTCTATTTGAGGGAAATTGAAAGGCTGGGTGGACTTCTTCAGCTCCTTTGAGCGGAAGTAATCCGACATATTGAGATAGGTCTTTTCAATATTATCCATTTCCATGGCTTGATCAATTTTTTCGGTGGGGACTATGGATTGGGCGAAGAGACCTGTACCGGAGAAGGCACAGAAGAGGAATAGCAAGTAGGTTTTTCGAGTCATTTTGGAAAATGGAATAGGTTTAATACCTGAAGTGATAAGTTAAAATCTTAAGGCCATCTTCGAATTCTTCTGATTCGGTTAATTCCAGTTTTGCTTTAGCCTCTGAATCTCCAAACAGTTTGACCCCATTTCCAAGGATAATAGGATTCAGTTTTAATTTCAGCTGATCGATTAGGCCATGGTCTAAAAGCCAACCTGCAAACATTCCTCCTCCACATAAGTAAATATCCGTTTCTGCGGAAGCTTGAATTTCTTTCACCCGATCTATAGACATTGGCTCCACAAGGACCTGCTCTGACTGATTTTCAAACTTAAGTGAGTTAGAGAAAATATGGTGTTGCATATGTGGATAGGCTGCCTGTCCCGGTTGGAGTCCATATTGGTAGCCAAATTCATAAGTCCTCCTTCCCATGATGATCGTTGAAAACTTCATGAGGTCGGAACGATATTTATCTACACCTTTTCCACTTTGAATAAAGTAACTGATGTCATCATTTATTCCAGAAATAAAGCCGTCGAGCGAGCTTGCTACGTAATAAACGATCTTTGCCATTGGGGTTATCCGGATAGTGTTAGATCAATTTAAGCAATAAAATCATCAGGGTGATTCTAAAAATCCGGTCCGTCAAGTAGCCAACCAGGTTCAGATGCAATCGTTAATGCCATAATGAGAACCTGAAGGATGTAGATAATGGTGATGGTAAAAACTATCCAATGCTTTTTAGTTATGAATCCAATAAGTAAGGGTAAAAACCCAAAGAGAGCCCCCAATTGCTTTGGATCAAGGGGGTTGAAATCCATAAGTACATATCCTGCCACCTGAATATTGATCAGTTGAAGCATAAGGACCAAAAAGTATTTGTTTTTGACTTCCCAGAAATAAGTTTTCCATGATTTAACCTCGGAGGTGTTTTCTGGAACTAGCGTAGTGGCTAAAAAGTAATAAAGAGCAGGCTCAATACTCGCTACCATGAATTTGAAGAGAGTCCATTTCGTTTTGTGCAACGCCCAGCCATTCCAAAATGCGAATATGGTAAACAGGAAAACAGCTACTATGGACAGGTAATGTACAGAGTATCTTTTCTCTTTTTTCAGCGCACTTGGAAATCCCCCAGCCAAACGCATCAAGGTTCCGGTGTAGAATAGTGTGAGGGCAATTGTTAAGTAGCTGTAAATATCCATTTAGCTCCTATGAAATAAATCGAGGACAATATAAAGACTTATTTAACTCCTTATTTTTTCCATTTAGGATGCTTGTCTAATTCCTGCTCAAGTAAAGCTCGAATTGACCTTTCATCCCTTGTCAGGGAATCTTTTGAGAGAGGATTTTTCTCAAGAATATCATCCCTTAGATTAAAGAACTTCCCATCTGGATAGAGCTTGTACTCGACCGTCTTGGTGAATTGATTTCTATATCGATTTACATTTTCACCCCATCTTGGGTCGTAATGAACGAAGGCCGTTTCTCGGGGCTCATAATTGCCTCCTGTCAATAAAGGGTAAAAACTTTTACCATCAGATTCGGCTTCCATTTCAGTCATTTCAGCTAGTGTAGCAAAGAAATCACTGAACTCGATTAAGCCCTCGAATACTTGACCTGCTTTGATTTTTTCTGGCCATGAAACAATCAGAGGAACATGAACTCCATGGTCTATAGTATTTCCTTTAGCGCCCTGGATCGTTTCATTTGGCAATTGAGAGTTAATAGTGGGATGAGTGCCATTGTCTCCGGTGAAAATCAGAATGGTGTTTTCCTCAAGCTCCAGCTCCTTTAATTTATTCGAAATCTGACCCACTATCTTATCTGTGTAGGCCACCATATCTTTGAAATAGGTAGTGTCATTCTTATATCGGATTTCCGTGTCCTCCCAAGTTTCAGAATCTGGAGTTGGGACAAAAGGATCATGAACCAAAACCATGGGATAGTAGATGAAGAAAGGTTTATCCTTCTTTCGATCTATAAAATCCAAAATGAAATCAACAAAAATATCTGGCCCGTAATCATCTTTTTCCAAGTCCAGAACTTCCCCATTTTGCTCAATGAGCGGGTCCGAATACCGCTCCCCTTCGCTTCTTTGTTTGGTGAGCTGCCAAAGACTGTATTCATCGAATCCGAATTGGTTGGGCCTAGTGTTATCGTTCCAATCGAGTATTTCATTCTGATATGCCAAGCCATTCAATTGCCACTTTCCTGCGATGCAGGTTTGATACCCAGCATCCTGCATCAGGTTCCCAAAGGTGTATTGGGAAAGGTTGAGATGGCCGAAGTAGTCGTAATTGCGATAGTTATACTTTCCGGTCATGATTTTCACTCTTGATGGAGTGCAAAGTGGTTGCGAAACACAATTAGAAAATAGTATTCCCTGAGAGGCTATTCCATCAATGATCGGAGTATGATAGGATGTGGACCCATAAGCACTAAGGCATTCATAGCCCATATCATCCGCCATAATCAGGATTACATTAGGAGGATTTTCTTGTTCTTTTTCTGAACAAGATGCAAAAAAGAGAAAGGGAAATAGATACAAAAGCCAGGCCTTCATTTCTTTAAATTAAGTTCTTTTGACGAATCCTCAATTCTTTATCCGAACGCAACAATTCTTAAAACCCTAGAGTCGATTTTTTTCTTTGGTCTTAGTAGAAAAAATTCGACTTTAGCTCCATTTAATTTCAATGAAGAAATGCAAACAAGATACATTGACCTTATTAATCAGACCTTCGATTTTCCACAAGATGAATTCACACTGAAGGAGAATGGTCTTGCTTTCCATGGGATAGACCTTGAAAGCCTTGTTGAAGAATATGGGGCCCCACTTAAATTCACATATCTACCCAAGATTAGTGATAATATCCACAGGGCTAAAGGATGGTTTAACCATGCCATCGAAAACCATAATTATAACGGTTCATATAATTATTGCTACTGCACCAAGAGCTCCCATTTTCAATATGTGATTGAAGAGGCACTTAAAAATGACATCCATATCGAAACCTCCTCCGCATTTGATCTGGATATCGTAAATACGCTTATAGGAAAAGGAAAAATTTCGAAAGACACTTTTGTCGTTTGTAATGGATTTAAGCGTTCACTTTACATTCAGAATATTGCTGACCTGATCAATTCAGGACATAAAAAGTGCATTCCGGTTATTGATAATTATGAAGAATTACCCCTTCTCAGTGAGGCCGTAGATGGGAAATTTCAAGTAGGTATTCGAATAGCTTCAGAGGAAGAACCCAAGTTTGAATTTTATACCTCAAGGCTGGGAATCGGTTATAAAAGAATTCTGAGATTCTATCAAAATCAGATTCAGGACAATGAGCAGGTAGAGCTAAAGATGCTTCACTTTTTTATCAATACTGGGATACGCGATACGGCATACTACTGGAATGAATTGCAAAAATGTCTGAAGGTATATGTAGAACTAAAGAAAATCTGTCCGACGCTAGATAGCCTTAATATTGGAGGTGGATTTCCAATCAAAAATAGCCTGGCATTTGAATTTGATTACGAGTATATCGTGGATGAAATCATAAATCAAATCAATCTTACCTGTGCCGAAGAAGGAGTGCCGGTTCCTGATATTTTTACCGAATTCGGAAGCTTTACCGTAGGGGAAAGTGGAGGTGCCATTTATGAAGTGCTGTATCAAAAGCAACAAAACGATAGGGAAAAGTGGAACATGATAAATTCTTCATTCATTACCACATTGCCTGATTCCTGGGCGATCAATAAGAGGTTTATCCTTCTGCCTATCAATAGATGGTCTGATGAATACGAGAGAGTGATGCTGGGCGGATTGACTTGTGATAGCGATGATTACTATAACTCCGAGCAGCACAGTAATGCCATTTTCTTACCTAAGTATTCCAAGACCAAGCCATTATACATTGGCTTCTTCAACACCGGAGCCTATCAGGAAACCATCGGAGGATTTGGTGGACTCCAACACTGTCTGATTCCGCATCCAAAACACATTTTGATAACCAAAGATGAGAATGGAAACATCCAGACAGAATTATTTAAGAAGGAACAGACAAGCGAAGAAATGCTCAAATTGCTAGGCTATGGGAAATAGAAATTACGCTGGAATTCCTGAAGAATACGCACAGCTTTCTCATGCGAAAGTCGTTTTAATCCCTGTTCCTTATGATGGGACAAGCACCTGGCAAAAAGGAGCCGACAAAGGCCCTGAAGCATTTTTGGAAGCTTCTGAAAACATGGAGCTTTTCGATATAGAAACCCGGACGGAAGTTTATCGAAAGGGGATTTATTTGGCTGATGCGGTTACTGAAGACTCCAGTCCTGAAGCCATGGTTGAGGCGGTTCATCAATCTGCTTTGGACTTTATCTCTCAGGGTAAGTTTGTCACTCTTTTCGGGGGAGAACATAGTATATCCATAGGCAGTATTCGTGCCTTTCAAGAGTCTTTTGAAGATTTGACCGTGGTTCAGCTCGATGCGCATGCTGACCTTCGACCAAGCTATGAAGGCAGCACTTGTAATCATGCCTGTGCTTTGCATGAAGCAAGCAAAACCACAAATCTGATACAGGTAGGTATTCGCTCTATGGATATCTCCGAACTCGAGCATATGGATGAGTCAAAGACTTATTTTGCTCATGAGATGCATGTGCATAAAGATTGGATGAAACAGTCAGTTGATCAGATGGGAGAGAATGTTTTTATCACCATTGATCTTGATGGTTTCGATCCTTCGATCTTACCTTCCACTGGGACTCCCGAACCGGGAGGACTTCAATGGTATGAGACATTAGAATATCTGAAGCTGATTTTTGAAAATAGGAATGTGGTAGGTTTTGACATCGTGGAGCTTTGTCCGAAGGAAGATGAAAAATCCAGTGATTTCCTAGCAGCTAAGCTTTACTACAAGATGCTCAGTTATAAGTTTGCGATCGAATAAAGAAGTCATAGATCTCATATTTTTTTAACTCCTAAATGATGCTCCAGAATAAGTTTAGAATTCTTTTTTTCTTGTTCTTCCTGTGCTGCAGTTCAGCTTTTGCACAAGATAAAGAGCCAATGATGGAGCTTAATAGTGCTAGCTTGACTGAGCGTTGGCTTCTAGATCAGGACAAGGTTAAGTCCTTCAAAATTATGCCACATAAGCCGGTTTATATGCTGCTTTACAACTACACTGGTGATATAAATAATCAGCCGAAGAGTGAAAATCCCATCAATACAGTCAATGAGCCTACCGAGTATCAAAATGCCGAACTCACCTTCCAGTTGAGTTTCAAATCGAGGATTGGGCGACTGAATAAAAATAAGAAATTTCAGGTGGATTTCTGGCTTGCTTATACTCAGCTCTCCAAATGGCAAGTTTATAATGGTGCGCTCTCCAGACCATTTCGAGAGACGAATTATGAGCCTGAACTTATCGTAGTATTCCCTGTAAACTATAAGATATTTGGCTTGGATGGAGTTTATTTCGGCGTGGCCTTGACCCACCAGAGCAATGGTCAGTCGGATCCCTATTCGAGGAGTTGGAATCGAGTTATATTCCATGCGGGCTGGGAGAATGAAAACTGGAGTATTGTTTTTAATCCATGGATTCGCTGGGATGAAGAGGCAATGACTGATAATAATCCAGAAATAGAAAACTATATGGGTAGAGCTCAGCTTCTCACTGCCTTTTCAAAGGGTAAAACCAACTTAAGTTTAGCTGCACGGCATTCCCTTCGCGGTGGAAACAACAATCGGGGAAGTTTACGCCTACAAGCCAATTATCAAATCGCTGGAAATCTTTATGGTTTGCTTCAGGTATTTCATGGTTACGGTGAAAATATGATTGATTATAATCATAAGCAGACGACCGTAGGAATTGGTGTCAGTTTAGTCAGATGGCGATAAGTTGAGGGGTGTAATTTCGCTTTCAATACATCCTTCCCCGAGTGCCAAACTCACCATTTAAAGGTGAAAAGAATGACAGACAAAAAATTGATCCGTTTTAGCACGGGTGTATCTCGAAAAATTCATTTTATTTGATTTGGAAAATGTGGACTTATGATTCAATTCATTGATCCCCAGCATTTGCTTTGTCCCCTTCCTTTCGAATATGAACAGCATTCAGGTTGAAATAAGCTGAGAGAAGAATCAAGCCATTCCCTGAAACCAAATAACCAAATCTAACCTTTACCAATTACTCTAAATGTCTTCTATCTCCATCAATTCAATTAAGCCCAAACTCACCTTCTGGCAAATCTGGAATATGAGTTTTGGTTTTCTCGGAATCCAATTTGGGTTTGCACTTCAAAATGCAAATGTCAGCCGAATCTTTGAAACCCTTGGTGCCTCAAAAGATGAATTGCCCATATTATGGCTGGCTGCTCCAGTGACGGGCTTATTGGTTCAACCAATTATTGGATACTATAGCGATAGAACATGGCATCCAAAATGGGGTCGCCGAAGACCTTTCTTTGCACTGGGAGCAATTCTAGCCACCATTGCATTGTTTTTAATGCCTAATTCTACTGCACTTTGGATGGCAGTGATCATGCTCTGGCTGATGGATGCTTCCATTAATATCAGTATGGAGCCATTTCGAGCTTTCGTAGGTGATATGTTACCAAATGAACAGAGAACAAGTGGTTTTGCGATGCAAAGCTTCTTCATCGGAATAGGGGCCATTGTTGCATCGGCGCTTCCTTACATTTTCACTAATTGGTTTGGCGTCAGCAATGTGGCCGCTGATGGGGGTATCCCTGATTCAGTGCGATGGTCATTCTACATTGGAGGTATTGCCTACTTCTGTGCTGTGATGTGGACGGTTTTCAAAACCGAGGAATATCCACCTGACGACATTGAAAAATTCAAAGCAGAAAATGCAGAGGAGGGAATTTGGGATGGTTTGATAGAGTCTTTCAAAGGGATTTTTAAAATGCCAAAAACCATGGTTCAACTTTCATTTGTTCAGTTTTTCTCTTGGTTTGCCCTTTTTGCCATGTGGATTTATACTACTTCTGCGGTTACAAGTCATATCTATGGTACTGAAGACACTGCATCTGCTTTATATAATGAAGGCGCGGATTGGGTAGGAATCTGTTTTGCAATTTATAATGGTATAGCGGCACTGGTGGCGTTTTTATTACCAGTTATAGCCAAGCGAACCAGTCGAAGAATTACGCATTTAATGGCTTTGCTTTGTGGTGCCCTTGGTCTGATTTCAATCTACTTTATTACAGATCCGAGCATGTTGCTAGTTTCAATGTTTGGAGTGGGCATAGCTTGGGCAAGTATTCTTTCCATGCCATACGCCATGCTATCCAGTATTCTTCCAGCCCATAAAATGGGCTATTACATGGGAGTCTTTAATTTTTTCATTGTGATTCCTCAGATTGTCGCAGCTGGAATTCTCGGTTTTATCCTGAAGAACTTCTTTGACAATGTATCCATCTATGCTCTGATAATTGGTGGTGT
This sequence comes from uncultured Cyclobacteriaceae bacterium, assembly GCA_937146645.1. Lineage (GTDB taxonomy): Bacteria > Bacteroidota > Bacteroidia > Cytophagales > Cyclobacteriaceae > Algoriphagus. Next base: position 49,519 of record CAKZRQ010000015.1, read on the forward strand.
TTCAATGATCCTAGCGGCAGGACTCTGCTTGATTGTGGAGGATAATGAAGTGGCGGTAGATTTTGCGAATAAAGAAGAAAACTGATTCAAACTGCTCTAAAATGAACTTCAAAAAATATATAATTCCTGGTCTTGTTTTCTTTATTCTCAGTTGTGGTACAGCCACTGAGATCGAAGAGCCGGTTGCTGAAACTACTGATTCAGAATCTTCAGTATCTGATTTTTGGAAAAATGCTACCGTCTATTTCCTATTAACCGACCGATTCAACAATGGGGACCCTTCAAATGATCTTCCTTTTGATCGTAAGAAGGATGGCGCTGTTTTAAGAAGTTTCGAAGGAGGGGATTTGAAAGGAATTACCCAAAAGATAGAAGAAGGTTACTTTGATAAACTTGGGGTTAATGCCATTTGGATGACGCCTGTTATCGAACAGATTCATGGGTTTACCGATGAAGGAACTGGTAAAACGTATGGCTATCATGGCTATTGGGCAAAAGACTGGACTGTTTTGGATCCAAACTTTGGTACTGAAGAAGACTTCGCAGAATTGATTTCTGCCGCTCATGATCGAGGGATAAGAATTTTAATGGATGTAGTCATCAATCATACCGGTCCGGTGACCGATTTAGATGCTCAGTGGCCAGATGCTTGGGTCCGAACAGACCCAGCATGTGTTTATCAGGATTTTGAAACTACCGTCACTTGTACTCTGGTGGAGAATCTCCCGGATATCAGGACAGAAAGCGATGCTGCTGTTGACTTGCCACCTTTCCTGGTGGAAAAATGGGAAGCAGAAGGTCGCCTGGATCAGGAACTACAAGAATTAGACGCCTTTTTTGCGGAGACGGGCTATCCCAGATCTCCTCGATTTTACATCATTAAGTGGTTGACCGATTGGATTAGAAAGTATGGAGTGGATGGTTTCCGGGTGGATACAGTGAAGCATACTGAAGCCGGCATTTGGAAAGAGTTGAAGGAGGCCTGCATTGACGCATTTCAAGCTTGGAAGGCAGAGAATCCATCTCAGGTACTAGATGACGAGGATTTCTACATGGTAGGGGAGGTTTATGGCTACTACATTGAAGGGGAGAAGATGTATGATTACGGAGACCGGAAAGTGGACTTTTTCGCCAATGGTTTTGAGAGTCTAATTAATTTCTCCTTCAAGCAAGACGCGACTAATTCCTATGAAAGCCTATTCAGCAAATACAGTACGATTCTGAATAATGATAATATGGGGTCCGTGAGTGTATTGAATTATCTAACCTCACATGACGATGGGAGTCCTTTTGATGCTGATCGCTCAAAAGGTCATGAGACTGCCACAAAATTATTGTTATCACCTGGGGCTGCTCAAATCTATTATGGTGATGAAACTGCTCGTCCTCTGATTATCGAAGGTACTAATGGCGATGCCACACTGCGATCTTTCATGAACTGGGGGGATTTAGACAAAGAGTCCCATCAAGCCCTTTTAGCACATTGGCAAAAGTTAGGTCAATTCCGCAAGAATCATTTGGCAATAGGTGCCGGGCAGCATGAGCAATTGCAGGAGTCTCCCTATCTATTCAAAAGAACCCTTGAATCTAATGATGATAAGGTGCTGATCGGCTTGGATCTTTCATCAGGAGCAAAGGAAATCTCAGTTTACGAGACCTTTAAAGATGGTACGGAAGTAAGAGATTTCTATTCCGGATCAGTAATTACAGTAGAAAATGGAGCTGTACTGATCAATAGTCCTTATGATATCGTTCTTCTTGAAGAGGCGGAGTAAAATTTAGGTAAGGACGTTGGCCTAGAATTAAAACCACTTGCTGGAATTAGGTAAAAAGGAAAGATGTGTAATGATCGAAGAGTAATTTCCTTCACTTCACAAAATACATCTCTAAATCTCCCTTGCCTTTCGCATGTAACTTGCCTCTTGGCTCACATTCTATTTCATTTTTCACGAGTTCATAGGTGGTCTCTGAAATATTTATCATGCCTGCTTCTCCTGAAGACTCCATTCGACTTGCGGTGTTTATGGTATCTCCGAAAAGGTCATAATTGAATTTCTTTTTACCCACTACTCCTGCGACTATGGGTCCGGAATGAATCCCGACCCTCATCTTCCAATTGATTTCACTTTTCTTATTCCGGGCTTCTAGGAAGGCTAGCATCCTTTTGGCTGCTTTGATACATTGAAGGGCATGATTTTCCGTATTATCATCTAGTCCGCAAGCAGCCATATAAGCATCACCAATAGTCTCAATTTTTTCTACTTGAGTTTCCTCCATAATCTCGTCGAAATGACCAAAAATATCATTCAGCTCATCTACCAGAGTAATGGCTGGAATACTGGCCACCAGCTCTGTAAAGTCCTGGAAGTCGGTGAATAGGATGGTCACACTTTCATGTCGCTCTGGTAAGGTCTTACCTGTTTCCTTTAGATCTTTAGCCACTTTGACTGGCAAAATATTATGAAGTAGATCATCGGATCTTTGCCGCTCTGCCTTCAGAGAATCTTCAGATTCATCAATAAGCACCGAAAGGCTTGATAAAATCACGAAGCAAATAAGCCCAACGATGCTAATATTTACCACTTGCGAGAGATAAGGATCCATTCCTTCATAGTGAGGATTGATGTGATCCTGGAAAATTACGGACAGGATTAAGATCAAGCATGCCAGCACACTAAAGCCATGAGCAAATTTTCTTGCGTGACGGGGAAATGTGATATAGGGCATGATTATGATTAAAAAACATGCTGAGGCTACTCCCGAGGAATAGCCAAGCAAATACAGGAAAACCGCGACTGACGTTAAGGCTGAAACAGCCAACCATGCTGATGCGGTGACTCTCCAGCCTTTCTTATTGAAAAATAAAACCAGTAGAAATAATAAGCCCAGTGATGCATTACTTCCATAGACGAGTGGTGCTTCAGAAGTGATGATAGTAATAAGCATCCAAATAGCATTGAAACTCGCTCCCAGAATAGCTGCTATATTGGTAACCCGTAAATACCTTTTTTCAATAACTGAAAATTCCTCTTTTACACCCACATCAATCATCCTTGGAAAAATGGAGGTTAAGGACTTCTCAGGTTTCGACATTAGATTGAATCAATTAAGGCTGGGTATTAATGTGTGGTCTTAATCTAAACCCACATAATGAAAAGATTAATATACTCAATAAAAGCCTTTAAAGTCGGTTTTTATACGCTACCTGAAAAGTAGGAAAGCTCCGATGATAGCGACTATCAAGACAAACCAAAAAATAAAGCCACAGCCTTTTCGTACCGTTCCTCCAAAGCTTTTACCACCGAGTAATGCCCCGATGATGATAGCTATAATCAAAAGAATTACGAGGATTTCCATTTAGATTTAATTGGTACTGAATAAACGTTTTCTGCCTAGCCCTAGTGTGTTTGAGGATAAGATAAAGTAGTATCCCGAGGGTCTTTACAAACAGTGTGAGAATAGCTTAGCTGATGACCAACGGTTTCTATTTTTTAAGGTAATTGTTCACCTTCTTCCAAATAGATTTATGATATAGCCAATTAGGAAAAAAGTGAATCCGATTAAACTGATCGGAGGAAGGCCCCCATGCCATGAGCTTGGATCCATCCAACCTTTGAAACCCATAAAAAACAAGTGAATAAGACTGAAAAGCATGGCCGTTAAAAGGAAATTACGTGATGTAATAAATTGGATAAACTTCTTGTCTTCCCTAAGGTGAGTTTGGAAACTTAAGTTATAACCCCACAGAACAACAAACGCCAAAATCCCACCCAGCATACTCAACCCAGCGAAAAGGGTAAGGGTGCCATTTTCAAGAAAGAACTGACTGTAAACGGAAGGTTTGAAAATCATGAAACTCATGATAGCATGAATGAGAGTTAGCAAGAAACCAGTCATGCCCAGAGCCCTTCTGGCATCCAAAAAGCCTTCAGGAACTTTTACCCCTAGATTATTCAGAGGACCAAATGTAAAATTGAAAACCAGAAGTATAAATGCGCTTAAGGCGATCCCTTTATTAAACGTATAGAATGGCAAATCCTTCCATAAAACTGGGCCTACAATGTGATATCGCAGGACTGCATAGGCAAAGGACAATATGCAGGTCAAGGCTATAATTGTTCCTGCTGTATTCTTCGATTGGATCGACTGATTCATTTTATTCTATTCTATTGTATTTTTTCTAGTTGATCCTATGGTAAGATAGCCTTCCTAATTTTTGTGAGGCCATTCAGTCCAAAAAGGAGTTTCAACTATTCTCTAACTCCTTATCAATCAGCTCCTTTAGCTTTTTTGCTTGTGAATTAGCCGCTTGAATTTCCCCCAGTAATAATTCCTCGCTATACATTAATCCGACGATTGAATTCATAAAGCGTTGGTTATTGAATAGCCCAAATAAATCTTTTCTAAAGGCCGCCAGATAGGATTCCAGCTCTTTCTCCGTATAAGTTTTGGGATGGATATGTTTAAAGGAATCATCTAAAGGGATAAAATTAAGGTTGTTGATGATATCGGTAACGGGCTCACCGATATACTTCTCATGACCGAGCTTTCTTGTGGCTTGACGTTCAATTACCTTTTTATAAAGCTGATCCAGCTGAAGTAAATTGATTTTTATGGAGTCATTTGAAATCACATCCAACTTTCCGCTGCTCTGCATTTCATTGAATGTGATCTGATTAACAGTCAAGTCGTCCCACCTAGCGATACTATTAAAGTATTGGATTACGGTAAAGACGGAATCTTCATTCTTATTCAAACTGAATTTGACCCATTCCTCAATTCCTTCAAATCGGTACTCCTCGCTTTGAATTAAATTTTCCCAGGTGCTGATGTTGTCCTCCAAATCCTGTCTTAATCGGGTTAGATAAGTTCTCTCAATCTTGGCCGTTTTGTTTTCTTCATTCAGATTATTGATCTGTATGGCGATCAAAATTCCGATCACAACCAGGATAATTTCACCCAGTGCATAGAGCAGATAGGAGGTAATCTTACTCTTCTGCATTAGCGACTTTCTAATCTTCCGGAGAAAAGTGAGCATGGATGAATATAGGAATTTCTTAAGAGTGGCTGAATCCTTTCACAAACGACTCTACTTATTTAGCCTTACAGGTATTTTTATGTAACTCGGGTTTTCCGGGGAATGATAAATACTTATCTCAGCTTGCAGAGCGTCTTCTTTGGTTTCGGTAGATACATCCTTTCCTGAATTATAATTTTTCTGGAGTTCAGGTGTGTTTATGGCATTGACGACTAATACCAGCCTACTTCCTTTCTTAGCTTCAAGAGCTGTAAAATAAGGGGTGTCAAACTTGCACAACATTATTTCACCGGGCGTTACAAGTTTTGCCTGCTCTAATCCTTCACGATATCTCAAGCGCAGCAAATCAGTTCCTATGTATTTGGTGGCACCAATCTCATCGACCTCGTATAAAGTCACCTCCATATCTGTATCCGGCACATTAAGTGATAGATATAACCCAACCTCAAATCTTCCAACAATCGGAGTGTTTGCGTCTAGCTTTTCAGAGATATAAACCACCCTTTCCTTTTGTTCAATGGGTATTGGCGAGGTAAACCCTGTTGAGGCCAGTAAGCTTGGTGCTATCGCAGTATCTAGAGGGTCATAAAGGATGGTATCTATATCAGAGCTAGAAGAGGTTTGCCTGGAAAGCATTCCAGGGTCAATCAATAGCTTCGCATCGGAATCAGGGCTGGATAGATAATAGGTGATGGAATCATTAGATATTTTATTGAATTCACTCCCGTATTTCCATCCGTTTTGATCCATCATGTAGTAGCCAACCCGATCTTCTAAGAATGCGGGTTTTTCTCCATTTTTGAGGGTCCAATTGAACCACTCCAAATGGAGTTGCATCATATCCAGTTTAGAGTCATCGCCGAAAGTTAGCCCGGCTAATTCTGTTGCTGGATTGCGTGTTCCTGCATGTGACCAAGGCCCGAGAATTAAATAGTGATTTGCTTTGCCAGATGCAGTACCATACCTCATGTGATCTTCATAATAGGTCATGGCGCCAGGTTGATCACCATCAAAATAACCCGTGATGGTAAGAATAGGGAGATCAAATGATTCGTAGTCCTCTTTAGTAGGATAAAAGTCCTGCCAATAACTATCAAAATCCGGATGAGCTATCCAGGTCTGAAAAATGGGATTTCGATCACCTAAAGCGAAGGTATCCCAATCATTAAACGGAATGAACTCCTTGTGCTTGCTAATAAATTTGTTGTCCCAAAATTCAACATTCGCGAATAAATTACTATTCCTATTAGTGCCTCCGGTAAAGTTTAGCCATCGCAAAGCATAATTGCCGAAAATGCCATCCTTTTTCGGGAAGTCTATCCCGGGCCCCACGGAAGCGGTAGGAACAATTGTTTTAAGGGCTTCAGGCTTATTCTTCAAGGTCATCCATTGGACCATTCCCCTGTAGGAGCCACCCATCATTCCGATTTTACCATTGCACCATTCTTGTTTACTTATCCACTCAATGGCATCATAACCGTCAATTCCATCTTTTTCAAAGGGTCTATATTCTCCATCCGAATTACCCCTTCCTCTTAAATCGAGTGTAATAAAAATGTATCCCTGCTTGGCAAAGAACATACCTCTCTCTACTGCCTCATCATTCACATAAGGCGTGTAAATGAGTATAACCGGATAGGACTCTTCCTTATCCTCAGGAAAATAGATGTTGGCCGATAAGTCGATGCCGTCTCTCATCGGAATTCTTTGATAAAGTCTGACATCAACCTCCTGAGCAAAGGCGAATGGCAATCCTAAAAAAATGAGGCAGATCAAAGTGAAAAGTTGTTTCATAATACGGAGATAAAGAATGACTGAAAGCCTATTTCAAAATGCAATACCATCCTGTGTTCTTTAGAGAACATTGGAAAAATAGATATGGATGAATATAGGGAAATCAGAGACAAGGGTTAAAAGCCTTACCTATCGATTCTCAATCTCGAATTAAAGATGTGCGTGCTCGGCCGAAGGTCGGGACTTCGAAATAAATGAAGTAAGAAGCTGAAGTGAGATTTCGCCAGGATAAAATTCGTAGGCTTGGCGTTTACTTCAATCTATAAAAGTATCAACTTTAAGTGTTTTACAAATAGCTAATTAGCCTCATGGTTTTTAACTTCTGTTACCAGGGCTTTTCAAAACTTGCAATACAGACTTTCCCATTCTTCTATCCAAGTCACCCATTTTTTTAGATACGACTGATTGAAATAATTATTCGAAAAATCATCATATCCCCTGTATTGAACGGCTAAGTAATAAATCCAAAACATTATTCCTAGACATGGGATTGCTTCCAATTCTTCGGCTGAAATGTCTCTTCTTTCACGATAAGCATTAATGAAAATCTTCATACAATCGTCAGAGTCCTCTTTCGACATTCCGCCATAGAGTATTTGAAATAAATAATGTACTTGGAAGCTCATCAAGTCATTCACCAGATATCCTTTACCTGCGAAATCAAAATCAAAAAGTGTCAACTCGTCCTTTTCATTAAAATGAAAGTTCTTTGGAAGATAGTCATAGTGGCAATATCCGTAACTGAAAGAATTAGCATCTAATGAGTCGAACGTCTTGATAGTTTTTTCAGAAATCAATTGTAGGTACTCATATCCACCATCATAATTGTATTCAGTGAAGGCTGAATTGAGAATCTCTAAAGGCTTATGGATTGTGGAAAAAGTATTGTACTCAGGTCTACTGTAATTTAATTCAATAGTTGAGGTGATATTATGGTTAAATGCCATTTCCTGTCCAACTATTCTTATTTGATTCTTAGTCAAATTATTGGATGCCTTTCCTTCGGCATATGAGAAAAGTACTCCGTATCGAGTGCCTTCACCTGCATTGAACTTTTGAATATAATTACCTTCTTCATCTGATAGCGGGAAGGATATCTTAGCATTATTTTCTCTTAAAATGTTTAGGAGTTCAACCTCCCCCTGTATTTCGTCCAATGATCTATGACGATTTCTATAAACCTTCAAGATATATTTTGGGCTTCCGACCGTCACGAGGTACGTGTCACTCACTCCACGAAGCAAAAGTTTAGTCGTAGTATTTTCAATATTATAAGCCTTTTTAATTCTTTCATTAAGTGCAAAAGAAGATAAGGTTGAGTATTGAGTTGGGAAGAGATTCATGCTAAGATTTATTGCTTATAAAGTTGCATAACACTTTCTAGAGTAGTAGTTGGGTTTTTAATGACTGCCGCTGGTCGGCTATGAATTTGTCCAGACAGTTATCGTAGGGATCAATAATTACCTTTTTTGTGTATAGGAGTTTGTCCTCAATTTTCCTTATCAGGAAACCAAGTGTCTCTTAAGATTTTCCATTCCCCATCGTCTTTTTTCCAAACTAGTAGATATCTTCCACTTCCAACAACTGTTCCATTTGAATGAGACCATTTTCCGACTCCTTCTTCGACAAGTAATTGATCATTTCCCCATAGTTGGGTCGTTTTAAAATTTGAACCGGTAATACTATCTCGAATATATCTTCCAAACACCTTAGTGATATTTGCCCTTCCTACCGTAGAAGGAATGATTTCTGCGTTCTTCATGTACATATTTCCAAGTGCAACTGAGTCTCCATTTTTTAAGTGCTTTTGATAATCCTTTAATCGCGCTTCTATTTCTTTTTCCAGAGTTGTTACATCGACCTCAACCTTCGATTCATGATTCTCATTTTTTTGTTCGCAACTGAAAGTGAAGATTGACACAAAAAATATTAAAGCGTATTGTTTGATTTTTGATGCCAGATTAATCATAGAATCTTTTTTTAGTTCGTTTTTGCAGCTACCGCTGAACGTTGTGATTTGTTCACCGAGTGAGCGTTATCAGGCGAATCAGGTGACTTACGCTTGTTTTGATTAATTCCCCCAGTCCCTTCTAATCCATCCGTGTTTTCTGAATATAGAGAGGAAGTCAACCATAGTTTAATGATATAATTTACATAGTTATCAACTCCATCATGAATTTGATTCAATCACAGCAGTTTTAGTTGCTTCCAAAATACTCTCTATTTTTTCATCAAAAATATTCCAACTATTCACCACAGCAATAGTCTGGAATCTTGGGAAAACTAAAAGGAACTGCCCACCAAAACCTTTACAAGCCCAGATTTCGACTTCATCTTGATCTTCCCGCCACCATTGATAGCCGTAGCCCTTTTCCTTATCAAATTCAACCTGTTTCGAAATACTTCTTTTGGCCCATTCAGAGGAAATTATCTGCTGTCCATCCCACATGCCATTATTTAGCATTAGGTAGCCAATTTTTGCTAAATCTTGTGCTTCTAAAAATAAACCACCCTCTGTGTCTGTATATCCAGTTGGTGTTTTTTTCCAATGAAGGTTCTCTATTCCAAGAGGTGTAAATAGATGTTTCTTTGCATAATCCTCAATCGATAAACCGGTTGCTTTTTTAATTATTCCTGACAATAATTGGCTGGCCCCACTATTATACACCCATTTAGTACCTGGAATAGTATCCATTGGTTGATTCAAAGTAAACTGAATCCAATCTTGGCTTACTTCTAGTTGTGACGTGGTATTGGTCATGTCTGCAGGTCTGTCTAATTCATGCCATTCCATACCCAATTGCATCGTCAATAAATTTTCTAAAGTGGCGGTCTTAAGATATTCTTCAGCAACAGTTAAATCATATTCATCAAAAAAATCTAATATTTTGACCTCAGTATCCTTAATATCACCTTCTTTAATTGCCGCACCAATCATGATTGAAGCTATTGATTTAGTGACAGATTGAAGGGTATGAACTTGTTGGTTTTGGTAGTATGGGTGCCATTGGGGATGGTAGTAATTATAATCTCCGAATGCTGTAGAATCTTCACAGGTTGCAAATCCGCATCCAAGGACACCAGACTTCCCCATACTGATTTTTTCGTAGTCGTTCGAATAAGATTGGTTAAATACCAACTTCCCGTTTTTTATTAAAAGCACTTGGTCAACATAACCGTAAACTCCATTTTCAATTCCATTTTGTAAATCATCAAAAGGTTCTCTCTTCAAGCCTTCAGCTTCAATGGATGACTTTGCCCAAGATGATATAGGAAATTGACTATCATTATTTTGTTGATTACACGATACAGAAAGAAAAAGTATGAAGCTGATTATCGTGATATGCTTGTTATTCATTGTTTGTTTTTTTTGTTCCCAACCTTGTGTATCTGATCGCTGAGTGAGCCATATTTTTCATATAATTTATGAAATGTGAGCGTTAGCCAGCTGAGTCACCCGGCTAACGCTTATTCTATTCTCTACCTCCAGTCCCCTCTAAATCAATCTTTCGATTCTGCTGTTGAAGGGCTTTATTAAATTCTTCTATATCCTGATTAATCAGCTCATCGAATTGTTGGATAGCCGCTTGAAGTCTTGCGTCAAGTACCTCATAAACCTCACCCTGCTGATTGGTTGGGCGGAAATCTATCCCACTGGAATTGATATCTGAGGCCAAGGCACTGAGTCTTCCATAGAGCTTGATCGGAGAGCGGAAAGCATCTTCACGAGCTCCGGTCAACTGAATATCATAAAGCTTATTGGCGATTTCCTCAGCAGCCGCTTTTAGCCGCACCGCTTCTTCCGTCGTGGCATTATTCGCTCCTTCGGCTATAATGGATTCAAGTTCGGATCGAAGTACTTCCACGGTATTGATATTACTTACCGCAAGGTTCATCGCATCTCTAAGCTGAAGCGAAAAGGCTACCTGAGTTCGGATGTCGTCTACGCTTCCTTCAGCTCCCGGATCCTTCAGCACTTCGAATTCGGCTGTAGTTCTTTCCAGCTCTTTTCCATCGTTGTCATTAAGAATCAGTGTTGCCTCATAGGTTCCAGGAACGACTCTGGGACCGAATTGTCCGGCCATCAGATCCAGATCCCATTGCACGAGCGGTCTCCAGCCTTCTCCATTTAGTTGTACCCATGGACGACCCGGAGGGGCCACTCGGAGTTTTGGGGTGTAGGTAGGCTCGTAGCGTAGATCCCACTGAGCGCGATTGGCTCCTTCGTTCGTTCTCACATCCAGGGTTCTTACCAGCTCTCCCTGATCATCGCGGATTTCTATTTTGGCCTTGCCCTCAGTTCCTTCAGGAACAAAGTAGTTCAAACTGGCTCCATAGCGGGGATTACGGCCAGAGTTGAAGCTGGCACCATCGGTTTTGATATTTTCCTTATTGTTAAATCTCCAGGCATCCCGAACCTCATAGAAGGCAAGAGCACTTTGCTCGTCTAATCCTCGAACAGCCGAAAGATCATCCAGGATATAGTAGCCACGGCCATAAGTGCCCACGACCAGATCATCAAATCGCTCCTGAATTTCCAGCCAATACACTGGAGCAGGAGGGAGGTTGAGCTTTAGCTGCTTCCAGGTATTCCCATCATCATGGCTGACGTAGATTCCATTGTCCACACCCACGTAAAGCATTCCTTCTCGCTTTGGATCTTCCTTGACCACATGCACGAATGAGGATTCGGATTTTGGAATGCCATCTGAGATTTTGGTCCAGCTTTGACCATAGTCAGTGGTCTTAAAAATATACGGATCGAAATCCCCCATTTGATGTAAATCCACCGTGATGTATGTGGTGGCCTTATCGTATCGGGAAGGCTCGATATTCGCGATAGTGCCCCATTCTGGGAGATCAGGGATGTTGGCGGTCAGATTTTCCCAGTTTTCTCCACCGTCTTTGGTGAGCTGAACCTGGCCGTCATTGGAACCTACCCAAATCACTCCTGCCTCGAATTTGGATTCTTCTATGGCAAATAGCGTAGCCCCATCAAATGTCATCAGGTTATCGATGGCTACCCCTCCGGAGTTTTGCTGATGATCCTTCAGGTTTAAGGTCAAGTCAGGAGAAATCACCTGCCAGCTTTGACCCCCATCGTCTGTCTTATGCACAAACTGAGAACCGACATACACCCGACCCGCGGTATGCGGAGAATGGCTCAAAGGAAAATTCCAATGCCATCTATATTTCATATCTGCCGGAGCCCATCCATAGCCCGCCTCTGGCCATACCCGAACGTCCCGGGAATGCCCCGTTCGGAGATCATGTCGATCCAAACCTCCATCGTAGCATCCCGACCAGATGATGTTATTATCTACCGGATCCGGCTTTGCGAAGCCAGACTCACAGCCTCCCACACCCTTCCAAAGCCCCAGGGGAATATACCCGGCCAGGGAATTACTCGGGCCCATGTAGGACCAGCCATCCTGACGATTTCCGTAGACATTGTAAGGAATCTGATCATCCACCGCCACATGATACATCTGGGCGATCGGCAGCACCACTCGCTGGAAGGACTTCCCATGATTATACGTGATGCTAACCCCTCCATCATGCGCGACCATGTAATGATCAGGATTGGTAGGATTGATCCAGATATCATGATTGTCGCCGCCACCTCTTGGGGGATTCGGATTCCGGGTTTTCCCTCCATCCAAAGAATGGGTAAATCGAACCGTCATGGAATAAATCTCATCCGGATCGCCTGTATTCACCCTTAGCCGTGTGTAATATGGAGCGCGCTCATTCCAATCATGTTCCTGGCTCATCAGCGTCCAGCTCATGCCCTTATCCTCAGATCTCCAGACCTCAGGGCTTTCCGCTTCGAAAAGTGCATAAACGATATTGGGATTACTCCTGGATACATCCACAGAAGTTTTTCCTACGGGGCGCTCCGCTCCAAAGGGCAGACCGTACTTATTCAGCGGCTCCCAGGTATCTCCTCCATCACTGGATTTATAAATTCCACTTCCTTCTCCTCCCGAGTTCAATCCCCAGGTATTGATATGTACTGACCACATGGCCGCATAGATGATGTCCGGGTTTTCGGGGTCTATGGCCATATCGGATACCCCTGTGCCCTCATCGATAAATAGCACCTGCTCCCAGGTATCGCCACCGTCCTTGGTTCGATAGACTCCTCTTTCTTTTTGCGGGCCATAAGTATGGCCCAAAGCTCCTGCGAACACGATATTGGGATCATCCGGATGGACAATCACCCGACCGATTCTACCTGTTTCTTTTAGCCCTTTATGCTCCCAGGTTTTTCCCGCATCGGGGGAAAAGTAGATGCCATTTCCCATGGCATGGGCAGGTCGGATCACAAAGGTTTCTCCGGTTCCCACCCAGACTTGCTGAGGATCGGAGGGGGCCAAATCGATAGAGGCTACCGATGAAACGCTTTGATCATCGAATATGGGTCGCCAGCTGATGCCATTGTCTTCGGTCTTCCAAAGTCCACCGGAAGCAGCGCCAATATAGGCTACTTGAGGATTCTCTGCTTCAGCGATTACCGCAATGGCTCGATTGCCCTCCGGGCCTATGAAACGGAAATTATGACCATTGAGCTGATCGTCCAGCTTGCCCTGAGCGAAAAGCTGAAAGCTTAAAAAAAGGAATAGGAGGGTTAAGGTTGATTTCATGTGTTTGGATTTTCTTCAATATAAAGATTAGGTGGTTTTGTTGGGAGGATTTTTTGTTGGCGGTTGATTGATTTTTGATATCGGTCCACTGTCGACGGTCCACCGTGGGGGATTTTGGATTTACGATTTACGATTTGGGATTTGGGAGACGAAAGGCTTTTGGCATAGATAACTCCGTCATTCCTGATGGAGTGAAACGGAATTCAGGAATCTTTGTGGGAGAAGGATTTTAATCTTGAATAAAAAGATTCCGGTATTTCTTCGTTCCCCTTCGAAAACCGGAATGACGTACCTTTTATAACTGATAACTGATAACTGATAACTGACAGCTGATAACTCATAACTGTCAGCTTTGCTGATCACTGCCTAATCACCTTTCCATCTTCCATTTCGATGATGCGATCCGTGCCTTGTGCAAATTCAGGGTCATGAGTAACAATCAGCATAGTTTGATGAAATTCCTGCGCCAATTCCTTAAAAATCGAGAAGACGATATCTGAGTTCTTCTTATCCAGATTACCTGTCGGTTCATCTCCCATAATGATTAAAGGATCATTGATTAGGGCCCTGGCAATTGCTACTCTTTGTTTTTGACCTCCGGAAAGCTGATTGGCTTTTTTTAAAGCATGCTCCTCCATATCGAAAAGCTTTAACTTCTCCATGGCTCTATGTTCTAGCTCTTCTCTGGAATACTTTCCCAATTTTAAACCGGGAATCAGGACATTTTCCAGAACTGAGAATTCATTGAGCAAATAGTGGAACTGGAAGACAAAACCTATTTTTTCATTTCTGAGCTTTGCTAATTGATTTTGTGGCTTCCCACTGATGGATTCCTCGTCTATCAGAAGCTCTCCATCATAATCTGTATCCATGGTAGACAAGATGTATAGCAAAGTAGATTTACCACATCCACTCTTACCCACAACTGAAACAAACTCTCCACGATTGATCACGAAGCTTACCTCCCTCAGTACCTGAATCTTGGAAGGATTGTAAAAAAACTTATCAATATTTCTTGCCTCGAGGACTGGTTTAGTAATCGTCATTTTCCTCGAATAATATCCACAGGGTCCACGCTACTCGCTTTTCTTGCAGGAAAGTACCCTGCGAGATAGGTTGTAATCACGCTGAAAATCCCTCCAATGGAATAATACTTTGGGTTATAGTCCACAGGAAATGTCTTCACAGTGGGTAGAGCTTCCGTTTCAAAAGGAACCTGGTCTATCCCCAGACAAGTGAGATAACCTAGAATCAATCCTACTGCCCCTCCCAGAATTCCAATGGTCAGCGCAATGCTTATAAAGATTCGTTTTACATCACTGCTATTGAAGCCGATGGCTTTCAGAATGGCTATGGTGTCCAGTTTTTCATAGATCATCATATTCAGGATGTTGTAAATCCCGAAGCCAGAAACTACCAATAGTGTGATTCCTACCGCATAACTGATAAGGGACCGGATACTGGAACCAGTTTCAAACTGAGCATTTACGGTTTGGATATCATCTGCTTCGATTCCAAAAATATCCCGATAATCATTAGCGAAAGCTGGTGCTCCATTGAAGTCCCAAAGCTTCACCTGAATATCGGTGAGATAGGAGTTTGACTCTCCCAGCATTTTCTGAACTGTAGAGATGGATGCGAAGCTATTGACATTGTCAAATTCTGCGAGACCAGACTGATAGTAACCTACTACTTTCAGGCGTAATTGATTGCCCTGAGCCGTGGTGACCTGGATTACATCTCCGATATCAGCCAAAATTCTATCAGCCACCCCTTTACCCAGAATGATGCTATTACTTTGATTCAAATCTAAAGGGCTTCCTGTGGTGACATAATCATCGAAGAAGAATAGCTCCGTTTCTTTCTCAGGATCGATTCCATTAACCATTCCCGTGAGATCAATGGTCCCAACATTATAGAAGACTTGAGCGGAGACTTTAGAGCTAATACCCTTGACTCGTGAATCCTCCTGAAGGCTTTTGATGATGGATTCCGAATTATAAATCGCTAGCCTCGAGTTGCTAGGTTTGATAGACCGGATTACATTAAGATTTGACTCCAGGTCAATAATCTGATCAATAGGCTGATTCGGGTTAGGTTTGATTTGATTATAAAAGCGAACGTGCGGAGTTCTATTAAGTATTAAGCCGTCCAAAAGGCTGTTTAGGCCGTTCATGAAGCCTAAAAGAGCCACAAACATGGTTATACTGAAGGTTACCCCGATTGCAGCTATAAGAGTTTGCTTCACTCTCGCAAGCATAAGAGCCTGAGCAATCTCTATGATTAGTCGCCAGCTCATTGACCCGGTTTTACCAGAGTTGTGTTCTCATCCAAACCGCTCAGAACCTCAGCAAATTCATAGTTTTTTATCCCAATACTCACTTCGACAGAATCTCCGTCTTCAGAGAGGACATATGTGTCATTGATCAAATAAGTCCTCGGAATAATCAGGGCCTCATCTTTGATACTGAGAATGATATTGGCCTCAAGGCTCAGGTTAGGATATAAGACCGCGGGAGCTTGAGTGAATATAGCTTCCAAAGTAAAGGTCTTGGTTGCCGCATTCATTAACGGATAGATCTTGGTTACCATAGCTTGAAAAACCTCTTCCTTATAGCTGTCCATGGTCACCACTATTTCCTGACCTACACTGACTTTGGAAATGTCGTACTCGTCTACTTCCAGCTCAAGAATAAATTCATCGGCACTGCCCAGTACTGCCAGGGGGGTCTGCGGAGTAACCATTTCACCTTTCTCTTTAAGAAGAGCATATACGCGCCCATTCACTTTGCTCTTCAGAACAAACTCACTTTCTAAAACCCGGCTTATGGCAAGATTCTTTTGAGCACTCTGCTCATTGAATTGGATATCTTTTTTTAAATCCTCATACTTTAAAAGTGCTGTTTCATATAAGGTCTTGGAGTTTTCATAAGCGAGCTGCCTTTGCTCATAATCAACTGCAGAGCCAATATTCTGATCATAAAGCCTTTTTTGTCTGGAAAACAGCATGGAATCATTTTGCATCCTGCTTCGGGCAAAGTCTGTATTCAATTGCAGATCACGGAGCTTACTTGCATTGGATTGCTGATCAGCGTAGGCTCTAGCGATTTCAGCATTTTCCCTGCTTAGCTTTTCCCTTTCAGAAAAGACTGCTAGAAGGGGTTGACCAATGACCACAGTATCACCTTCCTCTACAAATACTTCCTGGATTGGGCCTGAAGCTGAGGTGAAGCCTTGATATTGATCCACAGCTTTTATTCGACCTGAAGCATAAACCGATTCAGTGATTGTTCCTTTCTTCGCTTGGGTGCTGTCACCATCCGAACCGGAACAGGCCCAGATGGCTAGAATGGAAATCAATAGGGCTGGAGCCAAATAATGGCTTTTTGATTTGCTCACTTCATTTGCTTTGGTTGATTTAAATTAAGGTATTTGAGGGAGGAAATAAGTTGATATTTATCATTTTTGGATATGAAAATTGGGAACATGGGGATGTAAGCATCGAAACAATCCTTATCCAGTTCGATTAGATTGTTAAATCAGAGTCATATGAAACTCCAATCACTCGTATTAGCTATTCTTCTTTTGGCCAGCGGATGTGCTTTTAAATCCATTAAAAAGGAGAAAGACATTCTGTATACCAGCAAAGCTTTGGATCTGGAACTTCCCAAGAAGGAGCTGAATGTGTATGCACCGAAGTTTGCGGAAAATCTTCCTGTGCTGGTATTTTTTTATGGAGGTAGCTGGGAGAGAGGAAAGAAAGAAACGTATGGGTTTTTTGGTCGACGTCTGGCTCGAAGGGATATGGTTGTGGTCATCGCAGATTACCCGCTTTCCCCTGATTATCAAATTCAGGAAATGGAAAAGTCCGCCGCAGAAGCTATTCTTTGGACCAAATACAATATTCAAGAATATGGTGGAGATCCGAATAAAATCGTAGCCAGTGGACATTCTGCTGGTGCGCATTTGGCTTCATTGGTTACCATGAAAAATGAAATCTGGGATTCATTGGGTGTAGAAAATCCGATTAGTGGTGCCATTTTGAATGATCCGGGAGGTGTGGATATGAAGTGGTTTTTTGAAGCGACCAAGGAATCCGGAGAAGGGGATAAATACTACAAGACCTTCACGGAAGATCCTCAGGTTTGGGAAGATTTTAGCACTATTTACAACTTGGACGGAGATGAGCCTCCCATCCTAGTGATGAAAGGAGAGAGGACTTATCCTGGCATTGATTACACGGTAGATCGCTTTATGGAAAAGGCTGATTCATTAAATGCTAATGTGGAGGTTTCTCTCTACAAGAAAAAGAAGCACATCCCCATGATCACTCAGTTTTTCTGGACTTGGTCTCAGGGCTATGATGATGTGATCAATTTTATGGAATCCCTTAATTAGGATCCACATCGATCACATATCGGACTGACTTGTAAGGAGAATCAATTTTGATCTCCCCAATAATCCTTCTGAGTTCTTTTTTAAAGTGATTTTGGATGGCACCAGAGCGGTCCAACTTGATTAGCGATTCAAACTGATATTGGTTTTTGACCTTTCCGATCAAAGCTTTTTCAGGTCCCAGAATGATCTTTTTCGCATCAATCTGATTCATTTGGTTATGTAAATACCGAGCTCCCTGTTCGGCCGTTTTATAATCCTGATGGCGAGAAGTCACTTTAATGAGCTTTACGTAAGGGGGATAAAAGAATTGCTTCCGATCATGCATTTCCTGCAGATAGAATTCATCGAAATCGCCTTTGATAATCTGATGATAAATATCCTGATGGGGTTTTCTGGATTGGATAATCACATCACCCTTAGAATCCCCACGGCCTGATCGACCGGCTACCTGCGTGATTTGTTGGAAAGCTCGTTCTCCAGACCTGAAATCCGGATAGTTTAAAATTCGGTCTCCATCCCAGATTCCGACCACAGTAACTCTTTCAAAATCCAGACCCTTGGTGATCATTTGGGTCCCCACCAAAATATCCAGATGCCCATTTCCAAATTCATCCAATATCCTCTGGTATCCATGCTTACTACGGGTGGTATCGAGATCCATTCTTCCAATTCTGGCTTCAGGGAAAAGCAGACCTAGTGATTCTTCTATTTGTTCTGTTCCCATTCCTACGGTTTTCAGATCATGGCTTCCACATTGTGGACAAACATGGGGAACCTCTTCTTTGTAGCCACATAAATGGCATCTAAGCTCTGAGGAAAACTGATGATAGGTCAGGCTGACATCACAGTGTACACATTGACCTGTCCAGCCGCATGATTCGCATTGGATGTAGGGGGAATATCCTCTACGATTTTGGAAAATTAGTGCTTGGCGGTTGTTATCAAGTGCATTTTGAACTTTCTCACGGAGAAGTCTGGTGGTATCTAGTTTTAGTAGGTTCTTTCTTTTATCCTCACTGAGGCTTGCCATATGGAAGTCAGGAAGCTTCGCATCCTTAAAACGCTTGTTCAAAATCACATGCCCATACTTTCCAGACCTGGCATTTGAATATGATTCAAAAGATGGTGTGGCTGATCCTAAAATCGTTTTGGCCCGATGAAAATAGGAAAGCATGATAGCCGAATCTCTGGCTTGAAATCGCGGTGCAGGATCAAACTGCTTATAGCTCGCCTCATGTTCCTCATCCACGATAATCAGCCCCAGACTATCAAAAGGGAGGAAAAGTGATGATCTCACGCCAACCACAAAAGGAAACCTTCCTTGAATCACCCCATTCCAAACCTCGACACGTTCATTGTCGGAATATTTAGAATGATAGACGCCCATGCGATCCCCGAATACTTGCTTCAGCCGAGATACGATCTGTGTGGTCAAAGCGATTTCAGGCAATAGCAACAAAGCCTGAGAGCCACTATCTATGGCCTCCTGAATAAGCTTGACATAAATTTCAGTCTTTCCACTTCCGGTTATCCCCTGAAGCATTACCGTCTGCTTGTCTTCAAAATGTCCCTTGATTTCGGATAGAGCACGATTCTGCTCTTCGGAAAGCTCCACGGGTTCTTTGGTAGCTTCTATGGCTTCAATTCGGCTGACCACTTCTTCAAAGGCTTCTAGAATCCCGTTTTTTAAGAGAGTCTTTAGCGAGTTTGGTGAATCGCCTTCCGCCAGGAGTCTGGACTTTTCTATCCCTGTCACGTTCCTTTCAGGCTGATTCAATACCGGAACTTCCCGTAAATATTTCAGCAGAATGGATTCTTGCTTTGGACTCTTGCTCAGCGTATCGAAAATCTCCTGCAGCTTTCCTTCTTCTTCAAGCAGGGATTCCTGAATTCTGATTTTACTGATTCTTTTTGGTGTGTATTTCTCCTGAACCTTCTCGAAAACCAGAATAGCCTCTTTGGTCACCAAGCTTTTGATAATGGGGAGAATGGTTTTGGTCTCCAGAATCACCTCACAGTCCGAATAGGAGATCTCACCAGCATTTTCCAGAGCTTCCAGAATCTTATCTTCTCTTGGATCAATCGGATATTTATTGTTTTCTGGATCGAAATCAGGGTTTAACTGAATCCTACTCTCGCTGCTTAGTCGAAGCCCTGCGGGCAAGGCAGCATGCATAACCTCACCGAGGTCACAACAATAATAATCCGCCATCCAGCTCCAAAACTGGATTTGCATGGGATTTACACTAGGCTGATCGTCCAAAATATCCAGAATTGGCTTTGCCTCATAGGCAGCAGGAGGAGTGGAATGAACTTTACCCACTATACCGGTCAGGATCTTCTTTTTCCCGAACTGAACGATCACCCGAGAGCCAATGGACAGTTGCTCGATAAATTCCCTGGGTACCGAATAGGTGAACATCCGAGGAATAGGAACCGGCAGAATGATGTCCGCGAACTTATTCGTAGTACTCGTTAGGGGTTCAAGATTTCCAAAAAGACTTTCCAAATATCAGGCTAGATAGGGTAGTAGTTCCATGGCTTCCGACACGTTACTTACGGGTCTTTGGCAGGCCCGATCAAAGCATACATAAATTAAGGCATTTCCAGTCTCATCCGGAACCTTATGGTCAAAGATTGATAGATCGTCTGTGACAGTTTCTGACCAAGCTATTACAAAGTTCATTTGCTTTGATCCCAATAATTCAGTAGCCAATTTCTCCGCACCTTTTCCCACTATTACGATCTCAGCTGTAGGTACTAATTTGCTCAAATAGAGATTCGCCCAGTTGGTGAGGAAGCCTGGTTCCTTCACAATCAGGTCCTGCATTCCCTGAAGCATGGACCTACTCAGTTCAGTCCAATCATCCCGATAAAGCAGAAGACCCAGGCGATGCAGATTCTCAGTCATGATGGAATTGGAGGCAGGAATCACATTATCAAAAAGTTCTTTTTTATTGGCAATAAGTTCCTCGCTTTTCGGGTTATTAAAATAGAAATAGCCTTCTGACTCATCGAAAAAATGATTCATACAAAAGGTCATTAAATCTTGACTATCAGTTAACCATGTTCTTTCACCTAAAGCTTGATATAGGTCTATCTGAGCTTTGATCAAGGCAGCATAATCCTCCAGAAAAGCAGGTGTGTACTTTTGTCCATTTTTAAAAGACCGGTAAAGCTGATCCTTTTCAGTCATCTTTTCTTTCATGAATAGCAGGTTCTTTTCGGCCAGGTCTAGTGCTCTTTTCTCTCCGGTAGCATGGAAGGATCTTATGAGTCCGATGGACATCCAGGCATTCCAACCACTCAATACTTTATCATCCTTGCCGGGATAAATTCGTCTATTTCGAACTTCTAATAATCTCTCTTTTTGCTCCTTTAACTTGCTTGCAAAATCCTCTTCCTTCAAATCTAGCTCAGCTGAGACTTCTGCGTAGCTTTCGGTTTGAAAAAGAATATTCACACCATCTTCCCAGTTGCCCTGAGCTTTGAGATTATAAAGCTTCGAGACTAGGCTAATGTCCTCGTTGAGAACAGCATTTATTTCATTTAATGTCCAGGTATAGAATTTACCTTCTACGCCTTCACTATCCGCATCCTGCGCAGAATGAAAACCTCCGTCCTCCTGAAGCATTTCATTGGCAAGCCAATTAATAGTTTCCAGGACCTTTTCCTTGAATAACGGGTCTGAGCTAACCTGATATGCCTTGGCGAATAACTCCAGAAGCTGTCCATTGTCATAAAGCATTTTCTCAAAGTGAGGAGCAAACCATTCTCCATCTACCGAATACCGGGCAAATCCGCCTCGAAGATGATCATAGATTCCACCCCAGGCGATTTTAGTGAGCGTGAAAAAGGCAGAATTCTGAATGCTGTTAGATTTTTTCAGCACCCCATAATTCAAGACAAAATTCCAGATACTTGGCATTGGGAACTTGGGTATTCTGCTCATTCCACCCCATTCACCATCAAATTGAGAACTTAGCTTCACAAATATTTCGGCAAGTTCATCTGCGTCTAATTCAGATTCGCCACCGCCAATTCCATACTTTTCGATTTCCTTTCTGCCAATTGCCGTAGCGAACTGTTCTGCACTTTCAGCGAGCTGATCTTCATGCTTTGCAAAGGCATCTGCGATATTGGATAATAGGCCTTTCCATTTATCATTCGGGAAGTAAGTTCCTCCGTAGAAAGGCTTCTGATTTGGCATCAGGAACACATTCAGCGGCCAACCACCATTCAAGCCCATGGCCTGAACCGCGTCCATGTAAATATTATCAAGGTCAGGTCGCTCTTCACGATCTATTTTGATACAGACAAAATTCTCATTCATCAGACTAGCTGTATCCTCGTCCTCGAAGGATTCATGCTCCATCACATGGCACCAATGACAAGCCGAATAGCCAATGGAGACGATAATGGGCTTGTTTTCCGCTTTTGCGCGATTGAGTGCTTGTTCGTCCCATGGATACCAATCCACTGGATTTTCAGCGTGTTGGAGCAAGTATGGGCTTTGGCTGTGAATGAGACGATTCTGAGGCATGGAGCTAAAAATGAATTTGGTTTTTGACCTGATTGATCTCTTCAGAAAAATCCAAATCCGGGCTCAATTGTTCCATTTTATGAAGTAAGTTTTTCAAAAAGCGTTGATGACTTTCTGAATCAGGATTAAATGCCCTGTGAGCCAATTCCAAATTGATTTTTTCTATTTCTGAAACCCTACGAATGGTCTCAGACCCCATATGGGAATCTCGCCATCTCACCCAGATATAGTCTTCAGCTTCCTCGCTTGGGTGAATCTTATCCCTCTTATAAAATCGATAATCCCGCAGCTCATCCATCATGATTTCAAATGCGGGGAAGTATCCTGAGTTTGGGTGATTATTTGTCAGTTCCTGACAAAGCACTCTTAGCAGGCTCTTGCTGACCTGATTTTCAGGAATACCATCTTTGGTATGTCGAACAGGACTTACGGTTAGAATGAGCTTTATCTCTGGATTTATGAAATAGATTTTTTGGAGGGCATCCTCCAAAGCTCCTTTCATTTCCTCCAGAGAAAGAAGTCGTTTCACAAAGAGATTTGAATCCTGCTTATGGCAATTTGCCACGATCAACCCAGTATCCTTTTTTTCATAGACCCAAGCTGTCCCAAAGGTCAAAATCAAATGAGAAGTATTTTCCAAAAAGGATTTTACCTCTTGATTTTTCCGCTTTACGTGATCAATAACCTCATCACGGTTTTCTCCTCGGATTGTAGAATGATGCTCAAAGCTGTAGAAAAGGTCATTCAATGCTACCAAATCGCTCTCGGATGAAGTAAACATCTCAATGGCATTAGAAAGTGTTTTTGATAGGGTAATTGGATTGAAAATAGTACCATAAGGATTTACCAGAGTGGTAAACTTCCGTTGGAAAAGCTTTGATCCCATAACCTCGGCAAAGCAGGAACCTAAGGAAAGGATCCTTGACTCGTAAGAAATAGGAAATTCAGATTTTGGGATAGGAAAGGTACTGTACCAATTCATGGTCTGAAAATAGCGAAATGGACTGAGAGGAGTGCTGAGAAGGGAAATAATTGATTTTGACCAAGATTCAATTATGAGAATTAATTTTTATCAGCCATTTCTTTTCTCCCAAATATCCTGAGCGATTAAATCACCGTAACCGTAGATCGGGCAGCGTCTATGAAAAACAGGAAAGATTTTTCTGAAGTCCTCAGTTCCTAATTCCTCAGAAATTTCGAGCATTACCTGCAATGGCTTACCAGCTGAATTCTCGTTAGGAATACTCCCAATCCAGGCTTCAATAGCTTCTTTTAAAAATGGAAGGGTAGAGCAATTAGCTTCAGCTATTGAAAGAGCCTCTGCAATTTCAGTTCGACTGTATGCTTTCCATATGTCTGAGATCGATTGAATGTCTTCTTTTGTCAATTGAATAGCACTTCCCATTGCTTCTTTGAGCTCACTGCCATCAAGAGCCGAGAAGCCATAAACCAGATCAGATTTAGGGAATACCAGGGAAATGTTTTTGGTTCGTTTAGAAGCGAGATGAACACTAAACCAAAAGTTCACCTGGCAAAACAGGTCTTCTTCAAACCAACAATAAACTTCTGAATCCAGTGGAATCTCCGTGAGTTTCTCTAATTCTGGTTTGACATACTCATGGTAATCGTGTGACGGTTCTAATCCCTTGAGGAAGTCGGATCTGATCTCATGTAGGGAATTGAGGTTTTCATGCTCGACCGGTCCATAACAGAGGCATTCTCTAAGAATAATCCGTTCACCAGATATTTCTTCAGGAAATCGATCACCCAAAGCATCTCCGTTGAGGATATGAACCGAATTGCTCATTTAGCCCGCCAGCTTTTGATAGGTGCCCCGGATCATTTTGCGTAGCACTGATTCATCTATATCCGCTAGTTTATTCACATAAATACAGCCCTTTCCTGTTTTATGCTTTCCAAAACTTTCCAGTTCATCTTTCATTTCCTCATGACTCCGCATCAGGTAAAGTGAGATGGACGCTTTCCTCGGAGAATAGCCGACAGGAAACCAAGTCATGGTTTTACCATTTGGATATTTATAATCGTAGCTTCCGAACCCAATGATGCTTGGGCCCCAGAGTACTGCCTCCTTTCCCGTTTCTTCCTTAAAAATCTCAAGCAGCTTTAATCCATCTGCCTTGCGTGTCGGGTGCTCGATGGCATTTAGAAAATCTTCTACAGATGCATCCGTGGCTTTTGTTTTGAGTTCACTCATGGCTTTTCTTGTTGGGTTTCCTTGAATTTAAGGAATTTGACCCAAAGGGCGGAGACTATTCCATCAGGTGTTTCTTTAAGAAATCTGCAGTGGCCTGATCTACTCTGATTAGATTCTTCCATTTCATCCAATGATGTGTGTCTCCTGGAATCATGATGAATTCATAGGGCTTTTTCATTTCATCGAATCTTCGGATCAGGTTGGTGGTCTGACTCACATTTACATTTCGATCATCATCAGAATGAATGAATAGAACAGGGGAGGTCCACTTTTCCAGATCTGCAATAGGAGATGACTTCCACGCGATTTCCTTCGCTTTTTCCAGGTCGGGAGCTTGCTCATAGTTCCCATTAAAATCATAACGACCATCCATATCATGAACACCATGAATGTCTACACCAACTTTGAAAAGATCAGAATCTCTGGCTAGCGCCAAAGAGGTGAGGTATCCTCCGTAGCTTCCTCCGTAAATCCCAATTTTGTCTCCATCTACATTGGATAAGCCAGCTAAATATTCTGCGCCTGCCTTCACATCCTGGTATTCCACGGCACCCTGATAATATCCATAGGCTGGTCTGTGGAATTCATATCCATAGCCAATTCCTAGGCGGAAATTGACTGAAAGGACTACAAAGCCTTGTGAGGCTAGATATTGATTTATGGCATAGGTGTTTGAATAATAATCCATGTAGCTCCAGCCAAGAAGCATTTGTCTTTGTGGTCCTCCATGGACAAATACTACTCCAGGGCTAGTGCCCGAACTATTCTTTGGTTCAAATAGCTGTCCATGAACTGTAGTTCCATCTGGAGCTTTGAAGGTGACTTGCTTTGGTGTGACCAAATCATCCATAGGAAAAGCACTGGGAATTCGATCTTCCTGAAGAAGCTTGGTTTGCCCTCCTTCATTTATTGTGACCAAATGTGGTCGATGAGTGGTGGCTGAGAAATAAGCTAATTCAGATTCTCCTAGAGCTACCGGATAAGCTTCAATTCCTTCTCCTGAGGTTTCCCAGGTTAATTCCTTTGAACCTAAATCAATCGATCCAATATGTCTTCGATCAATATCCTCTTTCTCTTCGCCAGCATTTGCAGAAAAGACGATTCTATTCGAATCATGGCTAAGCTTAATCTGTTCCACCATGTAATCACCTGGTGTGAGTAAGGTCTGTTCTTTCGTCTCAATGTCCAGGCTGTATAAATGCTGCCAGCCATCCTGATAGGATTCAAATATGATCTCATCATGGCTCGTGAATTCAAAAAATCCACCTCTGAATGATCCTCTTAAGGTTTCTGGTGCCTTCCATAATTTTTCAGCTTCACCCGTATTGGCATCGGCTAGCCAAACTTCCCACGGTGCGTGCCTTGGTTCCAAAACCGGAAAAGCTTCTCCTTCACCACCAAGAGTTTTAATGAAGGCAATCTGACTTCCGTCAGGTGACCATTTCGGATTGGAATATCTATGGAAGGATGGAGAAATGAATTGGATAGGGGTGTCCTGATCATGATATATTCCTAGCAGCTGATGACCTCCTCGATTAACTGTGAACGCTAGCTTCTCTCCAGATGGAGAGAAGCTCATTCCATTCACATTTCCTTTGATATCGAAGAGTTGTTCTGGCGTATCGCTAGATTCCAGATCCACTGTCCATACTTTGCTGTTTTTTAGAAAAGCCAGTGTACTTCCAGGTCCAAAAACAAGATCATCCCCTTCAATGATTACTTCCACCTTCATTGTTTCCAGATTCGCTTTCCAGATTTCCACTTTTGGTAATTCAGGGAGATTATCAGAATTCACTGTAGAAGAATATCTCCAGCCCCCATGATCTCCACCTCTCACAAAGGCGAGCCATTTTCCATCCTCCGAAAATGAAATCCCGGTTAATTCCTGTCCATCATCTTTGTCAAATTCTGTTACCTGAATTGGCTCAAAGTCAGGCGCTTTGGCTAGAAAAATATTTCGTTTTCCTTGTTCATACATGGCCCACGCAATCGTCTCACCGTCATGTGAAGCGGTTAATTCGGACGGAAAAGTAAAGCTCCCGATGTCTTCCATGGTGAAGCTTTGGCCGAAGGCCTGAGAGGAAATAATCAGGCAGAGTAGGATAAGGATTTTTCGAAGTTTCATGGCTTAATAATTATCATGGATGAAGTATAGGGCTTTCTGAAGTTCGGTCTTCAGTTCGCTCGAAGGGATGGCATAATTATTCATAATGCAGGAAAAATGCAGCACTTTTCCGCTTTTGGTAAGCAGGTAACCCGAGAGCGCATTCGACATGCTCAGGGTCCCTGTCTTGGCATAGATGTATGGTGGTTGACCCTCATCAGCCGGATACCAGTTCCGAATAGTTCCGGACTCTCCACCGGCGGGAAAATAGGCCTTGATCTTTTCCAGAGGCACTTCTGCTCTAATCTTATTCAGAAGCGTAATAACAGACCTGGGCGTGAACATATTTCGCGCAGATAGCCCAGAACCATCATACCAAATGGGTTCATCCGGAAGATCACTAAGCAGATTTTCCTTCGCATAATCTATGGCATCTCTGGTGCTCAGGGTATTGTTGAGTTGATCGGAAACTAGGAGTAACAGCTGCTCTGCGAGGAAATTATCGCTGATTTTCATCATCTGGGCATAAATGCTGTCAGCAGGAGCGGTTTGTAATTTTTGAGGATCGTAGCTCAAGAGGTCCTTATTTTCAAGTAAGGTCACGGGCTTGTCCAGCTCTTCCGCTAGCCATACAGCGGTCATTTTAGCTGAGGTGATAAAAGGGATGTCCCTTTCAAAAGTATCGGTCCATTCCTTGGGTTGATTATAGCTGAATTGGTTTGAAATTCGGTCGCGTCTGAAATCATATGAAGTCCATTCATCTGGCAGCTTGGCCTCGAGAGAAGCTTTGAATTTTTCGGGTATGATTTCGAAAATCTTATCTTCTTCCGGCTTATCAAATCGAACAATGTTGCCATAAATCGGCATGGCCGATCTTTCTGTAGCGAAGTAGTAGTTATACCAATCCCATGACCATCCCGGTCCAAAGGCTTCCACTTGATCAAAATTATCGAGGAGGTAAAGATTTTTATTGGACTTCTTTAGGAAGTCCAAAGCCACCTCGTTTTTCAAATCAGGATGTAACAGACTGGGGTCACCAGTTCCCCAAAAGATCAAAGAATCTCCTGATTCAACATAATTGAGTCCGTTGACCAAGCCATCACCAAGAATGGTATAAGAGGTATAGAAAGTAAAGAGTTTAGTATTGGATGCTGGGATAAAATACTTGTCAGAGTTGATATCGACGAGCACTTTGTCCTCGACTGGATCAACCAGCATAAAACCAAAATGCCCCTGATCAAAGACTTCCGATTGGGTGAAGGATTTTTGAATTTTCTTGACTTTGCAGGAGCTAAATGCAAGCAGAGAAGCCAAGGCGATAAAAAGAGTTTTCTTCATAGCTGAAAATAAAAAAATCCATGGGTAAAAAGTCTCTGAACTTTATGAGCACAAAAAAAGAGCTGCGAAAGGCAGCTCTTTAAGGTTAGGTTAGTGATACAATTACTTTGTATACTCTTCAGTCGAAGTAGTGACAGTCTCGTTTCCGTTCTCGTCAACGACGATCTCTTTCTTTACTTCTACAACTTTCATTTCTGCCATCTCTCCATGAGAATCATGAGAGGATAGAAGTGGTGCAATTACCAATCCCACAAGACAAGTCAATTTGATCAAGATGTTCATGGAAGGACCAGAAGTATCCTTGAATGGATCTCCAACAGTATCTCCAGTTACAGCGGCTTTGTGAGCCTCAGAACCTTTGAAAGTCATTTCTCCATCAATCATTACACCTGCTTCAAAAGACTTCTTAGCGTTATCCCAAGCACCTCCAGCATTGTTCTGGAAGATCGCCCACATTACACCAGAAACGGTAACACCAGCCATGTAACCACCAAGAACCTCAGCCGCCAACATGGTATCTCCAGTTGCAATTTGTGTTACAAAAGCAATCAAGATTGGTGAAACGATAGTCAATAATCCTGGAAGCATCATTTCCTTCAAAGAAGCATTGGTCGAGATCTCAACACACTTGTCGTACTCTGGCTCAGCTTTTCCTTCCATGATACCTGGAATCTCTTTGAACTGGCGTCTTACCTCTTTTACCATTGCCATGGCTGCCTTACCAACAGAGCTCATAGCCAACGCGGAGAATACTACAGGAATCATCGCTCCCACGAATAGAGCGGCCAATACTGGCGCTTTAAAGATGTTGATTCCGTCAATACCCGTGAAAGTTACGTATGCCGCGAAAAGCGCTAGCGCAGTCAATGCTGCAGAAGCAATCGCGAATCCTTTACCGATTGCTGCAGTAGTATTTCCAACTGAGTCAAGAATATCAGTACGCTCACGTACTTCTTTTGGTAATTCGCTCATCTCCGCGATACCACCTGCATTATCAGCGATAGGACCGAAGGCATCGATCGCCAACTGCATAGCCGTTGTAGCCATCATGGCAGAAGCAGCAATTGCTACACCGTAGAAACCTGCGAAAGCATAAGCTCCCCAAATCGCAGCAGCAAAAAGCAATACTGGAGCAAAGGTTGACATCATACCCTGAGAAAGACCAGCGATGATGTTTGTAGCAGCACCCGTAGATGAGTTCTGGATAATGCTCATTACAGGTTTCTTGCCCATTCCTGTATAATATTCCGTGAAGTAGCTAATCAAACCACCCACAGCTAATCCAATCAATACAGCTGCAAAAACGCTGAAGGAGGTTACAGTTTGTAATCCTTGTCCAAAGAATGTCATCTGCATTTCTGCAGGAAGCATCCAGTTGATGATGAAATAAGAAGCAATACCTGTAAGGATGATTGATCCCCAGTTTCCTTTATTCAAAGCAGCTTGTACCTGCGCTTCTTTCGCATTGTTGTCGCTAATCTTGATGATCAATGATCCAACAATCGAGAAAATGATTCCGATACCAGCAATTAGAACTGGTAGCAAGACTGGACCCATTCCGCCGAATTCGTCGTCCATCATTGCGCCGTTATTAATGTCATTGATTAGGTAGTTACCTAATACCATTGCAGCCAACATTGTAGCTACATAAGAACCGAAAAGGTCAGCACCCATTCCGGCAACATCACCTACATTATCACCTACGTTATCCGCGATAGTCGCTGGGTTACGTGGATCATCTTCTGGAATTCCAGCTTCTACTTTACCTACAAGGTCAGCACCAACGTCAGCAGCTTTAGTGTAAATACCGCCACCAACACGTGCAAAAAGTGCAATTGACTCTGCACCTAACGAGAAACCAGCAAGGGTTTCAAGAACGATAGTCATCTCCATGTAGAATGACTTCTCGCCTGTAATAAAGAACTGAACAAGAAGTGCAAACAATAATGAAAGACCGAATACAGCCAAACCAGCTACACCAAGACCCATTACAGTACCGCCTCTGAAGGATACCTGAAGGGCTTTTGGCAAGCTCGTTCTTGCAGCTTGAGTGGTTCTTACGTTAGCGTCGGTTGCGATACGCATTCCGATGTTTCCAGCAACTGCTGAGAATACCGCTCCGATTACGAAGGCGAGAACGATGAACCAGTGTGTAGTTTCAACAAGCATCGAAACAACACCCAATAGAATGCCTGCAATTACTACGAAGACGGCTAACATTCTATACTCTGCTGCCAAGAAAGCCATAGCGCCTTCCTTCACGTAGCCAGCGAGTTTCTTCATGTTTTCTTCACCCGCATCTTGCTTGTTTACCCATGCTCTTAAATAGACCATGTATGCTAATCCAATTACCCCGAAGACTGGTAAAATGTAGATTAAGTTTTCCATTTATTGTTTTTCTTTTATTCTCCTTGGTTAAATAATTCCGCAAAGATAGAATTTATAGTGGACTCCCCAAGGCATTTTTCGAATGATACAAAGACCGACTAAAGCTGATTTTGAATGCTTTGTGTCCTTTTGGGGAATAGTGAAGAAATGCAAAAAATGAACTAATTTCCAGATAATTAGGTCTATATACCCATGAGCACCACAAACCTACCTAAAGATATTCTGCCATTTGAGCACGGAGAGATTCAAGGCTTTCTTGATTTCAATCCTCTCTATGAAAAATGGGATGAACTAGTAAAAGCTGATGGTAATGATTCTTTGTATTACAAAGATCTGAAGGAGCGCCTTCAGACTTTTCCAGATTTACTTAAATCTCCTGTCAATATGGATGATTTAAAGAATGACAGGAACCAATTGGGCTTTTCTCTTTTGATGAGTTCGCTTTTTCCCATGAGCGGCCAGGAAAAAACCAGAGTTTATGGTATTTCGGCTCCATTTGTATTTGATTCTGTCTATGCGACTGAAGCGTACAAGTCATACTTTATGAAACCGGATGGTACCATGAGGATCCCAGAAAATCTGGATCTCAAGCAGATGGCTACCACCAAACTGCTCCATGTTTATTCCTTAATCCTAGAGCAAACTTACGGGATCAAATTGAACCCCATTCGACCTTTTATCTATAAGGCTGAATCGGAGGATGGTTTGGCTAAATTCTTTCAGATTACTATTAATACTGACTTTGTTAAAGTCGTACCTAAATCCAGTCTTCCAGAATATGATCCTGATTCTGAACTATGTACTAAGACTTCGTTGAATCAGTTTGATCTTGAGCAGTGGATGAAGTGGTTACCGATTGAGAATTTTGAATTTCATGGATTCGCGATCATGGAAGCCCAGGATGTAACGCAGTCTCAGAGCATGGCGGTCCTGAATGAGGCACTTTTGAGGCAAGAAGAGATTGGTCCAAAAGAATTTATGTCCTTGGTAGACCAGTCTGTGAAGGGACTACTTGATCGTCCTGATATCTATGTAGGTTTAGCATTCCTACAAAAAATTAATGGTAAGCTAATTTTATCTGTTAATAGACTGGCTCATAGTCATATTATTCGATTCCTATGTGAAACACTAGGTGAGGACAGCTTTGACAGTATTTCTGAGTTCATATCTAAAATTCAAGAACCAGTTTTCTTGAATGATCTTACGGGTGATAACCTGGAATATAAGTTATTGCGAGAGGTTGGGACAATGGGAATTCAAGAAGTGATACTTTATCCCTTGAAGCATAAGGGTAGGACCCTCGGGCTTTTGGAAGTTTGCTCACCTAGTAGGGAATCATTCGATCCTTCCATGATGAATTCTCTGGACTATCTTGCTCCATCTCTTTCCATGGGCTTGGATAGACAGGCAGAAGGATTGGAGAAGAGAATTGACACCATTATCAAAAGAAACTTTACCGCTATTCATCCAGTAGTGGGCTGGAAGTTTGAGGATATTGCACTTGATTATGCGTTGAGTCAAGACAAAGGAGAGACTCCTGAAATTAAACCAATTGTATTCAAGGATGTCTATCCACTGTATGCAGCTGTTGATATTAGGAATTCTTCCACAGAAAGAAATAGAGCTATCCAGGATGATATTCTGGCTCAGCTAGAGCTTGGAAAATCTATTCTTGAAAAGGCTAAGGAATTAGTCTTCTTACCGCTTTTAGACCGACTAATAGAAAAGGCAGAGACCTTTATGGAGCGGATCAATCTGATTATGGTTAGCGATGAAGAGGTTAAGGTTACTTCCTTCTTCAGTCAGGAGCTTGAGCCTACTTTTAGGCACTTGGCAGATTTAAATAAAGACTTGAAGAAACCCGTAGATGATTACTTCAATAAAATTGATCCTACCTTAAATGTAATCAGTACCTCAAGGACAAAATTCGAAAAGAGTCTAGAATACATAAGTAATTCTGTAACCAGATACCTGGAAACTCAGGAGGAGACGATCCAGAAAGTATTTCCCCATTATTTTGAAAAATTCAAGACGGATGGTGTGGAGTACAACATGTACATTGGGCAGTCTTTGGTGAATAAGCAGAAATTTGATCCGCTTTACCTGAAAAATCTTAGGTTGTGGCAAATCCAATCTATGATTGATATCATTCACTTGATGGAGTCTGAGAAAGAGAATCTTGAGGTAGATCTGGACACTACTCAGCTGATTTTATCACATAGCTCGCCAATTTCAATAAGTTTTAGACTTGATGAGAGGAAATTCGATGTGGAGGGAGCTTATAACATTCGATATGAGGTCATCAAGAAGAGGATTGATAAGGCAAGAATTCTAAAGACAGGTGAGAGATTGACTCAGCCAAGAAAGATTGCGATTGTCTATTCCCATTCAAAGGAGGCTGCCGAATATTTAGACTATATCAGCTACTTCCAGCACAAGGGACTTTTAGCTCCTGAAATTGAAGAGGTGGAATTAGAAGAGATGCAAGGTGTATATGGCTTAAAAGCTCTTCGTGTAAGCGTAATGCCTGAAGAGAAGAAATCTTCAAAAAAGAAATCAAAAGCTATATCCGACAGAAAAGAAGGGTAGGGATTCCTCGTCATTGAAGCCAAAGGAGAAAGTACCAACAATCTGATTTAGTGGAGAAATCCAAACTCCAAAGCCTAAGGTAGAGTGCCAGGAGTCGGAGTCTTCGCCTTCCAGCCAAACTCTTCCAATGTCATGGAATCCGATTACTCCGATCGTAGCAGGAAGAACAAAGGTTCTCAGATTTAATAACTGAAGTCTGAACTCGGTATTGTTGTAGAAAACGGCATCCCCATTAAATCTATACCGTCTGAAGCTTCTGAGGTTATTTACACCTCCCAAAATCTGGCCTTGAAAAAATTCATAATCCCCCCAGTTTTTACCACCACCAAATCGGGTAGCCCAAACCATTTTGGAGGCGTATTTAAAAGACCAATAAAGTGCTAATTCTGCTTCCATTCTTGTGAAATTGCCGGAAGCACTATTTAGTCCCCAAAGCCTCTTCCACTGATTTCGAAAATAGAAACCTCTGGTCGGAGTTCTGGAATTGTTTCGTTTATCAAATTCGAATGTTCCTGAAATTCCAGTATAGAACTTTGACTTATCTAATTCCTCCTGATCTAATCCACTTTCCGGAGAAGTGATAAATCGGTCAATATTGTCTTCAGGGTCGAATCTGAATGTCTGATAGTGGGGACCAACAGTAAAGGTGCCTGATTCGGTAATTTTCTTTTGTAAACCTGCTGACAGCTCATACCAATTGAATCTTGACCTATAATAGCTTATTTCACGCTCATCAATATCATAGGTAGTTTCATTCCCTTGCCCAAAGAAATTGAAGACATAATTCGGAGTACGAACATCTGCATCCCATACCAAATCCCAATTTCCAACTAGATCGACTGCATGTCCATCATAATAAATATTGAATGCATTGGTCTTGAAAGCGTAATTAGCCTTGAAGCTTTGACGGATGCCATACGGTTCCTTTTTGAATTTCTGCTTTTCCCAGAGAACTCCTGCACCCAGGAATATCCCGTCATCCTGATTGTATTCAAAAGACAATAGGGGTTGAACCTTGTCATACTTGAATTCCTTACGGTTGTACTCAAGATAGTCTAGGCTAGGAGCGATCTTGGTTCTTGAGGAACGGGCAAGCCCTTCAATGGGAGGAGCTTTTCGATCCTTATAGACCAGAGTATTGTCATTCCAGACTCTTGCATCATCATTAAATTCGTTGGTGCCAGCACCAGGAATAATTCTAACCTTTATACTTCCTGGCCCTTTTCCGGTGAAATGATACTTGTCATCTCCATCCAGACCATAAACTCTAATCTCCTCAGTCTCTTTAGGATTGAATGTTCTATCATATAAGATGCCATCCTCTTCTCCCTCTTTATTTATTTTTATGGTCTTAACTTGAATTCTCCCATCATCAAAATGATGAATTTCAAAGAGTTCATTCTTTTTACTCCCCACCACATTCACATCCGTCGCAAGGAAGGCATAATACTCAAGTGCCTTTTCTTTTAACCAAGATCGCCTAACCTTTAGTTTGTCTTCAATAGTAGCTGCATCTTTATCCCTTATTTCTTCTGGCCACTCCTCAAAGGCTTTCTGAATCACCTCATCATCTATCTTCCCGATGAGCAGATCGATTTCACTTTCCCAATCTTCTCTACTTAATTCTGTCAAGAAACTTCTATCAAAGTATCTACCATTAAACATGAATCCATTCACGTTTTTCAATTCATAGTCAAAGCCCTGGAATTTAGGGTTGAGCCAGGGTCGACTGGCTATTTTTGGGAAGACACCTTCATTGACAAAAAATGCTTGATCACGATCTCGAGGCATTGGAATAAACACCCAATCTTTACCGTCTTTGGTTCCAACCCATCTCCACTGATCGTCATGTCGGTCCCAATCAGCTATCCATAAGTCGAAGAGCCTTGCTTTTAGGACTTCTTTTTGGTTCACCCGATTATCATTGTCCTTGTAGAGTTGCTTCAGCATTTTATCCGTACTGAAAAAGCGGAAATCCTCAATATCCTCTCTGGCAATTTGCCTCTCTTCGAAAAGAAAGAGTTGGTTTGAAAAATCTTTCCTGTAAACCCCTAAAAGTGGATCATCAGGCAAATAAACAATGGAAGGATTTGTATGGATTACGCCTACCTCGTCCGCAAGGTTTGCGACAGCAATCGCCGAGTAGGGATGGGATGATGAAATTTGATCTTGAACGACTTCCTTTGCGATGGTTTTTCTTAAAAAAGGGGGGAGTGCATTTTCGGGATATTTATTGACGGATCGTAACACAAATTCATTGCCTTCAGGATCAGAAAGCCTGAGCGATCTGGTCTGCATACCACCTCCACGCTTAATGATTTTAAGCCCACCTTTTTCTTCTGCCAGATCAAGCACGGGAAAGTCTGATTCTATAGCCCATGTTTCCCGATAGTTTGTTCCTAGAAAAAATTGATGTCCTTTTCCAGCTAAATATTGCTCTGAAATTGCTCTGTTCACGGAGCTGGGTAAATCTCTCTCAAAAAGCTCTAAATCTTCCTCGTCGCTTGCGTAGGGAACCACTAGCGTACTACTGTACAATTCTTCATCACCCGAATCATTATAAAATGAAAGCTCCACACTGTGATCCTCGAAGAAATCCAAAACTGCAAATCCCTGAGATGGGTAAGTAAACTCAGCTGGATTTTTCTTTTTGATATGAGTAGACTTTGCACCAGCTCCACTTACGATATAATGGTTGCCTCTATCTTTAGTGTAAAATAGCCCATGCTCATGACCAGATACCTGAATTACATTTGGGTGTGTTGTAAAAAGACCATCCAAAGCCTGTATCATTGCCTCATATTTGGGATGTGGTATATCCTGAATGTCTCCAAAAACTGTTCTGTAGGTTGGGTAGATAGAACCTATTATGGGTAAGGGGATATAGAGGTTCTTTTTTACAGCCGTTAATGGAAATACATGATCCTTAAAAGTGAAGGCTCCATTATGCGGTCCGTAGGACCTCATAGGGTGGTGCATGGCGAAGATGATGGTCTTATCCTTATTATCTGCCAATAGGTAGCTAATTGATGAGAGAATTTCCTCTTCAGACTTAAACTCGCAATCTGATTCCGCACCAGGTTTATCGCCACTATGCAGCCACCATTGACTATCGAAGAAGATTAATAATGTTTCTTCATCCAATTCAAAAGTTAGAGGGCCAGGACAACCATCTCCAGGAACGAATTGGATGTTTTTTTCCGGATAATTGTCTTCAATAAATTCTTCCATCCTAAGAACAGCATCCCATCCTCCGGATTTTCCTTTTTCCCAATCATGGTTACCTGGTAACATCCAAAGCTCACCAGAGATCAAATCTGCCAGACTCAGTTGTCGATTTAGGATAGCCTCCGCTTCAGACCGAGTTTCTTGCTCCGGAAGAGGAAGACCAAGGGGATAGATGTTATCTCCCAAATAAATTAGATGAGAATTCTGCCCAGGGTTTTTCTGTATCATCTTTTCTACCCCGTCGACCACCGGGTGGCTTCCATTTTCAAATTCACCTGCATCTCCGATCAGATATAATCTAAACTTAAGTGGAGTTTCCTGGGAGAATGAATTGAAGGAGATGAAGAAAAGAAAAAAGTAAACTAGGCTTTTCATTGACTGAAATCGAATATCAATAGATTCGGTGTACCTCCTCTAGCTTCATTTGAGAAATAAAGGTTCCCTTTTGGGTCAAAAGTTATTCCTTCAGGTTGCTTGAAAAGATCTTTATCCAAATGGTAAACGTCTTTAAGATTCCAATCCAAATCCATGATTAGAAGCCAATGTCCTGCAGAGGAAACAACATATATTTCATCTCGAAATGGATGCTTTGCTGCCGCAGATGGTTTCATCTGGTACTTTTTTTCTTCGTCCCCTGATGGCAAAGCCCTTAATTGTTTTCTTTTAAGCTCTTTGGAGCGGTTTGTTTGAAACTCCTTTCGATCTAAAGAAAAAGGAATTGCCGAGGTCTTTTTTGGACCCTCATCCCAACTACAATCTTTACAAAGTATCCATATGTCGTTTTCATTCGGGTCATAGAACAGTGACTCAAAATCACGCTTTTCTTTTATTGGGAATGAATAATCTTCAGTTTCCTGATTTTCCTCGAAAGGATTCTTCACTTCATAAAGTTTTCCGTTGCTTTCCAGAACCCATGCCACTCCGTCGATGACCATGAGATCCTCGATATCCTTGTTTTTAGCAAATTTTGAATCCTTGGTAACCTTACCACTTTCTATGTCCAATTTGAAAATAGAAGAGGACTCATCTTCAATGGCCCAAAGTTCATTTTCACCAACCCATTCCAAACCAGAAACCTCTTCCATCCGCATAGAAAGCTTCACCTTTTCCATCCTCTCATAAGAATATCCCGCCGGTAATTCTCCTTCGAAAGTTTGTTCATTACTCGGAATACAATCGCTTAAGGCTAAAAGGACTAGGATTAAAATTTTACTTAGGTTCATTAAGAGTGCGCGAGAAAAGTTATCTTCCTTTTCAATATGCAAAAAAATCCCTTAGGCAGGGGTTTTTAGATTCTGAATTATAAAGGAAGCACAGATGTTCAATACCTTACAGCCAATGTCGTGTCTTTTTTTAAAATAGGAATGCGATAGTAAAACAGCACAAATTTGATCGAATGAGTACCGAGGACCCAATTGTTAAGGATAAAACTAAAGATCCTGAAAAGAAGAAGAAGTTGAATCGTGGAGTAGAAACTATGTTCCGCACAACTTCAAAGAATCATATGGATTTATCTTCCATCGCAGATAACAAAGCCAACATCATGATTTCTGTGAATTCTATCATCATTTCTATTCTGGTGACTGTGCTTTTTAGAAAGTTGGAGGATTTTCCTGTTTTCACGATTCCGGCGATTCTATTGATTATGACTTCGCTCGGAGCTATGGTTTTCGCCATTTTGGCCACCAGGCCAAAGGTCACAAAAGGTATGATTACTAAAGATGATATCCGACAAAAGAAGGGGAATCTCCTTTACTTTGGGAATTTCCATGATATGTCACTGGAGGATTATGCCGAAGGAATGAAGTCCATGATTTATGATGATGAATATCTGTATGGAAGTATGATTCGGGATATTTATTTCCTCGGTAAGGTATTAGCCCGTAAATACAGCTTGCTTCGTAAGAGCTATAGCATATTTATGTTTGGATTTGTGATCTCTGTTATCGCTTTTGTGGTAGCATCGTTTCTTATTGGCTATGAAGTATAGCTAAAGACATTTCGATTGAAATAGTCTTTTTTAATGGTTCATGGTTACCGCTTACCGTAGTCGTGATAGTTTCGTGAAGTTTAGACCTTAATTTCCCATCTTATAAATCTCATATGAAAAAGGTTTTGGTCATCGAAGATGATCTCGATATAAGTGAACTGATCAGAATTCACCTTTCTGATCTAGACTATCAGGTGAAGGTTAAGAACAATGGGCGCGAAGGCTTTGAAGTGGCAAATTCCCAGGAGTTCGAGCTTATAGTCATGGACATCATGCTTCCTGAAATGGATGGAGTTTCCATTTGCCAGAGGCTCAGAGCACTAGATAATTACACACCTATCTTAATGCTCACTGCAAAATCAGAGGAGATAGACAAGATTATCGGATTAGAATCAGGTGCAGATGATTATTTGACCAAGCCCTTTAAAATCCGAGAATTCATCGCAAGGGTAAAGGCGATAATGCGCCGTCAGGATGTTTATAAGGCTTCCGCTCAGGCGAAATCCAAGAACCTTCAATTTGATGAGCTTGAAGTCAGTGAAGCTCTGAGAAAGGTTTTGCTAGATGGAAAAAGGGTGGAGCTCACACCTAAAGAATTTGATTTACTTCTTTTGATGGCAAAGAATCCGGGAAGAAGTTATTCGAGAGCGGAACTCCTGGAACTAATCTGGGGGTATGATTTCAGCGGATATGAGCACACGGTGAATGCTCACATCAATCGATTAAGATCTAAAATAGAAGATGATCCAAACCATCCCAAGTTCATTCTGACCACCTGGGGAGTGGGTTATCGCTTCAACGACGAAATTTAATGCTATGAAAAGCTTATACTGGAGGATTTCCCTCTCTTTCATTGGTGTGCTTCTCATTGTAGGGTTTTCCTATGTGATGATCACGGCATACTATACGCAAACGTACTACCAGGCCACCACCCAACGATTGAATGCTGATGTGGCAGATTACTTAATCAAAGAAGTGAATCCTTTTCAGGATGGAGAAGTTAACGAGGAAGCCTTAGGAACCATCATGCACTCTATGATGGCTGTGAACCCTGGGATTGAAGTTTATCTTCTTGATCCGAATGGGGAAATCATTTCATATGTGGTTCTGGATAAGTTGGTGAAACTCAAAAGAGTGAATATGGAACCAATCGAGGAATTTTTGGCCAACTCAGGTGAGGAGTATATTCTTGGTGACGACCCAAGAAA
Organism: uncultured Cyclobacteriaceae bacterium; assembly: GCA_937146645.1. Classification (GTDB taxonomy): domain Bacteria; phylum Bacteroidota; class Bacteroidia; order Cytophagales; family Cyclobacteriaceae; genus Algoriphagus. The sequence continues at coordinate 88,999 of CAKZRQ010000015.1, forward strand.
CCCAGGTGATGAGGCAGTATTCTCTGCAACTTCTGTGTTTGAAAATGGAGAGCTACTTGGCTATGTCTACATCACTTTGGAGAGTGAAAAATATGATACCGTTGCTGCTTCCTTATTCAACAGCTACTGGGTGAAATTAAGTGCTGGTTCGGTTATAATTACCCTGGTGGTAGCCATGCTCATCGGTTTAGTTTTGATCAGTTGGCTCACCAGACACCTAAGAAAGATCATTTCCGCAGTGAACCAGTTTAAGGAAGGTAACCTACAGGCTCGGGTACCAACAACCAATTCCAAGTCCGAATTGACTTTGCTGGGAGATACTTTCAATCATATGGCAGATACGCTTTTAAATAACATTGAGGAGCTCAAGAAAGTAGATCGCCTGAGACGAGAGCTTATAGCCAATGTGTCTCACGACTTGAGAAATCCGCTTGCAATCATCAATGGTTATGTGGAGACTTTACAGATCAAAGGAGATAAATTGACTAAGGAAGAGAAGGAAAAGTATCTGAAGATCATCACCGATTCCACAGATCGCCTGACCAAGCTAGTAGCGGATCTCTTTGATTTGTCAAAGCTGGAATCGGGTCAGATGTCTGTGAAGATGGAGCTTATGAAAATTCAGGAATTGCTCTACGACTCGACTTTGAAATATGAACTTTTGGCGGAAGCCAAAGGTATCAAGATCGAATCGACTATTTGCCAGGATTTACCTACGGTCAAAGCCGATCTTTATCTTCTCGATCGAGTGATTCAGAACTTACTAGATAATGCCGTAAAGTACACACCTGATAATGGGGAGATCTTAATCGATGCCTGCTCCACGGATACAGGAGTGAGCGTTAGTGTTAGAAACACAGGTAGTGGAATTCCTCAAGAAGATTTAGAAGCCATTTTCGATCGATATTATAAGATCGATAAGGATAGGGAAGGAATAGAAGGTTCGGGACTTGGGCTTGCGATAGTAAAGAAGATTCTTTCGATCCATGGCTCACAGATTCGAATTCAGTCAGATTCTAAGACCTACACAGAATTCTCCTTTGAGCTACCCGTTGAGGAATTGGTATAAAGAATTGATTAATGAAATTGTCAACGCGGGTATTTCCAATACTCGCGTTTTTTTGTGTCCCTTTGCGAAATTCTTCTTTGAATACCTGTATTCAAATGGCTAGGATTTTAATACTTGAAGTGAGTGAAGACACTCACTTTTAACCTTGTGCGGTTGGATCCAACTGTGCAAGATGTCTTATCAAACCGAAAGATTGAAGCATAAAAAAAGCGGCAATAGTCAGTTGCCGCTTTTTCTATGTGAGAAGATTTGCTTCTATTCCAAAAGGGTGAATCCGAATGGGATAGCAGCAGCTCCACACCAAATAATGCCGTGAGTAAACTCTGAATCGGGTTCACCTGCCAATTCAAAGAAATGCTCACCGGCTTCATTAACTACAGATACAAGCTGAAAACTGCTAGCCTGATCTAGATTAAGACTTGAAGAATTTGAAAGATATACAGTCACTGTACCAGTGCTGAACTTTGTGGTGAAGTCCTCAGTAAGACGTACGAAGTAGTCTCCAGCATCATCTCTCACGATCTGCACCATTCCTCTGGTATTTGTACTGCTCTGAGCGGTAAGTTCACCACCCCTCAGTACATCAAAGTTTGCTACATCAGCTCCTGTATCTGGAAGCTGATTCGGGTTTACATCTTCTGATTCATCACAAGCACTGAAGGCAAGAACTGCCACGGCTGCTAACAGGAAGTTTTTGATTGTTGTTTTCATGATGGTATAAGTTAAAAGGTTTCTAGGTTTCTAAACAAGATTCTGTTTCGACTGTATGTGATCAGCCCCGACTTCTTCAGTTTGGAAAATGTCTGAGTTACTGTCTGCCGACTTGTATCCGTGTACTTTGCCCATTCCTGATGGGTAAGGTTAATCTTAAGCAGAGTTTCATCTCCGTATCTCACACCGATGCGTTGAGCCAGGTCCTTCATGTAATACTTGATTCTGGCTTCAGATTCCATTGATATGACTCGCTCGTATCGAGCCATGTTTTCCCGAGAATCAGTGGCTAGATGATTCATGATCTGATTGATCCACTGCTCGGGCAAAGTAGAAATACAAGCGATTTTTTCGATTTCAGTATTCTCTTGAAGTGCTATAGCAAAGGAGCTATTAAGGATGTTTCGATCTTCTTTGAAAGTCTTTTCTCCAAAAATTTCTCCGGGAGTGATGATTCTGACAATAGTGCTTTCGCCGGAAGGCAAAACTCGTTGAAGTTTCACAGTTCCAGATTTCAGCAGATAGAAGCCTTTAGAAAGCTCCTTCTGCTTGTATATGGTTTTACCTTTTCCATATGTCGATAAGCAAGAGGTGCCCTGTTGGGGTCTTGGTACGAAGGTTAATATGGATGAGTACATGTTAATTTGGTTTTCTTTGGTAATAAATTCCGAAACTCCAGGTTGGGGCGGAGTAAATATTCCTTCTGGAATAAATAAAGTCGGCGTAATCCCTATAGTTTACCGAAAGACTGAAGTCTTTATAAACAGGGACACTAGCGCCAAAACTGAAGCTGGTGTATTCAGTACCATCACCTCTCACGAAGTCCGTTGCTACTAGCACTTCATCTACAGAATTCAATGCGTTTAACCGGGCATTGACCCAAACCAAATCTGCAATCTGATAGCCGATTTCGGCACCAATGGCGATTTGATCAGAGAAGGAAACATCATCGTATTCCGTTCTGAAGTTATAAGAGGCGAAAATGCTCCCATAAAAAGGTGCGTTAGGAAGAGCAAATGAGCTCGCCAGAGTCGTCCAGACGTTAAACTCACCATCGCCCGATGGGAGGTTGATTTCATCGAAATCATTCTGGGTGCTCTTAGCAAAATTATTTGCTACTCCTATGGGAATCTCCGGTGCCACCGAAATGGATAGCGGGAGATATTTCTTCAATAGTGCGTGTTTGAATTCAAGTCTCAGATCACCTAATCCGCTGACGGTCTCTGTGGTTTCGAATCCATTCCAGGTTTGAAGAGGCAAATTGGCGATAATGGTAAACTTATCCGTCACGCCATACTCTCCATAAAAGACAACTGACTGCTGCGTGAATTGGTTCGTTTCTAGCAGCTCACCTCCAAGGGTGTAGTAATCTTCTGATCCGAAAGTCTGAAAACTTAATTGGTAAAACCCTTCTCCTTTGGCTTTGGTCCATCCACTTTGCGCCATGGATGGCAAAGCCAAAAGAAAAAGGCACAACCCAAGGAGGTAAGCCTTAGGTTGTACACCATATGAATGGTTTAGTTTCATGGTTGCTTATTGCAGATTTGCATTTCCAAATGGTACCCCCACAGATCCACACCATAGGATCACGTGAGTGAACTGTGCGGTGGAGGAACCGGCTGGAATTCTAAAGAAATTTTCTCCCGAATTTCTAACAGGTCCAAGAGGTAGTAAGTTTGGATTTCCATTCATAGGGTCTGCCATGAAAGTGTCAGATGTAGAAAGGAAAACAGTAACAGTTCCTGTAGCCAACGCTGTGTTAAAACTTGAGTCGAACTGAAGAAATTCAGTACCCTGAGAATCCGTTCCTAAGGCTGCTTGCCCAGTGGAACCTGCATTGTTTTGATCTACAAAGTTTCCTGAACGCTGCACATTCAGTGCACCTTGAGGTACATTAGGATCAACGATGATCTGTTCTGCATCGTCAGAGCAGGATACGAGACCGAAAAACACGATGTAGAGAAGTAGTGGTAATTTTTTCATGATTGTTTTGGTTTTTGTATGATACAAATGTGCAGAGAGGATATCACGAAAAAGTCACGGAAGATTAAACCTTTATAATTTTCGATAAGTATTATTTTTGATTTTCATAAGCATAGTTTATCAAAATAGAAATGATTGATAGTCAGGATTTTTTGAATAAGGACGTGTCCGAGCTTGCCTCTGTTGAACTTCGGGCCCTGTGGTGGGATGGGCATGAGGAATGGCATCGGGCTCACGATCTGGTAGATGGCCCACCTTCACAATCAGCAGCCTGGGTTCATGCCTATCTGCATAGAAAAGAAGGAGATATATGGAACGCAGATTATTGGTATCGAAGAGCAGGAAAGAAGCGGCCCAATTGTTCTCTCTATTCGGAGTGGTTGGACTTAGTCAGGCACTTTTATTCGGATTGATCAACAATTGAATATTGAGGCAGTTCTTTATTCATGTGGGTAATTCTGTTTCTTCCATTCATGCTTTCTACCTTTCTCGATGATACAAAATCCCTAAGGGACTTCCGTTGGGAAAATCGGATGCTTATCGTATTTGATCACCCTGATTCATTAGATAAGCTCCTCTCGGAACAAAACCAGGAGCTTAAAGAAAGAAAGCTTTTGGTTTTCCATTTTGTTGGAAACGAGCTTACCGAAAGCAACTATCCTGGTCAGGTTAATCTTGCTTCATTTAATAAGCTAAATTCCCAGGAAAAGCCTTCATGGTATTTGATTGGCTTGGATGGGGGAGTTAAACGCCGCGGTCAAGAAATGCCAGCTTTAAAGGAAATTTTCGGGACGATCGATTCTATGCCCATGAGGCAAAGTGAGCTCAGGAGGAAAGGCAATTCTTTCGAGTAAAACCCATTTTAATATTAAAAACATGCGAAATATACCCTGCACTGGGTATTTTTTTGAATAGCGGTGATTGGTAGTTTTGATTAAGCAATCAAAGACCACTCGCTCATGAAATTTTTTTATCTCAGTACGTCCCCGAATTCCGAGTCCAAATATGAAATACATGAGCGAAACTGTATCCACAAACCTGCCATGATGGACTTGGATTACTTAGGTCCATTCAATAGTGGAAGAGAAGCATTGAGAGTAGCTCGCAGAAAAAATCCTGATGCTGTGATCTGTAGCCATTGTTGCACTTCTACGTTTAGCCCGAGAATCAGAGTCAAAGAATTGACTTAAATATTTACTGTTTCCTCTAGGCTTTAAAAAAGATTATTTACTTCTGATAATTCTAAATGAAGTATTAATTTCGTCCCTCCATCGGGGTGTGGCGCAGTCCGGTTAGCGTACACGTCTGGGGGGCGTGTGGTCGCAGGTTCAAATCCTGTCACCCCGACATTTAATGGTGGTCGTCCTGACAAAGTCAGGATCACTCCGACAACTAAAGGCAATCCTTATTTGGATTGCCTTTTTTTAATCTGTGACTTCTTATGTGGACTTTAACAACCACACACATACTGAATAAATAAGCCATCAATGCTTACTGCAATCATGCGAAGAATCCAATGCCTTCTCTAAAAAATGTAGGCCAAGATATCGAGGCTTATTTGTCCTTGGGTTCGCATTTTCACTTTTCTCATATTCGAACCCTTCGAATTGATGTGGCTGACTACCTCCAGCTTTTCCATTGGCACCAAAGATTCTGTTTTTACCTGATTCAGCAGAAATGCTATCCGAGTTTATCTCAGGATGATTAATCACCAAGTCACTCGAATCCGAAGACACTGTTTTGAGTTCTACTTTTGATCCCTTTTCATCAGAAATCCATTCATTCGATGAATTTTGGCTGCAGCCAAAAGCAACAAATAGGATCAATATCAAAAACAGATTTTTCATTTTTTCTTAGGGTAAGAAATTCGCCCTCAGATAATTATGTTTACGAAATTTATTGAAAAGTGTGATCAAAAGGAAATAGCCATAGGGCAGGAGAGGTTTTCAGGTAGTAAAGCCTTCGAACTTAAATCCAACCTGTTCGGTTTTCTATAAGCGCATCAAGTCGCATCGAAATAATTAATAAAAAATATAAATGGAAGAAGAGAATTATAGAATAAACATAAATCCTGACTGGATTAGGAAATATCTGGGCAGAATAGCCATAGGATTCCTGATTTTGGTTGGGGTTTTTTCAAGTGTAAAAACAGTCGGTCCTGAAGAGGAAGGCGTGGTTATCCAACTCGGAGAGTTTAACCGAACCGTCCAGCCGGGATTGAACTTTTTGATTCCTTTTGGAATCGAAAGAATGTATAAAATTCCTGTTCAGCGGCAGTTGAAGCAAGAATTTGGCTTTAGAACTACTAGGGCTGGAACTCAATCTGAATACAGTACCTCAGGCTATGGGGACGAGAGTATGATGCTCACCGGTGATCTTAATCTGACGGATGTAGAGTGGGTAGTTCAATACAGAATTACCGACTCCTACAAGTACCTTTTTAAAGTGAGAAATGCCGAAACTACCCTTCGAGATATGTCAGAATCTGTGATGAGGAAAGTAGTAGGAGATAGGACAGTAAATGAAGTTTTGACCGTAGGTCGACAAGAAATTGCATCAAGCGTGGAGGTACGCCTTCAAGAGCTCTGCGATGAATATGAAAACGGAATACGAATCGATCAGGTGGTGCTTCAGGATGTGAACCCTCCTGAGCCTGTAAAGCCATCCTTTAATGCGGTGAATGAGGCTCAACAGGAAAGAGAAACCTTGATTAATCAGGCAGAAGCTGAATATAATCGGGTGATACCAAGAGCACGAGGAGAGGCTGAGCAGACCATTCAGCTTGCGGAAGCCTTTGCCTTGAATAGGGTAAACCGTGCGAAAGGTGAAGCTGAAAGATTCAATGCGCTTTATGGGGCTTACATCAAAGCGCCTGAGGTAACAAAGCAGAGAATCTATTTGGAGACTATGGAGAGGGTATTGCCAAAAATCGGCAATAAAATCATCGTAGACGAGAAAGGAAACAATGTGCTTCCACTATTGAATATTGACAAAGTTAAAACCCCACAGCAATGAGAAGAGGACAATTATTCAGCATCATTTTAGGGGTAATAGGACTAATCCTTGTATTCAATAGCTATTTCATCCTGGATGAAACTCAACAAGCGATCGTGACTCAATTTGGTAAGCCAGTAGGGGAGCCAAGAACGTCGCCAGGAGTAAATTTCAAGATCCCCTTTTTGCACAAGGTGCAATTCTTCGATAAGAGATATCTGGAGTGGGATGGAGATAAGAATCAGGTTCCTACCAAGGACAAGAAATTCATCTTTGTGGATACGTATGCGAGATGGGAGATTACGAATCCCCTTCAATTTTTCATTCGATTGAGAGATGAGCGATCAGCGCAGTCCAGATTGGATGATATTCTTGATGGTGAAACGAGGAATGCCATCGCTAGCCACAATCTCTTAGACCTGGTTCGATCCACGAATAGAGAGCCAGAGGTTACGGAGGATTTCATGGAGGAGCTAGAAGTACTTGAGGATATTTCAGTCGGTCGGGATATGATTGAGGAGATTATTCTGGAAAAAGCCAATGAAAGAACCACTGACCTTGGAGTGAGGATTCTGGATTTTAGATTCAAGCGATTGAATTATGTGGACGAGGTTCGTGATCGTGTGTACGATAGAATGATCTCTGAGCGTAATCGAATAGCCGATCAGTTTAGATCTGAGGGACAAGGTCAGGCAAGGGTAATTGATGGTGATAAGGAACGTGATCTTGCTCAGATTCAATCAGAGGCTTTTAGAGAGGCTGAAGAAATCAAGGGTAAAGCGGACGCTGAGGCAACCGATATTTATGCCTCGGCATATAATAAAAATCGGCAAGCCATTGAGCTCTATAAGTTTTTAAGAACTATGGAAAGTTTTGAGAAATCCATGGATGAAAGCACCAGCATTGTTCTTTCCACCGATTCGGAATTCTTTAGATACCTGAGGAAGCTAAATTAAAGTAGAGTACTGACCAAAGAAAAAGCCCTTTGACCTTAAATCAAAGGGCTTTTTTGGTCTCCACAGAAAACTTATTTATCCTTGTCTTAAACTGAAATTCATGAACACTCCAAAAATCTTGGGCTTCACCCTGCTAGCAATCTCACTGGTTTTTGGGGTTATTTTTTACGAAAACATTCAAAAACCAATTGATTTCCAAGGCTATTTCCAGAAGAGCTATTACTCGCAATTTGGTCCTATTGCTATTTGTGTTGAACTGTTCATAGCGGGTTACTACCTGTTCCAAAGGAGTAAAAAAGCTAACTTCGCAATGGCTCTTTTTGGTTTCACAGCTATACTTGACATCCTTTTTCATATCACAGGATTGCTGAGCAGCGGAGTTCCCGTTTATGGAATGATAACTTTTGTAATCTGTGCTGCCTTAGGTTTTTATATTTCCTTTTCAAATGCCTTTGACCTTGGTAAAATTACTTTGAAAGGAACACTTGTAAGTTTTATTATGGGTAATGCAGTGGAATTATTTTTTAATTTTTACTGAGCCTATAAAGGGCGGTCTGCCATAACATTTCAGGAATTCTGGGACACTAAAGATTGAATGAAATCTTGATTCCTTCAATAATATTACTGATTGCAACCGCGGTAAGAATCAAACCCATCACTCTACTTATTATGCTAGCTCCGGCATCCCCAATTATTTTATGAACTTTGGTAGCAAGGAGTAAAAGCACCAGAACTATGGCTAAGACCAAGACTATTATTCCTGAGGTTTGAGCTTGTTCAAGAAGATTATTGGATGCATTCTCAGTAAGCAGAACAGCAGCAAGCATCGCACCTGGACTGGCAATTGAAGGCATAGCCAAAGGAAAAATCGCAGTTTCAGTTGTGTTTTTGATGGATTTAATTTCTGATTCAGGTTTACTGTCACCAAAAATCATTGATAAAGCGAATAGAAAAAGCACAATTCCTCCGGCAATCTGGAAAGCTGCAAGAGGAATATTTATTGCGTCCAAGATAAGTTCACCTGCAATAATGAAAAATAGGAGGACCAGTCCAGAAACCATTACAGCTTTTAATGCAGTCGCCCTCTTTTCCTTTTCATCAAAACCTCGTGTCGCCGCTATAAATACTGGTACCGTTCCTATCGGATCAATTACTGCAAATGAGAAGACGAATACTGCTAAAAAGTCAATCATAAGAATCCTAAAGGTGCAAAATACCTTTTTAAGACTAATTCGAAAATCTCAGCATTAATTTGGCTGACTGGTTTGAGCAATTTGAATTCTATAAGGTATAAAAGGCCCCTTGATTCCATATCAAGGGGCTTTTTGAAAGAGTTATCCTGAATTAACTCATTCTGACCTCAGTGAATTCACTGGATTGGCCAAAGCGGTCTTAATCGCCTGATATCCCACCGTTAGCAGAGTCAGTAGCATAGCGCCAACACAAGTAATAACAAAAGCACTTACTGGAACATCCATTTTGTAATCGAATCCTCCAAGCCACATTTGCATTAGGAAGTAGGCGATCGGTGAGGCAATAAGAGTGGCAAATAAAACAAGGATAAAGAAGTCTTTGGTCAGGAGCTGCCAAAGATTGGCTGTAGAAGCTCCCAGAACTTTGCGTAAGCCAATTTCCTTCGATCTTTTTTCTGCCAGAAATGAAGCCAAACCAAAAAGACCTAGACAGCTAATGAAAATGGCAAAGCCCGAAAGGAATGCTCCTAGCTCACCGATTTGTTCCTGAGATTGGAACTTAGCCAAGTATTCGTCTTCTAAAACTTTGAAGTCAGTATACGCCTCGGGTGCTACTCTTTTATAAGTTTCTCTAATGGTTTCGTAGGCTTCACCGAAAGGAACTCCCTCCTTAATTCGAATAAACTGCCAATAGAGTTGGCGATCGGATAAGAACATAATCCCGGGCGTACCAGCCTCGAATGGATCTCCTTTAATTAAATCTCTGACCACTCCTATAATCGTAAATTCTGGAAATCCCCAAAAATCATCTTCTGTTCTCACCGTTTTACCAATTGGGTCATCAAGTCCCATTTTTGCCAAGGCTGATTCAGTAATGATAATACCTGCCTTATCAGTTTCTAGCTCTTCGTTAAAATCCCTGCCTTGGATAATATCCCAACCTACAGCCTTCCCGTATTCAGGACTGATTCGAATAGTGTTAAATGCGATTCCTTTATCAGTCTCCGGACCACCCCAGCTGAATCCGTCATTATTTCCAAAAGTATTTGTCAAAGGATAGTTGGCTTCACCTACCTCTTCCACCACTCCTGTATTTAATAATTCCTGTCTTAAGGTTCTGAAATTTTCCCAAAGCTGGTCTGAGTTTTTTGGCATCATGATCAAGCCGTCTCGATTATATCCAGTGGGCCTGTCTTTGACATGTTGGATCTGTTGATAAATCACAATGGTCCCCATGATCACTATGAAGGAAATACAGAACTGAAATACGACCAATGCTTTTCTGGGAAGGCTGGTGCTCTTGCCAGTTGTAATCCCTCCTTTTAGTGATTTTATAGGATTAAACGCAGATAAATAAAGGGCTGGATAACTTCCCGCCAGCAGGCCTGTGAGCAGTGTGAAAAAGAGTCCTGCAAGCCAGAAAACTGGATTGAGCCATGGTATGGTTATGTCTTTGGCTGCAAGCTCATTAAACCAGGGTAGAAGAAGAACCACTAAACCTATGGCTAGAATAAAAGCAAAAAAGGATACTAGAATTGATTCGGTCAGGAATTGATGGGTAAGCTGGGTTCTTAATGATCCCATGGTTTTTCTGACTCCAATTTCTTTGGCTCTGTTTTCCGATCTAGCGGTGCTGAGATTCATGAAATTCACGCACGCCAATACTAAAACCGCTATCCCAAGGACTGAGAAAATCCAAATGAACTTTTGCTGGGCACTCGTTATGCCTACTCCATTTTCAAATTCTGATCTCAAATGCCAGTCCTTCATAGGGTGAAGGAAAAGGTTTCGCTCATGGTTTTTGTCAATGTTGCCGTTATAGGCGTCTTTGATTAGATCACTTGTGGTAGCTAGATCTATACCCTCTCTCAGCTCCACATATAGCCTCATATTTTGATTGTCCCAAACATTCAAATCGGCCCAGCCATAAAGGTAAACGTCAAGGGGAGCGATGAACTGGGCATCGAAGAATTCAGAGTTTCTCGGGATATCCTTGTAAACACCTGTAACTAAAGCATCGACTTGCTCATTGAATCTGACTTCTTGTCCTATCGGGTCACGATCCGCAAACATTTTTTTAGCCAGAGATTGTGAAATCATGATAGTTTTTAAATCTGAAAGACCCTCTAACGAACCTGCTATCATCTCTAAGCTGAACATTTCAGGGGCATTGGGCTGCATGTAGTATCCATTTTCAAGAAAGCTGTCGGTTCCGCTGGTAATTACCCTTTCCTGAGGTCTGGAATAGACCATGGTTACATTTTTGAATTGTGCCTGATAGGTTTCCTGAATATAGGTTCCTAGCCCTGTTGGGACCGAATTGCTCACATAAATTCCGTCATCACCTCCAAAGTCTGAGCGGAAAAGCACCTGTGCAATCCTATCGTAATTTTTGTGGTAAGTGTTGTAGGTAAGCTCATTATGAACCCAGAGAGCAATCAAAATGGCTACACACATACCGAAGGCAAGACCCCCAATATTGATTAAGGAAATACCTTTGTGCTTCTTAAGGTTTCGATACCCAATCTTAAAATAACTTTTGTACATAGCGGTAGTGGTTAAGTTTTCAAATCCTTTTATGGGTTTAATAATCCCTGGACGAAAAAGGAACAAAACGTCCCGAATAAATCTTAGATCAGCTTTCTTCTGACCCTCTTCTTCTTTTCTGACAAAGTATTCTTCCAGAAGATCCCCTTCGATGAAGTCATGCATAGATGGTTTACAAAACCATTCGAAAAACTTCATCGCCAGTTTTGGTGGAAATTCTCTGGACTCACTCATGCTAGTAAGGCTTGGAGTTTGAGATCAAAAATGGTCTTGGGCATAGCATCCCAAAGCTGATCCCTCATGGCTTTGGAATAGGCAATCGCTTGTTTTCCCAAAGCGGTTATTTCAAAGAATCGCTTAGGTCTGCCTGCACGCTCTTTGGTTGGTTCGCCTGCGTAGGACTTCAGGTATCCTTTCTCTTCGAGTCTCTTTAATGCAGTATGCAAAGCGCCCATACTGACACTTCGCGCTAAACGATCTTCGATTTCATTTTTTATGGCAACGCTGTATGCAGAATTATTCAGAATCCCCACGGTGAGCATTACAATTTCTTCGAATTCTCCTAATTGAAAATTTTTCATAACATTTAAATAATATCCAAATGTAGGAAAATGTTTTTATCTAAATGTAGAAATATTAAAAAATTGTTTTTTGTGCTTGTTTAATGATTAGGGGAGAATAAAAAAAGACCTCCATTTGGAGGTCTTTTGAATGCCGATCATCAACTAAACTTGAGAAAAGCTTTACCCCGTGTGGGTAATTGAGCAAACTCAATCCGGCACTATTACATACCGGATTTTGGATGTATAAGTTCTAGGGATTTCAATAAATATGACCTTGGGTAAAATGAACGGATTATTGGTGTTAAAGACCCTTAAGCAGTCAAAAAAGAAAGGAAATAACCCAAACTATTTGTCGTCTTGCTCTCCTTCAATCAAGGTTGGTGCCTTCCAGCGGACATTATCTACCTTCCTATTTTGTGCTTTTTGAATAGCCTGCTGACTTCTCTTTTTATCATAGATCATGGCGAAGGTCATAATTAAGCTTGTTCCAATAATTACAAAAAGTAGAATACCTGGCTCAAAGCTTTCGATTTGTGCTTCTACAGGAATGGCGTAAAAGAGTAGGACCGTAATTAAGCCTCTCGGCGCAATGAATAACTGGGGGAGCATGTCCTTCCCCACGAAAATCATCAATAAAATCAACCTAATGAGGTAAATAGATAAAATTAGAAGAGAGCTAATCAGTGCAACTTGCCAGTCAAAAAGTGAAGAAACTACGATGGTAATGCCAAAAATCACAAAGAAGAAAGTCCTTACTACGAAAGCTGATTCAGCTGTAATGGTATGAAGTTCATGATATATCTGATGCGCTTTCTCGTAATTCAACCATCGTGATAATTTTCCCTGAAAGAAGATTTTCATATTGGCGATGACCAAGCCAAAAATCAGAATGATCAGCAAGGAGGAGAGATGCATTTTCTTACCTAAGGAATACAGCAGAAGGAGTAAAGCGATAAGTAAAAAGAGCTTTACCTGGCTTCTAATATTCTGAAAAACCAGAATGATTGCATAGCTGGCGATCAAGGAAATTATTATGGTCAGAACGACATTTCCTCCAAAGCCAAAAAGGCCAGAACCTTCACTTGGGTCTAATCTTCCGGTAAGGAAATAAAACATCATAATCCCTAGAATATCCGAGAAAGTGCCCTCATAAATATGGAATTCCCGTTTTGCTTTGTTTAGGCCTTCTACACTAGGAATAATGATGGCACTCGACAGAATGGAAAGAGGGGTGGCATAAAGCCAAGCCGACTGTGTGCTCATGTCTGTAATGAAGTATTGCAGAATCCATACGGCAACCCAGGCAGAGGCCAAAAGCCCAATCAAAGCCACTGCGAAGGATTTTAAGATAGGTATGAGTTTTTCTCGTTTTAGCTCAAGTTCTAAAGCTGCTTCCAGGACAATCATGATCAGACCCACTATACCCAGTACTTCAAGAATAGGAAAGAAATCAATTCGTTCATCTGTAACACTCCTTAAGAGGTATTGAAGCCCTATTCCGAGACCGATCAGCATGAGCACAGATGGTATATTCGTTCGTTTTGATATCCCGTTAAATAAGAACGAAAGTATCAAAATGACCGAAGCCTCGATAATCAGATTATATGATGAAATTATTTCCATTGCTTATTCAAATTTATCGGTTTGGCTGGTTTCAATTTCATGACCAGCCAGATAGATACTCAGATCCTCTATCTGTGCTCCTTGCTCAAGGGTAAATTGATAAAGGAAAACATCTTTAGATTTTGTTGCTCTTAATGATGAGCTATTTCCAAACGATAAGACAGGATGATCAAAAAGTATATCTAGTATTTGGGCAGCTGTTTTTTCCGACTTGATATAAATGGACTGAAGCTGCTGATTCGTTTCCTGAGCTATCACTGCAAAGCCCATTCGTTCGAAATCTCTGTACCAGACAAATTGTTCTCCAGTATCCGTACCGAGGATCAGTCCTAGTCTGGACACTCGATTGATCAGTCCTCTAGTACCTTCATTTTGTACTAAAGCTCCTACTTCTAACATCGGATTGGCTTTGAGAAATAGTCCGCTTACATAATTCCTCAGATAGGGAAAAGTGAAAATTCCTACTACCCCAGCAAAGATACCGTGCCAGATGGGGTTGATGGCGATAAATCCGAGAATCAGGATCAGCCAGGCCGTTGGGATGTAAAATAACTCGAATCTCTTGCTGCTAAGTTTCAGCCTGTTTCCTATTCTATTTTGCGCCATATAGCGCTCCATAGCCAGTTTCAGCAGGTAAATGAGTCCATAAAGAACCAGAAGGAAAAGAGCCAGCATCCATAGATTTTGCCAGCCGAATATGGTTTCGTCTTGCTCCATCATTAGAAAACCTCTTTGTATTTCAATAGTGTATAAACATCCTGCTTGATCAAATCTTCTACTATCAGTCTTCCCTTTTCGTCTCTACCTAAAATATGGATGTTCAAAAGTTTACGTATGGCTGGTCTGAATTCTACTTCAAAGCGATCAGGGAAATAATTTTTGAATTCCAACTCCGTGCCGAAACCATAAAGAAGGCAATGCTTCAGAATGATGATTTCTTTTGGAGTTAGAAAATCATTCAATTGAATATTTCGATCAGCGAACTTGACCGCATCTTCTTCAATCAAATCAGTAGAAAATGTCCACGCCTGAAGAACTGCTCCAAGATTAAAGTCAAATTTCTTACTTAATGACCAGATCTTTCTATTGATTTCCCTTTCTGTAAGCTCTTGATCCTCTGAATCGAAAAGAGTTTTATGGGAGGCTCTATGTCTAAGCATAATGGCCTTGTAAATCTGTTCGATACTTGCCGAGTCAAGATTGAAGAAATTGGTAAATGAAGCAGAAAATTGGAGTCTTGTATCCAGGTGTTTAACCATTACCTCCGGTAGTGTAGCTAGTACTAAAGCCCTTTTTCCATGGGTTGTGATAAAATCCGTAATCGCCTTAATATTGGATAAAAGGCTATTTTTTTTGTCTCGCCAAAGGTGCAAATCATCAATAATGATCAGCGGGCTTGAGTTTTGCATCGATCTCTTAATGAAATCAAAAGACTCCTTCAGATTATGTGTGGCTCTGTATTTTCTACCTTCAACCACTAGATCAGTCTCAGGACTCAGAAGAATGGTGTTTTTTGGGAAAGCCACCTTCGAAAGATGTTCCGCCATGGTCGATTTACCGCATAAAGGTGCTCCTGCCAAAAGAATGGATCTGCTTTTTCCACCTCTCCATTGTTCAACAATAAGATCCAATTGATCTTCAATCTCTTTTCTTGGCACTAGGAATAAATCACCCACAAAATTTTTCGTCAAAAACAGAGTATGATAATGATCTGGATGAAGATCATGAGTCCGGTTTTCTATCACCTGCATGGCGATCTCTAACTTTTCATGAGCAGATTTCTCCTTCGTCTCTCGATATTTTCTACCAAGAAGTTGCAGGAAAGAATCCCACCCATTTTTTAGCTGCTGACCTAAATTCTTGTTGCGATTATTTATGGTGCCAAAAGTGGTCTGCAAGGGGACCTTTAAAAATTCAGAATCCTCATAGACGGAAGTAGCATAGAAATCCTTTTTTATGGTTTCATCGATGTGAATAAGAAGATTCGTGGCACGAGTAGAATTTTCCTGAATTCCTTCTAGCAGGCGAGAAACTGCCTGATGATCAGATTTAAAGTTTTGATTGCCTTCGGATTGCTTAGCGATGGTCAAACTGCCTCGAATTTGAGAAATCACATGTTTGATCCTGGAAATCATACCTTCCTGATCCTCCCAAAGCTCGATTATATCAGGAAGGATAAAGTAATCCAGCCACTTTGTCGTGGTTTTCTTGAAGTCAATATTCTTGGTAATCAGTGCTCCGTTGTTACTAGCGGCAGGTACTGAGAAGCTCTTTAAGCTTCCGAGCCAATCCTCTAAAATTCTAACCTGATGGTCCTGCTTACCTTCGAAAGTCAACAACTCTTCCAGAACATCTTCCAGCCATTTAAGGGCTTTATCAATTTCAAGGGTTTTTTCTAACTCCGAAACTAGTCTTTCAGACTCTCTTGCCCTATGGAGGAACGCCCTGTTTTGTCCTCGAATTTCAAACCCCATTCTCTCAAGATTCGAGCGAATAAGTGAAAAGGTCATGATGGTTTCTTTCATGAGATCATCCGTAGAGATGATATCCACCATTTGTTTGTTCAATGTCTCAAATTGAGCTTTATAAACACCCCACGGGTTTTTCAGGTGGAGAACTTCTTCAAACTTTCTTTCCAGAGCACCTTCCTTCGTTTTCAAAACTTCGATTTCTCCGGCCATCTCCTTTTGAACAGAAGCTAGGGCTTCCTGGATAATTTCTTTGCTGTCCAAAGTATGATTTGAAAGCGAAGACTTTTCTATCTTCTTCTCAGCCAACAGATGCTCTGCAATCTTTTCCTGAAGAATGGTATCCCGCAGAAGAATTTGTAAGTCTTTAAATTTTTCTGGTAGGAAGTAATCCCAGAGATACCCTTCCATTGAGGGGATTTCTTCTTCAGATTCAGATTTAGGAAAGTATTTATCGGCCTCTCGGAAGTATTGATCAGTGAGATTTTTGGCATTCGAAAGCAATAGACTACTCAATGGGCCTTCTATTGTACCCAATTTCCCCGCCATGCTTTCAAGGCTAGACTGAAACTCTGCCAGACTATCTTTAACCTGTGGAATAGCGGCGGTTCTTATGTCTTGAATCTTATCCATCTGAAGGTTTGTGGGAGTTAAAGAAAGTCTTTTTCTGGCAAATGCAAAGAGGAAATCCTTGCAATGGGGATGAAATCAAGTGCCCGATATCCCGGAAAATGAAAAATAATTCTTTGATGAAAGTCTAAAAACGATAAATAAGGCTAATGGTTTTGCCCTATAGGTTTCTCAAAAAATCCTTGAACTCCTGAGTGTTGAAATTACTCATGCCCTCCTGATAGAAAACTACTTCGCCGGATTTGTCTACCACAATGGTCGTTGGAATAGATTCACTTCTCAAGCTTGGATTAAGTCCATAGCTCGCATGAACGGTTTCGAAGGACCAGCTTTTCTTTTCGACGAAATTCTTCCCTTTTTTGAAATCATTATCCACTCCAATCATCAAAAAAGTGATGTCTTCACGATCAGAAAGTGAGGAATACAAATCAGAAAGATGTGGCATCTCTGCTCGGCAAGGCCCGCACCAAGAGGCCCACAAATTCACCAAAAGTACCTTTCCTTTATAATCTTCAAGATTTACAGGTTCGCCATCAAATGTTTGGAACTGGGCAGAAAAATCGAAATCCTGACCAATGCGCTCATTGCTCTCGATTTTAGGTTTGATTAGGCCGGTAGAAAGCAATATCGATTGCAATCCTCCCTGTATCACTGGTAGTAGCCCTGTGAAGTAAAGGAAAGCGAGGATCGAAAACATTAATCCCCAAGATTTAGCTTCTTTTTTCCAGTTCATACAGCAAAGAAAAGATTTTTAAAGGTCTTCCTGGGTGATAAATATTACCAAACCCTAGTCATCTGCAGCTCCCGAATTAATCAGATCGTTGTAATCATCCATATCCATTCCTTTACTGAATCGACGGAGATTATATGAAAAAGTAAACATGAGATAGCGCTGGAGTACATTGGTCTCAACATCTTCAACGAAAATGTCTGTGACATTTCTTCGAATGCTCCGGTTTTGATTGAAAATGTCGTAGGCGTTGACACTGATTTCTCCTCGCTGATTCGCGAAGATTTTCTTACCCACACTCATATTCATTAGGAAGATATTTTGATCGAAACCATCTGATAATCCACTATTGATCTGATGATTGAGATCCATTCTATAAACAAAACCCTCCCAGATAATCCAACTTAGATTCACTCGGGTTCTTTGATTAAAGAAATTGTTATTCAGTGCAGAGTTCAATGTGTTGGTCACAT
The DNA here is from genome assembly GCA_937146645.1 of uncultured Cyclobacteriaceae bacterium. Taxonomy (GTDB): domain Bacteria; phylum Bacteroidota; class Bacteroidia; order Cytophagales; family Cyclobacteriaceae; genus Algoriphagus. Next base: position 106,939 of record CAKZRQ010000015.1, read on the forward strand.
CATTCCACGATAAGCGGGTAGAAACTCTGAAATCAATCTGATCACTGATATTGCTGCTCAGGGACATTCCTGTGCTCAGTCGAGTGGAATTATTGAAACTAAGGTCTCCATTGACCTGCCCAGGTCTTTTGCTATGAGATAGACCTCCCCAGAGATTTAGATTTGACTTCACAAAATCAACCGGCATTCCATAACTGAGCCATGAGCGATAATCTTCAAAACCATCCAAGTTGACCGGACGGAGCAATTGTGATCCCTTTTCAAGAATGACCCCTCCTGGAAGCTCAGTTGTCTCATCTGCAATGAATGAACTTGTCGCAACGGTATTCTGTACAAATCTTGCTTGCGCAAAAAGAAACCAACCCTTGTCGGTCTCAGGATCTCGGCTTCTAAATCGTAATCGTAATCGATTGGTATAAGATTGATCCAAATCAGGATTTCCAGTTCTCAATCTAAGAGGGTTTGACTGATCGATTACCCCTTGGAGTTCCTGAACCGAAGGAGCATCTACATCGGTGTCATAATCGAATTCCATACTGGTAGCATCAGTAAACTGATAATCCAAACGGAAAGTGGGCATAAAGCTTTGGAAGGATCTCTCTAGATCAAAAGGAGCTGGGAAAAATTGAAGATTTTCGAGACTTGCATTCTGATACTCTCCTTCTACTTGGACTCTAATTTTATCCTTGCTGTATTGATATCCTAATTCTGTCTCATGTCTTAAGTATTGGCTTTCGAAGCTGTTGCTGAGTGCAGTATCCAGCTCTAATTCAATAGCACCTAAATCTTCTCCGAGAATATCGAAGGTAAGTTGATCAGATTCATTGATTCTATTTCCAACTTCATACTCCCATTCCAGCTGCCCATGTTCACCGAGCGGTTCGGTATAAGAAATTCCTGTTTCCCAGGAAAGCCCAGTTCGATCACGAGTAATTTCCTGATTAATAATTTCAGTTCTTTCTTCCGGCTGGAAGAAGATATTCTCAGCTCTCCTGATTGCAAGGTCTTTATTCCTATGATTTCCTACATACCCTCTTAAACTCAGACTACGGCCGGGTTTTTTGAACTTGTGCCCGTAGTAAATGAAATTATTTATGTCGTAGTCCTCATTGTCTGCTGTTCGGATATTTCGCGTCTGATTTAGAGGGCCATCATTATTCATACTTTCTCCTTCAAAGGCCGAGTTCTCCTTGTCAAACTGGGCTGAAATTCTAGGCCGGTAGACGATCTTATTGCGCTCATCAATATTATATTCCAATCGCATATCGAATCGATGATCAATGTTGTTTCGCTGACTTCGGCTTGATTCAGAATAGGTTTGTCCTTCATCTTCTGAAGTGACAAAAGCCTGAAAAACATTTCGGATTTCGTCATTTTCCCGCTGTCGGAAAAGGTAGTTCGCGGTAAGTTTTACCTTATCTCCAATCTCGTCTGTGAAATTGATTCCAAGAATATTCGTATCAATAATTCCATTTTGAGGTCTGGTATTATTTTGGACATTGGGATCGCTAGAATAATTCAGCAGGTTGAGGTTATTGCTGAGCCCGGTGAAAGTGATTCTTTGGTCTTCGTTAAATGCATTCACACTCGCACCTACCAGGTACCTGCTATCCGTTCCATATCCGGCTGTCATTCTTCCAAACTGACCTTTCCTTCGATTGGGTTTGGTAATGATATTGATGGTCTTTACTCTTTCTCCATCATCAAAGCCGCTTAGCTGAGCTTTCTCACTAAGTTGGTCAAAGATTTCAATGCTTTGGATTACCTCCGCAGGAATATTTTGCAAAGCCGTGGTTACATCTCCACCGAAGAATGGTTTTCCGTCCACCAAAATTTGAGTGACTGGTTCTCCTTGTGCCTGGATCGTTCCATCTTCTGAAAGCACTCCAGGTAACTTTTCAATTAAGTTTTGCGCACTAGCATCCCGCATGGTTTGGAAAGCATCCGCATTAAACATGGTAGTATCGCTACGATTTTCACCTCTGGTCCTTCGAGCAGTAACCATGATTTCATTTAAGTCCGTTGCCTCTTCTGCGATATTGAGGTTCCCAAGATTGACATCGCCTTGTACTTCAATATTTCTGAATAGTGATTTATACCCCAGGTATTGAACCTGAAGAATGTAATCTCCAACTTTTACATTTTTGAGCTCAAAGAACCCGTCCAAATCACTGATCATTCCATCTCTTTGGCTTGAATCAGCCAGATTTAAAAGTAGAATAGTAGCATTGGGAATGGTCTCGTTTCGAGCTGCGTCTCGAACATTTCCTTTGACCGTGTAGGTCTGGGCATATAGCCCAAAGCATGTAAAAATAAGAGCAAGGCTTGCGAATAGCTTCTTCATCCCTTCCTTTCGATCTGTGTGGTGCTGGTTTAGGTTTAATAGGTATTACAAAGAAACCAATCCCTAGTCTGGCCCCAAAGTTTGATTTGAAGAGTGGTATTGACTGAACTTGAATGACTTCCGCTCATCACAAAAGTGAAAGTCTACCGACAGATTCTGATTTCGTGACAACCTGCGACGATCTAAATGTTAATTTTATAAACATACTTGTGTTTATAAAATTAACATACTTTCTTGAGTTCAGTAATCAAGATCAAAGCATGGAAAAAGAACAAATCAATATCGAAACCAAGAATTTGGCATCTGGGAATCGCCAGGTGAAGTTTTTTGTGGAAGACAGAAGTCAGTATGGCTATCTTTTGGTATCAGAACCAAAATCAGTCGGTGAAATCATCGAAGAGATCAAATTGAAAATGGTGAGAAGAAGACTTGAGGAAAGATCAATCAATCCATTTTTTCCTGTGAAACCTGAGACAGAGGATAAGAACTTTTACCTTTTCTCAGCATGAGTTTTCTCGCCAGCAACTTAAAGCTTTTGCGCAAGCAAAAAGAGATCACCCAGTCACAATTAGCAGATCAGCTTTCTGTACAGCGAACCATGATTTCTGCCTATGAGGATGGACGCTCAGAGCCTAAGATTGGTACTCTTCAGAAGCTCTCAGAAATTTTTGAAGTAGGGGTGGAGGAGATGCTGTTTCATGATATTGAAAAGGAGGGGAGGCTTGCCTTGCAAAAAAGAAAGTTGAACATTCTGACCATAGCGGCAGATGAGGAAAAGGAAAACATTCTTTATGTGGAGCAAAAAGCCTCGGCCGGATACCTGAATGGTTTTGCAGATCAGGAGTATATGCAGGGGCTCAAACAATTTCACCTTCCCGGATTACCACAGAATGCCAGCTATCGGGCCTTTGAACTGGCAGGGGATTCAATGCTTCCTTTGGTTCCTGGAACGATTGTAATTGGTTCTTATGTGGATCAGCTGAGAGATATCAAAAGTGGAAAAACTTATATCCTTGTTAGTCAAACCGAAGGAGTGGTTTATAAGCGAGTCTTCAATTATCTGGCAGACAATGGCAAGCTCTACCTGGTTTCAGATAATGAGCAATACAAACCTTATGAAGTTTCAGGGGAGGATGTGCTGGAAGTTTGGGAAGCCCAAGCTTTTATCAGTACTGATTTTCCCAATCCTGGGGATAAAAAGAAGCCCTTGAGTTTAGAGGACCTTGGAGAAATGATCCGGGATATTCAATCTGATTTAAAGAGGCTAGGTAACTAAGGAATAACTGTCAGAGTTACTGTTGTAGTGTAGTTATTTGATGGAACATACAATTCACCAGTTAAAGTACCTGGGTTTGAATAAACTAATTCAAGTTCAAGACCGATTTGTAAGAAACTATTGAAGGCATCGATATAAAGAACGTTGTCTTCCCAAAACCCAGTGCCAGTACCGATTAAGTCATTTAGCGCATTATATTCATAGTATTCAACATCTGAATTTAATTGGTTCAATCTTATTGTAGCGAAGCTTCCATCCGCTGCAGTTAGGGACCATAATCCAGTTATATTAACGGTGGTGGATTGGCTACTTCCTGAGGTTTGGTTTGCCTCAGAACTAATTTTAGGCTCATTTTGCTGACTTTCAAAATCCTCTAACAATTCGGTAGCCGTAGGCATACTATTGTCGGTTGTAACTGCCTCATTATAGCCTTCTTCGAACCCTTCTTGGAAATCTTCACTACCCAATGAAAACAGGATTGCTATGACCACAAACCCTCCAACTACCCAAATGAAATTTCTGGCAAACCAGGATTTCTGCTTTTTGACGGGAACGGGTCTTGGTCTTGGAGTGGGTCTCGGCGGAGGAGTAGGATCAGTCTTTTTCTTTGGTTCAATAATCTTGGATAGAATACCCACCAATTGTTCTGTGTCATACTTCCATCTAGAACTACTAAGCTCATGAGCATGTCGCCGATTTAAAGCTTGAAGCTCTTCAGGCAAATCAGAATTGGAAGGCATTTTAGCTCCATTCACCAAAACCGGAATTACGCGAATATTTCTTTCAAGAGCTGCCGCAATTTCAATTCGTATGAAATCTCCTTCCTCAAATAACCTTAGGTTTCCTTCGGCGTCTTTGATTTTTGCCCAGTGGGGACCGATAATGGCAATCAATACCTTGCATGAGTTCAAGGCCTGATCAATGGCTACGACGAAATCTAGTCCAGCTTCCAATGTTTCTACATCGAGAAAAACTGACTCTTCACCAAAAACATCCTGAAGGTCATCAACCAATCGACCGGCTTCACCAGAGGCATCTTGCCTCCTGTAACTCACAAAAATCTTATTGTTGGGCATAAAAAAACTGATTCACTTAGCTAAATATAAATAAATCAGTTCATTATGCGAATGCTTCCTTAGGCCTAGATTAAATCCTTCAGAGCTGTTTCTATCCTGCTTACTGCATCAAATTCGTTGTCGATATTAGTTATGCCTTTACCTAAAACATGCCAATATCCATCTCCACAATCCAGATAAATACCTCGCTTGTTTCCTGGCTGATCTCTGGCGATTTCGTAGTTGTAATCAGGAGTGAAAATCAGCTTCATAAGCTCTATGGCGAATTCCCAATTCAGTTCTTCCTCATTTCCATTGCTTTCCAATTTTACTTTTCGGTCTGAAAAGAAAACTGTGATCCGAGCTTCGCGGGATTGTTCTTTTGTCACGACTTTGAATTGGATGGAAAGAGGAGCCTCCTTTTTATTCGTTTCGTAAATGGCTTGAATTAAATCCTGAGCAAGTAATTTCCAGCCCTCTTGATCCATCGGGACCTTGGCAGCCTGTGGTCTGTTTCCTTGGACCAAAGCCAATGAGATACCCTCATCCTTTAGAGATCGAGAATTCCATTTCGTGCTTTTGAGTTTATCAAATACTACATCCTTCCAAACTGGGTGGAGTTTGACTTTTGCTGAATAATCATCATCCAGAGTAAAGCCCTCTTCAAAAATTTCTTCATCAGATAACTCTTCTCGATCCGTATAATGGATTACAAAATCACTTCCCAAGTCTTGTTTAGACCAATCCAATCCTAAACGAAACACGTGGCTGAATGGCGGCGGAATACTACCGGAATCATATTCTAATTCTAACCCGGAAAATTGCTTCAGATCTATGCTCATAGCTCAAATTTGAGCACAAAAATACAGGAAATAATCTGAAAGAGTTATCAAACTCTATGACTTCTCCAGACGGGCGATCGTTGCCTTCCGGTTAAGCTTTCCGCTTTGAGTTTCTTCAAATTCAGACAAAAAGAATACCTTCTTTGGGCTTTGGATTGATCCAAGGGAATCCTTTATTGTTTGGAAAGTTTGCTCAATATTCACTTCGCCTTCAGAATCTTCAATGAGCATACAAAGTCGCTCTCCTAATTTTGGGTCCTTTCGTCCAAAGAGAAAAAATCTGTTTTTAAAGTCCTTGCCTAGAATCGATTGAATTTTGGATTCCAGCTCCTCTGGATGAAGCTTGATTCCTCCGGAATTCACCACAAAATCGCTTCTTCCAATCCAATAAAACTCCGTTGGAGAAACCACATTCACCACATCATTGCTTTGGATGGATTCCATATTACTCATTGGAGATTTAACCCATAAAGTGTCCTGATCCGAAACCCCTATTTCTGTTCCTGGTAGAACATGATATTTCAATGGGAAAGGAGTGATCCTCGCCATAGCAAAATGGGAAACCGTCTCAGTCATCCCGAAGGTCTGCCATGCAGGAATTCGGCTTTCTGCAATTTTATTTCTTAGGTTTTGATCGGTTGGAGCTCCACCGATCAGGATGTGCTGTAATCCCGAGAGTTTACCGGGTGCAGATAGGAGGGAATCTATTTGCATAGGTACCAAAGTGGTGAAGGTTGGTAGAAAGTCCGAAGACTTTTCGAGGGGGTTATTCGAGGGCTTTTCACAATAAATTGAGCAACCCCAAACCATAGCTCTTACCAGATTCATCTTACCGGCAATAAACTCCGGGTTCAGGCAATTCCAAATGCGAGTTCGATAGGTTGTGCCTAAGAAGTTTTGAGTGCCTTTGGCACTAGCCTCCATCTGGCCTCTGGTGACAGAGATCAACTTTGGTTTACCTGTAGAACCACTCGTTTTTAATTTAAACTCTTTTTCTCCAGACAACCATTGTCCACAAAATTCGATTGTGGCTTTGGCCCAAGCCTCTTGAAAAGAACTATCCGAAAGGAAATCTTCTGTCTTTGTAAAAATTTTGTCTTCGATTCGAAGTTGAAACATCTATTTTTGATCCGAATTGAGTTTCAATATAATCAACAAATGATTTGAGAAGCCGGTTATGACAAGACTCAAATAACTGATTTATGAATTGGATTACAGCCAAAGAATACGAGGATATTACCTATAAAAAATGTGATGGGGTTGCTCGAATCGCCTTTAATCGCCCTGAGGTGCGAAATGCTTTTCGTCCGAAGACCACTTCAGAGCTCTATGACGCCTTTTATGACGCCCAGGAAGATACTTCCATAGGGGTGATATTATTAAGTGGGGAAGGGCCGTCACCCAAGGACGGGGGCTGGGCTTTTTGCTCCGGAGGAGATCAAAAGGCGAGGGGTCATCAGGGATATGTCGGAGAAGATGGGTACCATCGTTTGAATATTCTTGAGGTACAGAGATTGATTCGTTTTATGCCAAAAGTGGTGATAGCGGTTGTTCCCGGTTGGGCAGTAGGAGGAGGGCATAGCCTTCATGTGGTCTGTGATTTGACTTTGGCGAGTAAAGAACATGCAATTTTCAAGCAGACGGATGCCGATGTTACCAGCTTTGATGGTGGATATGGTTCGGCTTATTTGGCTAAAATGGTCGGTCAAAAGAAAGCTCGCGAGATATTTTTCCTTGGAAGAAATTACTCTGCCGATGAGGCTTATGAAATGGGGATGGTCAATGCAGTGATCCCTCATGAAGAATTGGAATCTACGGCATATGAATGGGCTCAGGAAATTTTAGCTAAATCACCGACCTCTATCAAAATGCTCAAGTTTGCCATGAATCTCACTGACGATGGGATGGCAGGGCAACAAGTCTTCGCGGGAGAGGCTACCCGACTGGCATATATGACCGATGAAGCCAAAGAGGGTAGAAATGCCTTTCTCGAAAAACGAAAGCCCAATTTTGGAAAGAATAAATGGATTCCTTGATTTAATAGCAGAGGCCTGAAACAATTTCAGGCCTTTTTTATTCACTCTGCATGGAAGCTACAATGCAAAGTAAACCCTGGATGAGAACGGTGATGAAAATCGCTGCGGTCTACAATATTATTTGGGGCGCCTGGGTGGTTTTATTTCCACTCCAGTTTTTTTCACTCACCGGGATGGCTGAACCGGTCCATCCAATGATCTGGCAAGGAATGGGGATGGTTATTGGAGTGTATGGATTGGGCTATTGGTGGTCAGCCGCCAATCCCGTTAAACACTGGCCTATCGTAGCTGTCGGTTTTCTGGGAAAGATATTTGGTCCCTTGGGGTTCGTTTTTAACTATCTCAATGATGTAGTTCCTGGATCATTCGGATATACTTTAATCACCAATGATTTGATTTGGTGGGTCCCCTTTGGCTTAATTCTAAATGAAGCCAGAAAAGGTGGTTGGAAGCTATAAGAGCCAAGTAGCAGGTAGATTAAATTACTTCCAAAGCTTTGAATGCGGCCATTGTCACTTCTTTTCTTATTCTGGAAAAATCATCCATATCAAAACCCTCTCCTGGCTCCACATTGGTGGCAAAAAAGTAGTTTGAGTCCTGTATAGTCAGGTAACCCACGAACCAGCCGTTGTCATGATCATCGACTATGGACCAACCGGTTTTTGCGCGAAGCGTAAAGGAATCATTTTCTTCCAGAATCATAATTTTCTTGATGAACTCATCTGTTCTATTGCTGATGGCTAGATCAGAGTTGGCTATTCTTCTCAGAAAATCAATTTGCTCAAATGGGGTAATGGTCGACTCTCCCTGAACCCAAAACAAATCCAGGTTGGTTGAGTCAAATTTTAGATTTCCGTATTCAAGTTTCGAAGTCATCTCCTTCATTCGCTCCAGACCAACAGTTCTGGCTATTTCTCTGTAGCACGGCAAGCAAGACCTCAGAAAGGCCTCTCTCAGTGTCATGTCCTCTTCCCAAGATTCAAATCTTCTCGGTTCCCCATCCCATTTTAGAATGGAAGTATCGCTGTCCACTACTCCTGTTTCCAGCGCGATAATTGAATTCGGAATTTTAAAGGTGGACGCAGGAAGCTGACCGGTATTTGACCATTCGAAATCATTCGAGTGAAATTGATTGGTACTTTCGTCAAAGATCAAAATGGAACCATTCAACGCCGCAGAGTCCAGGATCGTCTGGAATTTGATTTCGGTGATTTCTACCGGACGATCATTAATTTGGCTGGAAAGAGACTCGAATTCCTTGGGGCGACAAGAAAAAATTAAAAGAAGAATAATCAATAATCTCATTTTGGAAAGTTTCATGACATGAAGAAATACTTCTTATCAAAAACCCCACCTAGAAATATCTATTCCATAATTTTCTTCAAGTTTATGCATGTCCGGGGCCAACTTACCTCGAATCTTTATTTTTTGTTCTTCCGATAATGTTGTCTTCTCTGGGGTGAAGACTTTATTTACGGTTTCTCTACCGAGTTTCTGAATAGAGGGTGGAATCATCTTGGAGAATGATTTTGCAAAATCAATAATCTTACGGCCTTTTCTGTTTGAAGGGGGAGTAACATTTTTCACTCCATCTGAGAGATCAATGGTTAAGTCTGGTGCTCCGATAAATTCGAAAATCTTGCTACAAACCTTTTGAGGGTCCTTTTTTAATTCTACAAAGTCTAATAGAAGCAAATTCATCGGTTTGAATACAGCCTGATACCTCTCCAGTTGTAGGAAATAATTTGAAGTGTCTATAAGCGCTTGGTCGTCAATTTCCTTCTTCCAGGAAGAATCAATTCTCATGAAATTATAATGTGATTCAATTCTGTCTATCGGGTCACGAAGAATATAAATTAGATACGGATGATCTATTCCATACGCTTTAATCCGTTCTGGTACGCCATTTTCCCGGGGATGCTTGGTATATCCTGTGGAGGCGTCTAAAAGATACTTGTGTGATTCGAAATCTGGCTCAAACAGGTCCTCATACTTTTTTTCCTTCAGTTCTCTAGGCCCTACAGATTGTGAAAAGTATTCGGGTTCTTTTATGGTACAGGGACAAATTTCAGGGTGTTGGATCAATAAATCATAGAGTGAGGTAGTCCCACTTTTCATAGCTCCAATCAAAAATACCTTTTCTAATTTTTCCATTTCTGTTACTTATTCTATGGATAGAAAAAATCGTTCTTTGTCCTTCGAATGTCCTCCAATTCTATTATAAAACTTAATCGCTCGAGTGTTGAATTTTGGAGTTTGCCACTGGATCAGATTGCAGCCAAGTTTATTTCCTTCTGATTTAATTCGATCCATTATTTTTTCTCCTATTCCAAAACCTCTGGATTCCTCTTTCAGATAAAGGCAATCCATATAGATGTAGAAATCTGCATCCCATGTCGAAAATTGCTTCATAAAGGAAGCATAGCCCAAAAGCTTTCCTGTGTCCAAATCTACTGCCACGAGACAATAGAGACTCGGAGGATCTGCAAACAAATTCATTTTGAGTCCTTCCTTTTTTCCGTCTTTTGAGTATTCTGATTTTTCAAATTCCGCATGAAGCCGACAAAGCTCAACAAGCTGATCTAAATCTGATTCTTTGGCAAATCTGATTTCGTGATTCATTAGATATCCATGTTTATTACGTCTGATAGGTATTTCTCCAAGTTCGGATTTTCAGATGCCTTTAAAATATTTTTTGTCCAGCTCACCCTCTCATGATTGATCACCTCCAACTCCCAAATACAAGGAGCTAATCCTGTCCCTGAGATCATTTTAAAATTTTCCTGATCGTCATGATTGGAGAAAAAAATATGGGTATTCAACATGTTTGTGCCTACCCACCAATTGATCAAGCTAAAGATGCCCTCGGTGCCTGAGTGTAAAATCAGAAATGCGATTTTATCATTTGAGTCATCAAAGCCATTCTTCAATTCCAGCCAGTCAGGGAGTTTCTTTATAACATTCCGAATAAAGCTTTCATTATTAAAATCACCTTCTTTTGAAATGGTGTAAATCTTCACTTTCCAGTCATTCACTTCGACTAGATCACAAAATCGAATGCTTCTTTCTTTATAGGCGCTCATGGAAAGACTATTTCAGGATGACTTTTTGCTCCTTCAAATCATACCTTCTTCCTTCCCCTAAAAGATAAAATTGCTCTACTCCAGGGTCAAGCTGATAGATGGTATCGCGTTCTGCAGACCATCTGGTTCCATCATAAATGCCAACGTAACCCTTACCAACCACTTCGAATTTATTTTGAGAAACCAGGATTCCGGTGTTTTCTTCTAGTCCGATTCCCAGAACATCTGGATGTTCTTTTTTCACTTCAAAAAGATCGAATTGCCTATTTCTGGCGAGATGATGTTGGTCAATGGCTACACCGGTTAGAAAACCAAAACCTTCCTGATATTCACCAAGCATTATGGTGTTTCCAGAAGGATCGCCCCTGACGAGTAAGTCTGCCATGATCGAAGCGCCAGCTGATGTTCCGGCGATGATCGCTCCTTGGTCCAAAATAGTTCTCAGAGCGTCATGAACTTTTGTGCCATTGTAAACCATGGCTAGCCGCCATTGTCGTCCACCTGTGATCCATACGGCATCTGCTTCCAGAATCATTGAACTCAAGGAGTCCGTTTCCGCTACTTCTATGGATCGGGTATGAACCACATTAATATCCTTAAAGCCAGCTTTTTTAAAAGGAGCTTTAAGTCTGATGAAGGCGCTATCCCTTTGGATGGCTGCCTCCGTCATCGCCGTTGGGATAATGACAAGGTTGGCTTCATCTCCTCCAGCTTCCTCCTTGAAATAATTGATGAAAAACTCATTAGTGGCAGCACCACCGAGGATTAATAATCTTCCTTCTGGATTTTCCTGATTCCGAGCTTTGACCTGAAAGGTCTGACTAAGAAAAATCAGGAGAAAAGGAATTAGTCTGTTCTTTAACATTTGATTTCCTAAAGATTTTTATTCTACAGCTTGGTAAACCATTTGTCTCATTTTAGCGAAATAATACATGGAAAACGGAGCGGTCTGAGTCATCATGACGGATACCATATCCTCTTCAGGATCCACGAAAAAATAGGTGCAATAGGCCCCATTCCAATAGTATTGACCTTCAGATCCAAGAGCTTTGGAGTCAGCCAGATCATCCAAAACAGCAAAGCCAAAACCAAACTCCTGACCTGGATCTTGAAACATCCCATTGGCTTGATCGATAGTCATGATATCTAAAGTTTTAGAACTAATGAATCGTTGACCATTCCACTCTCCTCCATTTAAAAGCATTCTGGCAAAAGCAGCGTAATCCTGGGCAGTGGAGAAAAGAGCATTCGCACCGGCAAAAACTACGTTTCCAGACATTTTAGTCTGCCTGTCAGCCTTGATCAATTTACCATCATCGTCATAAGTATGTAGTATGGCCATTCTACCTTGCTGCTCCTCATTGAGATTATAGCCAGTATCCTTCATCCCCAGTGGATCGAAAAGTCTTTCCTGAAGAAAATCTGCGGTAGTTTGGCCTGAAAAGATTTCAATGAGCCTAGATAAAATATCTGGTGAGGCTGAGTAATACCATTGCTCGCCGGGATGGCCGACAAGAGGCATCGTCGCGAAAGCTTTGACCTTCGCCTCAATGTTTTCATGTGGAGTCAAGTAAAGGGTTTTAAGAACAGCCTGATCCAATTCGGATTGGCCAAGACCATGAGATAAACCAGCAGTATGACTCATCAAATGAGCTATGGTTATGGGGCGCTTTAGATCTTCCATTTCGCTTTCTAGACCCTTTGAGGGGTCGGTAGCTACCTTGACATCTTTAAATTCTGGAATGTACTTGTAGAGCGGGTCATTCAGCATAAAGTGCCCTTCCTCATAAAGCATCATTAGAGCCGTAGTAATGATAGGTTTGGTCATTGACTGGATATAGAAGATTTGATCCATACCCATGGCTTGTTCAGTGGTGATGTCAGAATATCCAATGGCTGCTTCGTGAACCTTTTCCCCGTTTTTGTATACCAAAGTCACGGCACCCGCTAGTCTGCCTTGTTCAACTTCCTGCTCAACAAATTCATCGTATCGCTCTAATCGATCTTGAGAAATACCTGTTGAAATGGCCTGAGAAAATGTCAGGCTAGTGCTAAAAAATAGCAGTAAAGTGATGAGATTCAGTCGAAGTTTATTCATGAGAAATTTTGGATTTTTTGGGATCAATACAAACCATCAAGATAAGACCCTTTTGGTACTTTTTCCTAATTTGGAAATATGAACCACCTCGAAACTTCTTACACTACCCACGATGGAATTAAACTCTTTTTGCAGGCATGGATGCCTGACCATCCGAAAGCGAGTTTACTGCTGGTTCACGGATTAGGAGAGCATAGCGGACGCTATGAAGGACTAGTGAATATGCTTGGTGAGCTTGATGTTGCAGTTTTCACTTTCGATGGGAGAGGTCATGGGAAATCCGCAGAAGGTGAACCTGATGCATTCGTCGAATCTTTTGAAGATTACATGAAGGATATCGATGCGCTATTTGATAAGGTGAAGACCTATGTTCCCAATGTTCCGGTTTTTATTTTTGGTCATAGCATGGGAGGTGGACTAGTTGCTGCACACGCTTTGAAGCATAAGCCAGATGCTGCGGGTGTGATTCTTTCTTCTGCGGCCATCAAGGAGGCGGAGGGTACCTCTTCGATTTTAATTGCCTCAGCAAAGTGGATTAGCAAGCTATTCCCGAGATTAAAAGTACTTTCACTTGACGCGAATGCTATTTCCAGAATTCCAGACGAGGTTTCTAAGTATCTTTCAGATTCTTTGGTGTACACCAAAGCTATTCCCTCTAAAACCGGTTATGAGCTCCTCCGGATGACGCGATTCATTCAAGACAAAGCCTCGGAGTTTGAGCTTCCTGTTTTATTGATCCATGGTACTGACGACAAGCTCACAAATCCCGAAGGTTCTAAATTGCTTCACGCCAAAGCGAAGTCCTCTGACAAGACACTTCACCTGTTTGAGGGTGGTTTTCATGAGCTTTTAAACGATTTGGAAAGTGATAAGGCCTTGGAGATTATCCGAGATTGGATCAAAGCGAGGATACAATAATCGAAGGATTTGACATTTTTTGTCAAAAAACTAAAGATGACTGCAGAAACCAAAATCCCTGATTTAAATTAGATCAGTCGTTTTATGCAGCAAAAATCCTTCATCATATATAAATCCTCGGCCGGTTCGGGAAAAACCTATACCCTAACCCTTGAGTATCTGAAGCTTGCCTTAAGGTATCCTGGAGCTTACAAGCAAATCCTTGCTGTGACTTTTACGAACAAGGCTACTCAGGAGATGAAGGAAAGGATTCTCGAGTTCCTCTTGAGACTTAGCCAAGAAGTTCGACCTATTGAAACTTTGGATCAGGAGCTGATGAAATCCTTGGGCTTTGATGAGAATCAACTCAAAAATGCTGCAAGAAATACACTTCTCGATATCCTTCATGGCTATGGATATTTCGCAGTAAGTACTATTGATTCCTTCTTCCAAAAAGTAATTCGATCCTTTGCCAGAGAAATGGATTTGGATGCCAAATTCGAATTGGAGCTTGATCAGGATGCTGTCTTGGATCGATTGGTAGACAGGGTTATTGATTTGGTTTCAGAGGTTAAGAATCTTAGGAAATGGCTAGTAGATTATGCCTCTGAGCAAATTGAGAATGAAAAATCATGGGATGTAAGAAGAGCCATTAAGGGTCTTGGTAAAGAGATTTTCAAGGAGAGCTTCAAGGTGCATCAAGAGCTGTTCAGAAAGACCATTGGAGAAGGGGGTTTCTTGGCTGAATTCAGCCAAGTGGTTCAGAAACAGAAAGCTGCGCTTATAGCGGAAGCGAATGAAGTTAAAAAAGAAGCTAATGAGATTCGATCCCGATTTGGTCTGGAATGGTGTGATTTCAAAGGTGGTATAAGAGGTTTTGCAGGTAGGTTTGATAAACTAGGGGATAAGGAAAACCCAAGTCCTGGCTTGACTGAGCCTATGCTTCGAAATCTGACCGAAATGAACGGTTGGTATTCAAAGACGAGTCCGAAAATTGATCAGATCGAGCAAGCTGCTAATGCAGGGTTAATGGATTTGATCTTCAAACTTCCTGATCTTCAAACTAGGGGAAATACGCTGAATGCAATCAGTAAAAACTTAAATGATTTCGGAGTTTTTAAAAATTTAATCAGCGAGCTAAGAGAACTGAAATCAGAAGAAGGAATTCTTATGATTTCAGACGTAAATGATTTTTTAAAGAGGATAACCCAAGACTCTGAGGCACCTTTTATTTATGAGAAGATTGGAAATCAATACCGACATTTTCTAATCGATGAATTCCAGGATACGTCTGATTTTCAGTGGTCTAGCTTTAAACCTTTGCTAGAAAACTCTTTGGCCTCTGGCCATACCAACTTGATCGTGGGGGATGTGAAGCAATCTATTTACCGCTGGAGGGGTGGAAAATTGGATTTGCTTCTCTCAGAAGTAGAAAAGCAGATTCATAAGGAATATCAGGACATTCGTAATCTCCAGGTCAACTGGAGAAGTTTACCGAATATCATTCAGTTTAATAATACTCTGTTTTCAGAACTCGGAGCTTTTGTTGAGTCTCACATGGAAAGCAAGTATAGAATTGATTCGGAGTCCATTATCCAAAATGCCTTCGCCGAAGTAATTCAGAGCGTTCCTAACTCTAAGAATCAGCTTGAATTTAAAGGAAGGGTTGAGTTGGAGTTTTCAGAGAAACCTAGCCAAACCCGGAATGTGGGCGAAGATGAAGTCGATGATCCATCGGTATTAGACGAGTTGCCCGAACTGGTGAAACAGCTTCAGGATAAGGGATACGAACCTCGGGATATTGCCTTTTTGGTGCGGAAAAACCAGCAGGGAGCCGATGTGGCTGATTCTCTTCTGACCTGTGATCAGGAAAACCCTGAGAGTGGATATAGATTCGATGTGCTTTCGGAGGAATCACTTTTCTTAACCAAGTCAGCGGCAGTTAAATCCATCATTGCTGCGCTTCAGTTCATGAGTAATCCTGCGGATTTGGTCCCCTTGAAAACCATGTGGTTTTACTACGCCCAGATTCATGGTTTGGGATATGATCATGAGCTCTTTGATAAGAGGATGATTCCTAAGAGGTTGGCTGATAAGCAAGAAGAGTTCTTAGGCTCCATCGATAAATGGCTTCAGTTTCCATTAATGGAGCTTTTGGAGGAGGTTATTTCCTTTTTGGGGTATTTCGAAAATGAATCGGATCTGGCCTACGTCAGTGGTCTGAAAGAGGCGGTTTATGATTTCGTAGGCAAGAATCGAGCAGATCTTCAGGGATTTTTGGATTGGTGGGAGCTGAATTCCCACAAGCGAACAGTTAAGATTCCCGAGGATCATAATGCCATGAGAATTCTTACCATACATAAATCCAAAGGCCTCCAGTTCAAGGTGGTGATCATGCCATTTTTGGATTGGAAAATCGTCCCGGATGGACAGCAAGCATCGATTCTCTGGAGTAAATATCAGGTTTCGGACCAGCTCCAGACGGTGCTTCCGATTACTCATCAATCTAAGCTTGCCGATTCTGCATTTAGTGATATTTACACTGAAGAGGTCAAGCTTTCTTTTCTGGATAGCATGAATATGCTGTACGTGGCCTTCACTCGTGCCGAGGAAGCAATCTTTGGTTTTGGTTCATATAAACTTTCGAATGGCGGAATTAATCCTAATCAGACTGGGAATCTGCTTTATGACTTTTTCAGGGGCTTCGCCCAAAGCAAATTTGGACCCGATGCTGTTTGGGACGAGGAAAAATCAAAATTCATCTTTGGAACCTTGAATAGAAGGGTTTCTGAGAGTAAGCCGAAAGAAGTATTGGAATCTAGTCTGAGATGGGAATCAGGAGATTGGAGAGACAAACTAAAAACCAGAGAGTTTCCTTGGGATTTTTCCGAAAAGGGCCTTCAAGGGAGAGAACAGAGGAAACTGGGCTTGTTAGTCCATGAGATTTTGGAAAATGCCCAGGATTTGGCTTCAGCTAAATTAGGTCTAAGAGAGTTGGAGTTTGAGGGAAGAATCGATGCCGAAACCAAGGAGCTGGTCGAGTCTGAATTGACTGAGCTTTTTTCTATGCCTGAGTTTAGACAATGGTACGAGGGCGATTATAGAGTGCTCGCTGAGCAGGGGATATTATTACCTGGAGGAAGGCAAAAGAGGCCAGACAGAATTTTAATTGGCGAGAAAGAAGCTTTAGTCATAGACTTTAAAACTGGAGATAAGAAAAGCACCCATCACAGTCAGATCAAGGAGTATATGCGATTAGTAGGTGGATTGACTGAACTTCCTGTAAAAGGCTATTTGTGCTATGTTGGACCAACTGAGATTGTAGAAATCCATGAATAGCTTTCTAAAAGATACCGCGCAAAACCTCCTGGAGAATTCCATTCCACTGGAGAATATGACTGTGGTTTTGCCGAACCGACGAGCAGGACTATTTTTTACCAAATATCTCAGCGAATTGATCTCTGAGCCTCAATGGATGCCTGAAGTGAAGACCATTGAGGAGGTTTTCTATGATTTGAAAGGGGAGAGACCCACTGATGATCTCACCTTGATCTTTGAGCTTTATCGAATTTATTCCAGCCTTCAGGATGAAGAAGAGAGCTTTGAGAAATTCTATTTCTGGGGGGAGATTATTCTTAAAGATTTCAATGATATCGATCAATTCCTCGCGGATGCAAATCGGGTGTATGAAAACCTTGCAGACCAGAAGATTTTGGAATCAGATTTAAGCTTTTTGACCGATGATCAGAGAGATTTGATTTCCCAGTTTTGGAAGTCATTTGATCAACAAAGTGAGGATGAACAGCAGAGATTTCTTCGATTTTGGGAGATTTTGAGCTCGCTTTATGAGAAGTTTCAAGCTAGCCTTGAGACCCTTGGTATGAGCTATGGGGGCCGTATTTATCGAGCTGTTGTTGAAAAATTGAACCAAGTTCAAAAACCTAATAAACAGTTCTATTTCGTTGGTTTTAATGCATTTACGCTGGCTGAAGAAAAACTAATCAAGCATTTTGTTAAGGAGTTTGGGGCTGAAATCTTTTGGGATCTGGATTCATATTATTTGGAAGATAAAAGACAGGAGGCTGGATTATTCTTCAGGGATTATCGAAGAGATCCAATTTTGGGTGAAACCTTCCCTGAGACTATTCCAGCTCGAATAAACAGTAAATCAGATAGCATAAATACCTATTCGTTACCCTTGAAAAGCAACCAGGCGAATTTGGTGGGAAAAATAGCTGAAGGGATAACTAAAAATGAGGCGCTTGAAGAAACGGTAATCATCTTACCAGATGAGCAGCTTTTATTTCCGGTTTTGCATTCGCTTCCTAAAGAAATTGAGAAGTTGAATGTTACCATGGGTTATCCCATTCGAAATGCTCCGGTATTCTCTTTTCTGGATGCAGTTTTGGATTTACAGCGGTATTTATCTGAAAAGCAGGGTAAGGCTTTTTTCTATCATAAACCTGTCACCGATTTACTGGCTTTTTCCTATTTGAGAGCTGAAAATGAAGATTTTGTCAAGAAAACTCTTGAGAGCATAAAGCAGGAAAACCAGATTTCCATTCCAGCTGAAAACTTGAGTTCGGGCGGGCGAATGTTTGAATTGATTTTTAGGGAAGTGGCTGCTGATGAGCTGTTTACCTACTTGTCTGAGTTGATTGAGTATTTGGCTTCCTCACTTGAAAATGATCCTGTTCAGCGAAGCTATCTTTTTCAGGCCTTTAAGCAACTGACGAGAATTCAAGCCATTTTCAAAGACAATCAAAAGTCTGATATCAATAAGGATTTTTATCTCAAGATATTCAGAAAGCTGTTCAGAGAGCTCAAGCTACCGTTTGATGGTGAGCCATTGGAAGGACTGCAGATTATGGGTGTTTTGGAATCCAGAAACCTTGATTTCAAAAGAGTAATTATATGCGACTTAAACGAAGGAAGTTTTCCTCCCGGAGGTGGAATTAACTCCATGATTCCATTCAATCTTCGAAGAGCATTTGGCCTTCCTGTTCAGGAACAGAATGATGCTATCTATGCCTATACTTTCTATCGCTTATTGCATAGGGCAGAAGAGGTACATTTGATCTACACTACCGCTTCCGATCAGGGGAAAGTAGGTGAAATGAGTCGCTTTGCGCAGCAAATGAAGGTAGAACTTGGAATTTCAGAAGCTTTACCTGTCTTGACTCCGGTGGATTTAACCCGAGGCAAGGAGATTCGAATACAGAAGTCGGAGGTGGTTCTGAATAAGCTGAGAAAGTATTATGTGGGTGAAGAAGGTGGCACGTCTTTCTCCGCCTCCGCTTTGAACACTTACCTGGACTGTAGGCTTAGGTTCTATCTGAGGTATGTGGCAGGATTAAAGGAAAAAGAAGAGGTGGTGAGTGAGATTGACCCTTCTACTTTTGGAACACTTTTGCACAATGCGATGGAGCTGCTTTATGCTAAGGAAGAAGGAGAGGAGTCAAGATTGGTCACTGCTCACGAAATCAAAAGACTTAAAGACATCATTCCAAATGCAGTTGAGGAAGCCATTCGAGAATTCTATCATCTGGATAAAGAGGAAGAGCTGGATTTATCCGGGCAATTGCAAATAGCCCGATCAGTGATTAGTAATTACATTAAAGCCATTCTGGATTATGATGCTAAAAATGGAGACTTCAGAATTTTATCATTAGAAGGGGAGTATCAGGACGCTCTTGAAGTAGAAACCCGCGATGGGTTGAAGAAAGTAGGCCTTTCTGGCTTAATCGATAGGGTCGATGAAAAGGATGGGGTAATTCGGCTGATTGATTACAAGACCGGAAAAGATGAGAAGAAAGTTTCATCGATTCCTTCCCTTTTTGATCGGGATGATAAAGGTCGAAATAAGGCAGCTATGCAAACTTTGCTCTACGCAAAACTCTTCAAAGCTTCGAATACGACCGTAAGCAAGCCTCTGAAACCCGGTATTTATAATGTACGAGAGATTTATAATCCAGATTTTAATCCTTTTCTCACGATGGATAAAGAAGAAATTCCGATTTATGCCAGTGTTTCAGATGAATTTGAGGCAGGCTTGCATTCCCTGGTGTCTGAGATATTTGATTCTCAGAAGGATTTCGATCAGACCAAGGACGAGAAGAAATGTGAGTACTGTGCGTACAAAGAAATCTGCGGACGCTGATTACATTTCTACCTTTTGGACTTTCTCATGCATTTCCAGCATCAGTGCCAAAGCGGCTGAACCATACCATTCCTTCAATTCCATTTTTAATACGCCGGCTTTTATAGCAGGATCAGTCTTGGTGAGTTCCTCAGCTTCCTCAATCGAGCTCACGTCAAAAAAGAATAAACCGCGCAAATCTTCATTACCGAAAAAGGGTCCTGCCAAGACCATCTTTCCAGCCTCAGCCAGTCTTCCTATATTCGCCATGTGCCCGGCTTGAAGATCTGATCTTTCCTGTTCAGAGTATTCTTCGACTTTATCCCCACGATATAAAAAGGCAATCACAAACTTCTTCATTCCGTAGTCATCCGCACCAACTTTTTCAGCTAGTTCCGCATCATATTTTTCTTGCGCGATGGCACAAAAACTAAGACTAAAAATCAAGCAAAGGAAGGCAAAAATCTTCTTCATGTTTTCTGGGTTTTGTTGGGACATAAAAGGTATAAAAAATGAATTGAAATTCGGGCGAATACAATTTCTGATCTGTAGGATTTACTTGTATTGAAATTCTTGAAATTGAAAATTCGTGTAGGGTAGGAGAGTGAAATCAGAAAAAAGTCTGGCCTTAATTTTGCCATAATTTGATTGAAGAGTTGATAAGCAATTCTTGTTTTTTGAAATAGAGGGATGGGCAAAGTTGGAAAGGCAAAGTGGAAATTTACCTTTCTCCTGAAATCAAAAAAGGCGCCTAATGCCTTGAGAATTATTTGAGTTATTAGAGTGGAGTTGTCATTCACAAATTACTCTTTTCTCTACCACCATTAGCTTAAAATTGCCCCGTTTAGCTCGAATATTTTTAGTTTTCTCGCTAAAGTCATTGGGTATTAAATTGATAATTTTTATACTCGAAAATGATTTCAATAAGATATTATAACTAGTTGATATAAAATTATTTATAATACTTTTAGGTATCCCATAATTAGCTTTGTCTAAAAAAATTAGATTAATCTAAAAATAGTCTACAGACTAATTCTAAGCCAATTTTCAGATAATCCCCTTAAAAAGTTTTTTGACTAGATTCCTTTCGGATGAATTTGATGTTTGGATTCTAGTATGGTTTCTAATTTTAGGTCTCCATAATCAAATTGACCTCTTATATAAATGGAAAAGTTTCCGGGCTCTCTTGGTCAAAAGAGCTTTCAATAATTTCTCTTTTTTAAACAGTAAGATTGTTAAGAACCTTTAGGGAATATCTATCTGAGAAACTTGCTTTAAAGCATCTGAGTTTTTTCCTTACTTTTACATTTCAAGCAAAATGAATGGCTGAAGATAAAGACGATAAGAAACCATTTCTGTCGAAAAAAATAGATAAGTTTTTCACGGGTTTAGCCAGTGCCTATCGATTCGTTTTACGATTTTTCAAGGAGGTATTTGTGCCTCCTTATGAGTTCAAAGAAGTAGTCCAGCAGTGCTACAGAATCGGAGTGGAATCCTTGCCTTTGATTTCTCTTACTGGCTTCATTGTTGGGATAGTTTTTACCAATCAATCCAGACCTTCTCTTGAAGAATTTGGTGCTTCTTCTTGGTTGCCTTCTTTGATTTCTATAGCGGTGGTAAGAGCAATGGGGCCTTTGGTTACCGCACTTATTGCAGCCGGTAAAGTGGGATCAAGTATCGGTGCTGAGATAGGTTCGATGAAGGTAACTGAGCAGATCGATGCGATGGAAGTTTCAGCGACCAATCCATTTAAGTTTTTGGTCGTGTCTCGGGTTCTGGCAACCACCTTCATGATTCCATTGCTCGTGATGTACACTGACTTTGTGGCTTTGATGGGATCTTTCCTAAGTGTGAATTCCAAAGAGTTGGTGAGTATGTCCACATTCTTTGTGCAGGTTTTTGAGTCCATCTCCTTCCTTGACATCTTTTCTTCGGTATTAAAATCCTTGTTATTTGGCTTCACCATAGGTATGGTTGGCTGCTATAAAGGCTATAATTCATCCAAAGGAACAGAAGGAGTGGGTAGGGCTGCTAATTCAGCAGTAGTGATTTCTATGTTTTTGATTTTCATTGAGGAGCTACTGGCTCTTCAGATTGTAAATGCGATACGGACATGGTAGAGACTGAAGAAAAAGTAGTCGAGGTTAAAAATCTTTTCAAATCTTTTGGGGACTTGAAGGTGCTTCAGGGCGTTGATCTTGACCTATATAAGGGTGAAAACCTTGTGGTGCTAGGAAAATCAGGATCTGGAAAGTCTGTTCTCATTAAAATCATGGTTGGTCTTCTCAAGCAAGATTCCGGTTCCATGATGGTTTTGGGTGAGGATGTAGCCAATCTTGGGGTGAAGGCACTAAACGAGCTTAGATTAAATATTGGTTTCTCTTTTCAAAATTCAGCTTTGTATGACAGTATGACTGTAAGGGAGAATATGGAGTTTCCATTGGTGAGGAATGTAAAGAATCTGACCAAGAAAGAGATTACCATGAAAATCGAGGAACTCTTAGATAGTGTGGGGCTCCCGCAAAGCATTGATCAGATGCCGTCTGAGTTGTCTGGAGGACAGAAAAAGCGAATTGGTGTGGCCAGGACCTTGATTTTGGAGCCCGAGATTATGCTTTACGATGAACCCACAGCTGGTTTGGATCCTATTACTTGCATAGACATTAACAATCTGATTGTACAAATCAGAGAACAATACAATACTTCTTCAATCGTGATTACACACGATCTTACCTGTGCGAAGATGACGGGAGATCGGCAAGCTGTACTCCTGGATGGCCAATTCAAGGCCAAGGGATCATTTGAGGAAGTTTTTGCTGGGGCTGAAGACCAGCGAGTTAAATCATTCTACGATTATAATTTCATTAATTCATGAAAGCTGAAAATAAAAGATCTGTCATCGTAGGGATATTTGTATTCCTGGGTATTGCCATTTTGGTCACGGGTATCCTGACTCTGGGAGGACAGCAGAAGAAATTTGTAAAAGCGATTGAGCTCAGAGCAGTTTTCGACGATATCGGAGGTTTGCAGACAGGTAACAACATTTGGTTTTCCGGGGTAAAGATCGGAACTGTCAAAAAGATCAATTTCTACGGAGACTCTCAGGTGGAGATTCTTATGAATGTGGAGGAAGAAGTAGTGGAGTTTATTCGGAAGGATTCCAAAGCCACTTTAAGCTCTGACGGTCTAATTGGTAATAAAATCATCGTAATCTATGGAGGAACGACCAATGCCCCTCCTGTAGAGAATGGGGATCGACTGGAGGCTGTCATGCCATTGGATACGGATAAAATGATGGAGACCCTTCAGACGAATAATGAGAATTTGGTAGATATAACAGCGGATTTAAAGGTTTTGACGGGTAAGTTGGCAGATGGGGAAGGAATCGTTGGTGCGGTGATGACTGATTCTCTGCTTGCTGAGAACTTCAGAAAAATCTTGAATAACCTGACTATTGCTTCGGAGAATAGCAATCGAATGCTCGCAGATCTGAATGAATTCACGGCAAAAATCAATCAGGAAGGAAACCTCTTTAATGATTTGGTAACGGATACGGTTATGGTTCAGCAAATCAAAGAAACCATGAATACCCTTCAAGCTACCGCTGAGAATACTGAGGAAATGACTGAGGAGCTGAAAGGAATTACAGATAAATTCAACTCAGGTGATAATGCAATGGGCGTTTTGCTAAATGACCCGCAGTTCGCTGAAGACCTTAAAAGCTTTATGGTCAACACAGATTCAGCTACTTATAATCTGAATAAAGGACTTGAGGCTTTACCTTATACCTGGCCATTTAGGAAAGGTTTTAAGAAGAAAGCCAAAGAAGAAGCGAAGCAGAACAACTAATTTGAAGCCATCTCGAGGGATGGCTTTTTTATTGGGCTTTTAGAATTGAATCCATCGTTTCTACCACTCTCTCAGCGTTTTTCCTGCTAAAGCAAAGCGGTGGCTTGGTCTTAAGCACATTATCATTTGGTCCATCAGTGCTTATCAAAATGTTTTGATCACGGAGTCCATTCTTTATGATTGAAGCTAATTTTTGATTAGGATTTTTACTTCCAGGCTCAACGATTTCAACCCCTATGAAGAGGCCTGACCCCCTAACATCGCCTATGCTCGGATGCTCCTTAGCCAATTCCCGGAACAGATCCATGTAATAGTCACCTACGTTTTTGGCATTTTGCTGAAGTCCTTCTTCTTCGATTACGTCCAGAACTGATTGGCCAATGGCGCAGCTTACTGGGTTGCCTCCAAATGAGCTAAAGAATTCTATTCCCTGCTCAAAAGATTCGGAGATTTCTTGAGTACAAATTACTGCCCCTAAAGGATGTCCATTGCCTATAGGCTTTCCCAGAACTACCATATCTGGAATTACATCCTGGGCTTCGTAGCCCCAAAAATGGTCTCCAGTCCTTCCGAATCCAGTCTGCACTTCATCACTAATGCAGATGCCTCCTTGGGCTCGAACAGCCGGATAAAGTTCCTTCAAATACCCCGGAGCCAATGGGACTTGCCCTCCACATCCGACAATCGGCTCTGTGATAAAAGCAGCAATTTGCTCTTGAAGCACCTCAATTTCCTGAATGGCATCATTGGCGTATAGCTTTCCTGCAGTTTCAAGGTCAGAATACTTACCTAAATAGGTATCTGGAATGGTGGTTTTGAAGATATGACTTTCCTGACCTGGTCCTTTTGGGTTGGAGAATTTGTAATCACTGACTTCAATCCCGATTTGGGTATTTCCGTGATAGCCATGTTCCATAACCAAAATATTTTTCCTGCCTGTGTGTTTTTGGGCAAGCCTTATGGCAAGATCACTGGCGGCGGAGCCAGAATTCACGAAATACACCCTGTTCAGCTTTTCCGGGAATTTGGCTAATAACCTTTCTGCATATTCCGGTAAAAGATCGTAAAGGTATCGTGTATTCGTGTTGAGTTTAGCCATTTGTCGCTGGCCTGCTTCGACCACCTTTGGGTGACAATGGCCAACGTGAGGAATATTATTGTATGCATCCAGCACCGTTTGACCATCATGAGTGTACAAATATTGAAAAGCCGAACTGACAAAACTCAAAGGCTTATTGTAGCTAACAGAGAGGATTTTACTCAAAGAATTATGCCTGCGATTCAGTTGGCTTTCGATCGATTCCGTTTTTTTTGAATGGAATCCTATCGCTTTTTTAAAATGCTGAGTGACCCCTTCAGGAGATAAGGCTATCCATTTTTCAAGAGTTGCTATGGCAAATTTTTCACTGTAGTTGGCATACTCATTTTCTGGGTCTATGACCTTTGACTCAGCGGATTTACAAATGCTGGTGCAAAGTCTGGCTGCAATGAGGTAGTACAATAACTCGATCTCAGCTTCACTAATCAGTCTGATTTTATGATATGCTGCTAAGAAATCATTGGCCCAATCCAATGGTTGTTCTTTATCATAGACCAAATAAGTCAAAGCAATGGCTATCTCACAAACAACGGGTGCATAACAAGCATCTCCAAAATCAATAATTGAGATTCGAGAGCCTTTGATCAAGATATTCCACTCATTTGGATCTCCATGAATGAGCTGAGCTGGAAGTGAGTGTAGTTTTGCGAGTGCATTTTCTTCGAACTGCAGAAAAAAATGTCTAACAAGCCTTGCTTGGTTTGGGTCTTCAATCTTCTCAACCAATCTTTTTACCCCAATAAAATTCATCAAATTCCAATCTGAATTTTTTGCTTTGTGAGGGTAGGAATTTATACTTGAAAGAGTCAGGTCCAGATTAGCCAGATAGCTTCCCAAATCAGATAATTGAGCTTTGTCTGGAGGGACTTCGCCTAAAAATTTACCTTCTAAAAAAGTCAATATGCGGGCGATCACCTTAACGCCTGAAAGTTCGAAAGCTTTTACGTAATCTCGACTTTTCCAGGGAATTGGCTCAGAGCATCTGAAATCCCCTTTTTTAGCTAGCTCTAATAAAATCTTACTTTCTTCTTGAAGAAGATCTAGGGTTTCCTGATGGAAGGGATAGGTTTTAAGCACGTACGTTTTGCCCTTGGTCTCCAAGCGGTAATTCCTATTTGCATATCCATCCAGCCTTTGGATATTTCCGGCTTCTGGATGAAATTCTTTCTGCAATAAATCGAGGACTTCCTTCATTTCTTTCCGATCTTTCTGTTGAATTTCAAATTAACCATGTAGGTCCCAAAATCAGGGCTGTTATCTTTTCTGGCCACTTTTGAATGCACATAATAATTCTATTTTTGTGAAAATCGACTGAAACCTATTAAATGAAAAACATCAACCCAACACAAACTGATGCTTGGAAGAGGCTATCTGTTCTCGCAGAGAAGTATTCGGATCTCAAAATCTCTGATCTATTAGCTGAGCACGAGCGATTTGAACGATATTCTATTTCACTGGAGGATATGCTTGTAGACTATTCTAAGAATCTGGTGAATGATGAAATTTTTAATGCGCTTAGAGATTTAGCTGAAGAAACTGAATTACATGATGCCATTCAGTCTATGTTTTCAGGGGTTCATATTAATCAAACTGAGAATAGAGCTGTACTTCATACTGCTTTGAGAAATCAAAGTGGACACTCGGTTTATGTGGATGGAGTGGATGTAATGCCTGATGTCAAGGCGGTATTGGATCAGATGGAGAGTTTTTCAAACAAAATCTACAATCAGCAATGGCTTGGGTACACAGGAAAGCCAATTAAGTCCCTTGTGAACATAGGCATAGGTGGATCGGACTTGGGTCCTGTCATGGTTACCGAAGCTTTGAAACGATATCAGAATCCATCATTAGAGGTTTTTTATGTTTCTAATGTCGATGGTACCCACATAGCGGAAACTTTGAAGAAAGTGGATCCAGAGACCACCATGTTTTTCATTGCTTCAAAGACCTTCACTACACAAGAAACGATGACCAATGCACATACGGCCAGGTCTTGGTTTTTGAATAAAGCAAGAAATGAAAAGGCAGTGGCCAAGCATTTTGTTGCTTTGTCCACAAATGCTGAGGCCGTGAGTGAGTTTGGGATAGCACCTGAGAATATGTTCACGTTTTGGGATTGGGTAGGAGGAAGATATAGTCTTTGGTCAGCGATTGGATTGTCTATTGCATGTGCTATTGGCTTCGATAATTATCATGACTTGCTTAAAGGTGGATATGCCATGGATGAGCATTTCCAACATTCCATGTTTAATCGAAATATCCCTGTAATTCTTGCGCTCATCGGAATCTGGAATACGAATTTCCTCGGTGCTTCTACGGAGGCAATACTTCCATATAATCAATACATGCATCGATTCGCTGCGTATTTCCAGCAGGGAAATATGGAGAGTAATGGAAAGTATGTGGACCGTTCCGGTCAAAAGGTGAACTATACTACGGGTCCAATCATTTGGGGAGAGCCTGGAACCAACGGTCAGCACGCATTTTATCAGTTGATACATCAAGGCACCCATTTGATTCCTTGTGATTTCATTGCTCCAGCTGTTTCACAAAATCCAATCGGAGATCATCACGTAAAGTTGATGTCTAATTTCTTCGCTCAGACGGAAGCACTGGCCTTCGGCAAAAGTGAAGAGGAGGTAAGAAAGGAAATGGTTAACTCAGGGGCATCTGAAGAGCAAATTGAAAAGATTCTTCCACATCGGGTATTTGAGGGAAATCGACCTACCAATTCGATTTTGGTCAAGAAAATCACTCCTTATTCCTTGGGTATGCTCATCGCTATGTACGAGCATAAAATTTTCGTTCAAGGTGCTATTTGGAATATTTTCAGCTTCGATCAGTGGGGCGTAGAATTAGGTAAAGTGTTAGCCAAGAAAATACTACCAGAGCTTGAAAATGACGATGAAGTTTCTAGCCATGATGGCTCTACTAATGGACTCATCAATGCATTTAAAAAGCTTAGACAATCGGCCGATTAAGTTCAAATTCTTAATTTCCATTCGATGATCCAGATTCGAAGAACAAATACTGAGAATACTGATTTTCAGGCTCTTGTAGCTCAGCTTGATGCTTATCTAGCGAGGATTGATGGGGATGAAAATGCATTCTATTCTCAGTTCAATAAAATTGAGTTTTTGGATAAGGTGGTGGTGATCTATGAAGATGAAGTTCCTGTAGCTTGCGGCGCCATGAAACCTCATGGCACTTCAAATCTTGAAATTAAGAGAATGTATACCGTTCCCAATGCCAGAGGTAAAGGGCTTGCGAGCCAAGTGGTAAATGAACTGGAAAAATGGGCTAAAGAATCAGGAGTTTCGGCTTGCGTTCTTGAAACTGGTAAGAGACAGGAGGATGCTGTTGCGCTTTATAAAAAATTAGGCTATCAGATCATACCAAATTTTGAACCTTACATTGGGATAGAGAATAGCCTCTGCTTCGAAAAGAAGCTATAACTACTTAATGGCTTTGAATCCCACAGCTTCTACTCCCTTAAGCTGATTTACCCTCATGTACTGAAGGATATCGAGAATTTGAGCGTTTGGATGAATTCTAAAGTTCAGTGTGTCATAAAGTGTTCTCGATCCTCCAAAACCCTTTCCCTTGGGCTTTCCAGTTTGATCAAAAAGAACCACGTTTACGAGTTCTTCCTGAAGCGGATTTCCTAAGGTGTCGCTGGCGAGCAAGGTCATGTAGATATTGGAATGAGGATATTCATCATTGAATCTTACGGAAATCAGGAACTTTTTCGCCGAATCCAGGTTTTCGAGCTCGAATGACAAAGTATCAGTGGCCCCCCATAATTGATTTGGGACCTCTTCAAACTTCTCGTATACGCGATTTCCGTCGCACGAAAAGAGAATAAATGCTAGAGACAGTAAGCTTACAAAAGCTCTATTCATTTTTTGGATGCTTATTATTTGAGTCTCTATTTTTTCTGGGAGGGAACTTTCTCTTTTTTTGATTTCCCTCGTTAGACTTTGACTGCTCAGGAGCATTTCCACTTTTTGCTTGTGGATTTTGATTTCCTGAACGTTGACCCCTTGGTTTTCTTCTTTTCTTATTCGATGGCTGATTAGGCTTCGCTTCAGCTTTAGGCTGATTTGAATTTTGAGCCTTCTGCTCTGGGTTGTTTCTGCCCTGATTTCTTTTGTTTCTTGATTTTCTCTGGTTTCTATTACCCTTCTTTTTCTTAGCAAATTTCTTATCTAATTCTACCAGCTCAAGATTAGATTTCGCAGCCAAATCTTCAATGTCATCGGCATTATCGACTTGAAGGTTGAAAACCGTTTCTCCTTTTGCATTAAGCTCCTGAATTTCAGCTACTCTATCGCATGATATACTTTGCCAATCGCTCTCATTATTCACACTAAACCACATGAGCCTTCTGAAGATATCTGTCTTTTGAAGTCTAGCAGGTCCTTGCTCAGTCTGTAAAGGCTTCTCTAATTTTGGGATATCCTTGATGGCCTCCAGATAGGTGTCAAGTTCATAATTCAAGCAGCATTTTAATCGACCACACTGACCAGAGAGTTTACTAGGATTCAATGAAAGATTTTGGTAACGAGCCGCAGAAGTACTTACATTCTTAAAATCAACCAGCCAAGTTGAACAGCATAACTCGCGACCGCATACTCCTACACCTCCGAGTCTTCCGGCTTCTTGTCTGAGGCTGATCTGCTTCATTTCAACCCGGATTCGGAATTCACCAGCCAGAACCTTAATGAGTTCTCTGAAATCGACTCTTTCGTCTGCTGAGTAGTAAAAAGTAGCTTTTGAATTATCTGCCTGATATTCGATATCTGAAAGTTTCATTTTCAGACCCAGCTCAAGGATGATTTGCCTTGTTCTATACAGCGTAGGAATCTCCCTATTTTTAGCATTTTGCCACTTTTCCAGATCCTTTTCACCAGCGATTCGATAGACTTTTAGAATATCGTCATCATCCCTGATTTTCCTCTTCTGCATTTGTAATCGAACAAGTTCGCCTTGAAGTGAAACGTATCCGATGTGATGACCTGTAGAGGAAGCTACCACGACTGGATCTCCAGTGTTGAGTTCCAGGTAATCTATATTTCTGTAATAGCCCTTACGACCTCCTTTAAATTTGATTTCGACGATATCAAAATTATCAACCTGAGGAATTCCCATATGGGAAAGCCAGTCGAAAGAGTTCATTTTATTACAATCACTTGTGCCGCAACTTCCATTGTTTTGGCACCCATTCCCTCCGCTTGTGGAGCAACTAGTACATCCAGACATAATATAAATTCAGGTCAAGAGACCTGCTTATTTTGGGTTTAATTATACAATTTTTGGATATCCTTGCCGATATCCTTTCGGTAGTATGCCTTTTCCCAAGAAATACTTCCTACGCCATCAAAAGCATTGCCTAATGCTTCATTTAGGTCTTTTCCAAGACCGGTAATAGCCAATACTCTTCCACCGGTGTTGATCAAATCACCATCACTATTTCTGCTCGTTCCAGCATGAAAGAGGATCGCGTTTTCATTTCTTTCTCCCAAAGTGATAGGAAATCCTTTATCATAAGATCCTGGATAGCCTCCGCTTACCATTACTACGGTCGTGGCAAATTCAGGAGATATTGATAATTCATAATCGGCCAAAGTTCCAATTCCCATGGCCTCTAGCATTTTCAGAAAATCTGAATCAATTCGTGCCAAAACAGCCTGGGTTTCAGGATCACCCATCCTGACATTGTACTCAATGACATATGGATCACCATCCTTATTCATTAGTCCAATGAATATGAATCCTTTGTAGGGAATTTCCTCTTTTGCCAGTCCATCTACAGTGGGTTTAATGATTCGCTCTTCAACTTTTTTCATGAAGGATTCGTCCGCAAAAATCACAGGACTAACCGCACCCATTCCCCCTGTATTTAACCCGGTATCTCCTTCACCTATCCTCTTGTAATCTTTGGCCTCCGGCAAAACTTTATAGTCTTTCCCATCCGTAGCGACGAAAACAGAGAGTTCGATTCCGGTTAGAAATTCTTCGATGACCACTTTCGATGAAGCATCTCCGAATTTCGCATCCACCAGCATTTCTTTCAGATTGGCTTTGGCATCCGTCAAAGTCTCGCAAATCAAAACACCCTTGCCGGCAGCGAGGCCATCGGCCTTTAGTACAATTGGGAGAGATTGTTTTTCAAGATAGGCAAGGCCTTCCTCAAGCTGATCAGCAGAAAAAGTTTCATAAGCGGCGGTAGGAACGTTGTTCCTTTGCATAAATCGCTTGGAGAAATCTTTACTTCCCTCTAAAGTCGCGCCGAGCTGAGATGGCCCAACCACAGGAATGTGCGAAACTCTGGGATCAGAACCCATGAAATCTGAGATTCCTTTTACCAAAGGCTCTTCTGGTCCGACAACAATTAGGTCAACTTGCTTTTCCTTAACAAAGGAAGCAATGGAATCAAAATCTGTGATTTTAAGTGATACATTTTCAGCTATTTCGGCAGTCCCAGCATTTCCTGGAGCGACGAAAAGTGTATCACAAGCTGGGCTCTGGCTTATCTTCCAGGCGAAGGCATGTTCTCGACCTCCGCTTCCTAGCAACAATATGTTCATTTGTGTTTTTCACGTTTTAATTTGCATGGTCTGAAATGAACTTGATTCGATAAATGCGAATTTCATCTTCCGCAAAATCTTCATCTTCCAATTCATCCAATGCATAATCTATTTTATCATTTTCAGCAGTCATAAAATAGTCGTGAATGATATCCTCTCTATCCTCATCCATAATATGCTGGATGTAGTAGTCTATATTCAATTTGGTGCCGCTGTAAATGATTTGCTCCACTTCCTGAATTAAATCAGCTAGGGACAAATTCAAGTTTTCAGCGATCTCCTCTAAGTCTATTTTACGATCAACTTGCTGAATGATCGAAATCTTCATTTTCGACCGGCTTCCAGAGCTTTTGACAATTACATCTGAGGCAGTTTCGATTTCGTTCTCCTCGACATACTTGGCAATGAGCTTAAGGAATGATGACCCGAATTTAGCCACTTTTCCCATTCCCACGCCATTGATTTGTGCCAATTCTTCACGAGTGGTAGGATATAAGGTGGCCATTTCCTCCAGCGAAGGATCCTGGAAGATTACATAGGGAGGTAGACCCTTGGTTTTGGCGACTCTTTTTCTTTCAGCTTTGAGTAGGTCAAAGAGCTCTTCGTCGTAGGAAAGATCAGGCTTATTCTCCCCAGAGTTTGAGTCGAATTCCTCCTCCATTTTTTCGAAATCCTGATCCTTATACAGGTCGATAGAGAATGGGTTACCTAAGAATTCCAAACCCTCATCTGTAAGCTTTAGTAGGCCATAGTTTTCTATGTCTTTTTCCATAAAACCACGAATCATCCCTTGCCTGATGACTGTCGTCCAAAGCTTTGGCCCCTCTTCCTTTCCTTTTCCGTAAACATCGAGTTGGTTGTGCTTATAGCTGGTGACATATTCGTTTTCTTCACCAGTGATCACATCTACAATATGAGAAAGACCAAATCTCTCATTGCATTGCCTCACAGTTTCCATAGCAACTACCAAATGTTCCATGCCATCGAAGGTCTCTCTATCCCTATTGCAATTATCACAGTAGCCACAATCGTCTTCCAGCTTCTCGCCAAAGTAATTAAGAATGAATTTCCTTCGACAAACGGAAGTCTCAGCATATGCCGCCATTTCCTGGAGTAGGACTCTCGCGTTTTCTCTTTCCGTGACGGGTTTATCTTTATTGAACTTATCGAGTTTGATTATGTCATCGTAGCTGTAAAACATGAGACAGTGTCCTTCTAAGCCATCTCGACCAGCTCGTCCTGTTTCTTGGTAATATCCCTCTAAGGATTTTGGAACATCATAGTGGATCACAAAACGAACATCAGGTTTATCGATTCCCATTCCGAAAGCAATGGTAGCCACGATCACATCGACGTCTTCATTCAGGAAGTCATCCTGATTTTTCATTCGAACCGCAGGTTCAAGACCAGCATGATAAGGAGCTGCATTGATTTGATTTACCTGTAAAAGAGCCGCAATCTCTTCTACTTTTTTCCTGCTTAAGCAATAGATTATCCCGGACTTTCCTTTTCGCTCCTTAATGAATTTAATGAGGTTTTTGTCCGTTCCCTTTTTGGTTTTAGGCTTTACTTCGTAGTAGAGATTGGTTCGATTAAAGGAAGATTTGAAAAGATCTGCCTCCTCCATTTGAAGGTTTCGTTGGATGTCCTGCTGTACCTTAGGTGTGGCTGTAGCAGTTAAGGCTATGATGGGAAGCTCAGGTCCAATTTGCCCTACGATCGACTTTATCTTTCTGTATTCTGGACGGAAGTCATGTCCCCATTCTGAAATACAGTGTGCTTCATCAATCGCCACAAAACTCAATTTGACTGATTTCAGAAACTCCACATTTTCTTCCTTTGTCAAAGACTCAGGAGCCACATACAGAAGCTTGGTTTCTCCAGCCGCAACTTGAGACTTAACCCTTCTCGATTCGGTTTTATTCAGAGTAGAATTTAGAAAATGCGCATTCACTCCAATGGCATTTAATTGATCCACCTGATTTTTCATTAATGCGATAAGCGGAGAAATAACAATAGCAGTACCTTCAGAAACAACCGCAGGGAGCTGATAACAAAGTGACTTCCCAGCTCCGGTCGGCATAATTACAAACGTATTTTTGCCTTGTAGGAGGTTGTCTACTATGGCCTCCTGATTACCACGGAACTTACTAAAGCCGAAAATCTTCTTTAAATCCGATTTTACTTTTTCCTCCACAAAAAAAGGTATTTAAGGTGATAAGCTTTCCCGAATGGAATGATTAACTAGTTTATATAACTTTGTCAAAGCCAAATCGGGCAGCAGATGGATAATAATTTAACTAAAAATATTAAAAAAACCGCGGTGCGGGTTCTCCTTAATGAGGCTCAGGCAATTGAGAAAATCTCCGGCTATGTTGATGAGGATTTCGTTGCTTGTGTGGAAAGGATTTTGGATTCCAAAGGTCGGGTGGTTGTCACCGGAATAGGGAAGAGTGCCATCATCGCGAATAAAATTGTAGCGACTCTTAACTCCACAGGGACTCCGGCGATGTATATGCATGCCGCTGATGCCATTCATGGTGATCTGGGTATGGTCCAAAGGGATGATGTGGTTATATGCATATCAAAGAGCGGTAATACACCTGAGATAAAGGTTCTGGTACCCCTATTGAAAAAACTAGGGTCGGTACTTGTGGGATTGGTTAGTAACACGGATAGTTATTTGGCTGAACGAGCCGACTTTGTTCTAAATGCTACGGTAGGAGAGGAGGCATGCCCAAATAACCTCGCACCAACTACGAGCACCACCGCACATCTTGCCATGGGAGATGCTTTGGCAGTATGCCTTCTGGAAGCAAAAGGTTTTAGTGCAAATGACTTTGCCAAATATCATCCAGGAGGATCACTGGGCAAGCAGCTTTATTTGAAGGTGGGTGATTTAGTGCCAAAAATGGCTCCACCATCTGTTCATGAGGATGCGGATTTAAGTAAGGTAATCGTTGAAATTTCAAGTAAACGATTGGGGGCAACCTCCGTAATTAATAGTGATGGAAATGTCGTAGGAATTATCACCGATGGGGATCTCAGAAGAATGCTTGAGAAGACTCTTGAGGTGAAGGATATCCTTGCCAAAAATGTGATGACGGCAAATCCTAAAAGTATTTCTGTGGATGAATATGCAATCCGGGCACTTAACCTGATGAAGAATAATAATATTACACAACTGGTGGCTATGGATGGTGATAAATTGGCCGGTTTCATTCATATTCATGATCTTATGAAGGAGGGAATTGTTTAATGGCTAGCCGAAAAAAAACATACATCGTTATCATGGCCGGAGGGATAGGATCTAGGTTCTGGCCCTACAGCAGAAGGCATAAGCCGAAACAGTTTTTAGATGTGGTCGGAGATGGCCGGTCATTGCTTCAGATGACCTTTGATCGATTCAAAGAGATGGCATCGCCAGATCGCTTTTTGGTAATCACTTATGGGAAGTACCTTGATCAGGTTAAGGAACAACTACCTGAGCTCGAAGATCATCAGATCCTTAGTGAGCCTTCCAGAAAGAATACAGCCACCTGTATTGCCTACGCCACCTATAAGATATTTGCTAAGGATCCTGAAGCTTCTTTAATCATTACCCCAGCTGACCATCTGATCCTAGAGGGGGAAAAGTTTAATAAGGCGATGAGTAAAGCGCTTAGAGCATCTAAAGAAGGTCAGCGGTTGGTGACTATAGGAATTAAACCCAGCCGGCCGGAAACGGGATATGGTTATATTCAGTTCAGAGAAGAAAAAGGTGCGGAAGTTTTGAAAGTGAAAACTTTCACGGAAAAACCTGACGTTGAATTAGCCAAGACTTTCGTGGAAAGTGGTGATTTTCTTTGGAACTCCGGTCTATTTGTATGGAAGGCTCAGAGTTTAATTGATGCTTTAAAGAGTTATTTGCCTGATACTGCAGAAGTTTTTGAGGAAGGTATGGGGGATCTCAATACAGCAAAAGAAGTTGATTTCATACAAGAAGCATACACACAGGTAAAAAGCATTTCCATCGATTATGGTGTGATGGAGAAGTCTGATCAGGTTTATGTAGTTCCTGCTGATATAGGTTGGTCTGATTTAGGCTCTTGGCAAAGTCTCCATGACATTCGGAAAAAGGATAGAAATGGAAATGTGGTGGATGCCAATTCCGTGCTATATGACACCAAGAATAGTTTTATTCGGCTGGACAGTAATCGGTTGGTAATGGTCAAAGGTTTGGAGAAATTCTTAGTCGTTGAAGAAAACAACGTTCTCTTGATTTGCCCAATCGATTCAGAAAAAGAGTTCAGGCAGTTTGTAGCTGACGCAAAGAAAAAAGGAGCGAAGTTCGTCTGATCAGGACTTTCTTTGCCTCATGGCTTCGTAAATCAAAACTCCAGCAGAAACCGAGACATTAAGGCTTTCAATTTGACCCTGCATGGGGATCTTCACCTTAGCGTCTGCGATATTTATCAGGTCTGGTGAAATCCCATCTTCTTCAGATCCCATGATGAGGGCAGTCGGATTACTCATATCTGCATCATACATGAGATGGTCCGTTTTCTCAGTGACAGCCAAAAGGGAAATTCCAGATTTCTGAAGATCACGACAGGTGTAAAACAGATTCTTCACCCGAACAATTGGAAGGAAATTAAGGGCACCTGCAGAAGTTTTAATCGCATCTGAATTAATTTGTGCACTTCCCTTTTCAGGAATTACGATGGCATGCACACCAGCACATTCGGCAGTTCGTGCTATAGCCCCAAAGTTTCTAACATCAGTAATCCGGTCCAAAACCAAAATCAAAGGTGCTTGACCACTGGAATAGCAAGTCTCTATTACATTATCTAAGGAGGCATAAGCCAATGCGGAAACAAGTGCGACCGTACCCTGATGATTTTTTCTAGTAATCCGATTTAGCTTTCCCTCAGGGACTCGAACCACAGGAATAGAATTCCCTTTGCAAAGCTTAATTAGCTCTTTTGTAAGGTCGTTGTTAATTTCCTTTTGGATCAGGACCTTATCGATGTCCTTCCCAGAGTTAATGGCTTCAATTACTACCCGAGTGCCGAAAATAAAATCTTTTTCGTGGGCACCTTTCTCAATTAAAAAGCCATCCTTCCGTTTCTCCATTCTGAAATATTTTTGAACCATACAGGCTGATAGGCTCTGGAGCGATTCAGCGTGTAGTAGTGCGGGGTCAGTACATTTTTTATCCTCGCAAAGGTAAATTTAATTTTCGAAGCTTGACCTGTTCCTCCGTAAGTCCATACTTCACGATCTTCGAAAAAGTTTACTTCGTTTGGTGGACCCATTACGATGTAGACCATACCTCGATCTGTTTTCCAGCCTTCTTTGAAATCAGTGAAGAGGATATTTGCGAATTCTATTTGTCTGAAATACTCCCGAATCACTTCTTTGGCGGTGTCTGGGTTTCTGGTCATTCCTATCCAGTACTCATCGAGAGCTTTCTTTTTGTCTTCAGCTTTAAGCAACGCTTCATGTTCTTTTCTGGTAGAAATGTATGTCACGATATCCACCATTTCTTCCCAATCTTTCACTTTCGGAAATGCCTCATGAGTGGTTTTAATCATTAAACCTCCCAAATCTGTCGTGTCAGTTTGAAAGAAGTAATAACCTTCATCATCAAGGCTCCTTGGAAGATTCTCGACAAAATCTCCTTTATCGATCACATCCAACTCCTTGGGCACATTAGCGGGTCTAGTCTCCATTGGAGGATAAGGAATCGAAAAATTAATTGGGTAATAGAATGCGTGAATACTTGGCCCATCGAAGGAGTCAAAAAGCAGGGATTCACTTTGATTAATAAAATTTTGATCAAAGGCCACTCCATTTGCATAAAAAGCACCCAGTCTAGGTTGATCATAAACATATGAACCCTTGAGATCCACATGATACAAATACTCATCTCCTTGCCTCGTATCAAGAACCGAAAGCAAAGCAATTTGAGTATCTGTTCCTTCAGGAATTGTCACTTCCTTTTCAAATACCCAGTGCCTTTCTGTATCCATACTTAGATCATTCGAATTCAAAAGAATTATCTTTTCTTCTGTTATTTCCTCGTCATAGGCATTGAGAATGGCATAGGAGAAATTGAATACATCGAAGGAAGGATTTTCTTCAATTTTTTCTACTTGCATCAGCAATTTATAGCTGTCTGTCCTCGTCTGAATAGGAATAATTTTTAACCCTAATCTAGAGTACCTAGAGTAGCGAAGGGATTGGTCCAGGTTTTCTATAGTACGCTGTGCTTTGGCACTAATGCCAAAGAAAAAAAGCAGACAAAATAGGCTGGTAAGGATTAATTTACCTTGATTCATGTGGACTAGTTGGGATTCAGAAAATTCGCTTACTTTTGCCAAAATAGTAAAATTTTATATGGCTACCTATACAACGGAAATTGCCTCAGACAAGTTGGTAAGTGACAATCCAATCCATCAAAGATTGCTGAAAGCCTACATTGCTGCCAAGCCATGGATCGCAGGAAGATTGTTGGAAGTGGGCTGTGGAGAAGGTAGGGGAGTGGATACACTTTTGCCCCTGGCTGAGGATTATCTGGGGATAGATAAAATCGGGGAAGTCATTGAAAATCTTGAAAAAAAGTACCCCAAAACAAACTTCGAACAAGCGGTAATTCCACCGTTCTCTACCATAAAGGATTCTTCATTTAACACCGTAGTAAGTTTCCAGGTAATTGAACATATCCAGGATGATAAACTCTTTCTCGAAGAAATTTACCGGGTGCTAAAGCCGGGTGGTATAGCCATTATTTCCACACCAAATATCAATTATACTCTTTCTCGAAACCCCTGGCACATCAGGGAATATAAGCCTGAGCAACTCACCAGCCTTTGCAATGAAATTTTTGATCAGGTGGAGTCTAGAGGAATTGGAGGGAACAAAAAGGTTTGGGCTTACCATGAAGCAAATCGTGCTTCGGTTCAGAAAATAATGCAATACGATATTTTCAATTTGCAGTACAGATTACCTGCCAGTCTTTTAAAAATCCCATACGAGTTTCTAAACAGGCGAAATAGAAATAAGCTCCACCAACAGGAAGGGAAATCTGTCTCCGATATTGGTCAGGAAGATTATCTATTAATTGATGATCCTTCGAAGGCATTGGATTTGTTCTACATTTTGCACAAGAAATGAAAAAAGGCGGTTGATTTTCAACCGCCTTTTCTTTTATCTCCTTGGTATGTCTCCATCAAAGTCCTGAGGCCCAAGATACTGTTCTAGTCGTCGTCGATATTCGTCTGCCAAATCCTGATAACCACGCTCCTGAAGCAATGGTATGAAGTACCTGATCATCTCAATAGATATGAATATTTCACGATCATATTCCCTGTTTTCTATATCGTAAAACTCGATCATATCCAGAGATTTTTTCGCGACTGCTTCGACTATTTCCAATGCCTTATCTTCTTCACCAACTTCGAAAAAGAGTGGAACTGACTGGCCGCTGGCCAAATCATAGGGCACTCCTTCATTTGGAAGAATTTCTAAACCATAGTTCAAGAGCTCTCGGGCCTTATCCATTTGGTTTTCTTCAAGAAGTGCAATAACCACCGAATTCATGGCACTTCTGTGGTTCGATACAAAGCGACGATACTCCTCATCATAGTATCGATCAGGATTATCCATTTCTCTGAATTTGAATGATTCCTTGAAATGGTTAAATGCCAAATCAGTATTCACCAAATCCTCACGGATGAACGCAGGTTTCTGAATCGGTAACAATCGATAAGTTAAACCTTCCATGACCACGTGATCTTCAAGGTTTAGTCCGATCGTGGCAAGAGAGGTATTGTTGAAATAGATTGGGCGATCCCAGTTATTATTCGTAATCAAATCTACCAGCATCAAGTTACCCTTCGTGAGGTACTGACCTTTGACCTGAAGATTCATCTGGTTAGTAAACAGACTCTTAAACTGTGGAGGCACGATTTCATCATTATTGATGAAACTACTATCCACGTCTAGGATGAGGTTTCTGGATGGGACGGCATTTATAATGCTTTTCCCACCGGTTTGAAGATTTAGTCGCTTATCATTTGCTTTCAGCAAAGTCAAATAGGCTCTGGCAGAAATTGCGGAGTTTTCATCATCTCCGGTGACGTAAAGAACATCATTAGTTCCCTTCTTATAATTTTCAGCCGTCAGGGAAAATGGAAGTGCTTCTGATTCATTCACCGATCTGGCCATTTG
Source organism: uncultured Cyclobacteriaceae bacterium (assembly GCA_937146645.1). Lineage (GTDB taxonomy): Bacteria > Bacteroidota > Bacteroidia > Cytophagales > Cyclobacteriaceae > Algoriphagus. Next base: position 146,461 of record CAKZRQ010000015.1, read on the forward strand.
CTCCACATACCAGTCCGTATCAAAATAACTTAATACAATGACCCTCACGTCAGTCCTGAAGCCTTCCACTTCCTGCACGTACCAAAGCGGGAAAGTATCATTATCACCACCCGTAAAGAGAATCGCATTTGGAGCGCATGAAGCCAGGAAATTCCTGGCGGCATCTACTGAGAAGTATCTGCCCGTTCGATTATGGTCATCCCAATTTGTGACTCCCATTAAACCAGCCACAGGCAAAGCAATTAGTGTGGCAATAATTCCGGCCGTAGCTAAATTCTTATTGTATTTCGCGATTCCATGAGCTAACCCTAATACACCCATGCCTATCCAAATGGCAAAAGCGTAAAAACTACCCACATAGATGTAGTCTCTCTCTCGGGGTTCCACTGGGGGAGAATTCAAGTAGAGAACCAGAATTACACCCATCATTAAGAACAGCATCAGATTCACATAAAAGGAGTTTGGGTCCTTTCTAGCCTGAAAGAAAAATCCTATGAGCCCGAGAATCAAAGGCAGCATGAAATACTGATTGTGCCCTTTATTTTCTTTAATGTAATCGGGGAATTTATCGCTAAAAGCATCTGTCAGACCAATCCATGGCGCATCTCCAAAGTCTGATTCTCTTCCAGAGAAATTCCACATAAAGTATCGGAAATACATCTGGCCCAATTGATGAGAAAACATGAAATATAGATTGTCTCCAAAAGTTGGGTCTTGGCCTTCTCTTAGACCTAGTTTCTGCCTGTAAATACGCTTATGGTTTTCCTGAGTGGAATACACCCTTGGGAGAATGGTTGTTTTCTCTGGCTCATAAGTATTCACCAAGGCATAATCCACAATCTCATACTTGTCTTCACCCTTTGCATAAACAGGATCACCTTCTTCCTGATCAATGAGTCTGGCAGTGAAATACTGGCCATGTAGTAAAGGCCGATAGCCATATTGCTCTCGCTTCAGGTAGGACACATAACTGATGATATCCTTTGGTGCATTCTCGTTGATCACCGGATCCTGATTCGCGCGAATCACCATTAAGGCATAGCTACTATATCCGATCAGAATAAATGTCAATGACAAAAGAGCTGTGTTCAGCGTGGCAAGTTCCTTTTGTGAAGCATATCTGAAGGCATAAATCAGTGCTCCAAAGAATAGAATAGCAAAGAAAATTATCCCTGATCCGAAGGGTGAACCGATGCTGTTCACGAAGAAAATCTCCATGCTTCCAGCTATACTAGGAAGCCCTGGAATGATCAGATTATTAATAATAACGAGAACAACCCCTCCCAATACGAAGGCAATGATTCCACCTTTTAAAGTTGCCTTTTCAGTCTTTTTGAAATAGTAGATTAGTGCCAAAGCTGGTAATGCGACCAGGTTAAGCAAGTGGACTCCAATCGAAAGTCCAACCAGATAAGCGATGAAAATCAACCATCGATTTTCTTCTTTTGGATCTTGAATCACGTCCCACTTCAAAACTGCCCAGATGACTATGGCTGTAAAGAATGAGGACATAGAATAAACTTCCGCTTCCACGGCAGAGAACCAAAAACTGTCTGAGAAAGTGTAGCACAATGCACCTACAATTCCAGCACCCATAAGACTGATGGTTTGCCCCTTAGTTTCTTCATTTGGCTTAATGCCAAAAAGCCTTTGACCGAAAAGAGTAATTGACCAGAATAAAAAGAGAATCGTGAATCCTGAGAAGAGGGCACTACCGATATTCATCCAATAGGCGATCTGCAGGGTGTCACCCATAGCCAGAAAGCTAAAGAAACGATAGACTAGAAGGAAGAAAGGTGCACCAGGAGGGTGAGGCACGGAAAGTTTATATGATGCTGCTATAAATTCACCGGGGTCCCAGAAACTGGCCGTATCCTCTACAGTAAGGATATAAACTAAAGTGGCCAGGCCAAACATGACCCAGCCGGTTATATTATTGATGCGTTTGAAATTCAACATTTAGTCTCTTTTAAGCAGGGCGAAAATAAAAAAATAAATACCAAACACGGCTTTTTTAGGACTTTTTAAGCGATTTGGGCTAGTTCATTTCATTATGTGACTTTCGTTACTTTTTCGAACTATAATGCATCGTACTTTTGTTAACGATGAGATTAAATAATCGACTTATGAAAGAGAAAGCGAAAACATTTCAGGAGTTAATAGATGGGGATCAGCCGGTCCTTGTGGATTTCTTTGCCACTTGGTGTGGTCCTTGTAAAATGATGCAGCCTGTGCTTGAAGATACTGCTAAAGCGATGGGAGACAAAGTCAAAATTGTCAAGGTGGATGTAGATAGAAATCAAATGGCTGCCAGTAAGTTCCAGGTCAGAGGTGTACCTACTTTAATTCTCTTCCAAAAAGGAAAAATTTTATGGAGAGAATCAGGTGTGGTTCCGGCTCATCAATTAACAGGAATACTAGAAAATAAAATTATGGAGATTGCCTAACAGGCACTTTGATTAACGAATAGACTATTTTTAAATAGAAATTTAGAGTCATGAAAATAGAACAAATTTATACCGGATGTCTTGCTCAGGGAGCATATTACATTGAGTCAGAAGGAGAAGCAGCAGTAATTGATCCTTTAAGAGAGGTTCAGCCTTACATCGAAAAGGCAGAGCGGAGAAATGCGAAGATTAAGTATGTTTTTGAAACGCATTTTCATGCTGACTTCGTCTCTGGTCATCAGGACCTTGCGGCTAAAACTGGCGCACAGATTGTGTACGGCCCAACTGGAATGAAGCTTGGTTTTGATGCCATTATCGCTGAAGATAATCAAGAGTTTCAGGTTGGAAAGCTGAGAATAAAGCTTCTTCACACTCCAGGTCATACCATGGAGAGTTCTTGTTACCTCCTTTTCAATGAGGATGGAAAACCAGAAGCCATCTTCACAGGAGACACCTTGTTTATTGGTGATGTGGGAAGACCTGACCTTGCACAAAAAGTAATTGCTGACCTGACTCAGGAGAAACTTGCGGGTCATTTGTATGACTCTCTGAGAAATAAGATATTGCCCTTGGCTGATGACATTATCGTTTATCCAGCCCATGGAGCAGGATCTGCCTGCGGCAAAAACATGAGTAAGGAGACTTCTGATACTTTGGGCAACCAAAAGAAAACGAATTATGCTCTTCAGGAAATGTCCAAAGAGCAATTCACTACAGAACTTATCACTGGTCTTACTCCACCTCCAGCATATTTCCCACAAAACGTGATGATGAACATCGAGGGATATGATAGCATCGATACGGTAATGGAGAGAGGAGCTAAGCCTTTGACCCCTGAAGAATTTGAAGTAGCAGCTAATGAGACTGGAGCATTAATCTTGGATACCAGAGCGCCTCAAGTCTTTGCTAAGGAATTCATTCCAAATTCAGTGAATATTGGAATAGACGGAAGCTTTGCAGTATGGGTAGGAACCATGATTCCAGATGTGAAGCAAGAAATTCTTGTGGTAGCTGATGAAGGACGCGAGGAAGAAGTCATCACTAGACTTGCTAGAGTTGGATATGATTTCTCATTAGGATTCCTTAAAGGTGGAATGGATGCCTGGAAAGCAGCTGGTAAGGAAACTGATGCGATTAAATCGATTACTGCTGAGGAACTGGCTGAAATCAGGAAAGAAAATCCTGAGGCAGCGATACTAGATGTGAGAAAGAAGTCTGAGTTTGATTCAGAGCATGTAAAAGATGCTGAGAATGCACCTCTTGATTATATCAATGACAGCATGGCTCAGATTGATAAGGACAAGGAATACTTCGTTCACTGTGCTGGAGGATATCGTTCCATGGTATTTACCTCTGTTTTGAGAGCTCGAGGGTTCGATAAGCTTGTAGATGTTAAAGGTGGATTTAAGTCCATTAAAGATTCTGGAGAATTTGAAGTGACGGATTACGTTTGTCCTACCACTCTCCTGTAAGGCGTAGCCTCAATCACCAATAATTTGTAAAAGGGCTGATTTTTTCAGCCCTTTTTAAAACTAATATCAACGACAATGAATGAATTTATGGAGTGGCTTTCACAGCCCTGGCCATGGTATGTCGCAGGCCCATTGATTGGTCTTACGGTTCCTGCTTTGTTACTCATAGGAAATAAGACATTCGGTATTTCATCCTCTTTGAGACATGTTTGCGCGATTTGTGTTCCAGCTGGAATTCCATTCTTCACCTACAACTGGAAGAAGGAAGCCTGGAACCTAATGTTTGTTCTGGGAATAGGAATAGGTGGCTTTTTAGCCATGAGTTTCTTGGCTGATCCGAATGAAATTGTGCTTGCAGATCAAACCCAATCAGAGCTAGCTGCGCTTGGAGTGACTGACTTCTCCGGTTTGATGCCAGCTGATATTTTCTCTTGGTCAAATGTATTTACACTTAAAGGATTACTGTTTTTTGTCCTCGGTGGATTTATGGTTGGCTTTGGGACAAGATATGCTGGAGGATGTACTTCAGGTCATGCGATTATGGGCTTAAGTAACCTACAGTGGCCATCGTTAGTCGCAACCATTTTCTTTATGGTTGGAGGCTTTTTGATGACGCAGGTTTTCCTTGAGCCACTTATGAGATGGGTTGGATTTTAAATGAAAGAAGCGATGCAGGTATTAGAAAAAGATAAAGAATTCATCTGTGATGCTCCTAACTCTGAGAAGAAGGAGGAAAGAGGATTAGAGCTCTTGAAGTATTTGATCATTGGAGTGATTTTCGGAATCGTCTTCGTGAAAGCTGAAATTATTTCCTGGTACAGGATTCAGGAAATGTTCAGACTTCAATCCTTCCATATGTATGGAGTAATCGGCTCAGCAGTGGTTACAGGAGTGATTTCTGTTCAGATTATTAAAAGATTTAAGCTCAAGACCATCAAGGGTGAGCTAGTACAAATCCCGAATAAGGTTTTCCGAAAAGGACAGATCATCGGAGGATTTATCTTCGGCTTGGGTTGGGCGATAACCGGAGCTTGTCCAGGACCACTTTTTGCACAGATTGGAAGTGGATATACAGTAGTGCTGGTGACGCTGATGAGTGCATTGGCCGGGACCTGGGTCTATGGGAAGTTTGCTGATAAACTTCCTAACTGATAAAAAAATGAAAGCCGGTTTATTTAAATCGGCTTTTTTTAATCAAACACTCGCTTAATTACGAAGCGAATAAAGATGATTATTACGATTACTATTGACCCTACTATTACAAATTCCATAACTCCACTTTGGATAGGAAACTTCGACATTAGGAAATAGTTTTTTTACACCAGCAACTCTCTAATTCGCATTTCTATTCTTACCTTTTTGGCCTCTTGAGAATAGAATATTTATGCGAGCACTAAGGAAGCGGAAAGTTGCTTTAGGTAGTCTTTTTTTCTTTTTGGGGCTATGCTTTGGAAGCTGGGCTTCCAGAATTCCCGATATCCAAACCAGATTTGATTTGTCTGAAGGAGAATTGGGATCATTACTTCTTTGCTTACCGCTCGGCTCATTGTTAGGTCTTCCCTTGGCAGGCTGGCTGGTGCACCGATACGGAAGTAAAGTGGTGATTCTTGCTGGAGGTTTTCTTTATGCCATTTCGCTGGCACTTATTGGTTGGGGACCGAATCCATGGCTGGTAGGGATAATTCTGGTTCTATTCGGGCTACTGGGGAATGTGATGAATATCGCTGTGAATACTCAGGCAATTGCTTTGGAGGATGATTTGGGTAAAAGTATTATCGCCACCTTTCATGGTCTCTGGAGTTCTGCAGGCTTTGCAGGCGCAGGAATTGGAGCAGGGATGATTTTGCTTTCTTTTTCACCAGAAATTCATTTTTCGATTATTATGATTCTGTCCTTTATAGTTCTGTTTATCGCAAAGCCATTTATTATTAGAGAACAGAATTCTCATGCCGGAGGGGGGCTATTACTCAAAAAACCAGATGATCTTTTGCTCAGGGTTGGGATGATTTCTTTCCTGGGGATGATGTGTGAGGGTTGCATGTTTGATTGGAGTGGGGTGTATTTCAAAAAAGTAGTTTTGGCGGATCCTTCATGGGTGATTACTGGGTATGTGGTGTTTATGGGAGCTATGTCTTCGGGTAGATTTCTTTCGGACCGAATAACCAGAAAAGTTGGGAAGATCAAAATAATCCGTGTCAGTGGGTTCCTAATTTTTTCTGGTCTGGCACTTTCTGTTCTTATTCCTACATTTTGGGTTTCGACCTTCGCCTTTCTTCTGGTCGGTTTCGGAGTGGCGGCTATCGTACCTATGTCTTACAGCATAGCCGGTAGATCAAAACTCTATTCCCCAGGGGTCGCCCTTGCGATGGTATCGACAATAGCCTTTTTTGGGTTTTTAATTGGACCACCTTTGATTGGCTTTATTGCGGATATTTTCAACCTTCAGGTTTCTTTTGCACTGATAGCTTTGAATGGATTGGGAATCATTTTCCTTTCCAGCTATCGCAAAGAAATCTTCGACGTAAAGCCTCAAAAAATTACTAGCAATGGATAAAACTCTCGAAAGCTTTCAATTTTCAATGGAAGCAGAAGTACAATCCTTCCAAGTACGTCCAGACGGAAAAATCTGGTTTCATTGCATTGGCGATTGGTTTCAGGAGATCGCATGGAGACATGCCAATTCAGGAGGTTTTGGAACTGAAATCGGAGAATCAAATTTGATGTGGGCATTAGCTAGGCTTGAGATTCGCTCTAAAAAATTGCCAGAATGGGGAGATAGATTTAAGCTTTTTACGGCTGGTCGTGGAGTTAATAAGATTTTTGCATTTCGAGAATTTCTACTCACGGATGAATCCGGTGAGAGACTTGTAGAGGGGATGAGTAGTTGGCTCTTGCTTGATTCGAAGAGCAAAAGACCTCAGAGTCCAGAATCTGTTCTTCCATCAAGTCTATTTGACCCAAAATTGAAACCTGACTGGGAGCCGGCTAAAGTCAGAATACCAAGTGGAGAGCCCAATCTAAGCCATGTTGAGGTAGTTCCTTCGGATGTGGATTTATATCATCATGTGAATAATACAAGCTATATCCGCTGGGCGGAAAATCTACTTTTTAAGGAGAACGAGTTTCCATCATCCTGTTTAATCAACTTTCTATCAGAAAGTCACTTAGGCGATCAGGTTCAGCTAAGGTCCATACCATCCGAAAAAGGGTTTTTTGTAGAAGGTTCGGCTCAGGATTCTAAGGTTTTTGCTTCTCAATGGATATAAGATCCGATTAATCCGGAAGTGATTTAGGTCACCGAGTTCCACGTCTATCGAAGGTATTTTTGTAATATTAATTAGCATTATGAACAAGCCTTCCGATTTCATCCTTAAAATCAGTGTTCTGATGATCAGCCTATTAGTGCTCACCACGGGTCTGACTTCAGTAATTGGTCTGACGGTTTTCCTTTCTATCTCAGGCTATGATTTTTCAGCTTTTGAGAGCGAAGCGGGGGTGGAGGAAGAAGTTCGAGTGCTTGTTTCAAAAGCTTTGGCCGATCCGGCCGAAATGTGGCTTCCCCCAGATTGGTCCACAGTGGATGAGGAGCCTAATGCCGAATCCATAAAATATGGTAAGGAATTACTTGCAAATACAGCTGAATATCTAGGCCCACAAGGCAAAGTACTTCAGATGTCAAATGGGCTGAATTGTCAAAACTGTCATCTGGATGCGGGGAGGGTTCCACTAGGAAATAATTATGGAGGGGTTGCCTCAGTTTATCCGAAAGTTAGGAATAGATCAGGGCAGTTGGAGGACATTCCTAAGCGTATCAATGACTGCTTTGAGCGAAGCTTAAATGGAGATAAGCTTGATCCTGAGAGTGAAGAAATGAAGGCCATGGTGGCCTATATGATCTGGCTGGGTCAGGATGTTCCAAAAGGAGTAAAACCCACAGGTGCAGGATTGTACAGCGTTCCCATGTTGGATCGACCTGCAGATCCCATAAAGGGGAAAACTGTGTATGACAAGCACTGCATCACCTGTCATATGGCGGATGGTCAGGGGATGATGGCTCAGGATAAAAGAACATATGTTTATCCTCCTCTATGGGGTGAGCATAGTTACAATCAAGGAGCAGGCCTGTTTAGACTCTCCCGGTTTGCCGGGTACGTGAAGGCTAATATGCCTTTCGGAGTGACCTATGAAAATCCCATTCTGACAGATGAAGAGGCTTGGGATGTGGCCGCCTATGTGAATAGTCTAGCAAGGCCTGCCAAAAATCTGGCCGGCGATTGGCCGGATATTTCGAAAAAGCCAATGGATCATCCTTTTGGTCCTTATTCCGATAGTTTTTCTGAAGAGGAACATAAATTCGGACCCTTTCAAGCCATCATAAAAGCGAAAGAAGAGAAGAAATGAGAGTAGTTTTTATTCTTTCGTTTTGGTTAGTGAACTTCTCACTAGCCCGGGCACAGGACAACCCAAAAATCCTATTCAAGCCTCATATTCATTTCAGGACTTTCTGGATGAACACTACCTATGGTGGGGATTTTAAGGATGATTATGCGCTTGGAACCAGCTTGAATTTGGGTGGCAAGGCCAATTATAAGGGCTTCGAATTCCATGCTGGGTATAGAATCTTTGGTAATGTAACTAGCTCAAATATCTGGGATCCTGACCCTGCCACTGGACAAATGAATCGATATGAGACCGGGCTCTTTGATTTACTAAATCCCGGGGATGATTTTTTTGGAAAGTTGGAGTTGTTCAGCCTAAAATATGAGAATGATAAATGGGGGGCTCAGGTAGGGCGCTTTGGCATTAATACCCCTTGGATCAATCCTCAGGACGGAAGGCTATCGCCCACAGGGATTGAAGGGTTGAGCTTTTGGGTGAACCCAGAATCCTGGAAGATTCAAGCCTGGTGGATAAATCGAATGAGCCTAAGAGGAACTTCTCGTTGGTTACATATTGGGAATAGCATCGGAGTTTACCCAAAGGGTCGTGATATCCTTGGTATGCCCTCTGAATATCCTGGAAACACTTCTTCTGATTACATTTTTATTCTTCATGTCACCAAGGATTTTGAATCTGGAAATAAACTCGAAATCGACCAGACTCTGGTTCAAAACGTATTCAACACCTTCACGATCAACTGGGATAATTCATGGGATGGACCAAAAGAAGGGGCCAAATGGATCAGTACTTTACAAACTGGTTTCCAGCATGGAATAGGGCAAGGAGGGAATAAATTACCTGGTTTTAGATATAAGAGTCCAAGTGATCGAAATGCTTATATCTCAGGAAGTTTTGGATTGAGAAACTCATCCTGGACGCATAAAATTGGCTTGACCTATTTGGGGGGAGATGGAAGATGGCTCAGCCCAAGAGAGTGGGGAAGAGACCCCTGGACCACTTTTATCCCAAGAGAGCGAAATGAAGGTTTTGAGTCTGTTTTCGCTTCGACCTGGTACAGTCAATATTCTTTTAAGAATTTTCCGTTATCGGTTTACGGTCACTTTGGAATTCACATCCTTCCAGACATTGATGATGCTGCAGCCAATAAGTACAACTTCCCATCTTATCGGCAAATTAACCTGGGCTTGAGATATAATCCGGAGACTTTTGGCCGCTTGAATTTCCACCTGATCGCGATGAATAAGGAGGCTCTATCAAACGATCCATTGAAAGGTAATCAGCGCTATAACAAGGTTGGCTTATGGCATGTCAACCTTATGATCAACTATTATCTCAACCATTTTAAACCTTGACTTCGTTATCCAAGACGCCTCCCTTTTCCATCTGATCCAGATTGAATAGGGTAACTCGTGTTATTTCTGCCAAAGCCTCTTGAGTGAGGAAAGCCTGATGGCCTGTGATGATGACATTCGGGAAAGACATCAACCTTGCTATTTGCTCATCGAGTAAAATTTCTTCAGATAGGTTCTGGAAAAATATATTCTCCTCTTGTTCGTAAACGTCGATTCCCAGAAAACCAATCTTCTTTTGCTTTAGCCCCATGATGGCATCTTTGGTGTTGATTAATCCGCCACGACTGGTGTTGATGATGGTCACTCCATCTTTCATGGTGGACAAAGACTGCTTATTAATCAGATGGTGAGTTTCTGGAGTCAAAGGACAATGCAGTGAAACAATATCGCTTTGATCCAATACTTCTTGAAGCGGTTGATATTTGACGCCAGTAGCTTCAAGATCAGAGTTGGGATAAAGGTCATAAGCCAGAACCTTACAACCAAAGCCTTGGGCCAATCTGATAAAGGCTCTGCCGATTCCTCCGGTACCAATAACCCCCACTGTTTTGCCATGAAGATTAAACCCTGTGAGCCCAACGAGGGAGAAATTATTCTCTCGTACTCGATTGAATGCTTTGTGAGTCTTTCGACTCAAAGCTAAAATCAGGGCCATCGCATGCTCTGCCACGGCTTCTGGACTATATGCCGGAACTCTGCAAACTCTGATTCCAAGCTCCTTGGCTGTTTGAAGATTTACCTGATTAAAACCTGCACATCTAAGCGCGATGTTTTCGATACCATAATTTTTGAGCCTCTTTAAAACTAAAGGAGTGAGATAGTCATTGACGAAACTGCAAACTGCATCATGACCTTCTGCTAGCTTAGCGGTTTCCTTATCGAGCTTTGCCTCAAAAAACGTGAACTCGTGATCGGAATCCTTCAGCTGAGCTTCAAAACTCTTTTGCTCATAGGGTTTTGTATTAAAAAAGGCTACTTTCATGTGAGAAGAATTATTCGAATATTGATTTAATCAAGCTAAGCTTTTACATCAAATTTAAGCTTGAATTGAATTCCCAAAAGAACCTAAAATGAAAAAATTGTTTCTTTTTGCTTTGGTAGGAATACTACTGGCCAGTTGCTCTGAAAAATCTGAATTACAAAAAATCGAAGAAAAATTCGATGAAGGATTAGCTATGGAGGAAAATCAAGAACGCAATGAAATGAAGCAAAGTAGTCCTGATTCAGTGTTGAGACATGCGGTTTATTTTTCGTTTAAAGAAGGAACTGCTCCTGAGAAAATCACTGAAATCGTAGATGCCTTTAGAGATTTACAAAATAAGATTCCAGGGATTGAGCATTTCGAATGGGGTGAAAATTCAAGCCCGGAAGGACTTAATCGAGGACTTACTCATGCTTTCACTCTTACATTCTATTCAGACAAGGCGAGGGATGAATATCTACCACACCCTGACCATAAGGCCTTTGGAGCATTACTAACGCCACATCTTTATGAGGTGATGGTGGTGGATTACTGGACCAGAGAGTAATTTCTGAAATTGGCTTTCAAAGCACTACAGCAAGCCGGTCAAACTCTTGGTAGCTCATGGTCGCTAACCCAAGATTTACATTAAAGCATGCACTTGTGGTCACATATTCTAACCAGAAATTAACAGTTTCTCCTTCTTGAAGGTCTAGCCTGAATTCGTGCAAAGCAAATTTGTGGAAGTCGATGGTTTTCATGCACTCTGAAAGATCTGGATCTCCTAGGTGGCCCTCATATTCTTCCTGAAGTTTTTCATTCAAGTAGACCTCTACCTTTTCTGAATTACTACCAAATAGATCAGAAAGTTCTATCTCTTTCTCCTCTGAATTAGTCACTAAAAAAAGACTGGATTCCCAGCTGTACCTTCCTTTATTATCAGGTTTACCAAATGATTTTACCTTGAGATTTTTATAGATACAAGTCTTCTCAAAAATTGGGTCTATTTCATTTTCAAGGTTATTAATTTCTATGAGTTCACAGGAGGCTCCTTGGCCATAAAGATTTAGCCGTATAAAGTTTAATAGGAAAAATAGAGCCAAGTGGCGCATGATATTCTTCCTTACTGACTGTAAGGAAGCTCCTCACTTACTTCGCCAGCAAAGTCTTTGACCATTAGAACTTCGGTCACTAGGAAGTTACTAGTTCCTCGCCAGGGGAGCATGCCATTAAACTCTTCGTAGCGCAGCTCCACATGCTTTCCGGATGATCTTTCTAGTTGTGCAGCTACTTCTTCATCGGTAACACTGAATCTGAATTCATTACTTTGAAGTTCACCGGCATTTGGACTTTGAAAGCCTTCTTGGACGATTCTTCCTTCATAAGTTTTGAAGATTATTCCTTTTTTCACGAAATAATTGAGGCTGCCTGCTTTGACTCCTTCACCAAAAACGAAGAAGAATTTGTACCAAATGATGCTGCTCAATACAACAATGATAATCAAACCAAAAATCCAGGCTACCTTTTTCATGTATTAGGGTGTTCGTGTTTACTTGCTGAAAATACCGAATAAAACTTATGATTTCCTAGTTGGTTAAATGCCCATGCAGCAAAATCTTTTCGATAGCTCAGCTGAAAAACTTCTTCCCTTCGATGGGGAGGTGGAATATTACCCATCCTTCTTTTCCATGGAGGATTCCAATAATTTTCTAAGTACACTAAAAGAAAAGATTAATTGGGTCCAGGAGCCTATCAAGATTTTTGGAAAGGAAGTCATGCAGCCCAGACTTACTGCACTTTATGGCGATCCCAAAATCCCATATGGGTACTCAGGTATTGAAATGAGAGCCTACCCCTGGTCTATAGATTTGAAAGAGATAAAGGAGAGGGTGGAGGATGCAGCAGATCAGGAATTCACTCATGTGCTCCTAAACTATTATCGCACCGGTGAGGATTCCATGGGGTGGCATAGGGATAATGAACCTGTCTTAGGCTTAAATCCAGTGATCGCTTCTGTGAGCTTTGGAGAAGAAAGGGCTTTCCAGTTTCGACATTATCATAAAAAGGAATTAAAGAGGGAAATCAAGCTTCAGCATGGAAGTTTACTGATCATGAAAGGGGAAACTCAGCATCATTGGGAGCATCAGCTTCCAAAAAGAAAAAGAATTTCAGGAGGGAGAATTAACCTGACCTTCCGCAAAATTTTGACATAAAAAAGCCCTGAAGTAAACTTACCTTAGGGCTTCTCTCATTTTGGTTTTTTTATTCCACTAACCAAACGTATTCTCCATATCCTTCCGCTTCCATTTGATCCTTTGGGATAAACTTCATGGCTGCCGAATTCATGCAATATCTTAAATTCGTAGGCTCCGGACCATCATAGAAAACATGGCCGAGATGGCTTTTACCAAGCTTACTTCTTACTTCAACGCGTGTCATTCCATGACTTCTATCAGTTGGTTTTTCAATAATTCTGGCATCGATTGGCTTAGTGAAACTTGGCCATCCACTACCAGATTCATATTTATCTTTACTGCTAAAGAGCGGGGCCCCTGAAACGATACAGACATAAATTCCTTCGGCTTTATTTCCATTGTATTCGTTCTGAAATGCATATTCCGTAGCATCTTCTAAAGCCACTTCATATTGAAGAGGAGTTAAGGTTTCCTTCAATTCCTCTTTTGAAGGTGCTGGATATTTATCTGCAGTTAATTCGGGCCAATGCTTCTTGATGAAGGCATCTCTACCAGATCCTTTGCGATATGCATAATATTCTGCTGGCTTCTTTTTATAATAGTCCTGATGATAATCCTCAGCAGGATAGAAATTAGTGTACTTAATTATCGGTGTTGCCACTCTTTTTTCGAATCTGCCTGATTTATTCAAGGCTTTTTTAGAGGCTTCAGCTACCTTCTTCTGTTCTGCATCGTGAAAGAAAACGGCTGATTCGTACTGGGTTCCTCGGTCGTAAAAGGACCCTCCAACGTCAGTTGGATCATAGGTCTGCCAGAAAATATCCACTAATTCTGAATAACTAATCACTTCAGGATCGTAAGTGATCTGAACGGATTCCCTGTGAGAGGTCATCCCACTTGCTACTTCGTTATAACTAGGGTTTTTCTCTTTGCCTCCGGCATAACCACTGATTACAGAGATTACTCCATCGATTCCTTCAAAAGGTGCTTCAACGCACCAAAAGCAACCTCCGGCAAAAGTTGCTAGTTCAGTCTTTCCAGAGAATTGGGTTACAGTCTGAACTTCTGGGTTTTGTTGGGACTCTGTCTGCTCAGGTGAAGAACAGGCCGCTAAAAAGGCAGCGAAAAGAGTGCTTAAAATTGTCGTAAACATAGTGTTTGATTTCATTTGGGTGTCTACAGATTTCTGCTTTGTGTTTCTAAACAAGTTAATTTGACATTGTGTTCATCGCTTAGACGGAAGCTAATCGGTGGAGATTTCGTTATTTCTTTAAAACATGTTAAGGCTTGTCTGCTAAAAGACGTAAATCTGGCAGTTTTTTAGGACCACTGAAACAGTAGAAAGCCCGAATGACAGGTTTTTTTGGGCTATTTAAAAAAGTAGGATGAGCAAAACAAGTCATTGATTATCTTCCGTTCGAAAGCTTTAAACCCTATGAATTTCCGGCCTGCAATTGTATTGATTCTGCTCGTCATCTTTGGATGCTCAGCGCCAAAATCTGAAGATCCGTTTGCTTTTACTAAGCCTGATGAAAGTCGTTTTACAAAGATTGCACTTGTAGAAGGTCTTAATGAACCAATGGAACTTGAAGTTCTGGATAATGGTGATGTTTTGTTTATTGAGAGGAACGGATCACTTAAAAGGTTCAACCGGGCAGAGAATGAGTTAATAGAGATAGGCTATCTCGAAGTATATCCTGATGGTGAAGACGGGCTGCTTGGATTAGCCAAGGATCCTAACTTTGAACAGAATCAGTGGATCTACTTGTATTACGCTCCTTTGGATGGGTCTCCGATTAATCGGCTTTCTCGATTCACTTTAGTTGAAGGACTTTTGGATAGGAGTACAGAAAAGATCATGCTTGAGGTCAAGGTCTTTCGTGGATGTTGCCATTCAGGGGGTTCTGTAGAGTTTGATGCTGAAGGTAATTTATATGTTTCTCTAGGTGACGACACTACACCTTTTGAATCAGATAATTATAACCCAATAGATGAGCGACCAGGCAGACCAGAAAATGTGGACGCACAGAGATCCTCTGGAAACACCAATGACCTCCGGGGAAGCATTATTCGAATCACACCTCAGCCCGATGGTACCTATACCATTCCAGAGGGAAATTTATATCCCATCGGAACAGCCAACGCCAGACCTGAAATTTATGTCAAGGGGAATCGAAATCCTTATCGAATTTCAATTGATCAAAGAAATGGAAATCTATTTTGGGGTGAGGTGGGACCCGATGCAGATGAGGATAGTCTGAAGCGTGGACCAAAAGGTCATGATGAGATTAATCTTGCCACTAAAGCGGGCTATTTTGGATGGCCTTATTTCGTCGGTGATAATAAACCATATTGGAAATATGATTTTGCAAATCAGCAAAGTCTTTTTGAGTTTAACCCAAACTCACCTGAAAATACAAGTCCAAATAGCACAGGTCTGTCATTACTACCCAAGGCCACCCCGGCTTTAATTTGGTATCCCTATCGGGAGTCCGAAGAATTCCCTATGCTTGGCGAAGGAGGTAGAAATGCCATGGCAGGCCCGGTTTATTACAGGGAAGACCACAATGATACTGAAACACGATTTCCAGGATATTTTAATGAAAAACTATTCATCTATGACTGGATGAGAAATTGGATATTCACGGTTTCATTGACTGAAAACTTTGAATATGACTCCATGGAGCGCTTCATGCCCAACACAGTTTTTGATAAGCCGGTCGATATGCAGTTTGGACCCGATGGAGCCCTGTACCTTTTAGAGTATGGAACTTTCTGGAGAGCCCAAAATGATGATTCAGGCCTTTATGTAATTGAATTTGCTCCAGGTAATCGTAAACCGATCGCCCAGGCGAATGCCTCGATTCAAAAGGGTGCTGCTCCTTTATCTGTTGATTTTTCTTCGGAAGGAACAAAGGATTTTGATCCAGATGATGCGTTAACCTATTCATGGGACTTTGGTGATGGATCAACCTCATCAGAAAAGAATCCATCTTATACCTTTCAGGAAAATGGGAGTTACGATGCGGTTTTGACTGTGACTGATCAAGAGGGTTTGACCTCGGAATCAAGAATGAAAATTGAAGTAGGAAATACTCCTCCGATGGTCATGGTAGAATGGTCTGGAAATTCCAGTTTCTTTTTCGAAGATGAGGTGATCAGCTATGATGTTCAGGTCATAGATCCAGAAGATGGGGAGATTGATCCCGCTGATATCTCATTTTCTATCGATTATCTGGAGGGTGGATATGATTTGATTCAAACAGGACATCAGGTAGAAGAGATTTCTATCGGTGAGACATACATGAATGAAGCGGGTTGCAAAGCCTGCCATGCTATTGCGAATGAATCTGTGGGACCGAGCTACTCGGATGTCTCTAAAAAATATGTTAGCCAGTCAGATGCGGCAAGTTACCTCTATGACAAAATCAAAAATGGAGGTGGTGGTGTTTGGGGCGAGCGAGTAATGCCTGCCCATTCCCACATAGAAGATGGCAAAATTGAAGAAATGGTGGATTTCATTCTGGCATTAGAAAACCCTGATCTTAATAAAGAAAAGTTACCGCTTAAGGGCACCTTCTCCTTTAACGAATCAAATGAAAATGAGGGTTATTATTTTCTCCAAGCTGCCTATACTGATCAAGGCGGAAATGGTATTGCGCCTATCCGATCTCAAACTCAGTTGATGTTAAGAAATCCTTTAATACCTGCTGTAAGAGCCGATGAGTTTAAAGGCGCTGCCAAAGCCAATACAGATGTTGATCAATTCGTAAGGTTCACTGAGGATAAAAGTTGGTTGAGACTAGCCAATGTGGATTTAAATGGAATTTCATCTATAGAATTAATTTTGAATCCTGCTCAAGTCAAAGGGACAATAGAGATTCGGGAAGGCTCATTAGATGGGAAGGTGATCGGGTCCACTGGCAGCTTGGATCGCCAAATCTTAAGTGTCAATGGAGCAAAAAGATGGTTTCCAAAAGATATTAGACTAGATAGTTCAGGCTCCAAGCAGGATCTTTATTTTATCTTCGTCGCCGATTCAGAAGTGTCCATCTGGAACACTTACAACTTGTATTCAATTCAATTCAAAAAATAATTCTCAATTAACCCATGAAAGAAGTAATAGCCCGATTGGGCTTAGTTTGTTTGGTAATTTTTGCTTTGACATTTACGTCCAAAGCACAGACAAATGATAGTATTCCTGAAGGACAACTTCAGGCTGTGACGGTAGAAGCGCAGAAGATGCCTGAAGATCTCCAAAAAGTACCATTCTCGGTTTCTGCTTTGGATAGAGAGCAGATCGATCGATTAAATGTTTGGAATGTTAGAGAGCTTCGATCCATTGTCCCTAACCTTTATTTCGCTAATCCTGGAGATAACAGAAATGTAATTTCAATTCGAGGTATCACCACTACTTCATATGAGCCTGCTGTAGCGACGTATGTAGATGGAGTTAATCAATTTGGATTGGACACTTATTTCTTCAATGTCAATGATGTGGAAAGCATAGAAGTATTGCGTGGACCACAAGGAACTTTGTATGGTAGAAATGCGATGGGTGGTGTAATTAACATTAAAACGAAGGAGGCCACAGATAAAACTTCTGGCTTTGCAAAGTTTGATGTTGGAAACTATGGTTTGCTAAGAGTAGCAGCAGGCTTGCGTATGCCTATTGTTAAGGAGAAACTCTTTTTCTCGACTTCGGTGCTTGGCGAAAGAATGGACGGGTTTTATACCAACGTTTTTACCAACACTAGTTTTGATAAAAGAGATATCATGAATCTAAACTCAAGTTTACGATATGTCTTTGCAGAAAATTGGGATGCGACCGTCAATTTCAAACTCACGCAAAACCGAAATAATGGTCCTTTTTCTTTGGCGCCAGACCCTGGGACGGCAATAGAGCAACCTTTCATTGTAAATCAAAATGCCACCACAACCATGGTGGATAATACCAGTAATTTTTCCCTCGTAATCAGAAATCAAGGGCCTAAGTTTAATTTCTTTTCCCAGACTGCTTTCCAGAGCAATTATCGATATTACCGAGAGCCGATTGATGGAGATTTCAGCCCTATTGATGCCGTGTCAATTGTAAATAACTATGGTAAGGACTGGAATACGAATGAAATCTGGACCCAGGAATTTAGACTTTCTTCATCCAGCGAAAAGCTGGATTGGCAAATTGGATTCTTCGGTTTCGTATCTGATGCGCCCACAAGACAGGGGATATTCTTCGGTGAAGATGCTGGTTTAATTGGTTCGCCAATCACAAATTTCACAAATATCAACACCAATATTCAAGGGTCTACTGGAGCTGCTGTTTTTGGCCAGGCGACTTATGCATTGACAGAGAAATTGGCCTTGACCGGAGGACTAAGATTTGATTACGAAGAGAAAGAGCTCACGGTGGGGCAGGAGCTTGATTTTGGAGCGGGAGATCCTATTATAACACAGCCCGATACAACTGGTACAGTAGACTTCACTGCAGTAACACCCAAACTTTCTCTAGGTTATGCTTCAAACCAAAATCAAAATTGGTACTTCAGCTATAGCCGTGGTTTCAGACCCGGAGGATTGACACAAATAGGATCAGATCCTTCTCAACCGCCCCTATTTGCCTACGATCCAGAATTCTCAGATAATTTTGAACTTGGGGTTAAGAACTACTTTAACAAAAATAGAATTCGATGGAATGTCGCATTCTTCTATTCAGGAATATCAGATGTCCAAGTTCCAGCATTGATTTTACCAGATGCTATTGTTATCACAAGCAATGCAGGAGATGTGACCAGTTTGGGAATTGAATCTGAATTCACTGCTTTGCTGGGGAGGAATCTTACAATAGACTGGAACTTTGGATACACGAACGCGACTTACGATGATTTGCTACTTCCAGGAGACGAAGGAGAGGTGGACTATTCAGGAAACAATCAGATTTTTACTCCTGAATACACTTCTTTTTTAGCTCTAGAGTTCACTCCAAAATTCTTTGGTAGTAATGAAATCAATTGGCTTTTCAGAGGCGAGTGGCAAGCTTTCGGGGAGCAATTCTTTAATCTCGAGAATACTATCTCTCAGGATGCGTTTAGCTTATTGAATGCAAAAGTTGGCGTAACTCAAGGTGATTGGGAAGTGAATTTCTGGGCTAGGAATATACTGGATGAAAACTTCATTGATTATGCATATAACTTTGGTGCATCACATCTAGGAGATCCAGCCACATATGGTGCTGAAGTGATTGTAAGATTTTAAGGGACTATAAAAAAGGCCAGCTTTTGCTGGCCTTTTTTATGCTATTCACTCAAAAAATCTGAGAATAGCTTTTTCAGCATCTTTGCCTCCTCATCATCTACCTTGTTGTCCTCAAGGACTTTAGAGATGATATCAAAAAAGTCAGAGAAAGGAGGATCCGAGCATAAATGTTCGTTGTCTTTCAGCCATGTTTTTAACATGTAAACTTCGTGCTTATTGATTTCACCATCCGCCAGAATTCCATAGCAGATGCCTTTTAGAAAATTAATGTCAGCTATTGCCTGATCTTTCGGTACAAAGTGCTTTCTGTAATCGGTTAGGATCACATTCATATCCAGAATTTCTTCAGCCGTGACAACGCCTGTGTCCAGAATCCTCTTTATCTCATAGAAAAAGTCTTTGAAGGGTCCTTCCGTCGCCAGTTCTTCATGGGCGTAGCACCAGTCCTTCAGCTCCATGATTTCGTTTCTGTTCACTCGCCTATCTAAAAATACTCCGTGGAGTAAGCCTTTAAGCCGGTTGTAGGCTTGTGTGGTTTTTGGGTTCATTTTTTTCTTTTTAAGCTACGAGCAAAAAATCAAAAAATGAATAAGCCTCGAATGGAAAATTTCCCACTCAAAAAAATATTCAAATGATCATGACATTTTAATGGAACTCTCTAAATTTCAAACTATGCTGAATTGCCAAAAGTCACTCTTCCAACTGGATCCTGAAGTCGCCTACCTAAACAATGCTTATCGTGGACCCATGCTGAAAACTTCTGAAGAAGCCGCAATTTCTGATCTAAGAAAAATGCGAAATCCATTTTCTATGGTAGCTGAAGATTTCTTTACCACAGTGAATAGTGTCAAGAAATTGTTTTCTGAAATGGTAGGGGCAAAGGACCATGAAATTGCTTTAATTCCCAGCACTTCTTATGGTTTTGCCTGTGCTCTTTCTAATTGGAATCATGCGAAGGGCAAAAAAGCCATTACCGTGAGGGATGAATTTCCAAGTGGATATTTTTCTCTCAAAAGATGGGCAGAAGAAAATGGTTCAGAACTTCAGATAGTCGATCCGAATCCAGATACCGAGAGTCTTGGCCAGGGATGGAATCAAAGACTTCTTGAGTCCATAGATAAGGAAACAGGTGTGGTTTTGATTTCCAGCGTCCACTGGATGAATGGGGTGAAATTCGATCTCAAGGCCATTGGAGAGCGTTGTGAAGAGGTGGGTGCCTGCTTTATCGTAGATGGCACTCAATCGGTTGGAGCGCTGCCCATGGATGTCAAGGAGTATAAAATCGATGCGCTAATTTGTGCCAGCTATAAATGGCTTCTTGGTCCATATTCACTAGCAGTTTCCTATTTCTCAGACAAGTTCGACGAGGGAAAACCACTCGAGGAATCCTGGATGAACAGAACCAATTCTCATATTTTTTCAGAGCTAACGAATTATCAGGAAGAATTTTTACCCGGCGCCAATCGCTTCAATGTAGGGGAGACAAGCTATTTTATCTTATTACCTATGTTGGAAAAGTCTCTTGAGCAATTAATGGTTTGGAAGCCTGAAAAAATCCAGGAGTACGCTAAATCTCTTAGGTCTCAGCTTATTTCATTTCAAGAGGAGAGAGGTCTATCACTTGATTTATCGGAGTTTTCAGCAAATCATCTTTTCGCTCTTCCTTTGCCGGAAGGCACCGATCCAAAACAAGTCCGAAGTAGTCTCGAGAATGAAAAGGTCTACGTTTCCGTGCGTGGAACCTCACTCAGGGTTTCCATCAATGTCTTCAATGATCAATCGGATATTGAGCGACTTAAAACTGCTTTGAGCTAGTCTCTTTATCTAAAGTTCAAAGAGAAAATGGTCTTCTCGTTTTGTGTAGACTTCACTTGAAGGCTCCCTCTGTGGAGGTTCATAATCTGTCTTGAAATAGCTAAACCAATTCCTGAACCTGTTTTTTTCGTGGTGTAGAAAGGAACGAAGATTCTTTCCAATGCCTCAGGAACAATTCCAGGCCCATGATCTTCTACTTGAATCGTGGTTCCGAGATCACCTTGGTTTTGGGCTGAAAGCCAAATGGTTCTATCCGCGCTGTTTTGAAGAGACTCGGCAGCATTCTTTACGAGATTAATCAGAATCATGGTAATCTGATCCTCATCGCAGTGAATTTCACAATCTTCCGGTTCAACAAAAGTATCGACCTTGACCTCATTGGTCTTGAGATCTTCCTTCATGAGCTGGAGTACATTTCCAAATAGATCAGTCACCTTCACGGTGGTTTTATTTGGCTTTGGAATGTTCGTGTAATCACGGTAAGCATTCACAAAGCTCACTAAGCCTCTACTTCGATTAGCAATGGTGTCCAAACCTTCCTGCATATCCTGAAAGCCATCTCTTCGGATCAACATTCCACCTTCTTGAAGGAAAGTGTCCTCATCAAGAATGGTCCTAAGACTCTCCACCAAGCTTGAAATTGGGGTGATTGAATTCATAATCTCGTGACGAAGCACTTTGGTTAGATTTTGCCAGGCCTCGAGTTCATTGGATTGAAGTTCTGCATTGATATTCTGCAGCGAAAGCAAAGTCCAGCTTTCACCACCCATTTTCAGGGAGGTGGACTGAATAATTAGATGAAGATTATTATTGATCTTTTTTGAGATCCTTTGCCCAGGTTTCATCTCCATGACTTCCTTTAGCAGAGCTTCCGAAAGCTTTCCTAAATCGGTAATATCTCTGAACTGAGGAATCTGAAGCAGATGCTTTGCAGAATTATTTATTACTCCAATTTGCCCCTGGGAATTAAAGGAGATAATTCCTGAATTGATGTGCTGAATGATTACCTGTAGGAAGAGCATTTGCTCTTCTTTTTCAGCTCTGGTTTGCTTAAACACATCCATCACATCATTAAAGGCCATATTTACCGCCTTGAATGAATCTCCCTTTTTACTGTCCGAGGTAAATGAACTTGAGAAATCATTAAATCGAATAGAGTCCAGAAATCTTGCGAGTTTATGATTGATGGAATTGACGAAATACACCATTTCCACGATTTGTCCGAGGACAATCAATGCGAGAATACTAGGCGCGAGTAACAGGTCTTGGCTAAAGTAGAGCCAGATGGCAAAGAAGATAGTTAGGGATATTCCAATGACTCGGAATAAGACCCCAAGATAAAACCGCTTATAGACCATATTTCTCTAGTCTTCTGTAAAGAGATGAGCGCGTCAAACCTAATTCCTCTGCTGCTCTAGTAATATGGCCATTGTGCTTTTGGAGTGCTTTTCGGATAAGGATTCTCTCCACATCCTCGATATTCAAGTGATCCAAACTTACAGATTCATCTTGCTTCTCAGGCTGTTGTACCTTCTGAAGGAAAAGGTCTTCCGGCTGTAGAACACTGTGGTTTGACATAATCACTGCACGTTCAATGCTATGCTGTAGCTCCCGAATATTTCCGGGCCAGCTGTATTTGATCATTCGTTTCACGAGTGGTTCTGATGCCTTGCGAATGTCCTTGTTGTACTTTTTAGAGTAAAAAGAGATGAAGTGATCTGCCAGCAAAGGAATATCTTCAGCTCTTTCGCGAAGAGGTGGAAGCTGAATCTCAATGGTATTGATCCTGTACAGTAAATCCTGACGGAAGGTATTGTCATAGATCATGTTGTGAATCGGCATATTTGTAGCCGAAATCAATCTGATATTTACATCCACTGGTTTATTGGCACCGACTCTAGTTACCTGTCTATTTTGTAGTGCGGCCAAAAGCTTTGCCTGTAAAGGTAAAGGAAGATTCCCAATCTCATCAAAGAACAAGGTTCCTTTATGGGCTTGTTCGAAGCGGCCAGCCCGGTCGTCTTTGGCATCTGTGAATGAGCCTTTCTTATGTCCGAAAAGCTCTGATTCGAATAGAGTCTGTGTAATGGAACCTAGATCCACTCCAACAAACGCTTCCTTGCTTCTCCGGGAGTTTCTATGTATAGCTCTGGCAATCAATTCTTTACCTGTTCCATTTTCACCCAAGATCAGCACGTTCGCATCTGTAGTCGCGACTCGTTCAATGGTTTCAAACACCTCTTGCATTGCAGGGCTCTGACCGATGATATCCTTGAACTTATTATCAATGTCCTGCTCAAGAGTCTCCTTTTGATTCTTAAGAAGATCTACTTCCAGCTTCTTCTGTCGGAGTTTCAAAGCGGAGTTTAGTGTACCGAGGAGCCTCTCATTTTCCCATGGCTTAAGAACGAAATCGGTGGCACCTTCCTTGATGGCTTTGACCGCCAGATTTACATCACCATAAGCAGTAATCAATACTACCACAGCGGATGGATCCATCTCCAAAATCCGGTCTAACCAATAGAATCCTTCCTGGCCTGAACTCACGTCTTTGGTGAAATTCATGTCTAGAAGGATCACATCATACTGTTCATTATGAGTGAGGATTGGGAGTAGATCTGGATTGGTCTCGGTATCTACCTGGGCGAAATGTCTTTTCAGAAAAATCTTTGCTGCTTTCAGCAAATCTTCGTTGTCGTCAATGATGAGAATTTTTCCAATTCTTTGATCGTTCATCTGATAGGGGTGTTTAAAGAGTTACTATAGTTGGCTTAATTTATTGACACTGCTTGTTCCAAAAGCATACCGAAAAAAAGACAATTTTGGATTTTGCTGAAAATCGACCTTCAAATCAGTTTAGAGGGATTTTTTAGGGGTGAGGAGAAATTACCGATCGAGGATTAAACTAGTTCATTTTTTTCGATTTTGTTCGCTGCCGAACAAAAATGTTCGAGATAAATGAGAGCTAAAAAATCAAAATCGACGATTTGATCCATCCTGAGCCCTTTTTTGGATGGCACACCCTTTGGCATAAAGGATATCGTCCCGAAAAGGGATTTATGAATTATGGATAGAAAAATTGAAAAGAAGTTTTGGACCCCAAAAAAGATAGCTTACATCGCAGGTGGAGTTATTCTTGTTTTCGGGATTATTTATCAGATATGGTGGGCGGATCATCGATCTACTATGAATGTGGAACGAGATCGCTTGAGTATCGCTACTGTGAAAACTGGTGAGTTTACGGATTACATTTTGGTTTCCGGACAGATTGAGCCAGCACAGACTTTTTATTTGGATGCTGTGGAAGGTGGAATGGTGGCCCAGGTGATCCGAGAATCAGGAGCTTTGGTCGACGCAGGAGATACTATACTCAGCCTGACTAATTCTAATCTTCAGCTGGATGTGATGTCCAGAGAGACCATGCTTTACGAACAAATCAATAACCTGCGCCAAACTCGACTTTTCCTGGATCAGAACGATTTGAGCCAGCAGGGGCAATTGGCAGAGATCGATTATCAGATTTCTCTTCTTGAGCCACAGTATAAAAGATTCAAGCAGCTTCATGAGCAGAAGCTTGTTTCCGATCGTGAATATGAAGAAGTAAAAGAGCAATACGAATACAACTTGAAAAGAAAGGAGCTGACTTATGCCTCCTATCAAAGTGATTCCATTGCTAGATCTTATCAACTTGCTCAGCTTCGTCAGTCGGAGTCGAGAATGCAGGCATCATTAAATGGCGTAGGTCAGATTTTGAATAATCTTATCATACGCGCTCCCATCTCAGGTCAATTGGCTATGGAGCAAATAGAAATTGGTCAGGCCATTAACCCAGGCCAGCGATATGGACAGATTGATGTTTTGGACGAATTCAAAGTTCGGGTGCCTATTGATGAATTGTATTTACCAAGAATCGGCAGAGGCCTAAGAGGTAATTTTACCTTAAGCGGAGAAACTCACGAGCTTGAGATTACCAAGATTTACCCAACGATTACCAATGGAAGATTCGAAGTGGATATGAAGTTCACGGGTGAGAGCCCTGCGGGAATCAGAAGAGGTCAAAGCGTAAGAATCCGTCTTGAACTTGGTCAAAGTGAAGAAAGCCTTCTACTTTCCACTGGAGGATTTTTCAAGGACACCGGAGGGAATTGGGTGTTTGTCTTGAGTTCTGAGGGCAACGCCGAAAAGAGAAATATAAGACTAGGTAGAAAGAACCCCGAATTCTATGAAGTTCTTGATGGACTGGTAGAAGGGGAGAAGGTAATCGTAAGTGGTTACGAGAACTTTGGAAAAAATGAGGTCTTACAATTGAAATGATTTCTGATTTCGAGCAACCTAATCAAGAATCATCTCATCTAAGAATTAGAGAAATAATTAAAGAGAAATAAACATAGAAACTACTAACTAATACCAGTAACGATGGAAAACGTAATTAAAACAGTCAATTTGAGGAAACTCTACACAACCGAAGAGGTTGAAACTACCGCTTTGGATGGTATCCAGATCGAGATTAAGAAAGGTGAATTTGTAGCGATCATGGGTCCTTCAGGATGTGGTAAGTCCACTCTTTTGAATATCCTTGGCCTTTTGGATAATCCAGATGAAGGAGAGTATCACTTCATAGAAAACGAAGTGGCCAGGTACTCAGAAAGACAGAGATCCTCCCTAAGAAAAGGTAACATCGGTTTTGTATTCCAAAGCTTTAACCTAATCGATGAATTGACTGTATTTGAAAATGTTGAGCTTCCATTGCTTTATCTAAAACTTCCTTCTGACGAAAGAAAGAAGAGAGTAGAAGAAGTGCTAGGAAGAATGAACATTATGCACAGAAGAAATCACTTCCCTCAGCAGCTTTCCGGTGGTCAGCAGCAGCGTGTAGCGATAGCAAGAGCAATTGTAGCGAAGCCATCTGTGATCCTTGCCGATGAGCCAACTGGTAATCTTGACTCTACCAATGGTGAAGAAGTAATGAGACTTCTGGAAGAGCTAAACAATGAAGGAACTACTATCGTGATGGTAACTCACTCTCCTCACGATGCTAACTATGCACACCGAATCATCAACTTATTTGATGGAAAGGTGGTAACCGAGAATATTCGGGAGCAATTCCACGTATAATTAAAACGATAATGACCGAAGCAATCAAATTATGATTGCTTCGGTTTTTTTATCTCATCCTATTTGGCTTCTGAGGCCTATTAAACCAACTACCCATGCTAAACCACTACCTCAGACTCGCAATTCGAAATTTTTCGAAGAAGAAAAGTATCTTTTTCATTAATCTATTCGGGCTGGCTGTGGGTCTCACGACTTTGCTGCTGATTACCGTTTGGGTGAGTAGTGAACTTGAGGTTTTATCTGCCCATGAGAATGGAGATAGGATCTACAAGGTTTTCACCAATCACGATAATTCAACTGGCATAGTAACCATTCCAGTGACACCAGCCAGGATGGCTGAAGCTATGCGCGAGGAGCTTCCACAAATCGAAATGGCTGCCGGAGTTTCTCCATTTATTGACGGAGTAAGTTTCGCTTCCGAGACTGAAAAGGTTTCTGCAGATGGATATTACGCAGACCAGGAATTTCTGGAAATCTTTACCCTGGAATTTGTGGCAGGTTCACAGGTTGATGCCTTGACTGATTTGAATTCTGTGGTCATTTCTGAAAGTATGGCTGAAACTCTATTTGGCGATGCCCAAAAGGCTATCGGGGAATCGCTGGAATGGCAGGTCTTCAGCTTTTCGAATGAAGTGGAGGTCAAGGGAGTTTTCAAAGATGTTACCGATCGACAGTTTATAGATCATCCGCAATTTCTTCTGACTTTCGACTACTTTCTCTCCATGTTGGGGGATGGTGCCCATTGGGATAATTACAACGGACAGGCGATAGCACTTCTTAATCCTGAGGTGAATGTGGATGAATTTAATGCCTCGTTCGCATCCTTCATAAAGGATAAGGAAGCCGAGAGTAATGTGACTCCATTTATTCAGGCGTTTGAAGAAACATACCTTAATTCCCTATATGAAGGAGGAAAAGTTGCAGGGGGTAGAATTAGCTATGTGTACATTTTCGCTGCAATAGCTGTATTCATTCTATTTATTGCCTGCATAAACTTCATGAATCTGACTACAGCAAGAGCAATGAGTCGGGTCAAAGAAATAGGGGTGAAGAAAACCATGGGAGCGAATCGATATGGTTTGTTTTCGCAGTTTATGACCGAGAGCTTTTTACTAACATTTATGGCTCTTTTGCTAGCAATGGTCCTTATTTTCGCTCTGTTACCGTTCTTTAATCAGATTACGGCGAAAAGCCTGGATATCAGCTTTGGAGTACGCGAAATATCTCTCCTTGTATTTGTTTGGGTTTTCACAAGCTTAGTAGCGGGAATTTACCCTTCTCTTTACCTTTCACGTTTCCGCCCAATTCAAATCTTAAGATCTACCATGAAGGGAAGTTTTGGAGAGCTTTTGGCGAGAAAAGGTCTGGTAATTTTCCAATTCGTGATCTCTCTTCTATTGATCATTGGGATCACTGTTATCTCTAGGCAAATCAATTTTATTCAAAATCAAAATCTGGGATATAACCAGGCTCAGTTGCTTCAAATCCCAGCCTACGATTTCAATACTTCAGAATTAAACACTTTCCTGGAGCAGCTTCGAAAAGTGCCAGGAGTCGAAAATGCATCAAGCCTCAATCACGTACTTACAGGACTCACAAGCTCGACAATTGGCTTGAGATGGGATGGTAAGGATGAAAATGAACAAGTAAAATTTGAGAATATCACTGTGAATTTGGGTTTGATTGAGACCATGGATTTTGAGCTTGTAGCCGGTAGATCTTTTTCTCCTGAATATGGTGAAGAAAGGGAGAAGCTCATTCTAAACGAAGAGGCTGTAAGAGTGATAGGTTTGGAAGACCCTGTGGGTAAAATACTTAATCTTTGGGGTGACGATATGGAAGTGATTGGCGTACTGAAGAATTTCAACTTTGAGTCATTGAAAGAGGGAGTCAAACCAGCTTTTCTTAAATATGACGACGAATTCAGTACTAAGATCATGGTGCGAATTTCTGCTCAAAATCAAGAAGAAACGCTTGCAGCGGTAGATGATTTGTACCAGGAAAGTAAAGGTGTAGCTCTCGATTACTCTTTCCTTGATGAGGATTTCCAATCACTTTATGAGTCCGAAAAAAGAATCTCCAGTCTTGCTAAATACTTTGGGGCTATTGCTATTTTTCTTTCCTGTCTCGGTCTCTTTGGCCTAGCTGCATTTACTGCTGAGCAGAGAAGAAAAGAAATAGGTGTTCGTAAGGTACTAGGAGCATCAATATCCAGCATCCTTGGATTAGTAACCAAAGATTTTTTACAGCTGATCCTCTGGGCCATTTTGATTTCAATTCCTCTAGGCTGGTATTTCTCTTCTACCTGGCTGGATAGTTATGCCTATAAAACAAACCTAAGCTGGATCATATTTGCCAGTTCAAGTTTACTTCTGGTAATGATAGCAGTCATCACTGTGGGATATCAGGCCTTTCAAGCTGCCAAAACCAATCCAGTGAACTCTTTAAGAAGTGAATAATTGAATTGACCGTATGCGAACAATTTTGTTCGAACAATATCCTAATTAGAATAAGAAAAAGGCCTCCTGAATGAACTGGGGCCTTTTTTTATGGCATAAATCCTGAATAACCATTGGCATCATACTCAAGGAAAAAGAAGTATCGCATGCTTAAGAACTATTTTAAAATCGCCGTCCGGAATCTTCGAAAGCAAGGTTTCTATTCTTTTGTGAACATTTTTGGCTTAGCCATTGGGGTTGCTGTATGCATGGTCATTGCTCTTTTTGTGATCAATGAAACTTCTTATGACAAGCATTTTGCAGATGGTGAGCGCATTTACAGGGTGTCCAATAAAACGGTTTTTGGAGGAAGAGCCTCTCATACTCTTTATACTCCAGCTCCGTTAGTTCGAGCCTTACCTGAGGAGATACCTGAAGTGGAGGCGGCTGTTCATTTCCGTGAGCAAGGAACATATTTGGTCAGAAGACCAAATGATAATGATAATCTCAGAGAAGAACGGGTGATATGGACAAGCAAAGACTTCTTTAAAGTATTTGATATCGAAATGGTAAGTGGTTCCAAAGAAGGAATTCTGGACGAACCAGGAACAATGGCTATCAGCGAGTCCATCGCAGAGAAGTACTTCCCAGGTCAGCAAGCGATTGGTGAATCTCTTGTTTTGGATAATGACAGCGAGTTCAGAATCACAGGAGTGTACAAGGATCTACCTGAAACCAGTCATTTTCATTTCGAGTTTTTATTGAGCGCACAAGGTTGGTCTCAAGCCGAAAATGAGATTTGGTTTATGAATAATTTTCAGACCTATTTCAAGGTTTATGACGGAGCTTCACCAGAAGCCATAGAGGAGAAATTCTACCCTATGCTAAAGAAATACATGGAGCCGCAGCTTTCCATGTTTTTGGGAGAAGGAGTTTCATTTGATGATCTGGAGGCCCAAGGGAGTACCCTGGAATATGTTTTACAACCTCTTCATGACATCCATTTAAAGAGTGATCTTCCTGGCGATTTCGAAGCGAATTTCAGCGAGCAATATGTTTACATATTTGTGGCAATAGGGCTTTTTATCCTTTTGATCGCATGTATCAATTTTATGAACCTTTCCACGGCGAAGTCTGCCAATCGAGCAAAGGAAGTTGGAATTAGAAAGGTTATGGGCTCTTTTCGAAGTCATTTGATTCGTCAGTTTTTAATGGAGTCAATTTTACTGAGCGGTATCGCTTTCCTCATCGCTATTCCATTGGCCACACTTTTGCTTCCATTCTTCAATGATTTGGCCGAACGTTCACTGAGCATGCCTATTGAATCTATTGGATTTTACGGTGCTCTTATTGCTGGTGCTTTGATCACTGGATTGATCGCCGGAAGTTATCCTGCGTTCTTCCTATCCGCATTTAGACCAGTGAGCATTTTGAAAGGTAAAATTCGAATGGGTATGAAAAGTGGAAGTATCCGAAGCTCATTGGTGGTCTTTCAGTTTGCGATTTCAGTAGTTTTGATCATTGCGACGATCACCGTGAATAATCAATTGAGCTTTATTCAAAATCGCGAAATCGGTTTTGAGAAAGACCAGTTGATCACAGTTTACAACACCTATGTTTTGGAAGACGGATTAGTCGGTTTTAAGGATCGAATACTCGCTGATAACTCAATCGAAAAAGCAACGATAAGTGGATTTCTTCCTGTAGCTGGAGGTTTCAGAAATGATAGTCCATGGCTAGTGGAAGGAAGAGATCTTTCCGATATGGAGGCCACGGTAAGTATTCAAAATTGGCAAGTCGATGAAGACTATATCCCTACCCTTGGTATGGAAATGGTTTCCGGGAGGAATTTTTCCTTGGATTTCCCTTCAGATAGTACTGCCGTCATTCTAAATGAAGCAGCGGTCAAGAAATTCAATTTTGAGGGTGACCCTGTGGGACAAAACATTTATTCTCAAATCATTGGTCCTGGAAACGAAGAGATCTACAATCTTCGAACAGTAGTGGGAGTGGTCAAAGACTTCAACTACCAATCTATGAAAGAGTCGGTAACGCCTGTTATGTTGATGTATAATCAGATCCCAGGTGGTCCGGTTTCATTTAAGTTCCGAGCTGAGAATACCGGTAATGTGATCGATCTCATCGAAGATACTTGGAATGATTTGGCTCCCGGTCAGCCCCTTACTTTCGAATTTATGGATGATCAGTTCAGTCGAATGTATCATGCAGAAACTCGTCTGGGAGCTGTATTTGGAATTTTTGCTGGCTTTGCGATTTTCATCGCCTGTCTGGGTCTTTTTGCCTTGACTGCATTTACCGCTGAGCAAAGAACCAAGGAGATCGGAATCAGGAAGGTTCTTGGAGCGAGCTCCTCCGGTATCGTGGTACTCCTATCAAAAGAGTTTTCAAAGCTCGTATTAATCGCATTCGTAATCGCATCTCCTTTGGCCTGGTGGACTATGTCTCAATGGCTCGAAGATTACCAATACAAGGTGACTCTGGGCCCATCGATTTTCGTTTTGGCTGGTTTATTTGTAGCGATCATCGCATTCTTGACTATAAGTTTTCAAGCCCTTAAAGCGGCCTCAAGTAACCCTGTGAATTCACTAAAGAGTGAATAATTCCCAACCATTGATCCCAACCTCATGATTGTCAACTACATAAAAATTGCCTTTAGAAGTTTAATGAAAAGGCGAGTTTTTTCTGCCGTAAATATTCTTGGCTTAACCTTAGGTCTGCTCACTTTCCTGGTTCTATTCGCTTATGTGGCAACGGAGTGGACTTATAATGACTTCCATGAGAATAAGGACGACCTTTATCGGATTGCCGTGATCGAAAGCAATGGTGAAGCTGAGATTTTCCTTCCTCCAGGATTTGCGAACATACTTGAAGATCAATTTGCGGATTTAGACCATGTCAGCCGGGCTGCTGGTTATATTGGGAATGGTTTAATCTCCATACCAGATTTAAATATTGCATTTAAAGAAGAAGAAGTCAGCTTTGTGGAAGGTGACTTTTTCCAGACTTTTTCCTTTCCGATCAAGCGTGGTAATGCCGACCTCTCAGAACCTCAAACTGCTGTGATCTCCGGTGAGATTGCTACAAAGCTATTCGGGGATTCTGATGCCCTTGGCAAAAGTTTTACGATCAGTAATAACTTCGGGAAGAATGATTTCACTATAACCGGAGTTTTGGATGAAATTCCATTGAGATCTGATCTCAGATCTGAAGTTTTTCTTTCTATTCATTTTCTTGAAAATGAGTCCAATAGAAATGGGAATTATTGGGCTGATCCCGATGGTATGGATTCAGGTTTTGCCAACCTGTTTCTGCAAACCAATCCAGGAGTTGATGCAGAAGTTTTGTCTGGCCAAATATCCCAATACTTCGAAAGATTTCCTGGTCTAGATGACATAGAGATCCACTTGCAGCCAATGAGCGAATGGCACCTGGGTCGCTCCATAGATGATCCATTGCCCACATTT
Source organism: uncultured Cyclobacteriaceae bacterium (assembly GCA_937146645.1). Classification (GTDB taxonomy): domain Bacteria; phylum Bacteroidota; class Bacteroidia; order Cytophagales; family Cyclobacteriaceae; genus Algoriphagus. The sequence continues at coordinate 178,394 of CAKZRQ010000015.1, forward strand.
GGCAGCAGAGCATCTGTTTTGGTTTTTGCTGCTATGGCCATTTTGATTCTTGCCATCGCCTATGTGAATTATCTCAACCTTTCTGCGGCAAGTATTCTCACCAGACTGAAGGAAATCAGAATGAGAAAAGTGCTGGGTGCAAACACCTGGCAGGTAGGACAGCAATTCATGATTGAAACCATAGTGCTGCTTATTTTTTCAGCGCTTTTGGCAATTATAGGAGTCTATTTATTGGAGTCTTTGGTGGCTGCCATTTTAGGTAAATCCATCTGGTTAGGTGCTCTTGGACTACCTGTTTTTTGGCTGTTACTCTTGACTGTTATAGGTTCCTGTTCTCTGATTTCTGGAGTTTATGTAATGGCTTTGTCTGGTAAATTCGACAAAAGATCTCAGGTTAATTTTAAGCCGGGAAGTGGTCAATTATTACAAAAATCCTTAGTGGTTTTCCAATTTGTTATATCCATAGGTATCATCATTTCCACACTGGTGATCAGGGACCAGCTTACCTTTATGCAAAACAGGGATCTTGGAATGAATCTGGATCAAATGCTAGTCATTTCCGGTCCAAATGAGGTAGGAGAGAACAGACAAGAAAAGATGGTTTCATTTAAGGATCGACTTTCAAATTATACCTTCGTGAAGGAATTGGCTTCATCAAATGTTCTTCCTGGACGATCTTATAATTTTTCGGCCGGTGGTATTACGCCAATGGTTCCAAGGCCAGAAGACCGTGATCAGAGCTATGCTATGGGAATCATCGATGATAAATTTTTAGAAATTTATGAGATAGATATCAAAGCAGGGCGTGCCTTTAGCCCTAATGAGGCCAGTCAGGGTTGGTATGACAGCAGAAAACTAATGGTAAATGAATCTGCCGCAATAGCCTTGGGATTCGATGGTCCTGAGAGCGCTACAGGACAGGATATCAGATGGGGAGAAGATGTCTATGAGATCGTAGGTGTGGTGGGCGATTATCATCACCTCTCTTTGAAGGAAGAAATTCTTCCAATGATTCTCCTTCCAAGTGAAGGATGGGCATATTTTTCCATAATTGTGAATCCGACGAATATGGAAGCCAATTTGGCCTCTTTGCGATCTACTTTTGAGGAAACTTTTCCTGGGAATCCTTTTGAGTATTACTTTATGGATGAGCAGTTTGATGCACAATATGCAGAGGATCAACAGCTTAGTCGAACCTTTACCATTGCTGGAATTCTATCGATTTTGATTTCCTGTTTAGGACTATTCGGATTGGCCGCTTACACGGTGGAGCAGCGTACCAAAGAAATTGGAATTCGCAAAGTTCTTGGTGCAAGCAGTCAGGGTGTTATCAAACTGATCACCAAAGATTTTGTGATTTTGGTAGTGGTGGCAATCATCATTGCATTTCCTCTTTCATGGTATGCCATGAATTCCTGGCAATCGGATTTTCCTTATCAAGCCGGACTATCAGTTTGGACCTTTGTTTTGGGCGGAATTCTGACATTGCTCATAGCATTTTTTACGGTGGGCACTCAAGCGCTTAAAGCAGCTTGGTCAAATCCTATAGATGCGATGCGTGATGAGTAGGGCGCTATGTGCGTCATAAGCGTAAAATCAATCCCTGCAAAAATTCCAAAAGTGTCTTCAAGTCGATCTTGAGGGCACTTTTTATTTTTTGGAACTCTGCTTGCAACCTTCTGAAGATTAACCGCATCTAACAAGAAGAAGACTAAACCAACTACTTCTACCTAGTGCACTGAAACCAACCCACCACCATGCTCACCAACTATCTCAAAATCGCCTTCCGAAACCTTCGGAATAACAAGGTGTACACCACTATAAACATTCTCGGACTCAGTCTGGGAATGGCTGCCAGTGTTTTGATTCTCATGTTCGTTGTGGATGAACTGAGTTATGACAAGTTCCACCCTGACGTTGATCAATTATATCGAACGGATTTCAGTGGAAAACTGAATGGAAATGAGTTCAATATGGCCCTTTCCTGTGCGCCACTCGGACTGGCTATGCCGGAAGAAATCCCTGAAGTGGAAAGCGCTATTCGCTTTGGCCATTGGGAGACGGTACCCATGCAATATGAAGAACTGACTTTTACTGAAGGACATATGCTGGTTGCTGAAAGCCATTTCTTCGATTTCTTCGGATTCAAGCTCCTGAAGGGTGATCCAGCAACTGCATTGGTAGGACCAGATAAAGTGGTTATTTCTGAAGAGAATGCTAGAAAATATTTTGGAAATGAGGATCCAATTGGGAAAATACTTCTTCGAGGATCAGGACAAAATGCTACCGAAGTAACTGGGGTCATCGAAAATGCTCCTGCTAATTCTCACTTGACATATGACATGATCCTTTCTGGGGAAAGCTGGGGATATATGGAGGATGAACAGTGGAGTAGTAATAATCTATACACGTATTTTAAAGTTTATCCCAATAGCAACATGGAGAATGTCCAGACCGCATTGGATGGCATGTTGGAGAAATATTTTGGACCTGAGATAGAGCAATACCTGGGTTTCTCCATGGATGAATTGAGGGCACAGGGGAATGAGGTTGGATTTGGGTTTATGCCATTGAAGGACATCCATCTTTATTCTAATCTTCAGGAAGAAATTCGTCCGCCTGGCAACATTCAATACCTCTACATTTTTGGAGCTATATCTATTTTCATCATTCTGATCGCCTGCATCAACTTTATGAATTTGGCCACAGCCAAATCTGCCAATCGAGCCAAAGAAGTGGGTGTGAGAAAGTCTATTGGCTCAGGTCGCTCTTCTCTGATCAGTCAGTTTCTATCTGAATCCATGATCTATAGTGTTATTTCTGGTGGGGTGGCACTCATTCTAATTATTATCGCTCTCAGACCATTTAATGCCTTGTCCGGAAAAGAGCTCTCCTTCTTCACCTTGCTGAATCCCTTGTGGATTTTGGCTTTCCTTGGGTTCATGCTTTTGGTGGGGTTCATGGCGGGTTCTTATCCGGCATTTTATCTAAGCTCATTCTCTCCTGCTGCGGTTCTAAAAGGCAAAATCAGGAAAGGTGCTAAAAGATCAGGCTTCAGGAACGGTCTGGTAGTTTTCCAGTTTTTCGTATCCATCAGCTTGATCATCAGTAGCCTGGTGGTTTATAAGCAACTGAAATACATGCAGGAAGTGAATCTAGGTTTGGACAAGGAAAATGTGATTAATCTTCTTCATACCAGATCTTTAGGAAACAATGCAGAAGTATTTAAACAGGAATTACTGGCAAATACAGGTTTCAAAGCTGCTTCCTACGCAAACAATCTTCCTCCAAATATTGACTGGACTTCTGTTTATAGAGCTAAAGACACAGAGCAGGATTTTCTTTTTACCGTTAACTGGGTGGACGTAGATCATCTGGATGCAATGGGTTACGAAATGGCTGAAGGAAGATTTTTCTCAAGAGAATTTCCAAGTGATTCCACCGCCATAATAGTGAATGAGAGTGCATTCAATCAGATCGGTTGGACAGAGCTGGATGGTACTCAAGTGATCTCTGGGTTTTTCTCTGGAGATGAGAATATGGAACGTGAAGTGATAGGAGTCATCAAGGATTTCAATTATGACAACCTTAAAATGAATATCCTTCCATTGGTTATGATTCTAGAACATGGACAAGCCGGGGAGATGGCTATTCGCCTTAACCCAGGCAATATTTCTGATAAAATTGATTTTCTAGAAGAGACCTGGGAGAAGTATTCAGATGGTGCAGCTTTCGAATATTCGTTTATAGATGAGAATTTTGATGCCTTGTACAAGTCCGAGAATAGAATGGGTAATATAATTCTAGTCTTTACCGTTTTAGCTATCAGTATTGCTTGCCTGGGATTATTTGGGCTGGCGGCCTTTACCACCGAGCAAAGAGCCAAAGAAATAAGTATCCGAAAAGCGCTTGGCGCGAGCATGCCAAACCTAATAACTCTGCTCAGCAAAGACTTTACGCTTTTGGTTTTACTGGCATTTTTGATTGCAGGACCGCTGGCATACTATGTTATGGAAACCTACTGGCTACAGAATTTTGCTTTCAAGACATCCATTGGTTGGTTCTTGATAGCGGGTTCAGGGATTATGGCAGTTTTAATCGCATGGCTTACAGTGAGTTACCAAAGCTTTAAAACAGCGGCGTCTAACCCTGTGGATCACTTAAAAAGTGAATAGAACTAGTCTGGATTTTTTGTTCGCTGCCGACCAAAATCGAAAATTCTCGGACAGTGAAATTTTATAAAACACTAAAATTTAGCTCTGAAAGGCGTTTTGGCCTTTTGGCACTATCTCTGGAAATATATAACCAATAACCACTAATAATCATGAAAACTAAATTTTCGACCGTATTAATCATCCTCCTCTTTTTAATGGGGGCAACCGTACAAGCACAGAATTCTGAAACCCGTACTCCTGGTTCATTCACTAAAGTAGAATCTGGTGGAAACTGGGATGTTTATGTTACTCTTGGAAGTAAGGATGAAGTTAGACTTGAGTCCAAGGGGTTCGATCTGGATAAGGTAATTACTGAAGTTAAAGGTGATAAGCTTAAAATCCATTTAGAAAAAGGTAAGCACAGAAATGTAAATATCACCGCATATGTTACCGTAAGAGAGCTTGAGGCTCTTGGTGGAAGCGGTTCCGGAAGTATCTATGTAGAGTCTGATGTGGAGTCTAATAACTTCAGTATTGGTCAATCAGGTTCCGGCTCTATAGAATTGCAAAATCTTGAGACAGGAAAACTAAGTGTTGGAATGAGCGGTTCTGGCTTGGTTTCTATTGAAGGAGGTAGTGCAAATAGTGTAGATATTGGACAATCGGGTTCAGCTGACTTTAAAGCCATTGATTTGACGGCAGGATCAGTTAAAGTTGGAAAATCAGGATCAGGAGACGTTCATATCGGTGTCGAAGATGAGCTAGTTGTTGCTTCCTCTGGATCAGGAGACGTTTATGTGAAGGGTAACCCAAAAAATCAAAAGATTTCAAGCTCTGGATCAAGCCAGGTGATAATAAAGAATTAAGCCAACTCATAACTTAACACTATGAAGTACGATACCTGAGTTGACAGCGGCTCAGGTATTTTTTTAACCCCCACCACAATGCTTAGAAATTACATCAAAATCGTCTTAAGAAACGCCAAGAAAAACCCTCTCTATGTTTTCATTAACGTATTTGGGTTGGCGGTGGGAATGGCTGTCAGTCTTCTCATTCTTTTGTTTGTTCAGCATGAGCTCAGCTACGATACCTGGAATGAAAAATCAGATCGAATCGTAAGAGTTTCTCGCGCATGGTTTAATCCCGATGGTGAAGAAAGTCTTCATTTGGGGCATGCTGCACCACCCTTTGGTCCGCTTATCAAATCAGACTTCCCGGATGACGTGGAGTTTTCCGGTAGAATGGTGGAATCCGACCCCTTGGTTATTTACGAAGACAATAAGTTCATCGAGGAGCATTTCACCTTCGCGGATGCAGAAATCATGGATATTTTCTCTATTGATGTAATAGAGGGCGATGGCAAAGCCGCTTTGAGTAATGCAGATGGCTTATTGATTTCAGAAAACACTGCGAAGAAATATTTTGGAGACGATCCGGCGGTGGGAAAAGAAATGTTGATTGGGCTAAGTGGAGCTCAGTTCCCGGTACAGATATCAGGGGTATTTAAGGATTTCCCGGATAACTCACACTTCCACCCTAGCTTTCTTTCTTCCATGGCTCCAGTGATTACATTCTACGGGGGCCAGGATGCTATGATGAGTAATTTTGGAGGGAATAACTTCTCGACTTATTTGCTCCTGGCAGAAGGAGTGGATCGACAGACTTTCGAAGACAAGCTTCCTTCATTGATCGATCGTCATATGGGCGAAACTCAGGCCGGAATCCCAATGTCTGAAACTACGAAGCTTTTCCTTTGGCCACTAGAGGATATTCATTTGTATTCTAATCTGGACTCGGAAATTGAGGCGAATAGTGATATCACGTATGTGTATATCTATTTGGCGGTAGCTTTATTTATCCTGCTTATCGCTTGTATCAATTTCATGAATCTTTCTACCGCCAGATCATCCTTGAGATCCATGGAAGTAGGTTTGAGAAAAGCGATGGGAGCTGATAGAACCGGTTTGATTCGTCAGTTCCTCGGCGAGTCATTCGTACTTACCATTATTTCTATGGCGATCTCACTTTGCCTGGTTTATATATTCCTTCCTGAGTTTGCGAATTTCACGCAGAAAGAGCTTACACTTAATTTTATTGAAAACCCGGAATACTTCCTCGCGATCGGTGGTTTGGTCCTATTCGTAGGGCTGATTTCAGGAAGCTATCCAGCACTATTCCTTTCAGGTTTCCAGCCTGCAAGAGTGTTGAAAGGAGTATTCAAAGTGGGTAAAGGCCACGAGAATTTTAGATCAGTCTTGGTCGTTGGACAGTTCGCTATTTCTGTCGTTCTGATTGTGGCCGTTCTGGTTGTAGTGAATCAGCTGGATTTCATGCAGTCCAAGGATCTTGGATTCAAGAAAGATGACATTGTCGTACTTCCTTCCAGCAACAGAATCACCCAAAACTATCAGATTGTCAAAGACCGCCTGGAAAGCCAGGATGGTATTCAATCGGTTTCTATTTCTAGCCGAGTTCCATCGGGTAGGCTTCTGGATTCGCAGGGTGCTTCTGCGGAAGTGAATGGGGAAATGACCCGACTTGATATTCGAATTGCAGATATACATGTGTCGCATAATTATCTGGAGACCTTCGGCATTCCATTAGTCGCTGGGCGAGATTTCGATCAGCTCAGAGCGAGTGATTCTACGGAAGCGTTTATTCTGAATGAAGCTGCGATTAGAGAGATTGGTTGGGAGAAACCTGAAGATGCGATTGATAAGCCATTTAATTATGGAAGAAGGCGAGGATTCGTAACAGGAGTGATGAAAGACTTCCATTTTGAATCTTTACATCAACCTATTGTTCCTATTGTTTTTATGATTTCCCAGGACAGAAATAATCTGATCAGTCTTAAAATCGATGCGGACAAAAGGGAGGAGACATTGGCTTACCTGGAATCTGAATGGGCGGACTTTAGACCGAATTTCCCGTTTGAGCCATTCTTTGTGGACGAGGGATTCAATAGGCAATATGAAGCCGAGGAGCGTGTAAGGACCATTTTTACCTTCTTCTCTGGTCTTGCCGTCTTGATTTCTATTTTGGGTCTATTCGGGTTAACCACTTTTGCTACCCAGCAAAGAACCCGAGAAATAGGTATAAGAAAAGTACTAGGTGCTGAGACTGGAAGTATTTTGGTTTTGCTGGGCAAGGACTTCTTAAAGCTCGTAATCGTTGGCTTCTTAATCGCCATTCCGATTTCTTATTTCGGAATGAGTTCCTGGCTTGAAGACTTCGCATTCAGCGTAGGAATTTCCTGGACTACGTTCTTGATCGCCGGACTTATCGCAGGGCTTATCGCAGGGCTTACAGTTTTCTCACAATCCCTAAAAGCGGCTTGGGCCGATCCGGTGAAGAGCATTAAGACAGGAGAGTAAAATATTGAAATTGAACTTCGACCGAAATCGGACAAAAATGTTCGAGGAATAAATCTACAAATGGGGTGAATAGGCTATTTTGGCTTATTAGCCCCTTTTTTTATGGCATAAAACTCGCGAAGAGTTTGGCATCTAACCTCAACCATTATGTGGAAAAATTATTTACGAATCGGATTCAGAAATCTTTTTAGAAACGGTTCTACCACCTTCATTCATGTAGCAGGTCTGACTATTGGTGTGGTTTGTACCCTGCTTATTTTCTTTTACGTCGACTTTGAGCGAAGCTATGAGAAGATGCATGCCGAGGCTGATCGGATTTTCAGATTGTCTATCGATATGTACGATGGAAATGAATTTATCGCCAATGATTCACAGACCTATCAATTGCTAGGTGAGGAGCTGAAAGATCAATATCCGGAAGTGGAGGAATTTGTGAGGCTTTTTCCGCTGGACGCGATAGAAATGGTGTCGAAAGCTACCAACTATAAAAGCTATGAAAATCGAGTCTATTTTGCTGATTCGACCATGTTTGATGTATTCTCATTGAACATCCTGAATGATCAAAACCTGGAAACTTTTAGTGAACCTTTCAAGCTGGTGATTTCAGAAAGTACGGCGATAAAATATTTCGGGAGGTCAGATGTGGTAGGAGAGTCCTTGGAGCCTACGCAAGCCGAGTTGCCATTGGAAATCGTGGGGGTTTTCGAGGACCTTCCCATGAATACCCATATCAAATATGATTTACTGATTTCGCATGAGTCCTTGCCGCTTATTATGGATTGGTATCCTGAGAATCTCTGGAATGCGAATAATGAGTACACCTATCTGATGATGCAAGACGGAACTAATGTATCGGACTTCAATGCTAAGCTCGCTGAATACTCTGAACGCAATCCGAACATAAACTCGGAAGTTGTAATCTCTGAAGGGATAAATGACATTCATTTATATTCTAATAAAACCTATGAGCCAGAGGTAAATGGAAGTGCTCAGACAGTGAACTTCATGTTCTTTATAGGATTGATAATCATTGCTTTGGCCTGGATTAATTACATTAATTTGGCTACCGCCAAAGCTATGGACCGAGCGAAAGAAGTGGGTATAAGAAAGGCCATTGGTTCTTCTAAAAGGCAATTGATTTTCCAGTTTTTCGCTGAGGCATTCCTAATCAATTTCATCTCAACTCTTCTAGCGGTTTTAATCTTCTCTTTGGTTTTTCCAAGCTTCAGAGAGTTTGTCGGCCTGGAGATTTCTCTGGCCAATTTCGGTAGTATTAAGCTTGCTGCAATGCTTGCCGGCTTTGTTTTGGTAGGAACCATTGTTTCTGGTTTCTATCCAGCTTTGGTGCTATCCGGTTTTAATCCTGTCACGGTTCTTAAGGGCAAGTTTAGCAACACCACCAAGGGAATTCTACTCCGAAAATCTTTGGTCTATGTGCAGTTCATTGCTTCTGTGGTCTTGCTTTGTGTTTCATTCGCGGTCTTTAAGCAGATGAAATACCTCACTTCGCAAGATCTGGGAATTGGAATCGATAATACGCTCGTAGTGAAGGTGCCTCAGCTCGATGCCAGTGATTCCATCGAAGTTGCGAAAAGCTCAGCTTTCCAATCTGAACTTCTTTCACAAACCTGGATTTCTGACATTACTATGTCAGGCTCTGTCCCTGGCGATAATACCAAAGACATGAGTTCCACAAGTGGAGTGACACAGCTTGGTCAGGATGAAGAAACCGATGGAATACTTTTATATCACTATGGGATTCAGGCTAATTTCCCAGAAGCGATGGGACTTGAATTCGTAGCCGGTGAGGCCTTCCGAACTGATTCACCAAAGGAAGAAGTAATCATATCAGAAAGGACCGCTGAAATTCTAGGTTTTACTAATCCAGAAGATGCAATCAATGAACGAATCACTTTCTATTGGTCAAGAGATGGAGAGCCATCCGTCATCAAAGGGGTATTCAAAAATTACTACCAGAGAAGTCCTAAGGAGCAATTCATGCCATTGCTGCTTAGAAATCAGCCTTCTACAGATCATTTCCTGATCAAATTGAATACAAACGATGCTAAGATGGCAGTGGCTGATGTAGGTGAAACTATCGAAAAGGTTTATCCAGGTGCCAGCTATGAATACGTGTTCTTGAATGATACCTATAATGCTCAGTATCAGCAAGACAATCAGTTCGGGAGTGTGGTACTTCTTTTCACTTTGCTCTCAATTTTGATTGCTATTCTCGGACTCTTCGGATTGTCTTCATTTATGATCAGACTTCGTACCAAGGAGATAGGGGTAAGAACAGTCCTTGGAGCTTCAAAGCCATCCTTGGTTTGGGAGCTTTCTAAAAGCTTTATGATTATGGTTGGAACGGCTGGATTAATTGCAGTTCCGCTATCCTATTTCTTGGTGACTGAATGGCTTCAAAACTATGCGACTCGCTTCGTACCAAACTGGGATTTATTCACGGTGCCTCTGGTCTTTATTCTGACTGTTGCGGCTCTTACAGTGGGAGTGCAAACGCTAAAATCTGCTATGGCAAATCCAGTAGATAGTTTGAAGGCAGAGTAAACTAAATCGATATTGATCCTTGACAGAGGCGAGTGAAATCTCTCGCCTCTCTTTTTTGCCTTTTAAGGAATGAAAAATGGAAAAAAACAGCTTTTGACCACAATAATTGGATTTGCCCGAAGGCGAACAAAAATGTTCGAGATTAATTTTCCTCGAAATTAAAAACTGCTCTCAGGCCTTTTTTAGGTCGATTTTTACTGGCACGAATCTGGAATTTCATGGTAAAAAAAGAATATTACCATGAACCTACTCCAAAAACTTACTTCGCTTACCGGTCTAGCTTTGATCGGATTATTCTTCTCTCCACAGGCACTAGCACAAGATGGAGAGCCTTTTAGAACAAGAACTTTTGATGTTTCTTCATCCGCTGAGTTTTCGGCTGAGACTTCAGGATCCTCTGTTAAGGTGACCGGCACTGGCGGTGATCAGATCGTAGTGAGAATGTATGCCAAAGACAAAAATGGCGATGATTACCTGAGCGCTGACGAGGTGAATGAAAACCTTGGCGATTATACTCTCAGAATGGAGCATTCAGGAAATGAGGTTGAATTGGTTTTCAAAAGAAAAAACTCCGTGGGATGGAACTGGGGCGATCAGAAGATGCGAGTGTATTTCGAAGTCGAAGTACCTGAGCAAACGGAAACCACTTTTAGAACTAGCGGAGGATCTATCAGCCTCGATGGCGTAAGTGGAGATCATGATATCGGAACTTCTGGCGGAAGTGTAAGTATCAGCCGAGGTGAAGGCGATATCTATGCGAGGTCATCAGGAGGATCATTTGCCCTGAGTGATTTCAGCGGAGATATAGAAGTGAAGACGAGTGGTGGATCAGTTTCCATGGACGGCCTTGATGGAGATATAGAAGTTTATACTTCTGGTGGAAGCGTTAAAATGAGTGATGTTTCTGGAAGCATTGGTGCCTATACCAGTGGAGGAAGTATCAGAGCCGAACTAGTTGATATTACAGATGACCTTGAATTCAAAAGTAGTGGTGGAGGAATTACCGTTGCTGTGCCTTCCACTGCGGGTCTTGATTTAGATCTGAGAGGTGGAAGAGTCGCTTTTGATATGGTGAATTTCAATGGAAAAGTAGAAAAAGATAGAGTAGAAGGAGAAATGAATGGTGGTGGTCATTCTCTAACTATGCAAAGCTCAGGCGGAAGATTGAAGCTTGAGTATACAGAATAATAAACCACTACCACAATGTTAAAAAACCACCTAAAGATTGCCTGGAGAAATTTGATCAACCTGAAGTCATTCGGGTTGATCAATCTTCTCGGATTAGTTGCCGGAACAGCTTGTAGTTTGGCAATTTTGCTTTTTGTCCTGTCTCAGTTTGGGTATGAGCAGCATTTCGATGACCATGACCGAGTATTTAAGGTTACCACATTCATTGATCATCCTGAAGATCAGCCAGATGCGAATTTGGTTAGTGCAGGACCTCCGATAGGTCCAGGCTTGGTTAATGATTTCGAAGAGGTGGTCACTCAGTCCAGGGTAGTGAATATGGGTGGTGAGTTCCTTATGGAGCCAACCGATTCGGAAAACACATTTTTTGAAACTGGCCACTATCTAGTGGATTCTACATTTTTTGATGTGTTCTCATATAATCTTCTTGAGGGTGATGTCAGAACTGCTTTGGATAGACCAGGAAGTTTGGTCCTTTCTGCTAGCCTTGCGGCCAAAATTTTTGGAGAAGGAAATTCGGCCTTAGGGAAGGAAATCCAAATGTCATCTGAAGGAGAGAACTTCTTGGGTGAAGTGACTGGAGTTTTTGATGACTCTGAAAGAAAGACTCATTTACAGCCAAATTACCTGATCAGCATGTCAAGCACTGGTATGGGGAATTTTGTGTTAACCTACCAAGGATGGGCTGGAAATAACTTTGCACATACATACATAAAACTTTCGGAAGGAACCAATCCAAAATCACTGGAAGCTAGCCTGCCTGATTTTTTGAAGCGAAATGCTGAGGAACAACTTCGTCAGGCTGAAATGGATAAGACCTTGGGACTTATTCCGATTACAGACATTAATCTTAAGACAGCAGAGTATAGCTTTCCCCTAGGTAAGGTCTCCGACATCAGCTACATCTATATGTTGATTGCCATTGGATTTTTCATCCAGTTGATGGCTTGTATAAATTACATCAATCTCACCACAGCTCAGGCCACCAGACGAGCAAAAGAAATAGGGGTGAGAAAGGTAAATGGGGCGACAGGGGATGCCCTGATGGCTCAGTTTGGAGTGGAGTCTTTATTGACTTCTGTTTTAGCAGTGTTCATAGCCATGCCGATTGTGGCCATTCTTCTCCCATTTATCAATCAGCTTTTTGATAGCAACTTGGTGTCCTCTGATTTATGGAGTCCTCCAATGCTGGGAGCGATTCTGACACTTGGAATAGTTACAGGCTTGATTTCTGGGGCGTACCCTGCCTTTTTCTTGTCCATGATTGATCCTTCCAGGATTTTCAAAAGTGAGTTAAAGGAAAGGTCTAAAGGTTTTACTCTTAGAAATAGCCTCGTGGTATTCCAGTTTGCCATGGTATTCATTCTTGTCTATGGAGTGGCAGTAGTATCTCAGCAGTTAAGTCATCTGAATAATGTAGATGTAGGATTTTCTAAAGCCCAGAAGCTGGTGATCCCCATGAAAACGGACGCAGTATCTGCTTCCTATGAAACTTTGAAGAATGAGTTTGAGCAGCTGAGCCAAGTAGATGAAGTGAGTGCCACTCAGTTCTATCCCTCTCAGAACATCTGGTATGATAATAAAATTTATAAAAGAGGGACAAATGTGGCCGAAGGTATTGTGGTACAAGTGAATTACGCGAAGGATAATTTCTTCGAGACTATGGATATCGAGATGCTTCAGGGCAGGGCCATGGTGGAGACGGATACCAACAGAATGGTGGTTAACGAGAAATTCCTCGAAGTCTTTAATATTCCTCAGGATGAGGCGATTGGGTTCATCTTTGATCAGTGGAGCTCAGATGGTTCCCCCAGAGATTCCTGGGAGGTGATCGGCGTAATTTCTGACTATAATTATCTATCTCTCAAAAGCGAAATACTTCCCGTAGCAACCTTTCATGGGGATGAATTAGCTAATCTGATTCTAAGCTTTAACGGAGAAAATGAAGAGCAAGTCATTGCGGCTGTTTCCGGAATTTGGGAAGAGGTGCATCCGGGTGTTCCTTTCCAATACTCTTTCCTTGACGAAGATTTAAGAGAAACCTATGCGGAAGAGCAAAGACTTCAAAAGGTGGCCTATACATTCACTGGGCTGGCTATTCTCATCAGCCTTTTGGGTATCTGGGGATTGATTTCCTTCAGCTTGGATAGAAGAACGAAAGAGATTGGCTTGCGCAAAGTCTTGGGAGCTTCCGTTCCTGAACTTGCCGGATTGCTGTCAAAGGATTTTGTCCTTTTGGTAATTCTATCCATCCTTTTGGCCACACCAATTGCCATCTATGCCATGAGTAGCTGGCTGGATGAATTCGCTTATAAAATTGATGGAACCTACCTTCTATTAATAGGTTCAGCCGCCTTAACCATGGTGGTTTGTCTCATCACAGTGATTTACAAGACCAGTCTTGCTGCTATGGGAAACCCAATTCAAAGCATCAAAAAAGACTAGAAGCCAACTCAACAAAAAAATGCTTAAGAATCATTTTAAAATAGCTTGGAGAAACCTCTTAATGTACAAATCCCTTACCCTGATCAATGTGATGGGTATGGCGGCAGCACTGACTGCGTGTATGTTGATAGGATTGTATATCTATGATGAACTTCAGGTGGACCAGCAGATTCCTGAGGGAGATCGGGTGGTTCGTGTGGCAATGAAGGTTCAGCAGACCAATTGGATGGGTACTCCTGCCCCTGTTTCTGCGGCTATCAAAGAAGATTTTGAAGAGATAGAGTCGAGTGCCAGGCTGATGAAGTTTCCTGAGCTTGATCATATGCTACTTAAGCATGAATCAGAGTCAGAGGTGAAGCAGTTTTACGAATTGAGAGGATATTATGCAGACTCTACGTTCTTCGATGTACTCGAATTTCCTTTAGTGAAAGGTGATGCATATCGAGCATTGAGAACTCCTTCAGCCATTGTAATTTCTACTGATTTGGCGTTGAAATTCTTTGGAGATAAAGATCCTGTCAATGAGGTTTTGACCGTTGGTAGTCCTCTCGGAGATTTCGACTACACCGTCACAGGCGTATTTGATCATGAGCTGGCGAATTCTCATATCGATGCAAACTTCTTCCTATCCATGCATAATCAGGACTTTGGAAGAATCGTGCAAAACTGGTCTAATTGGGCCACCAACAACATCTTTTACACTTATGTAAAAATAAAAGAAGGGGTGGATCATGAGCTTCTGGAGCAAAAAGTATCCGACTATTATGTAGCCAAGGCTGAAGATGACTTAAAGGCCATGGGCACTAGTAAGGTGACCTTTTTCCAGCCTTTTCAGGAAATTTATCTTAAGTCAGAAGGTGACTATGAGTTAGGCCGAATTGGCAATATCTCAAACCTATTCATCTTCGGAACTATAGCGCTATTCATTCTTTTGATCGCCTGTATCAACTTTATGAACCTTACCACTGCTCGTTCTGAACGCCGAGCTAGAGAAGTAGGAATCAGAAAATTATTAGGAGCGAATAAAGTGGCTTTGATGCGACAGTTCCTGGTCGAATCCGTCTTGGTTTCTTTGCTAGGATTTGTGGTGGCTGCCGGTCTGGTAGGAATAATTCTTCCCTACTTTGGAGACTTGGTAGGCCGAGATATTTCAGGCCACGTTTCGTGGGTACCATGGACTTTGGCATTTAGCCTCAGTATTCTTGCGGGAATCTTTGCAGGAATCTATCCGGCATTTTTTCTTTCGAATTTCAGGCCTATTGCAGTATTAAAAGGTCGCTTCGTAGGAAGAGTTTCCGGAGTATCTCTTCGAGAGGCTTTGGTGGTCGTTCAGTTCTGTATTTCAGCCTGTCTAATCCTGATGGTTTTTGTGATCAAAGGCCAAATGAATTTTGTCCAAAGCCGAGACCTCGGATTTGATAAAGACCAGCAAATCGTAGTGCCACTCAGAAGCGGCAATGCTGTTGAAAGCTTCGAGGCTATGAAAAATAGTCTCATTCAAAACAGCCAATTCAAATCTGTAACCATGGCATCCACCTATCCGGGAATCGAATCCCTGGAAGACATGCTTTACTATACCGATGCGAGTGTAGGAGAGGAGAAGGTTCACATTCGACATTCTTTCGTAGGTAGTGATTTCGTAGAGACCTTAGGCTTTGAATTACTCGCCGGAAACTCCTTCACTGAAGAACTGACATCTGATCGATCGTTGATAATTCTTAATGAATCAGCCGTAAAAGGTTTAGGTTTTGAGATCGATAAAGCGATTGGACAGAAGATCCACTATGACTGGAGAGGGGCGAAAGAGACTTTAGAAATCTATGGAGTAGTGAAAGATTTCCACTTCGAAAGTCTGCATAAGGAAATCGAGCCATATGGCTTCCGAAATGGATATAGCGGTGGATTCTTAATTGCGAAGTTTTCTCCAGGAGCCACAAATGAAGTTCTGGCCGCTACCGAAAGCGTTTGGAAAGAAGCTCAAATTTCCGAGCCATTTTCATATTCATTCCTTGATCTTGATTTCCAGCGGAATTATGAACGAGAAGAGAGAACCTCAAGGATCATTATCTCTTTCGCCTTTCTCGCTCTCTTTATTGCCTGTCTGGGACTCTATGGTCTCACAGCATTTATGACTGAGTTGAAAACCAAGGAGATTGGAATTAGAAAAACTCTTGGTGCCAGCGACTGGAGCATTATCAGTTTGCTCTCGAAAAACATTGGAAAAACGGTCCTTTTGGCCATTGTCATTGCCATTCCAATTGGATTTTATCTATCCAGTAATTGGCTTTCCAATTTTGCTTTCCAGATCGATGTGACCTGGACCTACTACCTGTTTTCTGGTTTGGCTGCATTAGGTATAGCCATGCTGACCGTAGGAATCCAATCCTTGAAAGCCGTGATGATGAACCCTATAAAAAGCCTCCAAAGCGAATAATTAACACACTAGTATTATGCTCAAGAACTATTTTAAAATCGCCTATAGAAACCTGTTGAAAAACAAGGTTTACTCCCTGATTAACATTTTTGGATTGGGGGTAGGTATCGCCTGTTGCTTCCTCATTTTCAACTTTGTTCAGAAGGAGCTTTCCTATGATACTTACCATGCAAATTATGACCGTATTTATCGTGTCATTCATGGTTCGAGTGAAGGTGATGAAGCCATCGAAGGAAAGAGTTATGATGAGTATTGGGTTTGGGGTAATGCCCCAGTGGGACCAGCTTTACAGAACGATTTTCCTGAAGTGGAAAAGGTGGTTCGATTCTCCGGGCGTTCTGATATTCTTTTCATGCATGAGGATATCCCTCATCAGGAGACAGGGGCGCTATTCATGGATTCTACGGCATTCAGTGTTTTTTCCTGGGACTTAATCC
Source organism: uncultured Cyclobacteriaceae bacterium (assembly GCA_937146645.1). Lineage (GTDB taxonomy): Bacteria > Bacteroidota > Bacteroidia > Cytophagales > Cyclobacteriaceae > Algoriphagus. Next base: position 194,991 of record CAKZRQ010000015.1, read on the forward strand.
ATGGTGACCCAAAAACTGTTTTGGATGCACCGTACAAAGTAGTCCTTACAGAATCTACAGCGATCAAGTATTTTGGAAGTACGGATGTGGTGGGACGAACTCTTGATGGTTCGGCTTCTCCAGGTAGATCCGATGCGGGACTTTACACCGTGACAGGTGTGATGAAGGATGTGCCTGAAAACTCACATTTCGATTTCAATCTACTTATGTCCTTCGAGACGTTCTCCACGAACCGACCATTCATTCTTGAGTCATGGGGATATGTAGATACTTACACCTATCTCTTAATGGATGAGAATACCGATTTTGACGCCTTTCAGGCAAAGATGCCTTCGTTTGTCGAAAGGGTAAGAGCGCTGGACGATGATATAGGCAACTATGATATAGCTGTGGAGAAGATGGAAGATTTCTATCTACGAACCGAAGCTCAACGTCAGCCGGGTACTATTGGAAGCCTTCCAAACATTTACATTTTCTCGATTATCGGACTGTTCATTTTGGTGATCGCCATCATCAATTTCATGAATCTATCGACAGCAAGATCGCTTGAGAGAGCAAAAGAGGTGGGGATTCGAAAGTCTATCGGAGCAGATCGCACAAGTTTGATTTATCAGTTCTTAGGGGAGTCTATTATCGTGGTGACGTTAGCTGGCGTCGTAGCAGTAATTTTGGTGGCTGTGGCTTTACCAATTATGAAAGAGCTGACAGGAAAGACCTTCATTTTTGGGGAGATGCTAAATATCCAGACTATTCCACTATTCATTTTGGGATTGGTTGTAGTTGGCCTTTTAGCAGGCTCATATCCCGCTTTGGCTTTGTCATCCTTTAGACCTGTCACCATTCTAAAGGGCATTAGCAAGACAGATTCTAAGGGAGTTTTACTAAGAAAAGGACTTGTGGTGTTCCAGTTTGGATTATCCATTTCCCTTATCGTCGGAACGCTGGTGGTCTATAATCAGATGACCCATCTCTTGGATAAGGATATGGGCTTTACGGATGAGCAAATGCTGCTAATCGAGTATAACTATGATTTCCAGGTCAATAATCAAATGGAGGCTCTTCGGGGTGAATTTGAAGCGGTTCCTGGAGTGAAGAATGTGTCCTTTTCAAGAAGTGTCCCAGGAAGTTACTTTCCGAATGCGGGAACAGGTATTGTCGATGCTGATGGAGAATTTGTTTACAAGGGGCAGGGTATTTTCCAGGTGGGAATGGACTTTATCGAGCAATATGATTTAGAAATAGTTGCTGGTCGTAGTTATTCCCGTGAAACTCCTGCAGATACCACCTCGGCCTTAGTCGTAAATGAAGCTCTTGCCAGACAATACGGCTATGCGAATCCTGCAGATATGGTCGGAAAAAGATTTGAACAGTGGGGTAGAGAAGGAGAAGTCATTGGCATTGTAAAGGATTTCAATTTTGTATCCCTTCACAGTGAGATCGAACCGCTTTCCTTACCATTTGAGCCTTTTGCGAGTCGATATGTATCCATAAAAGTCAACACTGAAAACCTTCAGCAAACCATTGCAGAGGTCGAGTCCATTTGGGGAGCTTTGGCACCTCATCGACCATTCCTTTATAGCTTCCTTGATGAAGATTTTAATAGACAGTATGAGGCTGATTTCCGCTTCCGAAAAATCTTTACCTCCTTTTCTGTTCTGGCAATTTTGATTGCATGTCTGGGCTTACTCGGCCTTGCGACTTATACCGCAGAGCAAAGAACAAAAGAGATCGGTATCCGAAAAGTCCTCGGTGCCAATGTCCCAAGTCTTATTGCAATGCTTTCATGGGATTTCGTAAGGTTGGTTTTGATCGCCTTGATTATAGCCGTTCCTGTTTCTTGGTTCGCCATGAGTACTTGGCTGGAAACCTTTGCATTCAGAATCGATATGCCGATATGGGTATTCCCATTGGCTGGTGTAATCGCTGTTTCTGTAGCGGTGTTCACTGTTAGCTTCCAGTCACTCAAAGCGGCAATGGTCAATCCAGTAAAAAGTCTAAAAAGTGAATAATTAATCCCCTAGCCATGATCAAGAACTATTTCAAAATCGCCTGGAGAAACCTTTTAAAGAGCAAAGGATTCTCTTTCATTAACATTTCGGGTCTGGCCCTAGGGATGGCATGTAGTCTCCTGATTCTTCTTTGGATTCAGGATGAAAGAGCTATGAATAAGTTTCATGAAGAGGGGGATAGGATTTATCAGGTTTATGAAAACCAATTTTATTCAGGAGAACCAAACACCTATTCTTCTACTCCAGGAATTCTAGCAGAGAATATTGTTGAGGAGATTCCGGAGATTGAGATTGCCAGTCAGGTTCTCTGGGAAGAGGATGTTCTTTTTACGGTGGGTGATAATGTTCAAAAGGAATATGGGAGATATGTTCAGAATGACTTTTTGAAGATTTTTTCTTTCAAGCTGAAAGCGGGTGACCCAAACACCGCATTGGACAGACCTGATGCTGTGGTGATTACTCAGGAATTAGCTGATAAATACTTCCCGGGAGAAGATCCAATAGGAAAGCGGATAATCGCTGATAATGAGGATGACATGATGGTTACCGGAATTCTAGAGGATATTCCGAGCAACTCCTCATTGGATTTTGATTTCTTAATGAGTTGGGATCGATGGATAAAGTATAATACCTGGGCTACGCAATGGGGGAATAATGGACCAAGATGCTTTGTGAAACTAGCTGAAAATGCGGATGTCAATCTAGTCAATGATAAGATCAGAGACTATGTAAAGGGCAAGCAACGAGGTAGTAATGTGGAGCTATTCCTGCATAGTTTTGAGGATAGCTACCTGTATTCCAACTTTGAGAATGGCGTCCAGGATGGTGGTCGAATAGAATACGTGAGAATCTTTTCGATCATCGCAGTTTTTATTCTTTTGATTGCCTGCATCAATTTCATGAATCTGGCGACCGCTCGTTCGGTAAAGAGAGCCAAGGAAATTGGAGTGAGAAAAGCCATCGGGGCGACCAAGAATACGTTAATCGGCCAATTCTACGGAGAAGCCATCTTGATTACGATCATCTCATTATTTGTAGCCGTACTGCTTGTGACTTTACTGCTTCCTTCATTTAATACATTGACAAGTAAGGAGTTAGTGATTGATTACACCGATCCTTCTTTATTGCTTTTGCTTTTCTTGCTTCTGGTGGTGACCAGCCTGATGTCAGGATCTTATCCTGCCTTGTTTATGTCTTCACTTAAGCCTGTGGTGGTCTTAAAAGGAGCTTTGAAATTTAAGCCTAGTGCTACTTTCTTTAGAAAAGGACTTGTGGTCTTTCAGTTTGCCCTTTCCATCATGCTGATTTTGGGAATGATTGTGATTTATAATCAGCTGAATTTCATTCAAAATAAAAACCTCGGCTTTGATAAAGAAAATCTAGTTTACTTCCCTACAAAAGGTTCTGTAGGAACCAGCTTCTTAACTTTCCAAAATGAGTTGAACAACCTCCCTGGTATTAAATCTGTGACTGCTTCTATGTCGAGCCCTCTACAGCTTGGATCATCCACTCAAGATGTATTCTGGCGAGGTAAGGATACTACGGATATCATTTTGTTTGATCAAACTCAGGTATCAGAAGATTATCTCAGTACCATGAATATTGAACTTCTGGATGGACGAGATTTTTCATATCAATACGGCACAGATACCGCAGCTTACATGATTAACGAATCAGCAGCTCGGGCCATGGGTTTTGAGAATCCAGTAGGGGAGGAGATCGTTTTCTGGGGTAACCGTGGACCTATTGTAGGTTTGGTGAAGGATTTCCATCAGAATTCCTTGCATCAACCTATCGCTCCACTTGTAATCCGATTATTTCCGGAAGATGAACATTGGGGATATGCCTTAGCTAGAACCGAACCCGGAAAAGTGCGGGAAGCACTTGAGGGAATTGAAGCTACCTATAAGAAATTTGCTCCGAGATTCCCTTTTGAATATGAATTTGCAGACGAGGAATTTATGACCTTCTACAGGTCTGAAGCCACCGTGAGTAGTCTATCAAACTACTTTGCCTTCATGGCAATTTTCATTTCTTGTTTAGGCCTTTTCGGGCTGGCGACGTTCACAGCAGAGCAACGCACCAAGGAAATTGGAATCCGAAAAGTAATGGGGGCGAATTTCTTAAACCTTATTACCATCATGTCCAAGGAATTCATTGGCCTCGTGCTTATCTCTTCTGTGATCGCACTTCCGCTAGCCTGGTATTTCAGTAAAGGCTGGTTGGAGAATTTCGAATATCGAATCGACATAGAATGGTGGTATTTCTTAATCGCAGTGCTCGGAGCAGTGGCATTGGCGATAATTACGGTGAGCTATCAATCCACCAGAGTAGCTCTTGCTAATCCAGTGAAAAGTTTGAAGAGTGAATAATATTTAAAGAAAATAAAAGTATAACCTAAACCCCTAAAGCCATGAGTCACATAGCTATACCCATACCAAATGTTGCTGGAAAGCAGGACATAGAAATCCAGGTGGTCGTGAATAATGAAATTCAGTCCCTTAAGTACAAGGTAGAGTTATTCTACTGGGATCAGTGCGAAAACCCTACTGGTCATAGAGCTGACTGCATTAGTGAAATGCTTAGCCATACGGACCCGAATTGGACTGTATATTACATAGGTGCGCCTACCGAAAAATTTGTTCCGATCACCTTTGTAGATAAGGAGAGTAAGGAGCTAATGAAGCAGATGTGATTTTTTAGGTTGACGGTTTGTGCTGCATGAACACGTAATTCCGGTTTTCCGGGCGAAGCGAAGAAATACCAGAATCTTTTGGTTTCCATATCTCACAGATTCCTGAATTCGGTGAGCCCACGCGACATTCTGGCCCCTCGCTAAAATGTTACTTAATCATTTTTGACGCTCGGTCCTCCAAGGAGGGGAATGATACGTTTCTAGAGTAGAGCTTTTCTTTTAAATTTTTGGGGTGGGTAAATATGAGTTCAAGATGGACTAATAAAGATTCCTGAGCTCGGTTTCTCTTCGTCAGGAATGATGTACATTTTATTTTTGCAGTGGCAGATCAACGTTCGATATTACAAATCTCGAACAGCAGGAGGTTATTAATTAATAATCCCGAATCACCTCGCCATTATTCTTTCCTAGAATGGCTTTGATGTAAGCATTAATGACTCTTGGTGTGGGTAGGGGGTTATGGCCAGGGAAAAAGGCTTTATATTTTTCATAAGCGTCTTCCACCAACCCCAGAGCAACGGCATTTACCCTTTTTCCATCTTTCAGTTCAAGTGCCAAGGCTTTGACAAAACTGTGAAGGGCACCATTGACCATGGCTGCGCTGGTGGTTTTCGCGACTGGATCATCTGCGAGAATCCCGGTACTTAGAGTAATTGAACCCTCCGGATTTAGATAGGGAATTCCGATTCTACAAAGGTTTACCTGCCCCATCAGCTTGCTTTTAATTCCCACATAAAAATCTTCCTCACTTAGATTCTCAAAATCATCCCACTTGGCTTCACCTGCGATGGAAACGACACTGTCCAGATTACCAACCGTATCAAACATGGCAGCGATGGAATTGGAGTCGGTCATATCCACGGTTACATCTCCAGAACTTCTACCAGCGATGATTACTTCATAATTTTCGGATTTAAGATGAGAGACTACTCTATTTCCAATGGTGCCATTACCACCTATGACAAGTATTTTCATTTAGATTGAGGTTTTGATTTAAAGTTAGTTGAAATAATTCCTTTAGAAGGAACCAAAGCTTACCTTGTCGCATCATTAAAAATTCAAGTCATGAAAAAAATCTCACTTCTACTGCTCGCCCTTATCTTTTCTTTTTCGATTCAGGCTCAGACTGAGCAAGAGGCAAGAGATCTTCTTGATCAATACGCGGAAATTTTTGAAACGGAACAGTGGTTAAAATCTCTAGATCTAACCTATCCGGATCTATTCACAGTTGTTCCAAGGGAGCAGATGGAGCAAGTAATTGAAGCCACATTCAATTCAAATATGTTCGAAATGAGTATGGGTGGAATGGAGATTCAGGAGATATCTGAGAGATTTGAAGAAGAAGGACTGAGCTATCGATTTATGAAATATAAGCAGGAGATGAAAATGACCGTCAATGAATCTAGCCAGGTTACTGTTGATGCTTTGGTTGGTCCAATGAAAGCTCAGTTTGGCGAGGATAATGTCTCAGTTTCTGGATCTTCATTGGAAATATTGGCTAATAACAAACTGGCAGTCATCAAAAAAGATGGAGATGATCAGGTTTATGGTCTAGAAATAAAAAATGAATTAAAGGGTCTTATGGGAAACTTTATGAGTGAAACGTTCATCGAGAGAGCGTTTAAATAGTCATACGAAGTTGACTATTTTCTTTTGGTACTCCTGTTTTCGATCAGCCATGAATAAATAGTGGAATATTTTCGTTTCCATATTTAATAAATTCCTGAATTCGCTGTGCTCATCAGGAATGACGTGTACTTAGTAGTTAAATAGCCCCGGGTTTAAACCCGGGGCTATTTAGGTTCTATGCTCCCCTTAATCTCCAAACAGCTATCCCCTTCATCGTCCGCAACCGCACAAAAATGTTCGGGAGAAAAGTAGCCTAAATTTCAGAACAGGCCTGTATTTAATCTGAAGCCCACTTTTTAATGGCATCAAACTGGAATAGGATGTTCCGCAACTCGAAGAATCATGTGGAAAAACTACCTAAAAATCGCCTGGAGAAATATCAAGAGAAGTAAAGGCTATGCCCTAATTAATATCGGCGGCCTTGGAATCGGAATGGCTGCCTCGATTCTCTTACTGATTTGGGTGCAGTTCGAAATGTCCGTGGATCGATTCCATAAGGACATTGACGATATCTATGCAGTTTGGAGATCAGGTGACTTTAATGGTGAGATCGCTTCCTGGGATTATACTCCAGCTCCCTATGTTCCAGCATTGAAGGAAGAATACCCAGAGATAGAAAATGCTACACACATTACAGAATGGGATCAGATTCTTTTGTCAGTAGGGGAGAACGGTTTTTATGAAGAAAGCACCTTCACCATGCCGGACTTCTTCGAGATTTTCAGTTTTGAAGAGCTTTATGGAGATCCGGTAGCGGCTCTTGAAGAGCCAAATACCATTGTTCTGACAGAAACTGTTGCAAATAAATTATTTGGTCGAGCAGACGTGGTAGGGGAATTCGTTACTGCGGAAAATCAAATGGAGCTTGAGGTAAAAGCTGTTATCAAGGATTTGCCAGAAAACTCCAGCTTTTCTTTCACTGCATTTATTCCTTATAAAAAACTCCAGCAAATGGGCTGGGTAAATGAGGATTTCTGGATGAATAATATGTTCAGAACCTTTGTGAAACTAAGTGAGGGAACCGACATCGAAGCCTTCAATGCCAAGCATGTGGGCTTCACAGCTTCCAAATCAGATCAGCCTGAGATTACCGATTTTCTTTATCCTATGAAGGATTTATATCTGAAATCGGAATTCAAGAATGGAGAGGCTGTTGGGGGAAGAATCGATTTGCTTCGGGTATTCCTCGTGGTTTCTATTCTGGTTTTGGTGATTGCAGGAATTAATTTTGTGAATTTGAGCACAGCTCAAAGTGACAAAAGGTCCAAAGAAGTAGGGGTGAGAAAGATTTCCGGTGCCAATAGAGGAATGCTGATTGGTCAGTTTTTAGCCGAGTCGATTGTCATCGCTGTGGCAGCCTATGCCGTTGCTGTGGTTCTTGTTTCTGTTTCTTTTGAAAGCTTCCAAAATCTGGTTCAGCAGGATTTACCGAACCCATTCACGCAACCTTCTTTCTGGGGGATTTCGGCATTGTATGTTCTATTAATTGGAGTTTTGGCGGGTAGTTATCCAGCATTTTTGATGAGCTCTTATAAGCCTGCATTGGCGATTAAATCAAAGATGAATGTGAACCGGAGCTTTGGCGTGAAGCCAAGAGAAGTTCTGGTAGTATTCCAGTTTGCTGTAGTGGTAATACTTGTTTCCAGTGTCTGGATCGTTCGAGATCAGATTCAATTTGTTCAGGATAGAGATCTTGGGGTAAATCATGATAACCTGGTTTACCATCCCCTTTCAGACAAAGTAATGGAGAACCCTTCCACTGCCCGTGAACAGATTTTGGCCATTCCGGAGGTTAGTCATGTTTCTTTTTCCTTTTCTCCGATCACTGAAATCTGGAGTAACACAAATGCCATGAACTGGCAGGGAAAAGACCCTAATTTCAGACCTGATGTTTCAAGGTATTCTGGCGATGTGAGAATTGCTGAAACCATGGGAATGACGATTTTAGCGGGAAGAGACATTGACGTAATCAAATATCCTTCTGATAGCACTGCCGCTTTGATAAATGAGAGTCTTGCTGAAATTATAGGTTTTGATGATCCGATAGGAGAGATCATCCAGGATGACGATACGAAATATAAAATAGTGGGTGTGGTAAAGGATTTCATTATGAATTCTCCATTTCACTCCGCTTTCCCAACCTTAATTGGCGGACCGCAATGGGGAGGAAATTTTGCGCATATCCGATATCATGATAATGTGGATTTGCAAAAAGCTCTGGCAAGTACCGAGGAAGTTTTCCTAAAGCTTGAGCCAGATGCTCCTTTTGAAGCTGCATTTGTCGATGAGCAGCATGCTAGAAAATTCAGATCAGAAGAAAGAGTTTCGCTGCTTACTACGCTATTTACCTCATTGGCCATTTTGATTTCCTGTATGGGGTTATTTGGCCTGGCCACTTTCATCGCTGAGCGCAGAAAAAAAGAAATTTCTGTAAGAAAAGTACTTGGCGCCTCCGTAACTGGATTGGTTGGCCTCATTTCCAAAGAGTTTACCAGGCTCGTATTTATCTCCGTGATCATCGGAATTCCTGTGACCTGGTATTTTATGAGTGATTGGTTGATGACCTTTGACTACCACACTTCCATCAACTGGTCGCTCTTTCTTTGGACTGGAATTTTGACCCTTTTGATAGCGCTGCTGACAGTGAGCTCGCAAGCGATCAAAGCTGCCTTAATAAATCCGGCTAAGACCTTGAAAAGCGAATAATTCCTAAACCAACCAAATTATGATTAAGAACTATTTTAAAATCGCCTGGAGAAGTCTTTTAAGACAAAGGGCCTTTTCCCTGATCAATGTTTTTGGTCTCTCCATAGGCTTGACCTGTTTCTTAATCTTAATGGCTTTCGTGAAATTCGAAAGATCTTATGATAATTTTCACGAAGATCATGAGCAGGTTTATCGTGTGGTCCAAGACGTAAGAAATGAACAGCAATGGGCCTGGGTGGGAGGGGCCGTGGCTCCTATGCTTCGCAAGGAATTTTCTGAGCAGCTGGATGAAGTAGTGAGTATTATCAAGATATCGACTTATGCCAAAGCTCCGGAGGGTCTTTATCCGGAAGATAGGTTTAGAGAAGATAAATTTCTTTTTGCCGATGAAGGTTTCGATAGACTTTTTGAATACGAATTAATCTCTGGTTCGTGGGATGGTATCTTCGATAATCCATACCAGATGGTTATTACAGAAAGGATTGCTAAAAAATATTTTGGCGATAAAAATCCCGTAGGAGAAATTTTAACCCTAACTGGTGATCTTGATTTTGAGATTAAGGGAGTATTAGAAAATCCTCCTGCAAATACCCACATGGATTTCGATTTTGTATCGAGCGTGGTGTCCTTTAAGGTCACAGAAGGATTCCCAGTTACAGCTAATTTCGGGAGTTTTTGGTGGCCACAAACTTATACCTACGTTAAGGTCAATGAAAGTCAAAATCCGGCCCAAATCAGTGATAGGATTCCTGAAATTAATCCCGAATACAGGAATCCTGACGAAGCTAAATCCTATGTACACTTTCTACAACCCATCACCGATATTCACACTAACGACTCTTTAAGAGGGGATTGGACACCTGGAATGAGTAATAACACCCTTTGGATTTTCTTCTCCATTGGGGTTTTCGTATTGGTGCTGGCTTGTATCAATTATGTGAATCTGGCGACTGCTAGAGCAATTAAGAGAATGAAAGAAATCGGCATCAGAAAGGTGAATGGTGCTCAAAGAGGGCAGCTTATTTCTCAGTTTCTGATGGAGTCCATTTTGATTAATGGAATCTCGATTTTAATTGGTCTATTCCTAGCCTATTTGGTCATTCCAATTATTGAAGCAAGCATCGGACTTCAGATTCCATTTGATTTTTTAAGCGATCCTGAGCTTCAGCTAACCTTGGTTGGAATCTGGATTGTTTCCTCCCTTGCTTCTGGTATTTTCCCGGCATTCTACCTTTCAGGATTGAAGCCGGAAATGATTTTGAAAGAATCCACCATGGGTAGAAATAAATCAGGTTTAAGAAAAGGCTTAGTGATATTTCAGTTTGTGCTTTCCACCATTTTGGTCTTCTGCGGATCGGTGGCATTCTTCCAGCATGATTTCATGAGCAATGCCTCCATGGGCTTTGACCCGAAGGGTCTGATATCAGTCAAAATGGGTAATCTGGCTACGCAAAACAGCAGCACGCTAGAGCAGGAGCTGGCCAAAATCCCGGGTGTAGAAAAGGTCATGTATGCTAGTGATCGGCCTGGCATAGATGGGGGCTGGAATCCAAATGTGGAGTATCCAAATCTTCCTGAAGGTGAGGAAGAGTCGATTAATGTTCAGTATGTGGAATTCGGATTTTTTGAGTCCCTCGGAATTCCAATGGTTGCCGGACGTGAATTCGTGGAAGAAAGTGGTGATGGAGGTACCTATTATCCTATCCGTGATCAATTCATGGGATTGGATAATCTAGCTATGGTGGCCAATGAGTCTGCGCTTGAGCTTTTTGGAATGAACTTGGATAATGCACTTGAAGAGCCATTGCGTGTGTATACCGAAGAGAATGGACTTCTCTATTCCAATTTTAAGGGAAACATAGTAGGTGTCGTAAAGGACTATCACACCCGTGACTTACGATATAAGATTGCTCCGACACTTTACATCCCGGTTAAAACTGACCAGGGTTTAAATGCCCGTACTATGCTTATCAAGGCAGAGGATGATTTTAACTCTGAAATGTTGGAAAGTCTTCAGGCTACCTGGAAATCAGTGATTCCTGGGCTTCCATTTGATTATTCTTTCATAGATGAAAGCATCAATCTTCAATATGAGCAACAGCAAAAAACCAGTTCGCTTTTGGGTGGATTTGCCTTTTTGACTTTGTTGATTTCATGTTTGGGTATTTTGGGACTATCCATTTTTACCTCTGAATCCAGAAGAAAGGAAATTGGAATCAGAAGAGTGCTAGGAGCATCAGTTATGGGAATCGTGAACAAGCTATCGTATGAATTTCTCATTCTGGTCTTGGTATCCCTGATTATTGCTTTGCCGGTAGGCTTCTATCTTATGAATGAGTGGCTGGACCAGTTTGCTTACAAGGTCAATATTGGGATAGGATTCTTCATTGCGGCAGGGCTGATCTCTTTGTTTTTGGCCTACAGCACAGTGTCCATTCAATCTCTCAAAGCGGCTTCCGCGAATCCAGTGGATTCCATCAAAAACGAATAAAAACTAAAACCAACGAATAACTCTTAGGCATCATGTGGAAAAACTATTTTAAAATCGCTGCTAGAAATCTCATGAAGTATAAGCTTCATACTGGGATTAATCTGGTGGGCCTATCCTTAGGACTCGGGGTGAGTATCCTCATCTTTTTCTTTGTCCAGTTTGAAGTGAGCTTCGATAATTTTCACTCCAAGAGTGATCGGATTTTCCGAATCATGCAGCATGAAATGGAGGATAATGAGATGACGGAGTCTTTTTCCTCTCCATTGATCGTTGGTCCAACCTTTAGGGAAGAATTCCCTCAGATAGAGGCTTTAAGTGCATTTATTTCGAGCGGCGTACAAAGCAAGTTGCCAGGAAATGTGAGCCAGATGCAAACCTTTCATTTGGTTGATCAGGATTTTCTGAAGATGCTAGATTTTAAGCTGGTGGCAGGCCAGGTCGAAAATCAATTGGTAGATAAGTACAGTGTAGTAATAACAGAAGAGACAGCTGAGAAGTACTTTGGTGAAACAGACCCAATGGGACAAGCCATTCAGCTTAAAATGGGTGAAGATTTCGTCGATTATAAAGTGACAGGAGTTATGGAAGATACTCCTCCAAACTCAACTATTCAGCTAAATATGCTGATGTCCGTAGACAATATGGATTTCTTTTCTGATGAAGAAGGCCTCACTTCCTGGTATAGCGTGTGGGGGTCAAACTATGTAATGCTAAAAGATCCTTCGCAGGTTTCCATCATTCATGATCGTATGGAAGCTGTAATGGAAAAAGCTCTTGGTGAGAACTATGTAAAAGGTGAGCACTATTTTACACTTCATCCGCTGGATGAAATGCACTTTTCGGAAGTTCCTGGAAATGGGGGCTTACAGACCACGAAGGCCGATTTACTTTATATTCTTGGTGGTGTGGCCTTTATGGTATTGTTGATCGCATGTATCAATTTCACTACCATGGCGATTGGACGCGCAACAACCAGAGCCAAAGAAGTGGGTGTGAGAAAAACTATGGGAGCCAATTTCCGACAGCTTACTTTACAGTTTTTGACTGAAGCTTTTTTGATCACTTTGATAGCCACTTTCATAGGAATTGCCATTGCGGAGCTATTGCTATCCACCTTTAATGACTTATTCCAAAAGGAATTGGATTTGGTTTATGGACCCGTTCAGATTCTAATGTTGATCGGGATCGTTTTGTTGATCACAGCTATTGCAGGAGCTTACCCAGCTTTCTTTTTATCTGGACTTCGTCCGATCAAAGTTCTCAAAGGAAACCTCTCTATCCACTTTGGAAAGCAAGGTTTAAGGAAAGGATTGGTGGCCTTCCAGTTTATCATTTCCTTTCTTCTTGTTGCTACCACTTTGATTATGATTAATCAGATGAATACCATCCGTAATTATGATTTAGGCTTTCTGAAGGATCAGATTATTATTGTAGATGTTCCTAATGTCCCATCTCAAAGTTTCATTACTTCCTTGAGTGAGAGTTTTAAGCAGGCTGAGACTTACAGGCAAGCTCTGGAAGCCAGATCTGAAGTTGCCTCTGCCGCCATAAGTATTGCTACTTATGGAGACGATGCCTACTGGGAAATGGCCTATGAAAAAGAGGATGGCAGCTTGTTTACATTCTTCGTGAATTTTGTTGGCGGAGATTACCTAGAAACTATGGGAATTGAACTAGCTGAAGGACGGAACTTGAATCCTAATGTGGGTGCTGATAGTGCGGCCTTTTTGATAAATGAAAAATTTGCTGAGTCCTTTGGTTGGGATGATCCTACCGGGCAAATCATTCCAAATCCTAGATTTTCTCCACACTCAATTGTCGGTGTCGTGAAGGATTTCCATCATGCATCCCTTTATAATCCTATTGAGCCAGTATTGATTGCAAAAGCTCCCGAGGCTGTATTTAGTGGAATCAATAATTTATGGATTCGATCTAGTACGAATCCAAAGCTTATGATTCGCTCCAATCAAACCGACTTCCTTTCTTTTAGAGGATTGCTGGAAGATGAGTGGAATAAGGTTTTCCCAGGTGAAGATTTTGAATTTGAGTTCATGGACGAAACCGTTCAGGCGGAATACCGAGCGGATGAAAGACTTGGTAAGATGATTTTCATTGCCGCATCTATCGCGATTCTGATCGCGTCTATGGGACTTTTTGCTATGGTGGCATTATCCATTGCAGGAAGAACCAAAGAGATTGGAATTAGAAAGGTATTAGGTGCATCAAGTTGGAGTATTTCATGGATGTTTAACCGAGAATTCCTCATGATCACCTTGATTGGAGTTTTAGTTGCCTTGCCAATCTCAATTTATGTGATGAATGAGTGGATTTCTCAGTTTGCCATCAAAGAATGGCCGTCTTGGTTAAGCTTTACGCTATTGGCATTGGGAGGAATAGCCTTTACAGCATTGATTGTATCCAGCCAGTCATTCAGAGCTACTCAGATGAATCCTGTTAAAACATTGAAGGACGAATAAGCTTTAAATCTATTGTAAACCTCCGAATCCATGCTATTTAACTTCTTCAAAATTGGTTTTAGAAATGTCCTTAGAAATAAGGTCAGGACTTTTATTCATGTTCTTGGTTTGTCAATTGGCATCGCGATTTGCTTTCTGATTTTCAATGTCAATTGGTTCTCTCATAGCTTTGATGATTTCCATACGGATGCGGATAAGATTTACCGCGTGACTACGCTGACTACTTTTGGAGAGGAAGAATTTCCTAACTCTGGTGTTCCGGGACCATTGGCTGAAGTGATTCAGGATGAGGTGAAAGGGATTTTGGATAAAACCACCTTTTATACCCTTTTCAATACCATGGTATTAATTCCGGAACAGGATAGAAGCCTTGGCAGGAATAACCTCAGTGTGTATGCTGATCCTGGTTACTTCAGGATGTTTGACTACGAGTGGATTGCTGGAAACCCTGAGACGGCATTGGAAAACCCAAATTCTGTAGTCATCACAGAATCTGCGGCATCCAGATATTTTTCGAACACAAGCTTTGATGAAATCCTGGGAAAAGAGCTCATCTATTATAATACCGATTCAATCCCAACAACGGTTACTGGAATAGTGGAGGATATTGGAGGTCAATCTAATTTCATCTTCGAAAACTTTATCTCGTATGCCACCTTGGCAAATGATGAGATCAAAAGTTGGTATGGAATAGACAGCTGGTCAAATGTGAATTCCAGCAGTCAACTTTTCATTAAGAAATCGCCAGAGGTGAGTGAAGAGAGTGTCATCGCGGATATGATGGCGCTATCCGATAGAAACATGGATGAGGAAGACGGAACTGGTAGGAGTCACGATATGCATCCACTTTCGGAAATGCATTTTGAGAGGACTTATAATAATCAAGGAGTATCCAGATCATTCTTGAATGGAATGGTAGTGATTGGGGTTATTATCCTGGTCTTGGCCTGTTTGAATTTCATCAATCTGGAAACCGCTCAGTCCATTAATCGCTCGAAGGAAGTAGGAATTCGCAAAACACTTGGAAGTAACCGATTCCAATTGGTTCTGCAGTTTCTTTCAGAGACTTTATTAATTGTTATTCTGGCCACTTTACTAGGTCTTGGTTTGGTCCAGATTCTTGGGGTAGCGTTTTCAGATTACCTGCCTGGAGGATTCATTCTAAATATGTTCACGGTCGAGAATGTGTTATTCTTAATCGTATTTGCCTTAGTATTGACCTTAGTGACTGGTATTTATCCCTCGCTAATTTTAGGTGGTTACCAAGCCCAGAGAGCCCTGAAGGGTGAAATCAGGCAATCCAATAAATTCTCACTAGGTGTATTCTTACGAAAGAACCTGACCGTTCTACAGTTTGCGAGCTCTATTGCTTTCATCATTCTGGTATCCGCAATCAGTTTTCAAATGAGCTTCCTTTCAAACCGACCTCTTGGCTTTGAAAAGGACGCTGTTGTTCATCTGACTATTCCTTTGTTCGCAGATACGGATAAAGTTTTGCAGCTAGCAGATCGAATCAGTCAGGAAAGCTATGTGAAGGGTGTGAGTGGAAGTAATGACATGGTCTCTTCTTCCAGTCTTTGGACTTCTGACATAACCGTCCAAACGGATTCTAGCGAGTTAGAACTTTATGTACAGGTGAAAAATGCAGATTCTGCTTTCGCCAGAGTAAATGGCTTGAGAATAGTGGCAGGAAAGGCTCCGAATAACTCTGAGATAGAAGTTCTCGTGAACGAAACCCTCGTTCGAGAAATGGGATTTGAAGATCCCCGAGAGGCGATAGGTCAGGATTTGACTTTTAATGAAATCCCAAGGGTGGTAGCCGGGGTGATCAATGATTATCATAGCCGAACGTTGCGTGAGGAGATTCGACCGATGATCATTTACTATGATCCTGAATACCTTCAAAAGCTAAACATCAAGCTTACGGACAATCAGAACCTTGCAAATGCGACAACACAACTAGAAGGTATTTTTAAAGAATATTTTCCCATGGAAACTGCCAGGTTAGGATTTCTGGATGAAGAAGTTGAGCGATTCTACCGTCAAGATGTTCAGATTCGAAATATCCTCGGATGGGCATGTGGTTTGGCGATCCTGATTTCTTGTATGGGCCTATTTGGCTTATCCAGTTTCACCATTGCGCAAAGAACCAAGGAGATCAGTATCCGAAAGGTTTTGGGTGCTTCTATGCAGCAAATTCTGTTTTTGATTTCAAAAGAGTACATGATTCTCGTGGGGATCTCCTTTGTCCTCGCAGTTTTTCCAGCCTATTATTTTCTGAGTGAATGGCTGATGGGTTTTGAAAACAAAATTGATATGCCTTACATCCTTTATGCCCTTTCGGGACTTGGGGTTTTAATTTTATGCTTGTTGATTGTTGGACTTCATTCTTTTTTCGCTTCGAGGGCGAATCCTGCGAGTGTCCTGAAAAATGAATAGGCCTTGGGGCTAAAGCCACAGATGTAAAAAATCCATCTCTGGGATGATTTGATTGAATTGTGTCCTATTTTAGGATTTAATCAACCCAGTGACCTATGATTTTCCCGAAAATCAGATTTTTCTTTTGCCTTTTCTTCTTTTCGCTGAGTGTTTATTCTTTTGGCCAGAAGCAAAGTTCTGAAGGTTTCGTATCTCTGTTCAATGGTGAAAATCTAGATGGCTGGGTAGGGAATAAGACTTCTTATTCTGTACAGGATGGTGTCATTGCCATTAACCCTGAGGGCGATGGGGGCGGAAATCTCTACACGGAAAAGGAGTATGGAGATTTCATTTTCAAGTTTGAGTTTAAGCTTACCCCAGGTGCCAATAACGGCCTTGGAATTCATGCTCCACTACAAGGGGATGCAGCTTATGTTGGAAAGGAACTTCAGATTCTGGATAATCCGGCTGATAAATTCAAGGGCCTAAAGGATTATCAATATCATGGTTCTGTCTATGGTGTGATTCCGGCTAAAAGAGGTTTTCTAAAGCCAGCAGGAGAGTGGAATGAGCAGACAGTAATCGTAGAGCATCCTAAGATTAAGATTATTTTGAATGGAGAGACCATTTTGGAAGGAGACTATCTGGAAGCAAGCAAGAATGGAACTGTGGATGGTCGTGAACATCCCGGATTAATTAGAGATAAGGGTCACATAGGCTTTTTAGGACATGGGGATGTATTGTATTTCAGGTCCATCCAAATCAAAGAATTGAATTAAAACAAATCATAAGTAATGAGTGATAAAAACTTACCGAAGGAACGACGAGAGTTTCTAAAAAAATCAGGGATAGGTTTAATGGGATTAGCTTTGGCTCCAAGCCTAATGGCCCAAGCTAAAGCTAATGGGAGATTACGAACAGCTCATATTGGTGTAGGAAATATGGGAATGGAAGATCTAAAGGCCATTTCTTCTCATGAATTAGTAGATGTGACAGCGCTAGTGGATGTAGATAAAAATAATCTGGATGCAGCCAAGGCGATGTTCCCAAATGCGAAGACCTATGCTGATTACAGGGAAATGCTGAAAGACATGAAGGACGAAATAGATGCGGTAGTTGTATCTACTCCGGACCACACACATGCTCCGGCTTCTATGATGGCGATGAAGATGAATAAGCCAGTTTATTGTCAAAAGCCATTGACCCATTACGTGGCTGAAGCGAGAGACATGAATAAGCTTGCCGCAAAAAAGAAACTGGTGACCCAGATGGGTATCCAAGTTCATTCCTTCTACGATTATAAGCTGGCGACCTTGTTGATTCAATCTGGCATTATAGGGAAGGTGCACACGGTTCGTGCATGGTCTCCTAAAAATTGGGGATATGATGGAGCCATACCTGAAGGAAGTGATCCCGTACCAGAATCTTTGGATTGGAATTTATGGCTTGGCACATCCGCCGAGCGACCCTATAAGGAAGAGCGCTATCACCCGGGTAATTGGAGACAGCTCGTGGATTATGGGTGTGGGACCCTAGGTGATATGGGAGTACATATTTTTGATACACCTTACAATGCCCTCCAGCTAGACGTGCCCCTCACTATCAAAAATGAATGTCGTGAACCGAATGGATATGGCTATCCGCTGAATAACACCGTCACCTACGAATTCCCTCAAACCCCATATACCACGGAAACCCTAAAATGGATCTGGTATGATGGTCCAGGTGCACCACCAGAGCATGAAGATTTTGCTTTGCCGAATGGCGACAAACTGCCTGATCAGGGAGCTATGTTCTTGGGTGAAAAGGGTAAGCTTTTGCTACCCCACTTTATGCAGCTGCCGAAGAAAATTGTAGATGGAGAATATGTGGAAATGGACATAGAATCATTCAATCTTGGGAAACCCGTGAAGGACTACAATGCAGAGAGTAAAAAGCATTATCATCAGTTTGTAGACGCCTGCTTAGGCAAAGCTGAAACAACTGCCCCGTTCTCATATTCTGCGCGATTGACTGAGACTATTTTGCTGGGAACCATAGCTGGAAGATTCCCGGGACAGACGCTTCACTGGAATAATAAGAAGGCAAAATTCGATGAGAAAGAAGCAAACAAGTATCTGGATGGAAAATATCGTAAGTTCTAATCCTACATAATGCTTTCGTCCGCCAGCGAACAAAAATGTTCGTCTGAATTCGGGCATATTATTTAAAAAATGGCCTCAGGAGCTTATTCTGAGGCTTTTTTTATGGCACAAAAGTGGGGTATAGGCAAGGAGAATTTGAAAACTAAACCAACTACCACTACCAACCAACATTTTTAACCAGCTAACCTTACCCCATATGTGGAAGAATTATTTAAAAATCTCTTTTAGGAATCTGAAGAAAAGAAAGCTCTACACAGCCATTAATCTTCTTGGGTTAACCGTGGCATTGGTGAGCTTTATTTTGATCTCCTTGTACATCCATCATGAGTGGAGCTACGATCGCATGTATACGGATGCAGATCGTATTTATCGCTTCACACAGGTGTTTAGTGATTCCGAAGAGAGCCAGCTCGTGAGTAGCACGCCTTCTTCGCTGGTTCCCACCGTTTTGGATGAAGTGGATGAAGCTGAGATGGGGACGCTTCTTTTTGACTTGAGCATTTTCCAATCTGTTGTGATTGACAATGCAGGTGAAAAGCAAGAGGAGAAGAAGTTTGCTTACGCGGACGAGAATTTTTTCAACGTTTTTGACTTTAATGTGCTTGTGGGAAACCCACAGACCATGCTTTCGGAGCCTAGACAAATGGTCATTACAGAATCTACTGCGGAGAGATATTTTGGTTCTGCCTTCAGTGCTGAGGGAAAAACCCTGAAAGTGGAAACTACAGACTACCTGATCACTGGAGTGATGGAGGATTTTCCATCAAATAGCCACATTGATTTCGACTTTATCGTCTCATTTAAATCACATCGCCATGGTTCCGATCCGCAGTGGTCTCCGAGTAATTACTACAGTTATGTGAAGCTTCGGGAAGGAACCGACCTCGAGGCATTTGAATCAAAGCTTGCCGTGATGACTGAGAAGTATCTTGGTAATGAAATGCGTCAGTATTCCTTCGAAACTGGATTCTTTCTTCAGCCTGTGACTGATATCCATCTCGGAGATCAGTCTTTGAATAATATTAAGCCAACTACAGACAAAAAGTACCTCTATATTTTCGCAGTGGTTGCTTTGCTACTGATAGCGATAGGTGTGATCAATTATGTGAATTTAGCCACAGCTGAAGCCACAGAAAGAAACAAGGAAGTTGGGCTTCGCAAAGTTCTTGGAGCCATGCGGGCGCAGCTATTCGGTCAATTCGTTTCCGAATCAATGATTCTGACTTTTGCGGCCATGCTCCTGAGTTTACTTTTCATTTATATTCTGGCCCCTCAGTTTTCTGATATGGCCGGATTCGAAATTGGGGCAGGAAACCTACTTAGTCCGATATCTATCCTTGGACTATTTGGGCTCATGATTGTTGTTGGACTTCTAGCCGGTATTTATCCATCCTTGATTTTATCAGGAATGGAGCCGATCAAGGCGCTTGGAAATAATATAAAGCTTGGTGGCGGCGCATGGGTAAGAAAAGGCCTGGTCGTATTTCAGTTTTTCATTTCGATTGGTCTTTTGATCTCGACCTTTGTGGTTCAATCCCAACTGAATTACATGCAGGATGTGAATCTTGGCTATAAGCAGGATCATCTTATCGCGGTTACTTACCCATATCAATTCCGATCTAAAATAGAGGGAGTGGTTGATGAAATGAAGAGGTCAGGTTCTGCTATTTCTGTTTCCAGAGCTGCGGACAAACCTATTTTCATCCAGGCTGGATATTCAATCATGTCAGGAGGAGATAACACGGAAGCCTTCAGCATTACCGGGTATTCAGTAGACACTGAGCTTGTTGAAACCTTGGAATTAGAGCTACTGGCTGGTGAAAACTTCTCAGAGGCTGATCCTACCCGTCAAGAGGCAAGAGAGACTGAAGCGATTCATCCTGTCTTATTTAATGAATTTGCCATCAAAAGGATGGGGTGGGACCCTGAGGAAGCCATTGGGAAGAATGTAAACCTGGGCTTTGGAATGGGACGAATTAAAGGCGTAGTGAAGGACTTCTACTTTAACTCCTTACACCATTCCGTAGGCCCATTGGTTATTTATAATGACCCTGATCAGGCGAATGTCCTTTTGGTCAAATTGCCTGCAGGAAACCCTGCTCCACATTTAGCTACATTAAATGATATCTGGTATGAGATCGGAGACGGAAGACCTTTTAATTATGAATTTGTGGATACGGCCTACGGCCAAATGTACACCTCAGAACAAACCATTAGTCAAATCTTTGGGCTGTTTTCAGGCATAGCCATTTTTATCGCATGCATGGGCCTTTTTGGACTGGTTTCCTATGTGGCACTGAGAAGAACAAGAGAAATCAGTATCCGAAAAGTTTTGGGTGCTACCCAAGCGAATGTTATCCAAGTTTTGGCATCCGATTTCTTTAAGCTCTTGGCTATTTCAGCCATATTGGCGATAGGTTTTGGACTTTGGTTCTCCTCGGCATGGCTCCAGGATTTTGCGAATAAGGCAAGTATCGGAATAGGACCATATGTTATTGCTATTTCCATTGTATTGGCTTTGGCGGCAGTAACCATTGGATACAGAGCCTGGAAAGTTTTCAAGCTTAACCCAGCCAAAACATTAAAATCTGAATAAACACTACAATCACCTAATAATGATAGAATTAAAAGAAATCGATAAGTTCATCGAATCACGTTTTCAAAGAATATTCATCCTGAAAGGAGTAAATCTTACGATAAATGAAGGAGAGTTTGTGACCCTTATGGGGCCTTCGGGAGCCGGAAAATCTACTCTTCTCAATATCCTTGGATTACTTGATGATGATTACAAAGGAGAGTATCTGATCGATGGAAGACCGATTCATAGAATGAAGGAGCGAGAGAGATCTGCTCTTCATAAAAGTGAATTTGGATACATCTTTCAGGCCTATCACCTAATTGATGAATTGACGGTTTTTGAAAATATTGAGACTCCTTTGCTTTATAGAAAAGTGCCGAGCGCTGAAAGAAAGAGCATTATTGCCAATCTTTTGGATCGCTTCAATATGGTGGCTAAAAAGGATCTTTTTCCAGCTCAATTGTCCGGAGGTCAGCAGCAGCTTGTTGGTATAGCCAGAGCGATTGCTGGAAAGCCTAAGGTTCTATTGGCAGATGAGCCAACTGGTAATCTTCACTCTGCTCAAGCACAAGAGATTATGGAGGTATTCCAGGAGCTTCATAAAGAGGGAGCTACAATTATTCAGGCCACTCATGCCAGATCAAATGCAGATTATGGTACAAGGTTGATCAATCTTGTTGATGGAAAAGTAACTAGTGATGAATCAATACAACATGCGTAAGCTATTCGTAATTCTATTAAGCTTTACTCTTGGGGTTCCTGCATTAGCGCAGGATACCTTGAAAATGGATTTTGCTAAAGCAGTTAATTTGGCGCTAGAGGCAAATCTTGATTACCAAATCCAGGCGAATCAGCAGGAAGTTCTAAAGAAAGAAAAGCAATCTGCCTTGGCTTCCCATTTTCCATCTGTGAATATTGGGACCACATTTGCCAGACAATCAGGACAGCAATTCCAGCAGATTGAGGGTGAAATCGTAGTGACTAATGTGACTAACGAGATTATCTCTAGCGGTCTGAATTTGGAAATGCCTGTCTTCAATACTGGTAGAAGAATTTTTGATACTCAATCTTCCAAACTTGCCTGGGAAGCAGGTGAAAAAGGATTAGAGAGAGCGGCACAACAAGTGGTGTTTGATGTAGCCAGGCTTTATTTACAAGTTCTGTTGGATAAAGAGCTTCTTCGGATAGCAAATGAAAATTTGGAGAATCAACAGGCTCTTTTAGAGCAAATCACAGGATTTACTGAGGCAGGCCTGAGAACTTTAGCAGATCAGTATAACCAACAATCTGAAGTTGCTCGTGTGGAATCTACAGTAGTTGATGCTGAGATTCGATTCGAAAATGACCTTTGGGATTTAAGTGAATATTTGCAGTTAGAACCAGGAGTAATTCCTGAAATTGATGAAGTAGATCCAGCCGTCAATGCAATGAGCTATGAGGGAATGAGCACTGCTGAGCTTTATGATATTGCTTTGGGCAATCGTGTGGACATCAAACAGCAGGAGCTATTGACCAATTCCATCGCTAAGGATTTAAAGGCCAACAAGGCAATGTATTATCCTAGGTTGAGCGCATTCTACAACTATACCACTTTCTTTACTTCGCTAGATGATCGATCCATTCAGGAGCAATTACTTACGATTTACCCACAGAATAATCTGGGAGTGAGATTGAGTATTCCGCTGTTCAATAATTTAAACACCAGATTGAATGTTACTCGCGGGAAGGTGGCATTGAAGAATCAGGAACTTCAAAAGGAAGCGCTTGATCGTAGCATTTATCAAGATGTCAGATTAGCAAATCAGAATTATCAAGCTGCTATCCGTAAAGAGAGAAATACAAGGGTACAGGTAGTGGCTGCCGAAGAGGCACAGACCGCAGTTAGTGAAAGATTCCGTCTTGGTCTTTCCAATTTTGTGGATTTATCCACGGCTAATCAGCAATTGGTCTCTGCAAAAGGTGACGCTGCCCAGGCTATTTATACATTATTCTTCCAAGAGGTAATCATGCGTCATGCATTGGGAACCTTAAATCCACTAGGAATAGAATAAAGTGAGAATTGATCAGGATTATTCGCCCTTAAATTTATTTAAGAGCTTAAACTCGTTCATTACTCGGTAAGCGGCTCTGGTTAAATCTGCCTGAAAGTCTGGTGAATTTGGGTCAAAGGCGGCAGCTGTATATCCCTGCCAAATAGTATTGCCGTATTTATTGTCGATGACGTAGATGACTAACATGCCGTTGTTTTGGCTATACCGAACCATATTGTAAGTTTCATCTTTCTCTAATTCCTTTTGCAATTCACCATTTTCATCTCGATAGGTATAACCAGTTCTTTGTAACCAGTAATCGAGCTCCGGTTGTACGTAACCTCTGTATCTAATGGAGTCAAAAAATACCTTATAGCTTACCAGCATGTCTGGCTTTGATTCCTTCTCCTGGAAACCCTGTGAGCTTAATCGAGCTCCAATCGTAGAAGTCATAATGGGAGTAATTAATAGACTATCAGTTACTTCAGATTGAAGGAATGAATAGGTTTTATAATTCTTAAATGATCCTTGGTAATTATAGTCATACTCAGCTATGTAGTCCTTCTGACCGAAGCATCCTGAGACTAGTACCCCAAGACCGATAAAATAAAGTAGAGTTTTTTTCATCTCTTATGGTGGTTTGTACTAAGCTATTTCAAAAAGCCAGAATTAAGAAATAGCTATTTAAGATAGTTGAATTGACATTGAAGCGCAACCTCCGTGATGAAGCTTAATTATTTTGTAAACCAACGGACTTAATCAGGTCACGAACGGTTTAATACAGTTTAATTTTCGCTTAAGTGCTTATTTATCATTCACTTATGTTTAAGCTTCTTTTCAGCCCAGTAACTAGGGGAGTAGGGTGGAGGTTATATTTTTCAGCTATTTTCTTCGAGTGAAAGCGATAATCCTGATCCAATTGGTATCGGTTTTCTTTCATCTCTTTTAAAATTGGGATGAAGATTCCCAAGAGGCCCATGGCAAATGCAGGGAGTACACTTAGCTTTTTATCTGAACCTAGAAGTTTATTTACTTCAGCCACGATTTTATTTGCAGATGGAAACTCATCACTAGTTGGAAGATTCCAGGTTTGATTCCATGCATCTTCTTGTTGTGATAAAAAGGCAGTGGCATATCCAGCATCAGGAATGTAGGTGAATGAGTGAGCTTTATCTCCGGAGTAAAGCCACTGTGGACTTTTTCCATCCAACATTTTATTAATGATCATTTCATTGGGAATGCTATTCTTGGCAGCGGGACCGTAGAAATCGGCTGCCCTCGCCACCATGGCAGTGATCCTTTTTTCCTCTACTGCCCTCCAAAGCATTTCAAGAATGGCTTGTCTCACTTTACCTTTTTCTCCTTCTGCACCGAGGGGAGTTTCTTCTGTAATATCTCCAACATGCTCCGGATTCAGACCATACATGTTATCGAAAAAGACAAGCTTAGATTTTGACATCTCACATGCCTCTATGGTGTTTCTCATGACAACTGGCCACTGCTCCTTCCAGGTTTTAGCTGAGTAGTTTAGCCCAGCCAGTAAAAAAACCACCTCGCTTCCCTCAGTCGCTTTTTTTACGTCATTCAGGTTCAATAAATCACCGGAAACAAGCTCGTCGGTCGGGTTAACTTTTATCGGGTTTCTACTGAATTGTCTGATAGAATTTTCTTCTCCTGCCAGGTGTTTAGAAACTTCCAAAGCAATATTCCCATTGGCTCCGAGAATAGTATAGGTTTTCATAGGTAGGTAATTGATTATGAGTAAAATATACGCAATAGTCCTGAACCCTTAGGAAATTTGATATTAAGAATTTTTTGTTTTACAAATATGAAAGTAATATATTAGATTCATATTTGTAGAATAAATGAAAGGTTATCACTTAGGAGAATTAGAAGAGCTTGTTTTGCTCACCGTTGGAATCTTAGATCAGGGTGCTTACGGAGTATCAGTTTTAGAAGAGATCAAAGCTCAAACTGGGCGGAAGGTTAATATCAGCGCGGTCCATACGGTTCTGAATCGTCTTGAAGACAAAGGTCTGCTTTCCTCAAAAATGGGTGGGGCTACTGAAGAAAGAGGAGGGAGAAGGAAAAGACTTTTTGTGCTTTCTTCTGCTGGGCGTATGGCTCTCGAAGATGTAAGAAATATGAGAAACAAGCTGTTTGATCAGCTTCCTCCTTTTGCTTTGGAGTTTTCTCATGGATACTAAGAAAACATATGAGCCGCCGAAGGTCGCTTCGAATTTTCTGGAATGGTATTGTAATCCGGAGAAGCTTGAAGAGATCGAAGGAGATGCTTATGAGCTATTCTACATGAACCTGGAGGAGCGGGGTCCCAACTATGCCCGCTGGAAATATATCTGGCATGTGATCACCTTTTTTAGGTGGAGCAATATCAGAAGACGAAAACCAACTTATTACACTAATACCCACACTGCCATGTTTAAAAGTTATTTCAAGCTTGGCTGGAGAAATCTCCGCAAGCAAAAACTCACCACGTTTATCTCAGTATTTGGGCTGTCCACTGCAGTAGCCTGCAGTCTAGTTGCGTATCTGTTTATTGAACAGATATGGTTCAAAGGAATGAATCAAGAAAATAAGGAAGAGCTTCACCAATTAGTCTATAAGATCGAGAAAGAGGAAGGAATCATCACCAATGGGACTATCGCAAAACCAGTTTATGATTGGCTAAATGAGACATCTCAAATACAACATGGGCTTACCAGAGTCATGAGGGGTTCCAATGTATTGATTCATAACAATGAGACTTATTTCCCTCGAACCCAATTCGTGGATTCTGATTACATGGAAATGTTCAGCTATGGAATCCAAAGTGGTTATGCAGGAGCATTAGAAGATCCGAATCAAGTCATTTTATCCTCCGAATTTGCTGAAAGGCTTTTTGGAGATGCGCCTGCGATCGGACAGGAGATTTCCCTGATCATCGCTGAGGAAGAAAAGTTCTTTCAAGTTGCCGCAGTATTGGAGCCTATGAAGGATATCGAAATTTTCGAATTTGAGGTTTTAGCTCATTTCGATGCTATCTGGGCAAAAAATGCTGATCTCACCTTAAAGGATCAGTGGAAACAGGAGGCCTGGACCTTTATCCGAGTAAAGGATGAATCTGAGTTGGTAGCTCTAAACTCCAGCTTTGATCAGATTAAAGCCGATCAAAACCAGATCAATCCGGATCAACCATATTTGGAGGTAAGCACTATTCCATTTACTGAATTGGTTCCCATGGCATCGAAAATTGACAACGGAGTCATAGGCTTTATGGGGCAGGGTCCTATTATTCTTCTCTCTGTGATTGCTGCCTTTATTATGATATTGGCGATATTCAACTATGTCAATATCTCCATTTTGATGGCTACGAAGCGATTGAAAGAGATCGGAGTTCGTAAGGTGATCGGGGTAAAAAGATCGCAGTTGATTCTCCAGTATTTGAGTGAAAACTTCCTGGTTTGTCTTGGAGCCATCGTCTTTGGTTGTCTGATCGCTGGGGCCTTCTTTTTACCCGGATTCAATTCCATAGCATTCAAAAACCTTCAGCTAGACTTACTTGGAAATTGGATGATTTGGGCCTGGCTCGGTGGGCTATTGTTTTTCCTTACCATAGCATCCGGGATTTACCCTGCTATCTATATTTCTTCCTTCCAGCCTTTATCCATTTTGAAGGGGAAAAGTGAAGTTGGTAAAAAAGGTTGGTTGACTCAGACCTTGATTACGCTTCAATTTACCTTGGCCGTTATTGGTATTGTGGCCGGTATTGCCTTTGTGCAAACCAACGCACAAAACGCTGATCGGGAATGGGGATATTCAAGTGAGAATAAAATCATTTTGAACGTACCAGATCCGGAGAAGTACGAAGTTCTGGAGAATCAAATTCGAAATAATTCTAATGTCATTAGCGCTGTTGGGAGTCAAGCTTACATCGGAAATTGGATTAATCAGAATGACATGAAGGTGGCTGATAAAGAGATATCTGCTCAGTTTCTACTCTCAGAGTCCAACTACCTGAGCGAAATGGAAGTGGAGTCGGTTTCAGGAAGAACTCTCGATCAATTGGCTCCTGCAGAGTTTGAAAATTCCATACTGGTCAATGAGACCTTTGTTCAAGAATCAGGTCTGCTAGACCCCATTGAGCAGATTGTGGAAATCGATAGTGTTGATCATAGAATAGTAGGTGTGGTCAAGGATTTTCATACCATTTACTTCCAGTCTGAAGTAGCTCCTATGGTCATCAAGGCTAGCGATAGTAAAGATTTCAATTATTTGACCTTGAGCTTTTTAGAAGGAAATGACACCCAAACTATGGAGGAAGTAAGATCCATCTGGAGAGGAATTTTCCCAAGAGATTTATTCACGGGACAGTTTCAGAATCAAGTGTTTGATCAAGCTATCAATGATGCCGAAGGGGTTCAAAATATCCTTTTGTTTGCTTCAGGGCTGTGCATCATTTTAGCAGCCATGGGTCTTTTCGGTCTGGTTTCTTTAAATCTGAAAGCAAGGATAAAGGATTATTGTGTTCGCAAGGTTTATGGAGCGAGCACCCCGGGTTTAGCAGTTGGTTTAGTGCGACGATATCTCATTTTGGGAAGCATCGCAGCCATCCTTGGAGGAGGACTCGCATGGTTTGCTGTCAGTGGCTTTTTGGATAGTTTCTTTGCATTCCATAGTGGTGTAGGCGTCATCCCACTCGGCACAAGTATCGGACTTTTATTGATTGTGGTTTTGTTGACAGGATTCTCTCAAATATTCAGATTAGAAAAGGCAAACCCATCGGTGGTTTTGAAATCAGAATAGAGGATCAGATTGCAGCAAGAGTTTTCTTTCGTCGGATGAAATAGATCGAACCGATCAGGATTAAGGCATAGCCAGAAAGTAATAGCGTGATCAAGAAATTTTTATTTCTCGTGATCACCACGAAATCTGCGATGCCTGCTTTCCAAAACATCCATTCATCTGCCAGATTTGAGGCTATTTTGTAATTGCCAGTTTCCAGAATAATGATGCCATCTCCGCTCATAAGATCTACTCTTGCGGCCGTGTTGATGGCATTATTTCCACTTCCGTCATGCCCGATAATATTTGATTCTGAACTGTTTTGGCTATAAAGGTGCGGTCCTAATCCATAAACCGGAGTGCCATTTATGAATGACTCCGGACTACTCATTTCCTGAATAGTCTCTTGGGAAAGAATACTGTTAGCAGTCACACTAGCTTGCATAAACTTCATCAGGTCACTCGCGGATGTGACTAGGGCAGCTGCCGCCATAGCTGTGAAGCGATTAAATGGTCTGGTTTCTCCTTCGACTGTGTAAACGTCCACCATCTCAAAACCAGGGTTGGCCTCCAAATCGAAGGTGGTGTTTTTCATTCCCAAAGGCTCAAAAACTTCCTGATCCATAAAAGTCTGAAATGATTTTCCTGAAATCTCCTCGATTAAAAGTTGAAGAATAAGATAACTCGCTCCAGAATACATGTATTGTGAGCCAGGTTGATATCCTACCTTTGCCGCGGCCCCTTCGTAGTAGCCGTCAGATGCATTGGTTAGAGACTCTTCTATGGTTTGTACTTTTTCGCCTGCGGCAAAGCCTCCATATCCTAAGTCATCAGTCAATCCGGCAGAATGGGAGAGAAGCCTTCTCACGGTCACTTCTCGGTTGTCATAGTCACTTGGAGGTAGGTTCCAGCGCGTTAAGTACTCATCAACTGGAGTATCAAGATCTATTTTTCCCTGCTGCACTAGTTTCATCACACCAAAGGAAGTGACCCATTTACTGATTGAAGCCACTGGAAAGGAGGAGTTCTCATCTACTTCTTGGCCGACCGAGAAATATAAATCGTCTGAGAATTCTCCATCCTCAACCATGATCATGGCAAAATTTCCCACATAGACCTCATCCAACTTTTCTAGTACACCGTCTACGAAGTCTTGGGATGAATCACCAGAAACAAATGGCCTCAGTAAAAATCCCTCTGAAAGACCTAATCCGACGAATAAACTCCATAGGATGACTACACTTAAAATGATGCCTGCAAGCTTTAATTTTTTCATAAATTCTAGATTGACTAAATAATTTCTACCAATCTAAAACCGAGAGCAGGGCCTTTTGAAAAAATGAGTTGGATGACAACAATTTGTCCCTATTCAACTGGTTTAATCCTGTTTCTTACACAACCCAGTACGATGGATAATCAATCTACTTCAGCCTGGCTATCAGGTGAAGTGAATCATTTTTTTCGAATTCAGTATACGGCGTTATCTGAATAATCTCAAAGTGGGTTTTAAAACTTTTTTCAAGCTCCTCGATAGTATGGTAATTCACATACATTCCCTTAAAAATCTCATCACCTTGTCCAGCCCAGAAAGAGTGGGAGACTATGCCAGAAGGAGTAAGAATTTCAGCTTGCTTGGAAATGGATTTTTGTAGCTCTTCATCCGTTAAGTGATGCAAGACTTTGTTGGAATAAATGCAATCAAATTGTTCGTCGATTTCCAGGCTTACCGCATCAAGCAAATGAAACTGACCTCCCGGAAATTTTGATTCTAAGTGTTTGATAAATTCTGGAGAATTATCTGATCCAGTTACCAAGTAATCATCTTTAAGAATCTCCCAATCTTTTCCAGGACCAGAACCTAATTCCAATAAGGATGACCCGGATTCCAAATGTGATTTCAATTCATGAATCAATCTTTTGCCATCAACATCCTTCGCCAACTGAATGTACTCTGAGACGCCCTCTTTACTATGATAGTATGGCTGTTTCATCTCTATTAGTCCTTTCTGGCTATATAAAACCCATAGCTGTAGTAGGCTTTGAATTTGTTATAGAGTTCGATTTCTGCCTGATTCATTTCAATCACCTCCTTGGCCTGTGCTGAGTGATTATGGCGATCTAAAAAACTTTCAAATCCTGATTGAAGAGGTCTGTAATATTCATCGACCCAACTCTTTTCAGACAAATAGAAGTACCCACAGAGAGTATACCCATTCGATTCTAATTGCTGGATTTTATTTGATGCGGTATCCACCTCTGGATATTCCTTCATCCAAAATTCTTCGATTTCTTTTGGTCTTTCTTGCGTGATCCAGGTGATTTCGCTTATGGCTAAGTAACCCTTAGGCTTAAGGAACTGATGCCAATATTGGATGCCTTTTTCGAATCCCATATTATAAATGGCTCCCTCTGACCAAATCACATCCAGGCTTTCCTTTTCGATTTTCAAATCTACAATGGATTCTGCTTTGGTTTTTATTTGCTTTTCAAATCCAAGGTCCTTGGATCTTTTCTCTAATTCATCGAGAAACTCCTGAAAAAGATCTATTGCAAGAATTTCGGAATGGGTATGTTGTGCTAGGGTTAGGGTCTGACCTCCGGAACCACAGCCTAAATCTGCGATCTTCAGAGTTTTGTCCTTGGGCAAATCCATAAAGCTCAATGCCTTTAGTGAATCCTTTTCACTTCCGGGGCCTTGTCTTGGTGTTCCTTTATGTAAGTCAATGATTAACTCTAATTCACTCATTTGATTATTTCCTCTTCCACTAAAATATCTGCAATCGCATTTACCTTTCTGTAAGCTTCTCCCGTTCCAATGTTTGAAAGTACTACGATTGCGATTCCTTGATCTGGAAATCTCATTAATTGAGAGCTGATACCCCAGTCACCACCATCCCAGGCGACTATTTCTCTGCCATTAAAATCTCCCAGATATAATCCGAAAGCTTGATTCTTTCTATCATGATTGAAGTTCCCGGTGGTATGCATTAACTCATAAAATTCCTCTCCACCAAATTCCTTTGTATACATATTCTGACCCCACCGAAGTAAATCTTCTATGGTGGTAACCACTCCGCTTCCTCCATAATGAGGGGAATTTCGTTGATGCTGAATGTACTTCCCTTCTAATTTGATTTTTACACCATATTCTTCGTAGGCTTGGACGATTTCCTCAGTCCTGAGATTATAAGGAGTTACACGGTTTGGAATAATCTGAGTCACATCGTCATTTATGAGTGTATTATTCATCCCCAAAGGTTCAAAAAGACGTTCTTTGGCAAAAGCACTGAAACTTTGCCCGCTGATACTTTCTACGATTTTGGTAAGCAACATGAAGTTCACATTACAATAATTCCATTCCTCTCCAGGGGTGAAAAGCAGGGTGTCCTCAGCGAGAGAGATAGCAATGCATTCATCAATATCGAAATAGTTGAAAGTGATCCATGATTTTCCATTAGGTCTTTCCAAATCCTGATAATCGGGTATTCCAGAAGTATTGTAAACCAAATGCTTTACTAGAATTTCTTCATCGAACTTTTTCAGTTCCGGAATGAAATCTGAAGCTCTATCCTCCAGGGATAACTTTCCATCCAGAATCAAAAGTGCTACACAAGCTGCGGTGAATTGCTTGGAAACGGATGCAATGCTAAAAGCCGATTTCGGAGTGATGGGAATATTATAGTCGAGATTGGCTGAGCCATAACCTTTCTGGTAGAGGGTTTCTCCATTTTTTGATATTCCAATGGCATAGCCAGGTGAAGTCAGATCATCAAATTCTTTAAAGATCTCATCGATTTTCGATTTCGTCTTTTCATTTAGATCATGATTTCCGCTTTGCTGCGCAAAACTGCTGAAGCCAAGGCTTAGAAAAACAGCAAGAAATATCCATTTCATATCCTATCTACTTTTTGTACCACTTAAGAGCGTTTTCGGAAAATATTAGTCTTCGATCATCCTCATCGAAATTATCTTTAATAAGGTCCATGTCCCCAAAGGAAAAGAGTTTCGGAGCACGAGTGGAAGGTAAATCCGAGCCGAAAAGTAGTGCTTCTGGATTTATTTTCTGAATGGTTTTCATTATCTCTATCGGATCGAAATCGACCCTTCCAAAACCGGTTGCTTTGACTTTAACGCCCCTTTCGACCAAAGCATATAAATCCTTGATACCATCTCTGGTTAGGCCGAGATGGTCGATGGAGAATGCCGGAATTTCTCGGAGCAGACTATTGAGACCGTTGAGATCTTTGTTTTCAATGTAAAATTCGGAGTGCCATACGTATTCGGCAAAGAGTTTATGGGATAGGTAGTTTACATCCTTGATCCCAGCCGAGCCTCCTCGCTTTAGGTTGAATCGAACGGCTCGGACACCAGCCTTATGTAGTTTTTCTATTTCTGAATCCCGAATTTCTGGATGAATATTAGCCACCCCAAAAAATGAATCTCCAAAATCCTGCAATGAATCAATAAGGTAACGCTGATCAAATCCCTGAAATGAACCACTAACTATCGCACCTCCGATGAGTTCATGATTATCCCATTTGGATTTATAATCTTCTGTCTTGAATTCGGGAGGTAGGTAGCCTTGATTTTCAATTAATGGAAATCTTGGATCGATGATGTGAAAGTGAGCGTCAAAGATTTTCATCCTTCGGGTTTGAGGCACAAAGAAACTTCAAGTGTAATCATGCTGCTCTTCGATTGAAGAGTTCCAAGGATGTGTAAAGTGTCCATCCGAATACGATTCCAAAGACTAACCTGTGTGTGATGGGCATTGACCAAAAACCTAAAACGAAGCCCATCATCGCCAGCATTAATATTGCCGCCGTAAAATTTGAACGGTGCCTTATTCTTTGAGGGAGCTTTGGGTTATACCCCATTCTAGAAAGCCCAAACATCCAAAAAGCCAATCCAAGGCAAATCGCAACGATATGAGCCTTCGATACTGGAGCATTCTCCATTTCGAGATCTACAGGAATGGCCGTGAATGCAAAACCCAAACCGAAAAGGGAAAGAAGAATGGAAAGAAAACGGTCATTTTTAAGTCTACCGTAGGACCATCCGAAAATGAATAAAAGTAAGCCCACTGCTACAAAACCAATAAGATTAAATAAGAAAGCGTTCGGTTGACCTTTGGCTCCAAGCTTACTGATGAAATCGTCGATGAAGCTGAAGTCAGTGTTTAGCGATCCGAAAACAATCAAGGATAGTATCAATATCCCCACAGACATGATTCCTATCATTCCGATTGTTTTTTGTGGCCAGCTCATAGGTTTAAGATAATGAATTTGACAAGGACGGTCCTGGTTTCTGTTTAAAGTTCTTTACTTCGATTCAATGTCTCTGACAATGGACTTGACCATGTTGAATTTAGAGAGTTGTCCTCCGGAAAGGAAGCGTATAAACCAGTCTTCTTTCCAAGGTAGTTGATCAAAAATTTGCTTTGGGTTTAATCCCTGATTATGAAGATTTTTAACAGCTTCAAATGAGGATTCCAGGAAATCGAGCTTCTTCGCCAGCTTTGCCTTTGGATTTTTGAATTGAGGGTTATGAGCACAAAACATCGCCTCGAAATCCAGCTCCAGAATTCTTTTGGTGGAATTTATTTGATCCTGGATACTTTCATTTTCCAGGAAATAGCCGATGAATGAATTGATGTAAAGGTCTGCCGAGAAAAGCCATTTTTTATCCCGCTCATAAAGCGCCACCATATCCTTAGCATGACCGGGAATAGGGATGATTTCGAACCTGTGATTAATAGTCTCGATTTTATCTTCAATTGTCGTGAAGTCATAAAATGGAGGTCGATCGCCCCAAGTCAGTTTTTGAGCAAGGCTCAGGTCAGGAGGATTTTTCATGAGTTCCTGACAAAGAGGAGAACAAAAAATCTCGACTTCTTTTTGCTCTTTAATCCCTTGAAGATTTCCAGTATGATCTTCGTGAT
The DNA here is from genome assembly GCA_937146645.1 of uncultured Cyclobacteriaceae bacterium. Taxonomy (GTDB): domain Bacteria; phylum Bacteroidota; class Bacteroidia; order Cytophagales; family Cyclobacteriaceae; genus Algoriphagus. Next base: position 228,891 of record CAKZRQ010000015.1, read on the forward strand.
GATGAGTGATAAAGACTTTCTGTACATCAAGATTTTGGGTGCGCTTCAGGAAGCTTTCTTTGATCTTGATATGTCCCGTATCTATAAGAAGTCCATCCACGAAATAAACGTGAGAGTAAAGAACTGGCTTTCCTAAGGGGTTATAACCAAATTTGAATCCTCGAACTTCCTGATGTGAAAAAGTTTCTGAAACGAGCATAGAATGCGTTTGATTTTACTTCTTTTTTGCCTGATACTTCCTAACAATTGGCATAAAATCCTTTTCCGAAGAATGCTGCATAAATTCTTGAAATACAGACATTTCTAATCTCTCTGGCGAAGAAAAGTTGAAACAACCTTTTTGGAATTTTATTCCCTTCGTTTTCGATTTCAGTTCTTCCAAAAGCTCAGGGAAGGCGTACATGACCATGGAGTGAAAAGTGTAATGTTTGGTGGTTTTAGCCAATCCATATTTGAATACTCCTTCCTGATTGAAGACGAGGCCGGGCTGCCCACCCATGATGTTTCCGATTTCAGCCTTAACGGTTTTATCGGCTTTGGAAACAGTTTCTAAAACTGATTGAAATAAGGCTCTATCTTCCTCACTTAGCTGACTTAAAAAATTCTCGATTTCTAATCCCATTGACTTACGATTATAAGCTAGGAAAAATAAGGAAAATGAGATGGCTTGTAGCCCAAATGGACCTCTATTTCAAATGGAATTCGATGAATGATGGTTTTTCACGATCAAATGCCTGGAAAAGAAAGATCTCTCCAAAAGGCTTTTGCCCATTAGAAAGCTTAAGAAATAGTGGTCCAAATTCCGTAATCAGCGCATAGTTATCTTCAAAACCCAAGTACAGTATTGGGCTTTCATTCAGGAATTGATACTCGGAATCCAGGCTTAGCCTACCGTTACCTTCTTCTGAAAGTAAAATTTCACCATTGATTTTTATAGAGTTATCCGAGGTCTTATTTCCTGAAACGGGGCCACGAATTTTTACAAGGCTTTCATTTTGGACTAAATTATTTAAAAACAGCTGTCCAATCATCTGTGCCATTTCTTCAATGAAAACTGTGCATTGTGCATTAATCATAATGGATATGGTCAGTTTTTCTTCTGGAAAGTGTACGATGACAGTTCGGGCGCCCTGCCAGTTCCCCGCATGTTCGATGGTTCTTCGGCCAGACAAATCAGTATTTAGCCTCCAGCCTAAACTAACTCCTGTGGCTTTTCCATTTGAAAGAAGGACTTCCTTAAGTACATCTCTTTGAGCTTCAGTACTGATCATCCCATTCGTGTAGGCATCCATCATTTTTGCCAAGTCTTGAGAGGTGGATTTGAACCCGGCACCTGGGAGTTTATAGTTTCCTTTGAAATACTGCTTATCCAAAACCAGTTTTTCCTTTTTAAAGAAATACATTTTTGCATCAGCTTGACTTAACTCATCTTCATCATCAGGAAAAGTTTGATTCATTTCCAGAGGAATGAAGATGTCGTTTTGCAGATAGTCCAAATACGTTTTCCCCGAAGCTCCCTCAATCACTCCTGCCAGAAGATTATACCCCAAAGTGGAATATTTATAATCGGTACCAGGCTCAAAAAGTAATTCCGTCTCCTCGACCAAATCAATGAGTTCCTGACTGGATACGAAGTCTCCCCGCTTAGATCGTTCAGATTTGGGCTGATGAGGAAGGCCTGCTGTATGACTTGCTATCTGACGGGTGGTGAGATTTTGAAGACTTGAAGATAGTCCCTCTATGTATTGGCTGATGGGAGAATCCAAATCCAGTTTTCCATCAGAAACTAGCTTCGCCAAAGCTGTAACCGTGATCATTTTAGAAACGGAAGCAGCACGAATCTGCGTCGAAGCAGTCATGTTGACTTTATTTTCTAAGTCGGCATAGCCAAAGCCTTTGGAGTAAACCAAATTTCCATCTCGATTCACACATACAGAAACACCAGGTAGATCCGACTCTTCCAGAAATTGGATCAAAAGGTTATCAAGGATTTTTTCTGATAAGTTTTGAGCAAATAAAACCTGGGAGACGAGAAGTAAAATAAATGTTGGGAGTGCTTTCATGGCTGGATTGAATTCAGCTCGAATCTAGTATGTAAATCTCCTCTAGCCCGGTGTCAAGTGGTACTTGTGGCGAATCAATCCTTATTTGTGGTGAATCTGATCCAGATTTGGAATCAGCTTCCGGAAGCTGTCGGACACAGGAACTTCAGACGAAGTAGTGAGAAGAGAGTTTTTGTTTTTCCACTGGATGATGTGATTGGGGTTCACCAGGTAACTTCTATGCGTTTGAAGTAAGTCGGGTACATCATTTTTAACTTCTTTCATCGTATACCGAATCAGCCTTTGGTGGAGCTGGCTGTCTTCCAAATAATTAATTTCGAGGTAGTTATCAGCGGCTTTGATAAATACCAAATCATCAAAACGTAGGCTTAATTGATCGTATTTTTTCTTTCCCAATAAGATTTTTTGTTGCTCGGGCTTTGGCTTCGCCAAAAAGAACCAACGGAGAAGAACGATGGCAGGAACCAATAAAATGAAAATGGGTAGGTAAACTCTGGTGACAAAGATTGGGAAATGGTAGTCGCCTTGAATGAAGTTCGAGGAATAATAAAAAAAGACGGGTAGGAGTGGGACTATAAGGAGGAATGCCACACATAGGATCTCAGTTTTCCAGCCTTTTTTGATAGGAAATCTTATCTCCATTAAAGCAAAAGCCAAATAGGATAAAGCGAACAATATGCCATATCCTGGCATCATGATAATCCTGTTTTCGAATCTCACATCGATGAGATCGAAAGGAGCGATCAACACTAAAAATAGTACAATCCAAAGTGCTAAAATCAGAGCGATAAGTCCATGGTAAAAAAGAGGATTCGGATTTACTTTCTGGCTCATCGAGTCTTTGTTGATTATGACTTGTTCAATTTAACTTTTCAGTTCTTTGCGCAGCAGAAAAATATCCGAAAGATGAGTCCATACGACCAGAGGAACAATGGTAGCCGGAAGTAGTACAAAAGGAAAATAAGAAATGGCTCTATTGGGTTGCTCAAAGGCAAACTGCTGAAAAGGTAATTCTGCAGATAGGATTCCATTGAAAAGAATGAAAAGCACAAAGCAAAGTCCGATAAAATTCCAGCCAATTAATCCCTTTTTACCAATCCATTTTTTGTAGATGAAAAACCCAACAATCGGAGCACTAAATCCTATCAAGATGTCAAAATTTCTTCCTTCAAAGGTCATGAGTTCAGGAATCATTTCGTTCACGAACAAATAGTAAAGAACGATTTCGACTGGGATCCGAATGATATGAGAGAAAGTGCTAATTAGCCTATTTCTGGACAGGGAAATCTTTTCGATCTGCGTGGGTAGCAATCCATAAAATATTACCAGAGTAGCAGGAATTAATATCAAACCAAACCTGGGAGGGATCGATTCGGTGTCCTGATAAAATCCATTTAAGGCTAGGATGGCGTGGATAAGACTCCAAACAATAATTAGGCCGGTTATTCTGCTTGGTTTACCATTCGCGAAATGAAAGAAACCCAATGTTAGAATAAGGGTAGCAGCAAAAAGGAGCTCAATCCAGGCTGGAAGATTTTCTATCATTCAGATTTTCACCATTGTTGAGTTCAATTTAAGTCAAAATAGCCAATGGTATAATTAGACAGAGGAGAGCCTCTACTTCCAATCTTTTGAATTGAAAAGGAAATTAAGGGAGAGGGTAAGATTTCTGTTCATTACTATTGGTAAATCACCATTTATGAGTTCCGGTGAGTTGAAGCTAGACCATGAGTATTTCATTGAGAATATAACCGGCTTAAGAAAGACTGAAGCGTTGATACCAGGTTCGATTGCGAATTTTTGGCTATTACTTTCAAGGAATTGTTCCAGTCTAAGAGGCTCTTGAGGATCCTGATAAAGGTAATCCACTGACTGAAAATCGATGTAATTAAATTTCAGAGAACCGAGTAACCAAAAATTCTTGGACTTAAAACCTATGGCAGGTTGAATGAAGTAATTGCCGAATTCGGAGTCAACGAAGGAATCATCCGATCTACCATTTTTGATGAACCCCATACCATAGCCTGCTGAAACTTCATATCGCCATCTCTCATCTTTTTTATCTACCCAGTATCTACCAACGCCAAGTTGAAGTAGAGAGGCCTGGCTTCCCCAGTCCAAAAGACCAAATAAGTCATCCCCCTCTGGCTCACTTTCACCATCCCAAGTCAAAAAGCTCCCGGCCGCGAAATAATGGTCTGAAAAAGCATAGGATCCATTAAATGAAAAGCTACCATTTCCTCCAGATTCAGATGAACTAGAACCGAACCCCAGTCCAAATTGCAATTCTCCCTTTTCCTCTGGTAATGGGGTAACATGCTCTATTGTGGAATAAAGAACAGGTGAACAAGAAGAAAAGACGAAAGCTCCTATCAAGCACCAAATCCAAAAAAACCTATGTCTCTTCATTTACTTAACCCTATCCTTTACAGGAATCACAAATTTCAACCCAGACCAAGTTTCATTTATCGAACAAACTTTTACATCTACTAAACCGGCATCAAGCCCTATTCTTCTCACCACGTTACCATCCAGATCAGTTTTGACTTTGGAGGCCTTTTTTGGCCATGAAATCCAAATCATCCCGTGTTGCGTGATTTGATTTTTTAAGGCATGCAAATCGCTTTCAAGTTCCTTGGATTCTTTATAGAAATAATGGATAAAATCGGCTTTTGTTTTAGGGTTTGATATTTCGATGAGGTCGTCGGGTAAATCAGGGAATAAACTAAAATACTCCGCAGGGTGATTTAAGATTTTCACCTTAAAACCAGGCTTAAGACCTAACTTTTTTGCCAAAGGAGTACCAGAATATCCTGATGTGTTCATCTTAATCTCATGGATTTCTAAGTAAGATAATTAAAAAGCTTATTGATTTTCTGAACGCTGATTATCAAATGATTAAGTGTTTTCAATAGACTAAATGTCAAGAGAAACCTCTTGAAATAGTGATAAAATGATTTTCGAATCGTTCGAAATAAGAGCTTAATAACTTCTAGAATTGTATTATTTCATGTTATTGGCATTTTTATTGATTTGAAATGCGATATAATTGATATGAAAGACTCAAAATTTCATTATTGATTTAACCATCACCTTTAAAAATGTAAAATGAAAAGATTGTTATCACTTAATTCAGCACTTCTTCTTGTGTTGATTTTTGCTATTTCCTCTTGTGTATCAGATTTAGAGGAAGCACAGGAGCCCGTTGTTTCTGAGGCAGAACTTCTTGTAGAAGAGGAATCGGAGGGAGGGGAAAATCTCAGACGAGGAGTTTTCGGAAAGAATAGAAGTCGATTCTATTTCGAAAGATTTCAAAACACATTAAGTGTCATCCCAGGGGATGGCTTCAATCCAGAGACTCTAGAAAATGCATTTGTACCTGGTACAGGAAAAGGGAGAGCCACTTTTATGGGGAATGCTACTACCTTCCTTAATCAGTTCACGCAACTAGGACCAGAAGGATTAGGAACAATCGGCAAACCTGTCACACAATTCTACGGACAGCAGTTAGCTGAATTAGGAATTACAAATGTCCCTGATGAAGTAAGTTCGATCACTGCTGACGCCAAAGGGAATTCAGTTTGGTTCAAAAACCTAGGGAATAAGATTACTCCAGTATCTGAGACTAGATTTAATTTCGAGGCGGATGTAGAAGTAATAGGAGGTACCGGTAGATTTGAAAATGCCACTGGAAAAGGAAAAGTTCGAGGCTTTTTTAATCCTATGACTCAAGAAGGATCCAGTATTATTTTCGGAAGAATTAAGTTTTAAAAATATAATTATACCGTCGACGAAAACCCCTAAAATCTTTGGCTTTAGGGGTTTTTTCATGTCCTTTTTTCTAGTTGAAGCTGAGCTTCTAATTTTTTTTATGCGAGGGGGGTAGGGTAGAAAGGGGGTGAGGTGTTTTATAGACAAACATCAAACCCTTGAAAAGACTCATCTTATTTTTCTTTTTTCTTATTCTGATCTCAACTTCAGGATATTCCCAGGATTTATCAGAAGACTTTAAAAATTGGTACATCCTGGGAGTCAATGCGAGGATTAATTCTAAATCTACCCTCAAATTAAGTAGGCTTAATTCATATGACGTCAGGCCTTATCGACAAGGGTTTAATCAGACTTCACTGGGCTTTGCTCGAAGAGCAAATAAAAAGTGGGAGTGGGGGACTGGATATGCCTTTAGTACCATCATAGGGACTGCAAGGAAGACCAACTATCACAGAATAAGCGGTTTTGTAAGTCATCGCTCCAGATATGGGAAATTACGAATGAAGAACACCATTCAAGCGGAAAAATACTTTCCAAGACTTCAAAAATTCGGAGCAAGACTGGTATTCACTAATAAGTGGACTTTTCATCCTGGCAATTGGCCTCTAAAGATGACGCCCTATATCCGAAATCAACTTTACTACTATCAAGGAGGAGACCCGATTACCTATTGGCTGGACGAGGATGATATTGAAATAAGTGAAGAGGGTGAGAGCGAGGAATTCATTCGTCAAGCACCAAATGGCTTACATCGATACCGATTCACCCTTGGGGTAAGATCCAAGCTCTCTAAAGAGTTAGCCCTCAGCCTCTTCTTCATGAGGCAAGTAGAGTTCAATACCGGTTGGGCTCCCTATCGGGAGCTGAATGTATACAACCAAAGCATGACCAGAATCAAAAGACCCTTTAATAATTATTCATTGATAGGCATTAGCCTGAATTACACCTTTAAAACGTACTAGAAATGAACTTTTACCCAAAAATCAAGAAGTCTCTTATTTGTAAAGACATAAATGGCTTTAGAATAAGCCGATATCAAAACAAAACCTACCTGCCTAAAGCTGGGGACGTTGGAATTTTCAAAGTGACCGAGATAGGTAAGCATTCCGCTATTCAAAATGATACAGGAAAGAATAGCTACATATTTCCAGGTGACTATATCATGGCCGCCTTTGGAAATCGATATGCCACCAATCAGTTCGAAGGATATGTTCCTGATCGAATTATGAATGGCTATCAGCTCCTTGGGCAAGGTGGATGTGTAGGAGTTTTAGAAAGCATGCATGCAAAGTTTGAGAAGATTGGAGCGACCCAGTTAAAGCTTGTGGGATATGCCACAAATGATGATCGGCAGATTATTAATACTCACTACTTGAATGAAGAGGAAAGGAAATTCAAGCCTCGATCACACAGAAAATTCAAAACTATTTTATCTGTGGGTTCAAGCATGGATAGTGGAAAAACTACCTCGGCAGCTTATCTCTGCCGTGGCCTAAAAAATGCAGGAAAGAAGGTGGCTTTCATTAAACTCACTGGAACTGTTTTCTCCAAGGATAAAAGATTTGTCAAAGACTGCGGTGCGGATGTTGCCTATGATTTTTCGAATCTCGGTTTTCCTTCTACCTACATGTATTCTTTAGATGAGCTTCTAAATGTTTATGAAGGCCTCATTCACAAAATTGAGCAATCAGAGCCAGATTATCTCGTGATCGAAATAGCTGATGGCTTGCTTCAAAGAGAAACGAACATGCTTTTGAATTCAAAGCCATTCATGAATACTATAGATCATGTGTTGTTGAGCTGCGGCGATAGTGTAGGAGTAGTGAGTGGTCTAGCTTATCTGGAGCAAATCGACTTTAGGCCATTTGCTATTTCTGGTCTAATCAACGTAAGTCCACTATTGGTGAATGAGGTAAAGAATGTTACCAATATTCCATTGCTTGGGCTAGAGGAACTTATGTCCAAGCAAATACTCAAACACATCCATTCTTTTGAATTGAAAAAGGTCAGCGCATAATGAAGACTGCGAATTCATTACTGAGACATTACCTGAGTAGTTTTCGAAAACCATTGCTCGTCACTCTTTTAGTAGCTTTTCTATCAAGCATTGCGACTATTTTGGTACCCTTGAGCATTGGTAAGTTTAGTGCTTTGGTGTTTGGTTTGAGTGGTGGGAAATCAGGGCTGTTTGATTTCCTGCCATCTGAATTTGTCGATACCGTACCTCATTTTTTGATTTTCTTTTTCATCCTTCTGATGGTCAAGTTTATTCTTGGTTTTGGTCAGAGATACTTGATTTCTTCCGCTGGAGAAAGATTGGTGAATCAGATTAGAATTGATCTTTTCGAACATCAGATAGGCATTGACATGTCTGTTTATGATGAAAAAGGAATAGGAAAGTATCTTTTGAGGTATAGTGGAGATCTAAAAAGTATACAGAATTACATCACCCGGGGAATTATTGGTTTTGTCGTAGACCTGGGCTTGTTAGCAATAGCTTTAATTTTTCTTGGTCTAATCAATTTTCAAATAGCCTTAATTATCATTCTGGTACTCCCCGTGATTTCTGTACCGATCCTCCTATTGAACAGAAAACTGAATAGAGTTTCTGAAATCAGAAGGAACAAAAGATCCAATCTCCTTTCCTTTATCAATCAACGATTAATAGGAATTCTCACGGTGAAAGCTTTCAATCGGCATAAACCGGAGTTGCAGAAATTCAATAAAAGATCTCAAGTGCTCTTACATCAAGGCTTGAGATATCATGAGTTGGCAAGTTTGATTTATGTATTGATTCCCTTCATGCTTTATTCCATGCTTGGTGTGATCATGTTTACCATTAACAAATGGCAGTCCTCAGGATTTACAATCGACAAGGGAGCTACGCTGGCAGCCTTTTTTCTACTCCTGAGTATGTTGCCTGTATTTAGGAGACTTCTTAAGGTGCCAGTAGTTTGGGATTTAGGAAGAATATCCCTGGATAAGTTGGCTAGGATCTGGACTCTGCCAAATAATTATGCCCAGAAAAAGGATGATTTAATCCTTGTTCAGCCTCGGGTATCCTTGCAGGGGTTGAACTTCAACTTTGGGGATAAGCCTATTTTCAAAGGGTTAAATCATAGATGGGAGGGTAGAGGTATTCATTTGGTCAGAGGAAACGTCGGATCTGGAAAGACAACATTAATCAAACTTCTTTTGGGTCTTTATTATCCGCAGGAAGGTCAAGTCTTGATTGATGGTCAATCTAGTGCTGAAGTGAATGAGCGGAGTCTGCGAAAAAGCGTCGCCGTTGTTTCTCCTGATTACCCACTTTTAGGGAGAACTGTTTTTGAATCTATTTCCTACAGTAGAAAAGCTAGCAAAAGAAAGTATAGCCAAGAGCTTTTAGACAAGCTCCAATCCTTTCTCCCATTAAATGAAAGGTTACAATTAACCCACCGAATAGGTGAGGGAGGAAGCCAACTTTCAAAGGGGCAGGAAATGCTTCTTTTGATGGTAAGAGCATTGCTGACTAAAAAAGAGATTCTACTTTTGGATGAGCCATTTAGACATATGGATGGTCAGATGCGAAAGCATTTCTATATCATTTTACAAGAGCTGGGCTCGTCAAAAATGATTTTGCTCTTCACCAAACGAACAACTATTCGACAGCTTACTCCCGTTTCCTCCTGTAGCCTGGATACTGGGGTTTCAAGAAGGATGTTACTGAAAAAAGCTGGCTAGAAATTCAGCTGCAAAGTAAGACTTGGGGTGAAGCCGAGGAAATATCGCTCCTCGATTTCAATTTCTGGCTGGTCATCATTGTCCATATCCTCCAGGAGGTAAAACCGTTTCCAGATGTTTTCACGATTGTAAAGATTCATCAACCCTAATCCGGCCACTCCATTCCATTTACCTCTTTTTGGAGCGAAGCGATACCAGACCGAAAGATCCATTCTATGATAATCTGGGAGCCTCGAACTGTTTATGGGTTCGTAAATTAAAAAGTACTCATCATCCTCCGGCTCAAATCCTACCTGTGTGGCCTGGGTGTATGGAGCTCCTGATTTGAATGACCAACCCAATGAAAATTCGAAGGCATTTAGAATGTAGGTATGTGTCCATCGGAATTGATGAGGCCGGTCCAGGCTTGAGCTGAAGCTTTGCCCAATGTTGTCGAAAGTGTTTTCAGTTTGGCTGTAGGTATAGCTTAACCATGTGTTGTACCTCCCGAAGTTTTTCCTCACCATCAGATCTAAGCCACTTGAATTTGATGTGCCAAGCTCAAAATCAAGTTCTTCTTCAACCGATGATTCAAAAAGGTTGATGGCGGAAATCCCTTCTACGTTTTTAGTATAGATATCCAAATCGACTATCCAGCCCTTTCTTTGATATAAAAAGCCAAGACTAAACTGCTGGCTTTTCACTACTTCTGTATCTTCTTCTCCCGCCAAAACCCAAATGCTACTGGTCACATTGGATGCAGAGATGGTAGCATCATTGAGGGAGCTGAGTGCTTGTGAGTAAGTGCCTGCTGAGGCTTTTAGCCAAAGTCCATCATTCAATTTGTATTGGGTGTTTAATACGGGATTTATGACTAGCTCTTCTTCATTACTGAAATAATCAACTCTCAGCTGCGGTCTAAGTATCCATTTTGAACCCATGTTTAGGTCCCCCATGGCATAGAACCCATTGGCAGTTTCTCGAGTGGTTCGTTGCTCGTCCACACTTCCTTCAAATTCACTCCATTCATTAAACTGGAGGGAGGTTTCATATCGATGCATCTGGTAACCGAACTCTATTCGATTATTTCTCCAGCCTTTATAAACAAATCCACTTTTAAGCTCAATGGTATTCAGTTGATTTGAAATGAACGAACTATCAAAATCTGTTAGCTCCTCATCCCCAAATAAGTTGTTTGATGAATCCTCCGCATCATAATCACTTATACTGGCACTTAGACTTCCTGTCCAATTTGAATTGAATTGGTGAGTGTACAGCAAATTAGCCCCTCGGAAAGTTTCAAGGTGATTCTGTGTGCTTTCTACATTTTCATCTGATTCACCACCCTCATAATTCATCTGATCATCATTCACCAAAACGCTAAGACTGAGATAGTTTTTTTGATCGGGTTGGTAAATCGCTTTGGCATTTACATCCCAGAATTTTAATTCAGAAAGCTGATCATCCTGATTATCATCTTCAAAATCACGAAACCCTTCAAAAAGCTTATTGCTGTAAGCATTGAATAATGGCGTGTTGATTATGTGATTGTATGAAAATCTACCTCCCATTTGGACGCTGAACTTTTCACTCAATCCTGACTTGAGTGTTAATTCGGTGTGGGTCAAGGTGGTATTACTTGTGAATCGAGTATCATGGTTGATGGAATCCTCAGCCGCTATATTCAAGAGCCCTGAAGTCGCACCTGAAAAAGAAGTTGGAATGTAATTTTTATAGGCTGAAACCTCATTGGCCATGCCGGGTATGAGCGATGTAATCTGTCCGAAATAATGAGCGGCTTTGTACACTGGAATTCTATCCCAATAAATCAAGGTCTGCGAGGGGTCACTTCCTCTTACATTTATATCCGCTGCGTTTTCATTACTTGACTCCCAGCCTGGAAGCATTTGGGTAGTGAGTAGAACATCCGCTTCAGGTAGTCCAGGTAAAACTTCCATTTCTGAAATTTGAATGATCGGAGTAGACACATCTTCTTTCAGTCTGATTCCACGATTCAAATAATCTAATACGGTAACGGTCTCTAGTTCTAGAGAATTGATTTCCATCGAGATGTTTATAGTATCTCCTGGGTATTCGGATGGGTTAATTTCTTGTGTTTTATAGCCAAATGCATTGATCAGAAGAATACTATTTGTTTGATCAAAGCTCAACCTGCTGATTCCAGAAATATTTGTCGTGTTTCCTTTGTAAGTACCCAGAATCTGAATTGTCGCGAATGAAATAGGATCTTTTGATTCTGAATCCTGGATTAGGAGGACTGCATTTCTTTCTGTTGAAAATATGTAGTAAAAATTCCCTTTACTTTTCTTCGCCTTCAGATAAAAAGGGGATAAAAGTTTTTCAAATGCCAAAGTCAAAGGTTCATTCTCTAATTCCAAGGTTACGATAAATTCTGAAAGCTCATCCGAATCATAAGAAATCTTGAGATCATATTTTTTGGCCAATTGATCTAAAACCTCATTTAAAGGTTCATCAACAACCTGAATGCTTATTTGCTGCCCAAGAGCTAATCCTGAGAAAAAAACAAAAATGCAAAGAAGAATGACTCGCCTGATCCTCACTTATTCAATGATAAACACTTCTCCATTTTCCTCATCAAGCTCCCAATCTAGATTATAGGGTCCAAAAATTTGAGCCATCGCTATCTCTATATCATTTACCGGGAATTGGCCGGTATAATTCTGACTTAGGTCAAATTTGCCTAAAACTTTCACCTCATATTGTTCTTCGAACTCTTCAATAACAACTCTCAAAGCTACATTTCTGAACGTAGCTGATTGGTTAATCCATACAGGGAGGTTCATGGAAGTCTTTCCTTCTTCAATGAAATCTTCGGCTAACGTAATCGATTCTCCCACTTCCAGCTGCTTCAAATCACCAAATGCTTCCACCTCTACTTTTCCGGAATAACAAGTCACTTTAAGCGTATCGGCTGACTCTGTAATATTGAAACTGGTTCCTAAAACTCGGACGGCCCCAGATTCCATTTTCACCTCAAATTTTTCACCTTCTTCCACGTCAAAGAAAGCCTCCCCATCAAGGGTAATTACCCGATTTTCGGACCAGTCTGTAGCATTATAGGAGATGTTACTTTGAGATCTTAATTGGACAGAAGAACCATCAGGAAGTTCGATTTTCTCATTTTGGGAAGCAGTGAAGTCTACTATTTCATCATTGAATAAGGACAAGTAAATGACGAGCGGAACACTCAAAATCAATGCGGCAGCTGCGGCATATCGGAGAATTGGTTGTATTCTGAATTGCTTTGGCTTGGCTTTTTTCTCCTCGATTCGGCCAAGTAGCTTTCTGAACTCCTCTTCTTCATCATATGATGCAGTTTCTAAGTTTTCTGTAGCTTCTTTGATCTTTTGAAACTTGGCAAACTCCTCTGACTGCTCAAATTCCTTAAGTTCATCTGAGCTAAGCTCTCCGTTCAACCATCGAGCTAAAAAGGTATCGCTTTCCCAATTTTTCATGATCTATTTCCTACTTATTAAACAACCGACATTCGTTTTACCCTACCTCTTCATTTAATCCTTTGGATTCAACACATCCTTGAGTTTGATCAAAGCTTTAGACATTCTCTTTTCTATCGCCTTTTGGCTTACCCCAAGAGATTCTGCAATTTCCCTGTAAGTCATTTTATTGATTCTATTCAGGAGGAATACTTCTTTTTGCCCTTCGGGCAAAGCATTTATGGCTGCTTCCAAGGAGTTCTGGAATTCTTTCATTTCCATTTCAAATTCAGGATGCTCCTTGTTTTCAGCCGAATTTTTATTTTCCGCTTTGAACCGTAATCGCACTTGCTGACTCTTGACTGTGTTTAAAAATAAGTTGTTTCCCGTCGTGAATAGGAAAGACTTAGCCTTGGAAAGTGGAACATCCTGGCATTTCTGCCAAAGCTTGATAAAAGCTTCTTGTACCAAATCATTGGCCGTTTCAAGGCTTCCACATTTGTAATACAAAAAGTCCCTTAAGGATTTACTTAAGGATTTGAAAACCTCCTGGTATACGTTTTCTTCGCACACATTTTCAGATTTCAGAGGATTTGAGTTCATAAACAAGCTACCAGAGTAGGATCACTAAATGTACAAATAGGATCTATTATTACATTGTCCTAAAAACGCTAAAATTGATCGGGCTATTGGAATGGATAAAACCTCCTTTTTTGGTTATGAAAGCAGATGTCTTTATTTTTTGCTTGACTTAGGAAGCATTTGAGATAAGTTTCAAAAGCTAGCACCATCATAAGTTAAGACTATGCCATTGTTCAATTTCCTGTTTGAAGTACCGCTTTTTTTAGGGCTCATTATTTTTGTCTCTATCGTAGTATCTCTGGGAATGCTGATTTATTTCTTGGCATATCGGCTTATGGCCTCGACTTTGACTAAGGAGCATGAACGCGCTGGCAGGACCTTATTTAGAACATCAGCAGGGCTACTTGCTTTGATATTGTCCTTCACTTTTGCAAATGATCGCGTCCTCTATTATCAGATCAAGGACTCTCTAATTTCAGAAGCTACCCAATTAGTGGATATGTACATGGATTTAAGAGAATATGGTACACCTGAAGCTGAAAAAATTAATCTTGAAATACTCTCTTATATCGACTCTGTAGTAGAGGATGGTTGGGTTCCTGTCCAGGGCAAACCATTTGCAGTAGGCTCTCTTACCGAATTCAGAAACATATACAGAGGCATTAATGACTTAGAGCCAACAACAGAAAAGCAGCGAAATCTATTGAGAAACCTTCTGGTTGATCTGGATGGACTTTCTGATAATATGCAGGTAAGAGTTTATCAGACCAATAATGACATAGAATATGTTCTTTATATCTTATTGTTCGGTCTGATTGTAATCATGATGTTATTCGGTGTTTACAAGCCCGATAAGGTCAAAGTTCTCTTTTTGTCTTTGTATAGTGGATTTATTGCCACGATTGTTTTTTTTATGCTGATTATGAGTCAGCCTATGAAAGGACCTCTTCAAATTAAGCCTGAGCCATTTATCATTCTAAAAGAAGCAATTGACTCAAGACAATAATCCAAATTCATCTGGATTGTAGTCTCAATTCCAATATTTTTACCATCGTATTTAAGAGTTGATCACCCCACTCGATGTTGAGTAGCATTATAGAAGTTTTTACCAAGAAAATCCCGAAGCAGTCAATAAAAGGGCAGGCATTGGAGGCAGCCTTTTTAGGAATCTTTGTCGGGATCTTCATTTATGTCTTCCAACCTTTCGGTACTTATGAAGATAATTTCCTGTACAAGACTCAACTCCTCCTCGGATACGGAGTCATCATTTTTGTAACCTACTTTCCAATTAAACTGGGTATTTCCTTTTTACTCAGAAAATGGAAAGTCAACCTTCTTTCAGAGACGTTCATAATCTTTGTGAATTTCTTGTTGGTAGACGCTATCTGCTTTCAGTACTTCATTACGTACATAAATAAGACTTCCACCTGGAAATCTAATTTTGATGATTTTGTAATTCTTTCTTTCGCGATTGGAGCTCTTCCTTTACTACTCGTTCTTTTTTGGAGATACTTCCAAAGCCAACATGAATCTTTAATCCAAAATCAGAACACAAATCACCTAAGCTCAGGGCAATCAACTATTGAACTTCAGGGTCAAAATCGGTCTGAGGTTTATCAATTCATGGAGGAAGATCTGATTTACCTTCAATCCAGTGGAAATTATGTGGAGGTCTTTTTTAAAAAGGATAATGAGATCAAAAGCATTTTGATCAGAGGTACCTTGAGTTACATTTCAGATCAATTGGATCAAGAGACTTTTGTGAATGTCCATCGATCTTACCTTGTCAATCGTACCCATTTTTCAAAGCTGAGAAAGGAACAGGGGAAAGGAATGCTTCTCGGTGAAATACTCGGAGTGGAGGTACCCGTTTCCAGAGGAAACCTAGCCTTGGCCGAACAAATTGTAAAGGATTTTCGCTAGCATTTCGTCCCTGAAAGCAGCATTTTAGCCCTCCTCGAAGCAATAAATCACTCATTTCATCACTTCAACACTTAAAATTGGAAGGGAGTCTTCGTGACCCTTTGTTTGTGTCATCACTAAATCAAAACGTTATGAACACAAATCAAATTCTAAAGAGTTTAGCCGTCACTGGTTCGGTAATTATAGTTTATAATTTCTGGAATATCATGGGTCTATTCTCTATCGATTCCTTTGATGTATTAGAGAATCAATATTTAGATTCTCTTCTTTTCAATATTGTCCAATCGTCACCTGTGGTGTTAACTGCGATTGCTCTATTTGGTAAAGATGCATTTAAAATTTCTGGGGTTATGGGATCTCCTT
Source organism: uncultured Cyclobacteriaceae bacterium (assembly GCA_937146645.1). Classification (GTDB taxonomy): domain Bacteria; phylum Bacteroidota; class Bacteroidia; order Cytophagales; family Cyclobacteriaceae; genus Algoriphagus. The sequence goes on from CAKZRQ010000015.1 coordinate 244,771, forward strand.
TAAAGGGATTTTTTATCGGCCTTACATGCTGTATCCCTTTATTCATCATTTTTTCTTTTACCTATTCGCTAAATGAAAATTTTGATTTGTACAGGGCCTACCGAATGGCGCTGTTGTCTGGTTTCTTTGAAGAATTAATATTCAGGACTTTTTTCTTTGGTGCTTTATTTGGGTTGTTGAAGTGGAAATTTTGGCCTGCGGTTCTTCTAAATGCTGCCATTTTCAGTTATGGACATTTGTATCAGGCGAATGATTTTCTATCCAGTTTCCTGACCATTGTCGTGACAGGAATTGGTGCCATATGGTTTGCATGGCTCTATATCCGATGGAATTATTCGATATGGTTACCTGCTACACTTCACATTCTGATGAATTTTAGTTGGCACCTGTTTGAGGTTGCCGATGGAACAGCCGGTGGAGGGATTATCTCTTATGTTGGTCGAGCTTCGGTCATTCTTATTTCCATCATCATTACATTGAAGTATACCTCAAAGATGAAGCCGCTGAATGAAGAGGAGACAGTTAAAGAAGAGGAGAAAAAGCTTAAACTATCCGTTGAACAATCCACTCTTGATTTGAGAAATATGAGCAGGGCCAATTCTGCAACAACCACCAACTAGATCGGCGCCGAGGTCCAGCCATTCTTGAGTCATTTTTACAAATGAATTTGCTGTTCCTACCCAAGTTTTACTTACCGCATTGAATGCTTCACCGGAATTAGGATAGACTATTATCTTTTTTCCGGTGTTTGCATTTTTGATTCGTTGAATTAACGCAGAGATAAATCTTGGTTTGGTACAATTCACGCCAAGGGCAAAAACTGTTGGGTGATCTTCGAAAAGCTCTACAGCCTTTTCTATTTGCGTTCCATCATTGATTTCATTTTCATTTCGGCATGAAAATGAAATCCATGAGGACTTTGAGTTTCCTTGAAGTAACTCAGAAAGAACCCTAGCCTCTTCTAAACTAGGAATGGTTTCAAAGGCGAATAAATCCGCTGTAGAATCTATAAGTATCTCAATTCGCTCTTGATGGAACTCTATAAGTTGATCTGCCGAAATACCATAATTTCCCTTGTATTCAGAACCATCGGCTAAATAAGCCCCATATGGTCCGAGGCTGGCTGCAATCAAAGGTCTATTCTGAATCAGCCCCTCTTTTTCGGCTCTTAGGATAGCTTCTTCTACCAGATTAATGGACTTAACAAGCAATTCCTTTAAGGCATTCTCAGGATAGCCTAACTCCTTGAGGCCTGGTCCAGAAACCTGATAGCTTGATGAGGCTAGAACCTGTGCTCCTGCTTTGATATACTCGTAATGAGTTTGGATAATAGCTTCCGGATTTTCCTTGATCAATCGAGCTGTCCAGAGCTTATGATTGAGGTCACAACCTAATGATTCCAGAACATTGGATAATCCGCCATCGGTTAATGCAGGATATTTTAGGCGAGGCGTTATCGAATTCACTTTGTAAATAGGATTGTTTCTTTTCTATCTTCTCAATTACTGGGAGCAGCGGATTTTAGCGCTTTGGTCGGATCTTTTTTTTAGAAATAGACATTACCTTACTTATACCAAGAGTATTCTTTTTTGTTAAACCTGGATTTAGTTCATCTGAAATAGCGATTGCCTCCATCACTGATTTTTTGACCTCTTCAATTGGAAATGTGTCCATACCATTAACTTGGATGTGTCTTATTAATTTGCCTGTTCCCTTAAGCTTCAATTTACTTTCGATCAGTTCGCTTCCTCTATTGAATCCAAAGTTCACATGTTTAGAGTAAATCGAAAGATGACAAAAAGCATCCTTTAACTTTTCAGATTTGGAATAAGCTATGGCTAATGCATTATAATTATCCCAAATAAGCTCATTTGCTTCAGGTGCAATGGTGGTTATGAATAATCTCAACTCCAGAGCCAAATCCTGGATATCCTTATCATAAGGCTGTAAAAATTCCTTGAGTTGTGGGTTCATTTCCATAAGCTTTTGGACGAGGATCGATTGATAATCAATTAGATGAATTCTTTTCAGAAATCAACTTTTTAGCCTTTTTCATATGCAGATCTGTCTCTTCCAGCAATTCTTCAATGGTAGGCTGGATCAGAAAGTCCGGTAAAAGCCCACGGTTTGAAGTAGTTTGCTTCTCAGATGGATCAAAAGTGATGTGGTATCTGGGAATTCCTATTCTGATTTGGGTGTTTTCCAGCATCACGTACTCCTGAGAGCCAGCTGAAAAACCCTCATACCTCGTCCCTGTTTCTTCGCCGATAAAAACAGCGTCTCCATATTCTTTTAGATACCTAGCCAAAGTACTACCCGCAGAATATGTTCTTCCATTTACCAAGGCATAGATTTGACCCTCAAAAGCGACATTAGAAGCCTTAGGAAACCGATAATTTCTGATTCTTTCTTCCCAAGAAATGGTTCTTTTTAGCAAGGGAGAATCAGATGGTCTCTTTTGGATAAATGGGACAATGTCATCAGCAAATTCATTAAGACCTCCAGTATTTCCTCGAAGGTCAATGATCAAATTTTGAATTGCTTTCTCCTTTAATTCAGTAAATATGCCTTTGTACAGCTTTTTGGAATCTACATCGTATTTCTCAACTCTTCTTCGATCAAAGGACGGCAGTGTCAGAGTAGCCGAAGTACCCGAGAAACTTAAAGAGTGAAATGCATCCACCTCGGTTTCTTTTTGTTTCTCAATCCTCTCAGGATAAAATTTCTCGTAGTTCTCGAAGTGTTTTTCTCTTGTCAATGCCTGAATTGTGTTCTTTTCAGCTATGCCTGAACCTAACATTGTTTCAATCTCAAAACCTGGTATTTTATCCACATAAAGGAAATACATCCAAGAGAAGTTATTTTCTATGGTTCTATCTGAATAGGTGAGAATTCTTCCATCAGATGGTGTGCTTTGGTAAAGCTTTTTGAGTATTTCTGAGCTAGAGAGTCCATTGATTGAGATAATCTCAGCCCCCCTTTTTAAGACTTGTTCGTCTGATAAGTCGAGCCAAACATAGAGTTTGCTATTAGCAATTTTAACCACAAGAGGTATATAGCTAACTTCATTATTGATTATTCCTTGATGGACCTGATCCTCCCATGTTCCAAGAGAAAAATGGCCTTCGTTGCTGAAAGCGCAAAGCTGACTGATGAGATCAAAAGCTTCATAATTAGAAAGAGAGGATTTTGAGACGGAGGAAATTAGGCTGTCAGCACGGTTTTGAAAGCGAGGATTGTATTGCTCAACTGTCGGGTTAAATCTTTCAATTCCTTCCCTCAGCTGAGTCAGATCCTCAATTACTTGCTCTTTTGATAAACTCTGCGCTTTTATTGAGGAGAGACTTATAACAAAGACCATGAAAAGAAAAAGCTGTTTCATAGTGATGAACAATAGTTGGTTTACCATCACAATAAAACAAAAAAGGCCCAGACTTAAATGTTGGGCTTACATGTGAACCAACAAGGGTTTTCTGGTTACCTCCATACTTCTAGATAGTTTTCTACGGCTTTTGCGTAAAAGCAAAAAGCCCCGCCTAATGACGGAGCTTTTACATTGTGTGGGCCCACCAGGGCTCGAACCTGGGACTTTCTGCCCCGATGAATCGGGGGAGTCAGAAACTCAAGTTTTTGTTTTTTGAAGTAGGTTCTGTAGAAGTGCAGGGTTTTCTTTGAGTTTTCTTATGAAAGACGCACTTTTCATTCTTTTTATGTAAAGCTCAATTCGTCTTGCCTGTGAATAGGATTCAGTCTGAATACTTACAAATAACTCCCAGTCAGAGGCTTTGCTAGTGAATCGGTGGTTTCCGTAAGAGTGAAGATTGTGTTTCTGAATTCTTGATTCTAAGGTTTCTTGGGTAATTCCAGTGTAAAACTTTTGAAGACTCGGGCTGAAAAGTATGTAGCAGAAACTCATTTCCAAATAAAGAAAAAAGGCTGGAAGAATCCAGCCTCTGTGGGCCCACCAGGGCTTCCCGATATCACATTGTTCATCGGGATAGACTTCTTGCCCTTTGGCCTTAAAAGCCAAAAGCTCCACCTTAAGGCGGAGCTTTCAACTTTAGTGGGCCCACCAGGGCTCGAACCTGGGACTTTCTGATTATGAGTCAGATACTCTAACCAACTGAGTTATAGGCCCATTTTTTATCCAAAGTTAAATGGTGTCCATTGAACGCCAAACCTTGGTTTTGGGAGTGCAATGTTACATATTTGAATTCATATACACAACCAACTTTCGCCATGAAAAACAGGCCTGAGGCTGACTTTGTAATTTTTGATCTTGGCAATGTCATCATCGATATTTTTTATCCAGAGACCCTAGAGTATATCAAAGGAAAAGTAGGGCCTTCTCATAAGGAAAAAGTAGCCAATTTTTATTTGACTGATTTTCATAAGGATTACGAGAAAGGTTTGATCAGTTCAGCGAAATTCAGAGAAGAAATTCGAAATTATTTTGAGGAAGATTGGACTGATGAATTTGTAGATCATTTGTGGAATTATCTTCTTGGAAAAATTCCATCTGAGCGAATAGAATTAGCTCGAAAGCTCAAAGAAAACTATAATACTGGCGTTCTGAGTAATACAAATGAAATCCATGTAGCCGCTTTAAATCAGATTTTGAAAAATGATCATGGTCTAGATTCCTTAGAAGATATTTTCCAGCATGTGTATTTTAGCCATGAAATGAATTTGTCCAAACCTGACCCTTTGATTTATGAGACTTTGGTGGCAGAATTAAACACTGAACCGGAGAAAATAATCTTTTTCGATGATCTTAAGGCGAATGTAGAAAGTGCGCGTCAGGTAGGTTTGCAAGCTCATCAAGTTACAGGTCCCAATGTGATTTTTGATTTCTTCAAAAATGTATAGCCCCAAGGAATATCTCCGACATGGGGTTCTTTTCATTTTAACTCTAATAGCCACTACTCTCGCGGGATCCGAATGGCTTTACGGGAAGTCTCTCATGGGCGATGAGGAAACTATGATAACGTGGGAATACTTCTGGAAATCCACAGCATTTTCATTTTCCTTCATCGGAATTCTTTTCGTTCATGAAATGGGACATTTGATCTATTCTATCAAGAATAAGGTCAAGTGCTCACTTCCCTATTTTATACCTGCCTGGTTTGGGTTCCTCGGCGTGATATCCATTGGGACATTAGGTGCAGTGATTCGTATGAAATCACTTGTAAATAGCCGACGGAAGTTCTTCGATATCGGAATAGCGGGACCTTTGGCAGGATTTGTTTTGGCTTTCTTTGTTCTGTCATATGGATTTATAAACCTACCTGAAGCATCTTATATTTATGAGATTCATCCTGAATATGCCGATCCTGACTTCGAAGGATATGGAGATGATCATATTGGCTTTGAACTGGGAAACAACCTATTGTTTTGGTTAATGACTGAAACCTTGGCAGATCCGGAACGAATGCCGGTGATGTCTGAAGTTATTCATTACCCATTTCTTTTTGCTGGCTATTTGGCTTTGTTTTTTACAGCCTTAAATCTCTTGCCCATTGGTCAACTAGATGGTGGGCACGTTGTTTTCGGGCTTTTTCCCAGAAGGCATAAAGAAATCTCTCTTGCCGCTTTTATTCTTTTTATAAGCTATGCAGGGATAGGAATTATTTCACCTTTTATGGATTCGAATGACCTATTAATTCGGATTCCACTGTATCTAGGATTCCTCTACATATGCCTACATAAATCGGGACTAACTGTCCAAAATAAGATTACAATTGCACTTTCAATTGCCGCCGTTCAATATGCAATTGTCTTTTTTCGTCCCGAGTTGGAGGGATATCAGGGGTGGTTGTTTTTTGCCTTTCTAATTGGAAGAATAATGGGGACAAAACATCCTGAGGTGACAGGCTTTAAAGAATTGGACAAAAAAAGAAAGGTTTTGGGCTGGATAGCACTGGTTATTTTTATCCTGTGCTTTTCCCCAAAACCTTTTATCTTTTCCTAAGGGTCTTTCTAGATATTTCTATAGGCCATAATTCCGCCTATAACGTTTCTCACTTGCGAAAACCCCTTTGTTTCGAGGAATCTTTTAGCGTTACCACTACGTGCGCCTGATCTGCAGTGAACGATTATTTCGCTGTCTTTATGGTCCTCTAACTCATCGAGTCGATTTGGTAAATCACCAAGAGGGATGTTCTTAGCTCCAAGGTTATCCTCTTCGTATTCCCATTCTTCCCTTACGTCTAAAAAAACGAATTTGTCACCGGCATCCAGCCTTGATTTCAAATCCTGAACATTGATATCTTCCATGATTATTGTACTAAAATTCTACTTGATTGTAAACCTGCTTCAGTGAGAACTTGGATGATGTATATCCCAGGTCTCTGTCCACTAAAATTAATGATTTCTCCTTTTTGCCCTCGCTGTCGCTCTAAAAATATCTCACGTCCAAAGGGATCAAAAACCCTTATCTCCGAAAATGATCCCTCTACCTCAAGTTGATTTTGAACAGGGTTTGGATATATTCGCAGATTCTCTTCAGGTAGGCTATTTTCGGTAAATGGGGTGGCCAAACTAACGTGTGCCCTGACTAATAAGGATCCTTCTACTTCTTCATTTGGCGCCCAACCTCTACCCACATTAAAGAAAATTTTGTCTCCGTTATCATTAAGTTTATCAAGACCTACGAAAACAAAATCATCGGTGAATTGAGCATACCCCACGTAGAAATCACCATTAACCACAATATTGGTATCAAGGGAAAAATAGACCAAGCTATCTGCCGAGGGAAACCTAGGAATTAGCTCTTCTCTCTTGAAAATTGGATCACGCTCCAAATCATCCCAAACCAGAATATCAATGGCTTGTTCAGCTTGATTTGGGTTGGTGAAATTGATCGAAATACCTTTGACATAAACCTCTTCAGGGGCATTGTATCTAACTGCTAATTGACCTGCTCTTTGGTTTATGCCCGCAGAAAAATCCGCTGAGCCGTTATCATAGGCAAAATAATCTCTTATAGGGAAAATGGTCCTAACGGTATCGTTCGCTCTCAAATCGACACTTTCAAAACGGGTGGTATCTCCATTCTCAATCTCGAACCATAGGCCATCTCCAGATAGAAGGGTGGTCTTTATTTCCAAATCAGTTTCAAGCTGTGGGCTGGTAATTTCATCAAATTCTAAGCTTTCAAAGACCCTCCTTTCACCAGCGTTTGGCACTGGGTTGAATGGAGTATTAGTGTTTATAGGAAGTACTTCGCCTGATTCCAGATCTGTAATCTGAATACTGTATTCCATTGCCCGGAACCTGTCCTCAAGATTCAGAAACTCATTCTGAACTGTACTCCAGTTACCTGCCTGATTTGATTCAATTAAATCTCTGGGGTAAGCCCCAAAGTCTCCTAGTCGTAGATTATTTCTTTGAGTCAAACTTCTGTCCGGATAATCAATGATTTCGGGGTCACGATTCGTGTTAAAGAAAATATAGTCAACCACCCAAGCATCGAATGGTCCAGATTGTCTTCCCCTTGTTTCAAAGCGAAATTTAAAGTTGTCATGCTGGAAGGGTTCCAAAACCCGGATAAATTCCTGTGTGAAGCTTTCTGTAGGATGATCGGCAGAGCCTCTTTGTCTCCAGATGGTAATCCAGTTACCTTCTTCACTTAAAAATTGCAAAGCGATTTGGTCTCCTTCATCAGGAAATTCAGCTCGCCCTCCTGCCTGCCAGAAAAAACTCAGGTACAATGAAGAGCTTTCTGATGAGGTAAGATTAGATAGATCGAAGGACTTCGAGGAAATGATATCTGTGGTGCCTTGATCAATATTCACAAAGGAATAAGGACGTCCATTCTCATCGACCCCATTCAAAAGGAGCATACCGATCGAAGGAGGATTGACCCCTATAGTTTCTGTATATGAAGCTCCTTCCACATCCCAGATAAGCGTGTCAATTCCCTGCGAAAAGTCTTCCCAAAATGGGAGCGTTAAGACTTCTGAAACTCTTGCATTTGTTTTAGAGATAGTAGCGGGGGGACTTTTAATCTTATGGACAGGGCCGAATTCTACAAACTGTGCATTTACCGGATTAAAAATAAAACCGGTAAAAATAAAAATACACAGTATGGTGAATCGGTAAGCTTTACCCATCAATTCCTAATTCTGTTATCCAGAGTTCAATAATTTCTCCGGTTTTTACTTGAGATCCTGCTTCTGGGATTTGGTTAAATACATGTCCTGCAGGAATGGTGTCATTGGGTAAATACCTTTTTTGACCGACTCGTAAACCAGAACCCAATATTACGAATTCCGCTTCTGAGATTTCCATTCCAACCATATTCGGAACAGATAGTATTTGGTTACCGAGACCATCGCCAACGACCAAATCAATTCGAGCACCCTTAGGTATCTCTGCACCTTCTACAATACTTTGCCCACGATATTTTTGCTCTAGAACTACATTGATTCCGATATCCGGCACATAAACTATATCGCCTCTTTCTAGTCCCATGTTTGCCAAAATTTCTTGCACGTTCTTTAACGGAGTATTTACCAAATTCGGCATTCTCAAAAGAGGAGCATTCTGTGCATTCAGCGTGAGATAAATCTTTCTATCATTCTTTACCAAGGCATTCGGCCCAGGAATATGTTTAAGAACAGCATATGGTTTTAAATCGGTGCTGTAGCCTGAATCAGGAGATACTTCATATTGGAGCCCAGAGGCCTCCAGTTGGGCCTTAACCTCGTCAAAAGTATAACCATTCAAGTCTGGTACAGATACGGTTTCCCCGTGATTTGTATAGGCGGGTAGATAAACCTGTAAAAAAAGATAGCCTAGTAAAACGGAAAGTCCGAAAATAATAAGAAGATGGATCAATACTTTCTTCATAGAATGCCCAAATAGTAATGCTAAAGATAAGTTGGATTTAACTACCCTACAACGCGAAGTAATTAGAATTAGGTAAGTCCAGCGGCAAAAAATAAGCCGAAACTTAGGTCCCGGCTTTATTTAATATTAATTAATGATCAAACGTTTCGTTTCCTGAACCGTATCACTGGAAATCCTCAAAATATATACTCCTGGACGGAATAATTCTGTTGAAAAGGTATAGGTCTGGTTCAAGGTCTGAGGGTAATCTATATCCTGAACAATAGTGCCTGTAGCGGAAATGACTTGGATAGTGACCGTTTCTAGCCTGGGGAGATTGAACGCCAGATTAAAGAAATCAGTGGCTGGATTTGGATAAAGTATAGTCATTCCTTCGGTTGGAATGACAGGATTTGGATTGGCACTTAAGAAAACCTCAAAATTATCCAGATAAACCGGAGCGTCCTCACTCGTCGCTCCTGTAAGAACAAAAGCTAATCTAATTTCAGATTTTCCACTTCCCGCGAAGTCAGTAAGGTTAACATAATTGCGGACAAAATCTCCTGCAGAGTTAGGATTGGATTCGCCTACTCCAACCGTGGACAGGGTCGAACCAGCGGCAGACCAGACTTCTGTGTATGTTTCACCCCCATTATCTGATGCTAATAAAGTTAAGGTTGTCTCAGGTCCAACTTCGCCTGCTGATAAATCAAAGAAGAAACTCGCCTCTCTTCTGGAGCTCAGGTCAAAAATTGGGGATCCCAGCCAATGGGAATGGCCTGGAGTAGAATTTTCCATTACTACAACATTACTTGGTCCAGTTCCTGATGAAGTCGCTTCCAGTTTCCAGGTAGGGCCATCTTCTTCCGGGTTGATTGTCGTCCAGGTATTCAGAACAGAAACATTGTTAAAATCCTGACGCCATGGAGTGTTAATGGTTTGGTCATCTTCTACCACAAATCGCCTGAAGGAGTTATTGTTATTCCCATTGACATCGAAATTTGGATCAAAAACACTGAAATCCATTCTATTTTTTCCAGCAGTTGAAGTTCTATTACCGACAAGAACTGTGGTCTCACCAGGCAGGACGGTGGAACCCTGAGCTACGAAAGTCTCGGGCGTAGATCCATTGGTACTCCTCGTGAATAAGAATCCAGTAACAGGAAGATTTCCAGTGTTTCTAAGCATCAATCGCTCTTCCGTTTGTGTCCCATCAACTATTGGTGTTGGGGCCAATAATTCCTCAACTTCTAGGTTATATCTGAACTCTTCATTCGGTAAAATTCTGATATTCTTGATATAAAGATTATTTCCAAATCCATTTTCATTGATAATGGCAAAGCGTATTTGACCAAGATCTGAGTACCTATTTAAATTCAATAGCTCCGTCCTGAACTGACTTGGGTCGCTTGGAATGTATTCATCTAGAGTAGGGGTGAAAGTTTCCAGCCTAGTTCTAGTTTTATCATAGAGAGCCGAATTAATATCGAAAGAGCCACCACAATCCTCAGAAACTGCAATAAGCAAGCGATCATCAAAACCTGGTTGGGCATATGGTGCATAGGCCAACTCGAAAACTACTTGGGCATTAGGGAATCTTTGTAAATCAATCTTCGGAGAGATCAAATAGTCCAATTGACCCGGTCCCTCATAATCGTAATTATTGATAAAAATTGCATCCTCGATCTGGCCTCCAAGCGAGACAGTTGTTTCTTCCCAGGTGAATAATCCATCAGGGTTATCTACTGTCCATCTTTCAGGGAACGAAGCAATATCAAATGTGTAAGGCAAATCCAGATCAGGTTGGATTACGGGATTGGTTACTGCTCGATTATTATCTGGATTTTCGTCTGAGCCACCGTTTACAGATATTATTTCAAATTCTACTGTATTTGAATTCTGAGGTAGATTGAAATCATTGAAATCAATAATTGCGCTTTCGCCTGTGAAAAGACTCAATTCGCTAGTCCTGCTTTCTACAAGAGTTCCATTAATGGTAAGAGTAATGGTTGTATTCCTTACCCTGTCTTCACCAGCATTGAGAATTTCTATGCTTGGTTGAATTAATGATCCGCAAGCAAAATCACTTGGTTCCAGAACTCTGGAAATTCCTAAATCTCTGTTGGGAAGAGTGGGGTCTTCTGTAGCTCGGTTATTTACTAAAGTAACTCGCCTTGGACTATTCTCAAGAACTACATTAAAACGTTCGATCTGGCCAAGGGTGAATAAGTTCATACAAGCATCAGGAGTATAATCCATGTAATTCTGGATCATATCATTGCTTCCACAGCTGAATCTTGATGGATTGGCAGAGCAGTTATTATTAGAATTGTCCTGCTCTGGAGTGTCGTCTACAAAGTCATCCACTCCACAGCCCCCATCACCCCAAATGTGCCGAAGTCCCAGGTAATGTCCTACTTCATGTGTGGCTGTTCTACCACTTGTCGATGAAATCGAGTTACCGCCCACACCGAAGAATCTATAGTCCACTGTGACGCCATCCGTGATAGCAGAAGTAGGAGGGAAGTTCAGGCCTGGAAGATCTGAGATTGGAAAAGAAGCATATCCAATGAAAGGCTGAATTAATGGTACGACCCAGATATTCAGATATTCCTCAGGGTTCCATTGTGATGTTTGTCCAATCAAGGTGGCATCATCAGGACCATAAGTGGGTTTACTTCCCTGTACCCTGACGATACCTGTGGTTGGCAAGCCATCTTCATCTTGCTTGGCTAATACGAACTCAATCCCGGCAGAGCCGGCCACAGGAAGAAATTCTTCAGGCGTATTTACTGCATCCGCATTTGTTCTGTTGAAGTCTTCATTAAGAACCCGGATTTGCTCAAAGATTTGTGAATCAGGAATATTAGAACCTTGGCCGATGCTCGTACCTGTATGAATCACATGAACCACTACAGGGATTTTGATTGGGTCATTTTGAGTTCTGGCCAGCGCCTGAGGTCGGTTTCTTCTAGCTTGAATTTTCTTTCCAATCCAATCCTCAAAGGAAGCCTTTGAGCCCATTGGACCTAATTCCTTTTCAAGTCTCTGTTCTAATAGAGTGTGTCCGCATCTTTCAGTATGGGGCCCTGCATGAGTAAAATTTGCCAACCCAAAAGGCTTAACCTCAAACTTCTGCGCTTGAAGCTGGGTGATTGAAAAAATTGCTCCCAGTAGGAGCAAAATAAACCTTGATTTCAGGGATGACTTACCTATCACTAATCTTACTTTATGCCACAGTAAGGTTAATAGCCTCTACTTTTGTGATTTCAGGAATGGCCCTTTTGATGGCTTCTTCCACTCCCGCTTTGAGAGTCATAGTAGACATTGGGCATGAGCCGCAATTACCGAGTAATTCCAACCTGAGCACCATATCTGTGGTGAGTTCTACAATTCGAACATTTCCTCCATCTGCTTCCAGATAAGGTCGTATGGAATCTAACGCGGTTTCTATCTTATTTTTTAAGTTTTCGTCCATTTTTTATGTCGTGATCTCTACTTTTTGGGTTTTTTCTTCTTTAGCATTCCTAATGGCCACTTGTCTCGCCACCGTCTCTGCTAATTCAGTATATGCTTTCTGGGTGATCCCATTTTTATATACTGCTGGGAATCCTGTATCTCCACTTTCTCTGATGCTTTGCACGATAGGTATCTCTCCAAGGAAAGGGACCTCATATCTTTCTGCTAATTTTTGACCTCCTTCTTTTCCAAATAAGTAGTATTTATTGTCTGGTAGTTCTTCGGGAGAAAAATAAGCCATATTTTCTACAACACCTAAGACCGGAACATTAATCTGAGGCTGCTTAAACATGGTCAAACCTTTCGTAGCATCCGCTAAGGCTACCTTTTGAGGAGTAGTTACAATTATCGCACCAGTCACTGGGACTGTCTGCACCATGGTAAGATGAATGTCTGAAGTTCCAGGTGGTAGATCTATGAGCAAATAGTCAAGTTCTCCCCATTCTACATCAGAAATGAACTGTCTAAGTGCTGAACTAGCCATAGGTCCTCGCCAAACGACTGCACTTTCAGCCGGAGTTAAAAAGCCTATTGACATTAACTTAACCCCGTACTGGGTGATAGGAATGATGACATTCTTTTCTCCTACTTTTTTCACTGTTGGCTGCTCGCCTTCCACATTGAACATGGTGGGAATAGATGGACCTGAAATGTCAGCATCAATTAATCCTACCTTGGCTCCCAGATCAGCTAAAGCAACTGCTAGATTTACAGATGTAGTAGACTTACCTACACCACCTTTACCTGAGGCAAAGGCTATAATATTTTTTACTTCGGGTAAGACTGGAGCGGCATCCCTCACTGTGGTGACTTGAGAAGTCATAAAAATATCCCATTCATAGTCTTTGCCATAATCCTCTTCTAGAACCTCAAGACAATTGTTCTTAATGACTTCCTTAAGTGGACATGCCGGCGTGGTAAGAACCACGTTAAAGCTCACCTTGCTACCCTCGATGGATATTTTCTGGATCATCCCGAGTGTAACCAGATCTTTTTTCAAATCAGGATCATCTACTCTGGAGAGGGTTTTTAATAGTGACTCTTTACTTAATTTCATGTGTTTTTGGGGAAATTTCCACAAATTTAGGTTCAATCCTTCGTTAAAAAAAGAAGGGCTTTTCCTTTTAAAACAACTAACTTTCGGAGGACAGAAATAGTTCTGGGGAACCTTCTTTGGACTAAAGAAATTTCATAAAACATGGGCATAAGTAGAATCACCACGGAGGCGGTTAAAAACCGGATGGATATTGAGGAGGTATTGGGTGATTATTTGTCTTTGAAGAAAAAAGGTCAGAACCTATGGGCATGCTGTCCCTTCCATGGGGAGAAAACTCCTTCTTTTTCTGTTTCACCTGCTAAACAAATTTATAAGTGCTTCGGCTGCGGAGTGGCTGGTGACCCAATTCAGTTTGTCATGGAAATTGAAGGAATCGGTTTTCAGGAGGCTATTCGACAGCTAGCAGGGAAATATGGAATAGAAGTAGAGGAGGAAGAAAATAGGACTCCTGAGCAGGAAGAGCGATATAAGGAAAAAGAGAGCCTTTACATTGCACTGGCTTTTGGCAGGGACTTTTTTGTAAAAAATTTGCGGACCGAAGAAGGTCGATCAATAGGACTAAGCTATTTTAAGGAGAGAGGATTCACGCAGCAGATTATTGAAAAATTTGACCTCGGTTATGCTATGGATAGCTGGGATGGTCTGTTGACCGCTGGAAAAGAGGCTGGTTTCTCTGAAGACATTATGCTGAAGGCTGGTCTAATTCTCCAAAAGGAATCCGATGCAAATAGGAAGTACGATCGATTCCGTGGAAGAGTGACCTTTACTATTCATAATATCGGAGGAAAGCCTATTGGATTCGGTGCGAGAATTCTAACGAAGGATAAAAATCAACCCAAATACATCAACTCTCCTGAAACTCCAGTTTATCATAAATCAGATGTGCTTTATGGTATGTATCAGGCAAAGCAATCCATTCGAAATAAAAAGAATTGCTATCTGGTGGAAGGGTATACCGATGTGATTTCCATGCACATGTCAGGTATCGAGAATGTCGTAGCATCTTCAGGGACATCACTGACTGAGGGACAAATTGGACTTATTAAACGTTTTTCGGATCAAGTCACTGTGCTGTACGATGGTGATCCTGCAGGTATCAAAGCTTCCCTGAGAGGAATTGACTTGCTTCTGGAGAGTGGACTTAATGTAAAAGCGGTAGTTTTTCCAGAAGGTGAGGATCCAGATAGTTATTCTCAGAAAGTTGGCTCCGAGGCCTTCCAGACTTATTTGGAAGAAAACGGCCGAAATTTCATTGGGTTCAAAATTGATCTCTATCGGGATGAAATGGAATCAGATCCGATTAAAAAGGCTGAACTGATCAAGGAAATAGTTCAAAGTATCAGCAAAATTCCAGATCCCATTTGGAGATCCGTGTTTTCCAAGGAGGCAGCTAATCTCTTAGATATCGATGAGGATATACTCTTCACGGAATTGAATAAATCAGTTATTCAAAACCAGAAACAAGGGGTAAAGCGACAAGAAATTGAGCGTGAGGCAGAAGAAGCGGTTCAAGAACTCCTTGAGCCTGAGAAACCGACTCCTTTTGGCGATATCCTTCAAATTCAGGAACGTGAGTTGATACGTCTTCTTTTGAATTATGGAGGAGATCAAATGGATGAAGAAGGCCCTAGCCTCTCCAACTACCTTCTCGAAGAGGTTTCAGATGTTGAATTCCATTCTCCTGTTCATAAAAAAATACTTCAAGTTTATCATGAATTTCATGAAAGGGGTGAAAGTCCTCAGATCAATTACTTCGTGCAAATGGGCGATCCTGAAGTTCAAAAAGAGGTGATTGATTTAGTAACGAATAGACATGAAGTTTCCAGTCTTTGGACAGAGAGATTTCAAATTTTCATTAATTCTGAGTCAGATGATTTATCACAGACTGGGTATAAATCTATACTCCGACTAAAAAGAAGGATAATTCAAAAGATGATGGAGGAAGCAAAAGAGAAATTAAAGGTTGGGGAAAATGATCATTTGGATGAACAAAAAATACAGGAGCTACAGGAGATTTATTTTGCTCTAAAGAAATATCAGTTAAAAATTGATAAAGAACTGGGTATAGTTATCGGTTAAAACCAAACTTTCTTTGGTGAGCCGGTGTTTTAGATAGCATAAGCTGTAACTTTGCATTCTGACCCAATAAACCCGAATTCATTTTGGAAAATTTCGAATTAGATCCGATTGAAGAAGCCATTGAGGCGATCGCTAAAGGCGAGGTTATCATCGTCGTGGATGATGAGGATCGAGAAAACGAAGGCGACTTTGTATGCGCAGCTGAGAAAGTGACTCCTGAAATCGTGAATTTCATGGCGACCCATGGACGGGGTTTGATTTGTGCACCCTTGATCGAGGACCGATGCGAAGAATTGGGTCTAGAAATGATGGTAGGGGAGAATACAGCTGCATTCGAAACACCTTTTACTGTCTCAGTGGATTTGATTGGCCATGGATGTACTACTGGAATCTCTGCCTCTGACCGAGCAAAGACCATCCAAGCACTCGTGGATGATTCTATAGATCCTTCTGAGCTGGGTAAGCCAGGGCATATATTCCCTTTGAAGGCTAAGCGAGGAGGAGTTATTCGGAGAGCGGGTCATACAGAAGCTGCCATTGATTTATCAAGATTGGCTGGATTAAAACCTGCCGGTGTTTTGGTAGAAATCATGAATGAAGATGGGACGATGGCAAGATTGCCAGATTTGGTGGATGTAGCTAAAAAGTTCAATCTCAAACTAATCTCCATTAAGGATCTGATAGCTTATCGATTGAAAAAGGAGTCTCTGATAAAGAGAGAGATTGGCGTGGAAATGCCTACGGTTTCAGGTGATTTTGAATTGATTGCATTCCGTCAGACCAATACGGATGAAATTCACCTCGCTATGATTAAGGGTGAGTGGGATGAGGACGAGCCAATTTTAGTCAGAGTCCACTCCTCCTGTATGACTGGGGACATTTTTGGTTCTTGTCGATGTGATTGTGGACCACAGTTGCAAGCAGCGCTAAAAATGGTGCAGGACGAAGGTAAAGGAGTGGTTCTTTATATGAATCAAGAGGGAAGAGGTATAGGCCTTATCAATAAGCTGAAGGCGTATAAGCTTCAGGAAGAGGGGATGGATACTGTACAAGCCAATCTCGCTTTGGGTTTACCTATGGATGCACGCGATTACGGCGTAGGAGCTCAAATTCTGAGAGATCTCGGAGTTAGCAAAATAAGGCTCATCTCGAATAATCCGAAAAAGAGGGTAGGCCTCCTGGGTTATGGGCTTGAGATAGTTGAGCAAGTTCCTATTGAAATCGAGCCAAATGAGCACAATGCCAAGTATCTCCAGACAAAGAGAGATAAAATGGGGCATAACATTTTGAAATAAGCGGAAGTTAGATTTACTAAGATGAAGGGACATGATTTTGGATCAACCCTTTGGATTTTACTTCGTAAATTAAAGATATGAAGAGAGTAATTTCAGGAATAGGTCTTTTGGTGTTCATGATTAGTTTTTTGGCGTTTTCCGCCAAAGCTCAAAATGAATTCCCATCTCAAATCTGGCACAAAGGAAATGTGTACGGTACAGATGGTCAGGGTTCTTCAGGTTTATTGAAATATGATCTTGATAATAACCTGATTCAAATTAAAGGTGATGTTATCCAAACATTGACTGCAGCAAATGTCTCTTTTTTTGAAATCTATGATGAGGTTTATGGGGGAATACGGAAATTTTATAGCCTTCCTTACGCCATTAATGGAGACTATGAAACTCCGGTCTTCTTTGAAGTTTTGACTGAAGGAAACGAGATAGCCCTGCTTTGTAGAGAGTACATTGCTACAGACGCCAGAAATATGAATACTATGGGTGGAATGGGAATGAATCCCTTCTTTGGCCCTCAAACCATGATGGGATATCGTCTGGCTTTCAATTATTACTTTTTCAAAAATGGTCGAATTGAGCGGTATAGCTTAAAAAAGCGAGATCTTTTCGAAATGCTTCCAGGTTATAAAGATGAAATAAGTCTCTTTATGAGAAAGAATCGCTTGGAGCATGATAAGAGAGGAGATTTGCTTCGAATAACCGCTTACTATAACGAACTAGACAGCAACTAATGTCAAAACCTCTTATCCTCGTCTCTAACGACGATGGAGTCACTTCCAAAGGAATCCGAATTCTCGTTTCAGTCATGAAAAAACTTGGGGATGTTGTGGTCGTTGCGCCCGATAGCCCTCAATCTGGAATGGGACATGCCATCACCATTGGTGAAACCTTAAGGCTAAGTGAAGTGGATATTTTCGAAGGAGTGGAGGCGTATAAGTGTAGTGGAACTCCTGCGGATTGCGTGAAATTGGCGAAGAATTATGTTCTTAAAGGCCGAACTCCTGACCTAGTGGTTAGTGGTGTAAATCATGGAGCGAATACCTCCATTTCTGTCCTTTACTCTGGTACTATGTCAGCAGCGATAGAAGGAGCGCTGGAAGGATATCCATCGATAGGTTTTAGTCTCTGTGATTATTCATCCAAAGCGGATTTTTCTCATACAGAATCCTGGATTGAAAAAATCACTACTCAGGTCTTAGAAAATGGTTTGAGTAAGGGTGTGGCTTTGAATGTGAACTTTCCACCGAAGCAAAATGAGGATATTTTAGGAATAAAAGTTTGCCGACAGGCAGACGCCAAATGGCAGGAGGAATTTGATGTGAGATTTGATCCTACTGGGCGAAAGTATTTTTGGATGGCAGGTAACTTCGTGAACTTCGATAAGGGTGAAGATAATGACGAATGGGCTATTGCAAATAATTACGTATCCATTGTTCCATGTCAATATGATCTAACAGCCCATCATGCCATCACTCATATGAACAAAGAGTGGAATTGGGATCAGTTAAAGCCTTGATTTACTGAATATTATTTAACTCTGTTTCGAAGGCTTTCCTCCAATCAATATCTGATTTTAGGATTTTGAACTTGACCATATTTTCAATGGCTCTATCTAATTCTTCGCTTACAATAGTATGGTCTGTTTGCCATTTGGTTTGAGACTTCCAAAGCTTCACATCTTCCAAATTAAGCGAGTAGAAATCGGCAATTTCCGCTGTGCTTGATTCACTGTTTTCTACCTCTTTTGTTTCCACATAGATCTTATCTAGAAGCCTTGAAAAAAATGAAGGATTGGAATCAATGGTGGTCTGTTTAGCAGCAATCACAAAGCAGGGCCAGGGACTCGGAACTTCACCGATTCGATTCATTTCACCTGAATCTACAAAGGGTTTGGTCGTGAATTTTTCCCATAGAAAAAGACCATTTTTATGAGTATCCATTGCTTGTAGAGCTCCCGGAAGATTATTAACAATTTCATAGGTCGCATTTTCAATTTTCCAGTTTTCCCGATCCATAAGCACTTTGCTCATTAAATCTGAACCTGAGCCTTTTCGACTAATTAGAAATTGCGGTTTTTTGACATCTTTCAGAGAATTTAAATCTGATGATGGAGCGATGTGAATTCCCCAGGTCAACGGGCTTTGGACATAAAGTCCAATGATTTTCAAATCATCATCAGCTTCATATCTTTTGAAGAAGCTTTCCGTCAGGATTATCGCAATGTCAGTTTCATTTTGGTCTAATTGCTCAATCATTTTGCCTGAACCTCTTGACTCATCTCGCCATATCAATTCTAAGCCTTCATTTAGAAAGTGTTGCTTTGCGATCAATTTGTGCCAGGGATAATTGAAGTGTTCAGGTACTCCGGTAATAGTAAAATTTATCATGCCATAAAAAAAAGCCGAATCAGGGATTCGACTTTGTAATTTTGATTTGAACTCCTTTTGCCAAAGGTTTAGATATAAAATCATAAAACCAGACTTTTGAGTATTAAAATCAGAGATCTATTTGAATTGACTCTTGGCTATTCGGAATTTCGATAAAACTCAAATTCTCTATTTCATGGTAGGGATGAAAATTTTCTGGTAAAGGATCGAATTCAGTGAGTCTTCCTAAAAAGGCAAAATCCTCTCTGTTGACCTTGATTTTCTTTCCATTTACAGTAACATTTTCTCCAGTGAAGTGGTGAAGGTAAATTCTCAAGTTTGTGAATTCACTTGAGTAGTTTCCTTCTGCTGATCCAAATTTCAAAGATCCTGAAGAATGGGAAAAGGTTATTTTTCTTTTCAGAAATGCTCCATTTTTATGGTCATGGCTGATTCCATCATCCTCGTAATGAATGGTATTGCTCTCTTCATTTCCGGGATACACATGGAAATTTAGAGTGGAATCAGGCTTTTCAGTCACATTTGATATGTCAGATTGCTCTGCAAAAATGCTTGATTCTTTTACGAAGACTGGAAGGTAATTTAAAGGGCATTCTATTAAGTGTACTTTTCCCCCTTCATATTTTTCATCCGAGTAGAGAGAAGTCCAATTTCCTTTTGGTAGATAAACCCTCATTATCTCCTTTGTCGATTCTACCGGAGCAACTAAAAAACGATCGCAAAAGATGTATTGATTCTCAAACTCTGAGGCATATATGTTTTCCTCATTGGAATAATCTATTGCTAGACTTGCGGATATCGTTTTACCACTATCAGATGCCTCATAAAACGCACTGTAAATTGTAGGAAGAAGCTTGTATCTAAGCTTCATATAATTCTTTGAAATTTCCTCAACTTCTTCACCAAATGCCCAAGGCTCGGCATCGTTGCTGTTAATCATAGAATGCGCTCGGTAAAAAGGTGAGAAGGCTGCGATACTCATCCATCTAGCGAAAAGGCTTTTGCTCGCCTCTCCAGCAAATCCGCCGACATCATACCCGGAAAAAGCTACACCACTCAAGCCCAAACTATTTACTAACCTCACGCCAGCCAGCATATGCTCTTCCGAAGCCACATTGTCTCCAGTCCAAGCTGCCGCATATCTCTGGATTCCAGCAAATCCAGATCTGGTGAGAACAAAAGGTCTTTCTGAGGAATTTTGGACTTTCGAGCCTTTTTGAGCACTTCTAACCATTTGCATTCCGTATACATTTCTAGCTTTTCTATGTGAAGCACCTTGGCCTTCGTAGTCGAATTCGATCAAATTCGGAGTGAATTGGCCCCAAGAAGCTGGTTCATTCATATCTGTCCAGAAACCGTCAACTCCAGCATCAGTGTAAAATTTCATTTTCTCTACCCACCATTCTCTCGTTTCAGATTTGGTAAAATCAGGGAAGGCACACCATCCTGGCCATACTTGAGCTTCGTACTCTTGACCATCAGGATATTTTACGAAAAGATCCTTTTCTCTTCCTTCTTCATAGGGTAAATAACCCTTTTGGGTTTTAATCCCAGGGTCCATGATGACCACTACTCTGAATCCTTGCTCCTTGAGATGTGCAATCATGGATTTTGGGTCTGGGAACTTAATACCATCAAAAGTGAAGACTTTATATTCTTCCATATGATGGATATCCAGATAAATGACATCAGCCGGCATATCCTTATCTCTGAAGGTCTTAGCTACAGTATATACTTCACTATCAGGATAATATGAATACCTACATTGTTGGAAGCCAAGAGCCCATTTTGGAGGCATTTCCATTCTTCCAGTAAGCTCAGTGTAAGAAGTGATAATCTCACCTATGGAAGATTCGTGCAAGAAATAATAGTCCATATCTCCATCTTCCGCCCCAAAGTAGATGAATCTCTTGGTCGAAGCACCGAAATTAAACACTGATTTATGTGTATTGTCAAAGAAAATACCATACTGCCCTTCGTCATGGATTCCTAAGTAAAATGGGATGGACATGTATAAGGGATCGTCACCTATTCCATATCCAAAGTAGTCTGTGTTCCAGTTAGTGTATGCACTTCCAAATCTATTGAGGCCCCCAGTTTTTTCTCCTAGTCCAACAAATTTCTCATTGGCCTGAACCTTTTTATAAGTGTTCACCTCAGTTCCAATCCAACTAATTCCAAGGGAATCATCCTGGTTAAGAATTTTTCCTGTAGCATCGGTAAAAGTCAGCTGGAAGTTTCTTTTCCTTATACTTAATGAAATCTTCTGAGTCTTGAGAAATAAGAAGTCCTCCTCTTCCACTATATCAAAGGCTACCTGATTAGGCTTAGCAACAACTGAGTATGGGTTTTCTTCATATTCAGAAAACCTCGACGCTTGAACTCTGATAATCCCAGAGTCAAAAACGGTAAATCGGAATTTTCCTGAACTCGTATTGCCTTCAATACCATTATCACTTTTTTTCCAAAAGTCGATGGCTCCAAATGGGGAAAATCTTGATGATTGTTGCTTTTCGTTGATGCTTAAATCAGGTGTACTCATAGTAATCAGTGCCCTCTTGGTTAGGGTCCTCCAAGCACTAATATTGAAAACGTAAAGCAATCAGAAAAATAAAAATCAGCCTCCATTGGCTTGATTCGACGAAAATCTAGAATAAAACCCTTTTGGAATTTCAATCAAGGCCTATTCAATCGATTGCGCATATTTTTTTAGAAATGAAGAAAAAAATTACTGGCGAACAGAAGAATTTCTTACTAGAAGCTCTGTATTAAGGATTAAAGGATCCTTGACTGAGTCGGGATCAATTTTCTTTTCGATAATATCGAGGAGTAGGGAAGTGGCCTCAGAACCTATTTTAAATCCAGGCTGTGCTACTGAACTTAGACTTGGATCTAGCATAGAACAGAACTGCCAATTGCTGAAACCAACCAGCCCAATTTCTTCGGGAACCTTAAGACCAAGTTTCTTTGCAGCGTGCATCGCACCGACAGCAGCCATATCGTTACTGGCAAAAAACGCATCAGGCTTTGAATCAAAATTCTCAAACAAATCCATAGCTACTGCATAAGCCTCTTCAGTGGTTCCTGTAGGACACTCCCGAATGAAATCCTCGTTCACCTGCATTCCGTGATTATAAAGCGCATCTCTATAACCTCTTTCCCTATTTTGACTAATCTTAAGACTCTTCGGCCCAGATAAATGGGCTATGTTCTCATATCCCTGTTCGATTAAATGACTGACTGCTTCATATCCACCCTTGTAATCATCCACAGCCACAGAGACTGCACCATCTATTTTTGGAATTCGATCAAAAAACACCATGGGAAATCCATAGTCAAGTAATTTAGAGAAGTGATCAAAGTCGGCAGTTTGCTTGGTGAAGCAAACTAAAAAACCATCGATCTGATTAGAGAGCATGGCTTCGATACTACTCTTTTCCCGGGACATACTCTCATTTGTCTGGGTTAGAATTACATTGTAACCTCTTGCTTGAGCTACTTCTTCAATTCCACTGATGACTGTGGAAAAAAAGAAATGGACCACCTCAGGGATAATAACCCCAATAGTAAATGATCTACTTTTTCTGAGGGAAAGGGCGACAGCGTTTGGGCGATAGTTCAGGCGCTCAGCCACTTCCTTCACTTTCCTCTTTGTTTCTTCGCTAATCCCGGGATAATCTTTCAGCGCCCTTGAAACCGTCGATGAGGATACTCCAAGCTCTTTGGCAATATCCTTAATCGTAGCCTGCCCAATTTTCATAAATTATACTATTCCTAGATTTCTCTATACTAGTATAACTCCTTGATTCTGCCTTTCCAAGGAAAAGTTTCTGGTCGGTAATTGGCTGACTTTTTCTGAAATTCTCAAAAATGTGCAAAAAAACTTTTTTTATGCAAACGTGACCGCAAACGATTGCACAAAAAATCAAGCCTAAATCTACCCTAGTACTATTGCATGGCTCGTTTTGTTCAACTAATATGAATTATTGAAAAAGTTTAATACCAGCACAAATTGGAAAAACACAAAAATGTAGGTTAAACTATTTCGTGTAAAAATATAACAAAACCAAGTTCAATTTATCTAGAGTAAATCCTTATGAGAAGTTTGAGAAAGATCGGATGGGTAGCAACATTAATCCCCTTCCTAATTGCATGTGAGGCGTATGAAGCACCGCCAATTATTCCACAGACTGGTTCAGCGGTAATTAGTCCTGAGAATGGTGGAAATCTTGTATTGGCAGTTGAGAATGCTGAGACAACCATTCCTTTTGAAGTTACTATTGCTGACTTCGCGAAAGACGGTAATGTAACCTATGCAGTAGAGATGGATGTTGCGGGGGCAGGTTTTGCTAACGCTGTCGAAGTTGGAACGTCGGAAACTACTACAGTAGATGTATTGACTAGCGACTTGAATGATGAGCTTGTAGCTAAGGGTCTTCCACTAGGAACTCCTTCAAGCATTGAGTTTAGAGTAAAGTCCACAACAGATGCTGGATTTAGTCCACTTTATGGTGCTACTACCACTGTAGATGTAACTCCTTATGACGCTTTTGTTGATTTCCCAGTACTTTATGTTCCTGGTGATTATCAGGGTTGGAATCCAGGGAATGAAATGACGGTTCTTAAGTCCGTTGATTTTGATAATAATTTCACTGGTTTCGTACATATTCTTGGAGGATCAGGTGAATTCAAATTCACAGAGGAAAATGATTGGGTTGACGGTAAGAACTGGGGAGATAATGGTGCTGATGGAACTTTGGACAACCCTTCTGATGCATCAAATATCAAAGTAGAAACTTTTGGTACTATCGAAATCTCTGTAGATATGGATGCTAAGACTTATACGATGTCAGATCCACTTCTATGGGGAATCATCGGAGATGCTACACCAGGAGGATGGGATGCTGAAACTCCTATGGATTTTGATAGAGACGCTAATGTATTAACCATCACCACAGACTTAAACGCGGGTGAGATGAAATTCAGAGCTAACCAGAATTGGGACTACAACTATGGTGGAGCTGACGGAGAGTTAACCGCTGGAGGTGATAATATTCCAGTTGCAGAGGCTGGAAACTATACAGTGACGCTTAATTTCACTGAGCCTGGAGAGGTTAGCTACACTCTGACCAAGAATTAATTTTTCCAGATAGAGTTGAGAATAAGATCGGTTTTGGGTTTTACCCGAAACCGGTCTTTATTTGTTTAAATATGAAGAGTAGAGTAAGCCTTTCAATCCTTTTATTCCTATTGAGTTTAGGAGGATTTGCCCAAGTCGTTACAGAGCCTGTAATAGCTCGTGCGGATCAACCATTAGTCATTACTTATGATGCTTCCAAGGGAACTACAGGACTGAATGATTGTAATTGCGACGTATATATTCACATTGGTGCAGTTACCGAAAGTGCTGAATCTACGACCTGGTCCATAGTTCCTTTCGCATGGGGCACTGAGGATCCTAATGCACTCATGACCAAGGTGAATGGAGAAGATAATCTTTACACCTTTGAGCTTACTCCGAATGAGTTTTTTGATAATCCTAATGGTCTAACCATTTACAGACTTGGCCTAGTCTTTAGAAATGGCGATGGAAGCCTGGAAGGAAAGACTGACGCCAATGGAGATATTTTTGTGGATCTCGCCCAAGGATTCGCAGTAACATTTACCGAACCAAGCTCTGGTCGGGTTTCTCTTGATCAAGGAGAAGAATTCGAATTTAAGGCAGAATCTTCTGAAGCAGCCACCATCTCATTCCTTCTGGAAGGGGAGGAAGTTAAGAAAGAAGAGAATGTGACTACATCTTCCTACTTATACACTGCTGAAGGCTCAGGTACTTTTGAGCTTGAAGTCAGGGCAGAGAAAGATGGAGCGAGCGATTCTGAAATTGCTCAGATTGAAGTTTTTGCTCCATCCGAAGTAGCTCCACTACCTAATGGCGCAAGATTAGGAATAAACTATATATCGGATACTCAGGTGATTTTGGCCTTGAATGCTCCAGGCAAAAAACTAGTCGAAGTCCTTGGTGACTTTAATGATTGGGAGAGACTTCCGGAGTATCAAATGAAAAGAACTCCTGATGGAGAAATCTTTTGGCTACAGATTGATAATCTTGAACCAAAGAAGGAGTACATATTTCAATATCTGGTAGACGGTGCCATTCGGATTGGTGATCCATATGCTGAAAAAACTTCAGACCCGGATCATGACCAGGAAATAATTGATCAGGGCAGGTATCCAGGACTATTACCCTACCCAGCTGGAAAAGCTATTTATCAGGCTACATACCTTCAAACAGCTCAGGATGAGTATGAATGGAAGAATCTAAATTACGAGAGACCTGATCCCGAAGACCTTGTAGTCTACGAGCTATTGGTTAGAGACTTCGATGACAGAAGAACTTACAAAGCCGTGACAGAACGGCTTGATTACCTAAAGGATTTAGGAGTCAACGCCATCGAATTGATGCCAGTCAATGAATTCGAAGGAAATATTTCATGGGGTTATAATCCTTCCTTCTTCTTTGCACCAGATAAATACTATGGGACTGAAGATGATCTCAAAGAGCTCATCGATGAGGCGCATGGAAAAGGAATTATGATCATTGTAGACATGGTTTTGAACCATGCTTTTGGCCAAAATCCAATGGTCAGATTGTACAATGACGGTGACTTTGGCGCACCTACGGACGATAATCCATGGTTTAACCGGGTGGCAAAGCATCCATTTAATGTCGGTTATGACTTCAACCATGAAAGCGAGCTTACAAAAGCTTTTGTGGATTCTGTGAACAACTATTGGCTGACCGAATATAAAATAGATGGTTTCAGATTCGATTTGAGCAAAGGATTTACCCAGGTGAACACTGGAAACGATGTGGGGCTTTGGTCACAATACGACCCTTCGAGAATAGCAATATGGAAGGGAATTTACGATCGGATTAAGGCGAATCATCCTGAGGCATACATTATTCTTGAGCACCTTTCTGAGAATTCAGAAGAGCAGGAATTAGCCAATTATGGGTTGATGTTCTGGGGGAATATGAATTTTGATTTCCGGGAAATCGCTAAAGGAGAAAATCGTGATATTGGCTGGTCCTATTACGGAAACAGGGGCTGGCAGGACCCTAATCTCGTTTCTTATATGGAGAGTCATGATGAGGAGAGAGTGATGTGGGAGTCAGTGAACTTTGGAGCAGTGTCCCCAATTAACATAAGGCAGCTGGAGAATGCAGTTAATAGAAACCAACTTGCTACAGCCTTCTACTTTGCCGTTCCGGGTCCAAAAATGCTTTGGCAGTTCGGTGAGTTTGGGTACGATGAGGAGCTCAATAATGATCGTTTGGGTATAAAACCAACCCGATGGGAATATTTGGATGATCCAGAGCGGATGCGATTATTCAAGCTTTATCAGGAAATGATAAAGTTAAAATTAGAGTATTCTGCCTTTAAGAATCCGGATAATACTACACTTACGCTCAGCAGCCCCATTAAAACCGTCATCCTCGAAGATGAGACTATGGATGTGGTTTTGCATGGAAATTTTGGATTGAATAGTGCTACGAATATTCCTGTGGCTTTTCCAAGTACCGGAACCTGGTATAACTACTTCACCGGAGAGGAATTCGAAGTAACGAGTACAACCATGAACCTGGATTTCAGACCATCAGAGTTTGTTCTTTTTACCAGTGAGAAATTGCCGACACCAGATCCTGATATTATTCAGGAAGATTATATCACAGACATTCCTGAGGAAGTGATCCCGGAAGGGGAGTTTAGAGTTTTTCCAAACCCAACTCAGGCCCGACTTTATATTGAGCTCCCGATTGAAATGCAAGGCAGCAATTATCGGATCATCGATATGAAGGGACAAGTGATGAAGGAAGCTGGGTCTCAATTCGGAGGAGAGATTTTAGAATTGGATGTAAGTAATTTTAATGCGGGTATTTATATCTTTGAAGCTTATGACAATAAGCGTGTTTTGATCAAACGCTTCATTAAGATTTAAACCTATCAATTATGAAATTCAAACCAGGAGTAAAGTACGGTGAGGAGCTTAGAGATCTCTATGCTTACGCCAAGGAAAATGAGTTTGCGATGCCAGCAGTTAATGTCATCGGAACCAGCGCAGTGAATTCCGTTTTGGAAACAGCCAAGAAGGTGAATTCTCCTGTAATTATTCAATTTTCCAATGGTGGAGCTCAATTTTTTGCTGGTAAATCTTTACCAAACGATAAACAACAAGCCAGTATCGCAGGAGGTATTTCTGGCGCTCATCATGTACATCAGATGGCTGAAGCCTACGGTGTGCCTGTAATCCTGCATACAGATCATGCAGCTAAGAAATTGTTGCCCTGGATCGATGGATTGCTTGAAGCTGGAAAAGCGTATCACGCTGCCAATGGCAGACCACTGTATAGTTCTCATATGTTGGATCTTTCCGAAGAGCCTTTGAACGAAAATGTGGAAATTTCATGTGAGTATTTCAAGGAATTTGAGAAGCTAGACATGGCCATTGAGATAGAACTTGGAGTGACTGGTGGTGAAGAAGACGGAGTGGATAACACAGATGTGGATTCTTCAAAACTTTATACTCAGCCAGAAGAAGTGGCATATGCCTATGAGCATTTGAAGGAAATTGGAGATTTATTCACTATTGCAGCAGCTTTTGGTAATGTTCATGGTGTTTATAAGCCGGGAAATGTAGAGCTTAAGCCGATAATTCTTAAAAACTCTCAGGATTACATTAATGAGAAATATGGAACCAGCGGCAAACCGTTGAATTTTGTATTCCATGGGGGATCAGGGTCTTCAGTAGAAGAAATCCGAGAAGCCAATAGCTATGGTTCTATTAAAATGAATATTGATACGGACTTACAGTGGGCATTCTGGGAAGGAGTTTTGAATAATTATAAGAACAATGAAGACTTCCTTCAAACGCAATTGGGTAATCCAAATGGACCAGACAGTCCTAATAAGAAATATTATGACCCAAGAAATTGGCTTCGCAAGGGAGAAGAAAGTTTTGTGAAGCGGCTTGAAACGGCTTTCGATATGTTGAATGCTGTGAATAGAAATTAAATTTATTACCTGAACGGAAAAAGCCACATTGAGTGGCTTTTTTCATTTAGGAGGAATGGTAAGGACTAAGATTGATGCATGAATGAAGATTTCAGAAATTTACCTTGTCGGTACACTTATGGCTGGCTTTATTGCTTGTGCCGCACCTGAAAATCAATTAGAGAAAAATATAGTGACCAACGCCTCACAAAACTACTGGCCTGATGCTGGAATTACCTACGAGATTTTTATCCAATCCTTTAATGACTCTAACGGAGATGGTATAGGTGATTTTAATGGTGTTACTGAGAAGCTTGATTATGTACAAGAGCTTGGGGCCAATGCTATTTGGTTTATGCCTATTATGAAGTCACCCACCTACCATAAGTACGATGTTACGGATTATAAGTCCGTTCATCCAGATTATGGTACCATGGAAGACTTTAAAAATCTTTTAGATGAGGCCCATAAAAGGGGGCTTAAAATTGTGATTGATATGATTATTAATCATACCAGTGATAAGCATCCATGGTTTGTGGAGTCAAAAAAGGGTCGAAATAATCCATATCGAGACTACTATGTTTGGGCTCAGAAGGATACCATAGCCGACTTTCTTGATAAAAAGATAATCACACTCGATTCGGATAACATCCGTCAGTGGCATGATCCGGGACTTGGTGAGGATTTCTACTATGGTTTCTTCTGGGGAGGGATGCCGGACTTAAATTTCGACAACCCAAAGGTTAGAGAAGAGATTTATGAAATAGGTAGGTTTTGGCTTGAGGAAGTAGGAGTGGATGGTTTTAGGCTGGATGCCGCTAAACATATTTATCCTGATGACAGGCCGATTGATAATCACGAGTTTTGGAAGGAGTTCAGAGCTAAAATGGAAGAGATCAAACCAGATATATATCTGGTGGGAGAGGTGTATGACAAAAAGGAAGTGGTGGCTCCTTATTTACCCGGGCTCCCAGCCCTTTTCAACTTCGATTTTCATTATACGCTAATTGACGCTTTGAATAATCAGGATGGCATGCTTTTACCTAAAAAGCTGAAGGAAATCCTAAACTTCTATCAAGGTATCACGCCATCATTTATCGATGCGACTATTTCTTCTAATCATGATCAGCCGAGGCTATTGAATGAACTTGGTTCGGCCCCGGCGGTTTATAAGCAGGCTAGTGCTGTGCTTCTAACCATGCCTGGTGCTCCTTATCTCTATTATGGAGAGGAAATTGGAATGCTTGGATTGAAGCCGGATGAGAATATTCGAGAGCCTTTCCTTTGGGATGAACAGGGAAAGGACACTGGAAGGGCTTCATGGATTGATCCCGAATATTCGACGGATGAAACAGTGACTCCCTTGGCTCTTCAGAGAAACAATCCAGATAGTTACTTCAACCATTACAAGACTTTGATCGCCCTTCGGAATTCAACCCCAGCGCTCTCTATTGGTGATTTAGAGCTCTTCGAGCAAAGCTTTCCTGAGGTCATAATGGCTTATTCCAGAAACCTTGATGGAGGTCAACTAGCC
Organism: uncultured Cyclobacteriaceae bacterium; assembly: GCA_937146645.1. GTDB lineage: Bacteria > Bacteroidota > Bacteroidia > Cytophagales > Cyclobacteriaceae > Algoriphagus. The sequence continues at coordinate 274,527 of CAKZRQ010000015.1, forward strand.
GTTTTCCATAATTTGGGTAAGGAAGAGGTTGAGATCGAAATCCCTCAGGGATTTAGCCAAAGTATTTATCAGCTAGGAGATGCGACTCTAGAGGGTTCTTCATTAAAACTTGGAGCAAATGCTTCCATAATTCTGGAGTAGAAATTCCTGGAGGAGAAGATTCTAAGCCGAAAAGGATTACTGCTTTCCTTTTCGGCTTTTTTTTATCCAGCTGTAAATCAGATCGATGAAGATAATTGCCACGATGATGGCAATTACAATGGTGACAGGGTGCAAGGGAAGGACCGTTTGGTAATTTTTAGGCAATAATAACTTAACATTAACTTCATATACAAAAAAAGTGTGTTAAGAATTTGCCCATTCCTAAAAACTTAACATTAAAAATTTAGGTAGTCCAGTTCAGATTTATCTCAACATAAAAAAAGCCTCAATAAATGAGGCTTCGTTTGATAAGATTTCTCCAGTTAAGTGGATAGTATTTTCGCAATTCGAAAGTCGTCTTCATCAACGGCTTTGTCATCTACGATGGCTCTTTTGATCGGAGTGTAAACCACCTTATTATTTATAATTCCTGTCATCACATCGTACTTGCCTGCAAGCAAACCTTCAACGGCCATCACGCCAAGTTTTGAAGCGAGTAATCGATCATAAGAAGAAGGAGCTCCACCTCTCTGTAAGTGCCCAAGAATGGTCACCTTGGTATCGTAATAAGGTAGGAACTTTTGGACTTTTCTGGCGATTTCTGCCGCTCCACCACTTTTACCTCCTTCAGCTACAATCACAATATTCGAAGTCTTTTTTCTCTTTCTACGAGCTTTGAGCTTTTCAACCAAATCCTCAATCTGCATCTTCTTTTCCGGAATCAGAATAGCAGCGGCTGCACTTCCGATTCCAGCGTTTATGGCAATAAAGCCAGCATCCCGGCCCATTACCTCAACGAAGAACAATCGATCATGAGAAGTAGCTGTATCTCGAATTTTGTCAATAGCCTCAATGGCTGTATTACAAGCAGTATCAAAACCGATGGTGAGATCAGTTCCCGAAAGGTCATTGTCAATCGTCCCTGGTAGTCCGATTGCAGGAATCCCATGCTCCTTATAAAACAAGTGTGCTCCAGTTAATGAACCATCACCACCAATTACAATGAGAGCATCGATTCCATGAGATTTCAAATTGTCGAAAGCCTTTTGGCGACCCTCTTTAGTTCGAAATTCATCACTCCTCGCAGATTTCAGGAAGGTTCCGCCTCTTTCCAGGATATGCCCGATATGACCAGAGTCTAATTTTTCGATATCATTACTGATCATACCTTCGTATCCTCGGTAGATACCGAACATCTCGATATCATAATAGAATCCCGCCCGAACGGCAGCTCGGATAGCTGCATTCATTCCGGGAGAATCCCCTCCAGAGGTCAGTACACCAATTTTTTTAATTGTCTTTATTTCCATCTAAGGTGTTAGTAAGGGCTTTAAACATTAAATCAGCGGATGCTGGATTGGTAGCCAACGGAATATTGTGAACATCACAAATCCTCATAAGCATTTGCACATCTGGTTCATGTGGATGCTTGTCTAAAGGATCTCTGAAGAAAATCACCATTCCCAACTCACTTTGCGCAGCCATAGCAGCAATCTGAGCATCCCCACCTAAAGGACCTGATAACATCTTATTTACTCGAAAACCTGATTTCTCGATATGAGAACCTGTGGTACCAGTGGCCACCAGCTCAATATCCGTCCTGCTCAGTTCATCTTTAAAACCGCTCAGAAAATGGACCATATCGGCTTTTTTGCCATCGTGGGCGATGAGGGCAATCTTCATAAATAGGTTCAATAGGTTGCGCTCAAAGTTAGAAAAAATTCCCTTTGTACTATGGACCTAAGGTTAATTCTAATTTAAGTCTGAAAGCTTCTTAGAATAAATCTTCTAAGAGGCCAGATTTTCAAGCATCAGAAGAAAAGTGTAATCCAGTGATAATTCCCGCAGTGCATTAAATCTACCAGAAGCACCTCCATGACCCGCTTCCATATTGGTTTGTAGAAGTAAGAGGTTTTTATCCTTTTTCAGCTCCCTAAGCTTTGCCACCCATTTGGTAGGTTCCCAATACTGAACCTGACTGTCATGGAGTCCCGATGTCACCAGAAGATTGGGGTATTCCTTTTCTTTGACCTGGTCATAAGGAGAGTAAGAGAGCATGTAGTCATAGAATTCTTTATCCTTTGGGTTACCCCACTCCTTAAATTCGCCCGTGGTCAATGGTATACTTTCATCTAGCATAGTGGTCACCACATCCACGAAAGGAACATTGGCGACCATACCATTAAAAAGAGCGGGAGCTTCATTCATCACCGCTCCGATTAACAATCCGCCTGCACTTCCTCCCTGAGCATAGAGGTGCTCTGAACTCGTGAAATCTTCTTTGATAAGATGTTCAGCACAAGCAATAAAATCAGTGAATGTATTCTTCTTTTTTAGCAATTTTCCATCCTCATACCATGCTCTTCCCAAATCTTCACCACCCCTAATGTGGGCAATGGCATACACAAAACCTCGGTCCAATAAGCTTAATCGGCTGGAAGAGAAATATACATCCATACTGAAACCATAGGATCCATATGCGTAAAGCAAGAGAGGGTTTGAACCGTCTTTCTTGAATTCTGATTTCTTATAAACCAAAGAAATTGGAACCTCGACACCATCATGAGACTTGGCCCAAACCCGCTCAGAGTGATATGCTGAAGAATCATATCCACCGATTATCTCCTGCTGCTTGAGCAAAGTCCTTTTCTCAGAAATCGGATCGAATTCATAGGTGCTTGCCGGCGTAGTCAAGGAATTATAGCCAAATCGGAAGGTCTTGCTTTCAAACTCAGGATTATTGCCAATCCAGGCAGAATACGTGTCTTCAGGAAATATTAGTTGCTTTGAGCCGCTCTCATCCCAAAAATGGATGTGAAGTTCAGTTAGTCCATTGGACCTTTCTTCGGTTACAAAGTAATCTGAAAAGAGGTCAAAATTCTCGAATAAGACTTCAGCTCTATGGGGAATCACATCCTCCCAATTCTCCTTCGCGGCATTTTCAATTGGAGCTTTAACCATCTTGAAATTCTTGGCCCCATTGGCATTCGTTCGGATCCAGAAGTAATCTCCGAATTGGTCAGCAGCATATTCTAAATCATCCTCTCGTGTTTGGATAAGCTTGAAATCGCCTTGAGGATTTGAGGAATCCAGAAATCGTATTTCAGACGAAATAGTGCTTTGAGAGTGGATCAGGATGTATTCCATAGATTTTGTTCGATGAACTCCACAAGTGAATTCTTCATCCTTCTCCTCATATATTAATTTATCCTCAGCGGGATCGGTACCCAAAATATGAAGGAATACCTGGTGTGATCGGAGAGTTTGGGCATCTTGCTTGGTGTAGAAAATGCTTTTATTATCAGTGGCCCAAGCGATATTTCCAGTGATTTCTGGAATGGTTTCGAACACAAGTTTGCCTGTTGACAAGTCTTTGAAGTAAAGCGTATAAATTCGTCTGCCTACTTCATCTGCTGCGTAAGCCAGGATGTTTTGATTGGAGCTTGTACTCGCCGCTCCAACTTGATAGAAACTTTTTCCTTCAGCCAGAGCATTCACATCAAGAATAATCTCTTCCTCGGCCTCAAGACTTTCTTTCTTCCTGCAGTAAAGCGGATATTGGCTTCCTTCCTCAAATCTGGTGTACCAGAAATAGCCTGATTTAAAGAAAGGAACACTTTGATCATCCTCCTTTATCCGGGACTTCATTTCCTGAAATAATGCCTCCTGAAACTTCTTGTGTGGCTCCATCACTGATTCCAGATATTCATTTTCAGAATTCAGATAGTCTATTACCTCAGGATTTTCTCTGTCCCGCATCCAGTAGTAATTATCGATGCGCTCATGTCCATGTTCCGAATGACGATAAGGGTATTTCTTTGCTACGGGTGATCTCATTTCTCCTTTCATGCTGCAATGATACAGTGTTTCGGAAATTTTTGATTCAATTTTTTCTATTAGGTGAGGATCAAAAATTATGAATTCAGAAAATAAGATTGCTATCTTAAATCAAAATCCTGTTTAATCAACCATCAATTAACTTAACGCTTATGGGAATGCTAAAAGAATTTAAAGAGTTTGCCATGAAAGGCAATGTGGTCGATTTGGCCGTTGCCGTGATCATTGGAGGTGCTTTTGGAAAAATTGTTGCCTCCTTCGTCAAAGATGTTGTTATGCCTCCGATAGGGCTTCTTCTGGGAGGGGTGAACTTCACAGAATTGAAATACATTCTTAAACCTGAAGAAATAAATGATGCCGGTGAAACCATTTCAGCGGTAGCGATTAATTACGGTCTATTTATTCAGAATGTGGTGGACTTCGTCATCGTGGCGTTTGTTATTTTCCTTGCCATTAAAGGCATCAATGCTTCAAAGAAAAAGGAGGAAGCTCAGCCGGCACCGCCACCAGCACCTCCAAAGTCTGAAGTTCTTTTGGAGGAAATAAGAGATTTACTCAAGAAATAAAAAAAGAGCAGCTTTGCTGCTCTTTTTTATGGGTAATCATTTCCGTCTCGCCTTTGCCTTTGAAACAGATTACGTGTAAAATCCTTGTTTATATCATTTAATAGCAGAATTTGCTGATAGCTTAGAACCTCCGCTGCTTTATTCACGAAAGCCTTTTCTTGATCTATCATCTCTGCTTGGAGAGTAAATCTTTTTTCTATACGTTCCTTAGCTTCTGCATCAGAGAGTGATTCGGAGTCTCTGGAAAGTTTTGATAGCTCCCGCAAAGTTTCTCTCCGTTCCTTGTCGAATTCATTGAAAATTGGCCAAAAAAGCTGAGCCTGTTCGGTATTTAAATCCAACCTTGTCGTAATGAAGGCTACTCGAGCTGCTTCAAGTTTTTCCCGGTCTACTTTTCGCGGACCTCTTTGAGCATAGCTGGAAAATGTGGTTATTCCTATTAGTAGTATGAGTAAGAATCTTTTCATAATATTTTAATCAAAACAGAAAGTCCTCTTCTAAGTCCTCCTCATAAATGAAAGTCTCCTCCTCCAGGATTTCATCCAAAATCTCATCTGGATTTTCCGCGAGGCTGAGTACATCTTCTGCTGACCAATATTCACCCTCAATATAAAGGTTTACATCTGAATCCAGGGCCATCAAAGGATCAGTCTCAGGTGTGTAAACCTGATAAATCCCAAAGCTAATTCCTATGGCTACAACTGCAGCCGCAGCATACCTGTACCACTTGAAAGAGGATTCTGTCTTTTCAGTTTTAGACAGGATGTCCTCCGGCAAATGATTAAAGTATCCTTCTGGTGTCTTGAAATCCTCTATTTTGGGTAGATCTTTCATTATATATTAGACTTAGATTTTGAGTCTTGGTTTATTCTTCGCTCAGTATTACTTTAATTTTCTTCACAGCATGATGGTAGCTTGCCTTCAAAGCACCTATACTCGTTCCTGTAACTTCTGAGATTTCCTGGTAACCCAAATCTTCCTGATATTTCAGGTGAAAGACCAGTCTCTGTTTCTCAGGTAGAGTCAGTAATGCTTTTTGCAGCTTCTGCTGAATAACATCTGCTGAAAGCAATGTACCTCTCTCCAGGTAATTCATCATTTTCTCCTGATGGTCATCCATAGAGAGGAAATACCGCTTCTTCTTTTTTTCCAGAAATGTTAAAGATTCATTTACCGCTATTCGGTAAAGCCAGGTAAATAGGCTTGACTGTCCCTCAAATTTCGAAATGTATTTGAAAGCTTTGATGAAGGTATTCTGAGTAAGGTCGTCAGCATCCTCATGGATGATTACCATTCTCCTGACGAGCTGATAAACGCGCTCCTGATGGTTTTCTACCAAAAGTCTAAACCCCTTTTCCTTGGTAGCATCTTTCTGAACGAGCCTTAAAATCTCCTGATCTTCAGATTTACTCATTGGGACTTAGACTCTATCACCCTCTCAAGGTTTAGAGCATGCAATAATTTTTTAAAAAGCTGGGTTAGCTTTAAAGTTCTAGATCTCCAGAATGTACTCCAGAATTCCGGCGTTCTTGCCTTTTGGACGAGTAACTAGGAGTGGCATATTATCATTGACTTGAATTAATCGTTCGGCCATGCTTCCTATAAATAGAGCAGTAGCAGCAGTTCTTCCCTTAGCGCCAATTATTATTCCATCCGCCTGTAATTCCGTGGCTAAACTCACAATATCCTGAACTGGATCTTCATCCTTATCCACGGTATAAACTGGACTGATTTTAACGCCTTGAGTATCTATTTTCTTAATGAACTTCCCAAAGTTGGCCTCGGCATTTTTCTGCATTACGGCCTGAAACTCCTCATAACTCTTACCCGTGAAATGGTATCCGGTAGGTACATGAAATACATTCTGACATATAATTTCTGTATTTCCGTATTTTTTGGCGATCAATATTGCCTCTTCTAAAGCATCTTTGGAATAGTCAGAAAAGTCACTCGGAACTAGTAATTTATTCACCCTTGGAGTAGATCCTTCGGGTACAATCAGTAAGGAACAACTAGCACGTCGAGCCAATCTGAGCGAAGCAACTCCCGTTCCTGGTAGATTCACCTTCCTTCCCATCACAATCATATCAGCAGATTTCTCCTCTGAAAGCTTCAGGACCTTTTTTGAAAGAGAACCTTCACGAACAATGAAATTCAAATCAGCCTTTTCATGCCCAACAAACCTTTTCTTCACCTTTGATTTCATCGCTTTTTTACGCTCAGAAATCATATCATCTACAAGGTTTGGAAACTCCTCCAAAACCTCTTTTGGAATCGATAGATTCCTGATCACATTTACGAAATAGACCTTTTTAGTTTGATTGACTTTGCTGATAAAAGAAGCAAATTCAATTAGGGTATCATCCAACTCAGATTGATCCAGGCATACAATCAGTTTTTTGATCAGATACATATTCTAGTGCTAAAAATTTTCAACAAAGGTAAAGGGATTATCTAAAACTTAAATTATCAAAGCCCTGTCGTAAGAAATAATATGCAGTTCGTTTCTCGATTCAAGGAGAAAATTTACCAGTTTCCTCTGCTTTTCAAAAGTTTGAATTCAAAAAATAATAACTCTATAAAATAACCAACCCAATTCTACTGAATACCGTATATTTGCATTGTCCGGGTCGCTGACATGTTCAAACTTCACAATTTAACAAAATACCGAGTGAAGCC
>CAKZRQ010000016.1 GCA_937146645.1 uncultured Cyclobacteriaceae bacterium
TAAAAAAGATGGAGGGAGGTACAGAGATGCTGTTTTTTCCAGTGACGGAAAGGAGATTTTGGTCTTTTCGGATGAAAGCTCAGAATTTGAAATTCATGCATATTCTAGCCTTGGACTGGATGAGGGAAGAGCATTGACTTCGGATGGGGAAGTTTTAAGACAAAATCTGCTTCCTTCGCCTGATGGTAATAAGGTGGCCTATTCTGACTTGGACAATAAAATAGGGATTCTTGATATTAACAGGGGAGCAAGCACGCAAGTGACCGAATCAGATGAGGAGTTAACTACAAGGCCCACATGGTCTCCCGATAGCAAGTTTCTTGCTTATGGACAAGCTGCGAGTAATACATTTTCTCAAATATGGATTTATGATTTAGCAGCAGCTAAAAATATCCCTGTGACCACTGACCGAATCAATTCGCTAAGCCCTCAATGGAGTCATGATGGAAATTGGTTGTACTTCTTATCAGATCGAAATTTTCAGTCCTTAGTGGGAAGCCCCTGGGGACAAAGACAGCCTGAGCCTTTCTGGGAGAAACAGATGAAAATCTACCAGATCGCACTGAAAAAAGGGTTGGCATCTCCATTTCACCCTAAAACAGAACTTACTGAAGAAGAAAAAAAGGAAGAGGATGGTGCAGAGGTTTCGGTCAGTATAGATGAGGATGGTTTAATGGAAAGACTCTATGAAGTTCCGGTTCCTGCGGGAAATTATAAGAATCTCTTGGTCACGGATAAAGCTATTTACTTTCATCAAGTGGGCTCCGGCTTGGGCGTTTATTATGGAGGAGGTTCTCCATCTCGTGATAACCCAACCATCATGATGATGGCCATTGGTCCAGACGAGGAGCCGAAAGAATTCCTCAAAAACATCAATTCGTACACGCCTTCAGCCAACAACAAGTATATTCTTGCTACTCGGGGGAGTACCCATCACGTGGTACCCTTAGGAACCTCACCGGTTTCGGATCCATCTAAGTTTCGACTGGATCTGAGTGGCTGGAAATTCTCCATTGATCCGAGGGAGGACTGGAAGCAGATTTACACGGATGCCTGGAGAATGGAGCGAGACTATTTCTATGACAGAAATATGCATGGAGTGGATTGGGACGCAATGTATGAGAAGTATTTGCCTTTCGTAGATCGGGTGAGCAGCAGGGCTGAATTATCAGATGTGATCGGAGAAATGGTAGGAGAGCTCAGCGTACTTCACACCTCAATCCGCGGAGGGGATCTAAGAAGTGGTGAAGATAATATCAGCTTTGGCACGCTAGGTGCCAGATTCACAAGAAATGATCAAATGCAAGGTTATTCCATAGATCACATTTACATGAGTGATCCTGATTATCCGGATGAAATGTCACCTTTGGCTCATGCTCATGTGAATTTTGAGGTTGGTGATGTGATTACGCATATCGATGGAGTTTCTGTAATGACTGTTCCTGATATCCACTATCTCTTGAGAGACAAAGCTGGGGAGCAGGTGCGAATTTCCTATCTGGGATCAGATGGAGCGGATAAAGGGGATGAGATCATCATGCCTATGAGTTCCGGCGCAGATTATAATCTCCGATATAATGAATGGGAATGGACTAGAAGAATGAAAACAGAGGAGGATAGCAATGGAGACATTGGCTATGTTCACCTGAGAGCCATGGGCTCAAACGATATCAGTCAGTGGTATAGAGATTTCTACCCTCAGTTTAAAAAGAAGGGTCTGGTTATCGATGTAAGACATAATCGAGGGGGGAATATCGATTCCTTTATTCTGGAAAAGCTGATTCGTGAAGTGTTCTTCTACTGGAAGAGCAGAAACGGGGAGCCTTACTGGAACATGCCCTATTCCTTCCGTGGACATTTGGTAATTCTGGTTGATGAGTTTACCGCTTCGGATGGAGAAGCTTTTTCGGAGGGCTTTAGAAGACTTGGCTTGGGCAAAGCTATCGGTGCAAGAACCTGGGGAGGCGAGGTATGGCTTTCCGGGGTGAATCGACTTTCGGATAATGGTATTGCTAGAGCGCCGATGAATGGAGTCTATGGTGAAGAAGGAGAATGGTTGATTGAAGGCTATGGATTCGTTCCGGATATTGAGGTAATCAATATGCCAAAAGCCACCTTTGATGGAGGAGATGCCCAGCTGGATGCTGCTATCCAACATCTTCAGGAGCTGATTAGAACTGAGCCTAGACCAGTCCCTCAGCCACCGGCGTATCCAGACAAATCCTTTAAAAACGGAAAGAACTAAAATGAAAAAAGCGAAGTCCCAGACTTCGCTTTTTTTATGTTTTCATGATTTTGACACTTTTTTTCTTTCGGAGAAGGATTTGACAGTCAGTAAATTATTCAGCAATTAACCATAAGAATTGCTTATATTTTCCTCGAAAAGGAGGATGGTTGGCTAGGAAATTTATATGATTCTCACCTGGGTCCTATTTTTACTTTGAATAATTATTTTTTGTTTTTAAATCCAAATTAAGTTTATGCAGACTAAAGTTGGCATTGGCCATAGTAATCAAACAGATTCATTTGCAGCCGGTAAGGAAGCCTCCGAGGCGGCAATCTCGAACGGAAAAATTGAAAGGAGTGATTTTGCCATGATTTTTTGTGGAGGCAAGCACGATCCGCAAGAATTCTTAAATGGTGTCAATGCTGTTATTCCTGATTGTGAAAAAGCAGGAGGAACCTCTTTTGGAATTATCACAGATTCATTCATAGGATATGATGGATTTGAAGTAGGGGTTACCATATTCAGCTCTGATAAAATTAAGTTTCACGTCTTTGCCCAGGGGGCATTGAATGAGAATGAATTTCAGGCAGGCGACGAGCTTGGAAAGCAAATAAGCGCTGCCGGTATTGATGATCCCCAGGCCCTATGGGTGTTCTATGATTCTAGTAAAAATCAGAATCCCCCAATGCTGAATTTTGCTACTCCCTTATTTGCAGCTTTGGAGCCCCACCTTCCTGAAGGATTGCCTTGTGCAGGAGGGGGATTTCTTGCTGATATGATGCTGAGCCAATGCTATCAGATCTTCAATAATGAGGTAGTTTCTCAGCATGCGGTGGCGATAATGATTTCTGGGGATTGTGTTATGGAAACAACGATTCTTCATGGATGTCATCCTTGCAGTGATTATTTGACCGTAACCAAAGCTGAAGGGCCTGTGGTATTTGAAATAGATGGCAGGCCTGCCGTAGATGTAGTTCATGAATTACTTGGAGGAAGTGAAGTAGTGGATGTTAAGGATTTCGCCATGAATGTCACCCTGGGGATTAATCGAGGGGATAAATTTGGAGAGTTTCAGGAAAAAGATTTTGCGAACCGGTTGACCCTGGCAGTTGATGAGCCTAATAAAGCCTTGGTCATGTTTGAGCCAGATTTGACACCAGGTGCAGAAGTGCAGCTTATGCGAAGAAATCTCGAACCTGATTATTTTGATTCGGTTATTTCGGATGTAAAAGGTCGTCTCTCAGAGTTGAACCCATTTTTCTCATTTTACATAAACTGCGGTGGTCGAGCAAGACCGTTTTCCGGGGTCAATTTTGAAGATGCCGAAGAAGTTCAAAAGGCCGTAGGAGATATTCCGCTTGCTGGGTTTTATTCTGGAGTAGAAGTGGCGAGGGTTGGAGAATTCTTGCAGCCTCTGGATTGGACTGGTGTCCTATGTTTTTTGGCTGAAAGATAATTCATGTCATCCACGGAAGATAAGCTAGCGCTTGCGCAGAAGGAGATCAATTACTACAAGGAAAGACTAAAAAAGCTGTCCAGTAGTTATATGGCTCTGGAGTACAGAACAGCTGATCTCTCCAAGGATGTCTTGCAGATGAGTGAGGGTCTCAAAGTAATTGCTGAGCTACAGGAAGTGGATGCTGACAGTAATGAAGAAGAACTATTCGACAACCTCGCTGAAAGTATAAATGTCCGCCTCAAGATGGATGTTGCTGCTATTCTGCTTCCAGTGAAGGAGGGAAAGCTGGATTTCAATCTTCGTTATCTTAAAGGCTTTGGAAGTTATAATACCGAAGGAGTTCGTGAGAAGATCATTAAGGTTCCAAAACGTGTTTTTGCTTCTAAAGAAGGAGTTATTGTAAACAAGGAAGATGAGCTTGATCCCTTTCAGGAATATCTTCAGTCCGAATTAGAAATAGAAAATCTAATTTTTTCTCCCATTATCCATAATGGAGCCATCATGGGATACTTTTTCGCGGGACGCCGATCACAACTTTTACAAAAAGGAAAGGGGATTTTACCTTATCATAGGAATATTCTTGATGCTATTGGAGGGGTGGTTTCTACTGTCCAAAACCAATTGGAAAGGCAGCAGGTCCTTGAAGATTTGGTAGCTAAGCGTACCACTCAGCTTCAAAAGGAAAAGGAAACTAGTGAGAACCTGTTATTGAATATCCTGCCATGGGAAACCACTCAGGAGCTGAAAAAAAATGGCTCAGTTAAGGCGAAGGATTTCAATATGGTGTCTGTGCTTTTCACAGATTTTAAAGATTTCACACGCTTCAGTTCCGGACTTCCTTCCAAAGAACTGGTGGAGTTAATTGATTTCTATTATCGAGAAATGGATGAGATCACCAATCGACATGGGATTGAAAAGATCAAAACCATAGGCGATAGTTACATGTGTGCTTCGGGACTTCCTGCAGAAAGGCAGGATCATGCTTTGGCAGCGGTTCGTGCTGCTTTGGAGATTCGGGATTTTGTCCAAAGGACAAAGGAAGAATTGATGAAAAAGAACAAACCTTACTTTGAGGTTCGGATAGGAATCAATAGTGGTCCTGTGGTGGCAGGGATTGTTGGGATCAAGAAATTTGCATATGACATCTGGGGTGATACGGTCAATGTAGCATCAAGGATGGAATCGAATGGTGTGGCTGGAAAAGTGAACATTAGCGCATCAACCTATGAGCTAGTGAAAGATTATTTTGAATTTGAGCACCGCGGAAACATCCCGGTTAAAAATAAGGGCGAGATAGGAATGTATTTTGTCGAGCCAAACTTGGGATAGTTAGGGTTTTCCTTTTTTGGAATAAGCTGGCTCTTCCATTTTTCTAGATAAAACTGTTTAATCATGAGTCAATTCGATTTTCCAAGAATCAATTTTCACGGAAGTGTACTTCTCGATGTACCCACAGGAAATAATGGGAAGTTTTCTCCACTAAAAATTTATAATCAGGACGCTGCTTTACCATATACTCCACCGAGGGTATACCTTATTCCGGAATTGGTCCCAAAAATTCAGGGCTTGGGCTATACTGTTCAGACTGACACAGATTCCCCCTATAAAAAGTACAGTCAGTATGTGGAGATTGCCTCAGTCACTAAGGATGTCTATGATGATTGGGCAGTCCAGCATTTGGGGACATCTACATATGACAACCACTATGTTGACTTGTATAAAAATGTACCCCTAGATGGAGACGAACCACAACCTTCACTTTTTGACGGTTTAGTCCAGCCTAGTTACTGGAATTATTATGGGGACCTAAGTGTCTATGCGGAGGATATTCGGATTACTGGAATTCAAACCGCTGATGCTCAAGGCGAAGTCACCACTTATACTCCAGGAAATTCTGATGGCTGTCCGGCTGGATTGGCACAGTTGCTTGGTCAGTCCTTTTCATTCCATCAGCAGTTCTTTGATCCCAATAGTCGGACCACTGCTATGTTTTGTGATGTAGACAGTATTGAGGATACATGTACCCAGATGTTTTATACTCAAGCAGGGATTTACGGTAAGCCGGGAGGTCAAGAAAAAACATTTTTCACAGGTGCTGCTTGTAAATCTGCTTTCACTTGGCTTTCTATGAGCAAAGTCCTGAATTACAATGATAAAAAGGACCTGCTCTCACCAATGAGCGGAGCTACTTATTTTGAGTCTACCATCACATTGAATCAAATTGGAATTGATAGCTCCTTCCAAAAGGATTTAAATGTTCAGGCGGGTTTTCAAGTAGACAAGCTATCAATGAAGATTCTTCTTCATCAGGTTTATGAGGTACGGAACCCCGATTACAAAAAAATGCCCAGAAAGCCTATTGGTAACAATAAAACGGATATCCCCAAGAATCCTGCGAGAGTGGCGTTCTCTGGATCACTGTGCCCTTTTGTTGAAGCGACAGATATGACCACTCATAATGTGGCTAGAATTTTAAAGAATCAAATAATCAATAACCCTAAGATTGATACGACAAAGTTCAGTACCCCAATACCAAAGCCCAAAGATCCATCCGATACTGGAGTCCCCGTAGAAGTCTATGATCAGGTGCAGTTATCTCCTGCTTTTGTACGGGTAAATGCACCTCGGAAGATAATTAGTTTAGATATAATCAGTACTATTTGTGAGTATGGAGTTGGTTTCGGTGATTATAGTTGCTACGGCGGGCCTACTTCCATTCCTCCTTTTTTGAGTTGGGAGAACTATGACTTCGGTACCCTTTCCCTTTACTTTATGCCCGATGGTGGTGGACCAGGCACATTGATTGGTTCAATTACACATGATACCGATTATAATATGAAAGAGTTTATCGCTCGTGGAGGAGTGATGGATTTTGTCCTTCCTGAATCGATTGATGATGTTATGTCTGGACGGTTTGCCATTTTTAGAAATGGAACAGAGGAGCTACTGGTAGAGGACGACTATTTAATCATGTCTGATCAGCAAGGATCTTATGCCGAGCAAGGACAAGACTCTTCTGAGGGCTATAAATTTGATGGTCCTGACCGAGGACCGATTATTCTGAGATGTTTTCAAAGGGGGGAGCCAATGCAGGGCTCTAGACCTGGTAAGGTGAGAAACACATCGACTAATGTCACCGAGGACTTTGTCTTCTATGATGGAGTGAAGTTTGACTACCATACAAAAGATGTGGGCTGCGTACAATATGTTTTTGGAATTACTCCACAGCAGTACGCCACACCTACTTCCAAGGCAGAAGTATTTTATTTGTTGGCAAATGGATATACCGTTACCACTCGGGTACTTGCAGCAGATTTAAATTTACTCCCATATCTTGATGGGACCGAGCCTTTAACTTTTGATGTTCTTTATAATACCATTTTCTCGAATTATAACAACGTCCTGCCTATTATGAATACCATTTTGAAATTTGATGAAAATACTTGGAGTGAGCCTTATACCATGAGGCGACTTAAAGAGTTTACAGATCCCAAAAATTGGGGGCATTATATGTATATGCCCGTGACTAGAGAGCTCTCTAAAAATCAGCAAGCACTTCTTCAGAAATGGGCCAATGATATTCTCAATTCACCATCATAACCCAATAAAAAATGAAGAATTTAGTCAGTAAAGCTCTGTGGATATTGGTGGTCTCTTTTCTTTTCCAATTTTGCGCTGGAAAGAAAAACACAATTAAACCTCAAGCAGGGGTAGAAATAGAAGAATTCCAAACTAATTCACCTTTAGTTGGGAGTATCCAGAAGGTAATGGGTATAAGTGAATCTGATTCCTTGATCCCTGACCCGATTCAAGTAAGCCTTTCACCGGTATCATTAAATTTTAAAATTCCTGCCATCCAAAGTGCTACGTCGGCCTTCTATGATGGGAAGTGGGTTCTTTTTGGAGGTAGAAAATCCGGATTGCATAGTATGGATAATGCTCCTAAGCCATTTATGAATCTGACTGCAAACGACTCCATATGGGTGATTGATCTTGAAGCTCAAAATGCCGTAGGGGTACCTCTTCCCGCGGAATATGCACAATTCCTTCAAGCCAGTAGTACATTACATTTTCAAGAAGGAGAACTTCTTTATGTTTCTGGTGGATACACCTATTCAGATTCTTCTGAAGTCAGTAATTGGACTTCAGATTATTTCCATGAAATCAGTGTTCCAAACCTAATCAATTATGTTACGAGTGGAGGGACTTCACCAAGCTTTGATCAAGTTATTCAGAAGCAGATTTCTGATCCATTTTTACAGGTTACCGGTGGAGAGATGATACTGTCTAATGGAAACTTTTATTTAGTAGGAGGTCAAAATTATATAGGTGCGTACACGCCAGGCAATGAAGGAATTTATACCTCAGCTATCCGAAAATTTAGAATAGGTTCGAATTCATCTGGTTTCATAATTACGGACACCCTTTCTGTGATTGATTCGGAAAACCTTCATAGGAGAGATTATAATTTGGCGGAGGTAATTACGTCTGATACAGATTCCTTAGGTGCAGTAATCCTAGGGGGGGTATTTAATAAGCAGGGATTAGGTTATCGCTCACCCGTTTATCTTACCGGTTTAGGACAGGGTATGCCAGAATTCGAGGTGGATGACGAGACACTTCAGAAGGTTAATCTTTATACAAGTGCGAAAATCAACTCTGTTCTTAGCTTTGGTCAGTACAAGGTGAATAAAATTACACTTTTAGGAGGGATCAGCTATATGGAGTATGACCCAAGCTCTCAGCAGCTGGTAGTCCCGGAAGATATCCCGCTCCCTTTTTCAAATATGATTTCTTCCTACTATACTAATGGCGAAGGAGAAACCATAGAATTGGTACAATTACCCCCAGATGCAATGATGCCTGGTTATTTAGGTTCAAATGCCATTTTCTTCCCTCAACCCTTCTATCTATATGGAGACTCAGACTCAGTCATAGATTTGAATAAAGTTTTCCCTGGCTCAGCTACCGGCCCAGTTTTGGTCGGTTATATGTTTGGAGGCATAGATTCACCTGCCGGGACTACCACCGGTATGAATAGGTACCAGACCAAGACCAACCAAACATTATTTGCGGTATATATGACCTTGAAAGAGTACTAATTTGAGAGGATTAAAAAATTTCATTTTTCCCACTTTGGTATTATTGATTTTGGCTTTGGCACTTTCTATGCCTGAGGTCCTCACCAAATGGGGAGCGGTGGAGACTTCGATTTTTATCGTTCCACTACTTCAAATCATCATGTTTGGGGTAGGAACGGAGATGAGTCTGGCAGATTTTAAGGGAGTGATTCAAATGCCGAAGGGTGTTTTGATCGGGATGCTATGTCAGTTTAGCATCATGCCTTTTTTAGGTTTTGGTATTGCAAGGCTATTTGGGTTTCCACCTGAAATTGCGGCAGGAATTATTCTGGTAGGTTCTTCGCCCAGCGGCTTAGCCTCAAATGTGATGTCCTATTTGGCAAAGGCAAATCTGGCCCTTTCGGTGACTATGACTGCATGTGCTACCTTGGTAGCCCCTCTCATTACACCTTTCATGATGAGTTGGCTAGGAGGTCAATTTGTGGAAGTTGATTTTCTGGGAATGATGTGGAGTATTTTTCAAATCGTAATCATTCCCATAGCCATTGGATTACTTTTTAATCATTTCCTAAAGGGTAAAATAAGCTGGCTGGATAAGATTATGCCGATCATTTCAATGGGAGGAATCATTCTTATCATTGGTGTTATCACAGCCAATGGAAGGGATAGTTTGCTAGAGATTGGTCTACTTTTGGTTTTGGCTTGTGTGCTTCATAATACACTGGGTTATCTGCTGGGTTATTTCACAGCGAAAGCTGCCAAAATGGATGAAGCTTCCTGTAGGACTATCGCCTTGGAAGTAGGAATGCAGAATTCAGGATTAGCTTCCGGAATAGCTGTCCAAATGGGTAAGATCGCCACGGTTGGTCTCGCTCCAGCGGTCTTTGGCCCATTGATGAATGTCAGTGGATCTCTTTTGGCTTCCTGGTGGAAGAATAAGCCGGTGGAGAAGGGTTGATTACTTCAACGTCATTCCGGTTTTCGAAACGAAGTGAAGAAATACCGGAATCTCTAGACCATGTCATTGGTCCAATTAAAAAGATTCCTGAACTCCGCTTCGCTACGTCAGGAATGACGTGATTTTTCAGGTGAATGAGAACTAAAATATTATCCCAATCCACCTTCTCGTCCCAATGAATTATTCTTGATCGGTAACTCTCTGATTCGTACTCCTGTAGCAGCGAAGATTGCATTGGTAACCGCTGGAGCGATGATCGGCGTACTGGGTTCACCTGCGCCGCCCGGATCATTTCCACTATTGATGATGTACGTTTCAATTTTTGGAGAATCCATCATTCGAGTCACAGGATAGTCATGGAAATTGCTTTGGGCCACAGCCCCATCCTTAATGGTGATCTCACCAGTCATGGTGGCTGCCAAACCGTAAATAATTCCACTTTCCATTTGTGCTTTAAATGAGTCTGGGTGAATGGCAAATCCCGGATCAGCAGCACAAACCACTCTATGGACCTTAACCTTTCCTGAATTATCTACTTCTACTTCGGCCACCTCAGCAACATAGGTTCCAAATGATTTATGCACGGCTACACCTCTTCCCCAATTTTGTGGGAGTTCCGAGCCCCAATTAGATTTCTCCTTGACCAAATCCAATACAGCCTGAAATCTGGGCTCCGTCTTGGTTAGCCGTTTTCTGAACATAAGCGGATCCTCTTTGGCTCCATGAGCCATTTCATCGACAAAAGATTCAGAATAGAAGCCATGAGTAGAATGATCCACACTTCGCCAATTTCCCCAGGGAACATGAGATGAAGGGGTAGAAAATCTGATCTGCTGATTCGGTACATCATAAGGAATATCAGCAGCCTCCGTTGGATGATGCCGGAAGATAAATTGGCTTTGGTAAGCCAAAGGATTTCCTGATTCATCCAGAGCAGCTTTCATTCTGCTGATTCCGAGCTCACGATAAACATCATGCTGCATATCCTCCTCACGTGACCAAATTAATTTAACCGGATAGTTCACCTCTTTGGCTATTTTGGTGGCCTGGATAATGATGTCAGTTTCGGAGCGTCGTCCAAAACCACCACCCAAGAGTTGGTTATGAACCTGTACATTTTCCTGCTTTATATCGAGCTCTTCTGCTACAGCTCCGGCTACGCCTAAAGGGTTTTGACTTCCACACCAAACTTCAGCTTCTTCTCCTTTTACCCAAACAGTGCAGTTCAAGGGTTCCATTGTGGCATGGGCCAAAAATGGAACTCTGTATTCACCTTCTACAATGGTTGCAGCTTGGTCAAATTCCGCATTTACATCGCCTGATTCATGATGAATTTCCAGCTCATCATTGGCTAACACTTCATCCATTTCTCTGCGATAGCGATCAATGATTTCCTCTTGATTGATTTGGGCATTTTCTCCAGAATCAAAATCCAGGTTCATGGATGCCATTGCCATCTTTGCCTGCCAATATCCATCTGCAATCACCGCTGCAGCATTGCCCAGATTGATGACTTTGATTACCCCATTTTTTCCCTCGATTGAAGTATCAATAGATTTTAACTTCCCACCAAAAACAGGGGAAGCTGCTACCGTGGCGTACTTCATATTCGGTACATCGACATCAATCCCAAATTTCGCTTTTCCATTCACTTTTTCCGGGATGTCAAATCGAGGTTGAGAAGTACCAATAATGCTGAAATCCTTCTCTGTCTTCAGTATAGGATCAGAAGGTTTTTTGATCTTGGCGGCTTCTGGAGCCATTTCTCCAAAGCTCGCTGATTGCCCAGAAGAAGCATGGCTAATTAGCCCTTTTTCGACAGTAATCTCTTCATCAGCAACTCCCCACTTTTTTGCAGCTGCCTGAACCAGCATGGCTCTAGCTGCTGCTCCAGCCACTCTCATTCCGTATTGCCCAGTAAAACGAACAGAGGCGCTACCACCGGTGATTTGTAAGTTCAAGGATTTTACCGCGGTCAGAAAAACACCGTCAATGGTTTCATTTAAGAACTTTGGGACATCAGGACCACCTCCTAAAAAGCCTTTGGCAACGGCATGATTCGCGTATTCTTTGATGGCAGGGGCTTCTTCAAACCTGATCTGAGACCAATCTGCATCCAGTTCCTCAGCCAACATCATGGCTAAAGCTGTGTGGACACCTTGTCCCATTTCTGAATGAGGAATGATAGCTGTTACCGTATTATCCTTGGCGATTTTTAGCCAAATGTTCAAAACGGATTCCCCGTCTTTTGCAATGACATCCGCCACTTTTGACGATCTGTTTCCAGGTCTTATGGCTATTCCTAGAACCAAAGTTCCACCGGCTAAAACTCCTGCCCCAATAAATGCTCTTCTAGTCCATTTTTTCATCTGTTCAGCAATTAAAGGGTGGAGGTTTTTTGAATTTTTACGGAAGCTCTTTTGATCGCCTCTTTTATTCTGCCATACATACCGCAGCGACAGATATTTCCGCTCATCGCAGCGTCGATTTCTTCATCGCTGGGAGAAGGATTCGCTTCCAGGAGTGCAACGGCTGACATAATTTGTCCTGATTGACAATAACCACATTGAGGGGTTTGCATTTCAATCCAAGCCTTTTGAACCTCGTGGAGGGTATTTTCATCGGGCTGAATTCCTTCGATAGTTCGAATTTTTTTGCCTTCTGCTGTGCTTGCTGGCGTGATGCAAGATCGGGTAGGTTTTCCATCCACATGAATGGTGCAGGCTCCGCATTGAGAAATCCCACAGCCGAATTTGGTGCCGGTAAGTTTGCATTGCTCTCGGATGGCCCAAAGCAAGGGTACACCTTGTGACTCGTCTACCTCGTAATCCTTATCGTTGATATTTAGCTTTATCATGTCGCTTTGATTTTCTTCTTTGTTTAGAGAATTGGGATATAGCCCTTGGTCATCAGTTCCGAACTAATGGTGATTCTTGATGAGCCTATTTTGATTCCTTCTGCAATATCCTCAGGACGCATATTTTGCTTCATCATAGATTGCCCACAAATAATCACATCTACACCTGCTTCTTGAAACCGTTCGAGGAGCTCAAGGTTTGGATTATCATTACCAAAACGCTCATTATATTCTTCATGGGTAAGGGCGGTGTAAGCTGAGCCGGAATAAAGAACAACAGACATTTTAAAGTTCTCTCTCGGTACACCTGCATAAGCATGGGCATTAACCACCTTCGCAAAATAATCCAGGATTTCATAGAGTTTGGTTTTATCCTTTTGTCCCCTTGGAGTTTCTGCCAAAAGCTTGTAGTCCAAATCGGGATCAGGCTGTATGGTTTCAAAAGGCATCTCCAGCATAAAGCCATAATCCTGAATGACGGGATAAACTTTCTTTTGTGCCAAAGCTGAAGTGCCACTCAGGAGAACAATAAAAACAATCAAGTTTTTCATAACCAATGATTTCATAGGGCTCTGAATTTAAAATTTCGTCGGGTTGGATTAACCAATTCTACCGTCCCCATCAATATCCTTTCCTACCTGTGCTTCAAGGATAGTTAGGGTCTTTTGGAGCAGCTCTCTGGTTTTTTTCAGCTCCTCTTCAAGAAATACAACTCGCTGTTCTATGCTTGCAGCTTTGGTGTTTTGCTCCTCGATTTGGCTTTGCTGGATTAGATCCCAAAATAGTCCCATGTTTATTTCGTTTAAGTTTTTTATTTATTCAATCGATTATACTTGGCTAAGACCTCCTTTAATAATTCATGAGGAAGGGCATAAGATGTATTTCCATTGATCCCTTCCAAGGTCTCTGCAGCTACCATCGCATTGATAATTGCTTCCTCCACTGCCTGAACTGTAGCTTCCAGTAGGTAATCAATTTGATCGTTAGGAAGCATCTCTACATCCGTGAAATCTGAGCGGCTAAAGGCACCCTCATTAGCGGTAGAGAAGGCAATAAAAATATCTCCAGAACCATTTCCTCCAAAACCACCAGTTTTACCAATTCCCAGAGGAACTCTATGTGCAATTCTTTTAAGTTGATGAGGAAGTAAAGGGGCATCCGTTGCAACTACCACTATGATTGACCCATCACCTTCTTTGCGATAAGAGTCAGGAGGGAGATTTAGCTTATTATTAAGGGTGTCTGCGAGTTCTTTACCAACGGGTACACCTGCAATGGTTAAGGAAGTTTTCCTACCGAAGTTGGCTTGTACAAAGGCGCCTAAAGTGAATTCTGAATTATTGAATCGGACAACCCTTGATGAAGTGCCTGAACCTCCTTTGAAACCTAAGCACATCATACCTGTTCCACCGCCTACATTACCTTCGGCTATCGGCCCCCCAGTTGCGTCATCAATTGCTTCCAGGACGTGTTCTTCCTTTACATGGAAACCATAAATATCGTTGAGGAATCCGTCATAGGTTTCTGCGACTAGGGGATAGGTATACCACCAGTCCTCTCCAGAATACCAATCGGTTTGCACATACCACTTTAGAACAGCATCACGAACGACTCCCACGCTATTGGTATTGGTGATCATAATAGGAGTCTCAAGGAATCCCGACTCTGTTACCCAGGTGGTCCCTGTCATCTCACCATTTCCATTGAGACTGTACCAGTTTGCGAAAACAGGACTGAATTTTTTAGCCTTACCTCTGGGAAATATGGCCGTCACACCGGTTCTTATCGGTCCTTCACCAGCCACATTCTTTCCTGATCCAGAAATTATGGTGCTGTATCCCACTTCAAGTCCGGCAACATCCGTGATTGAATTCAAAGGACCTGTATTACCGTCAAACGGCACTCCAAGATCTCTGGCTCTGGGCTTTTGTGCTATTGCAAAATTGAAGGATAGAAGTAAAGAGAGGATGATTGAAAGAGGTCTTTTCATTTTTTCCATTTTATGACTTGATGGGACTATAGGCTACTCAGTTCGTTTTGTATCCGTTCCCGTAATATCATACCCTGTTCCTGCAGAGGTTGTAAATAAGAAAGTAAAACTTCGTCTTTGTTTGCATAAAAGACAGCGAGTAGAATAGTTCGATTCTTAAACTCTGAGCTTAAATTATTCTCAATCTTTGATTGGGATACATCATAATCTTTGTAGTTATCTACTATTGTGCTGATGTCCATACTTTCATCGAAGTCCGTGAAATAGTTCAATAGCAAATCCTGGGTAAATGCGCTGTAGTCTTCGTAATGAGTAGCTGCTTCTTCTCCGGCTTTGTAATATGCGATTAGGCTTTTTCTTATTTCTCTGTCCCATACCAAATCAAAATCGCCTGAGTTTTCCAGTTCTTTATAAGTCGTGTTTTGGAGGATGACCCTGAGCCCTGGGGAGTTTAATAGTCCCCGAATCTCCATCAATCCGTCCCAATTATTTACCGGCTCAATTTTTTCGACAAACTCTCGATGATCATGGATTAATTTCTCAGCATCTATAATTCTTTTGAAGATATAAAGAGAATCCTCTTCGAGGTCCTGTAAAAAGCTTTGCAGAATAATTCGCCCTTGTTCCTTTTGATTACTCTTCTCATTTAGGTTATTCACCCATAGGGCTATCAGAATTCCAACTACAACTAAAAGAATCTCTCCGAATGCATAAACGAGGTATCGAGTCACTCGATTTTCAACAAGCAGTTTTTGACGAATTTTTCTAAAAAATGAGATCATTCTGCCTTAAGATACAAATCTTTTGACAGCAACTATTGGACTAAGAATAATCAATTATCGCCTGAATCTGAACTCGAATTCGTTCGTATTGTACTTGTAATCGAGCCGCAAGGAAATAGAAATTATCAACCCGATTTTCGAATTCAGGGCTCTTGAGAAGGCTCGGACTATTTGATGCAATGGTGGAAGGAGAAAGTCCCAGATCAACATCTGAATTTGCTGCTTCATTGATTGCATCCAAATTTCGGACTGAACCATTCATGCTCAAAAAGTCAATGTATTGATTGGAGTAGCGATTGTAATCTCGTTCTACCTCCGAAAGGTCTTCATAGATTCTTTGCCATTCAAAGAGAATTGCCCTAAGCTCAGGATCGCTCAATTGGGACAAGCCGCCAGAGTTTTTCAGCTCTTCGAGGATAAACGTACTTGGCGTCCAATCCGGGCTTGAAAATGATTTGGAAAGTAGGTTTTCAAACTGTTCTTCTGTCAGATCCTCAGGAGGTTCATTCGTCCAATCCAACAGAGTTTCTAATGCTGAACTTGTGGCATTTAGATTCTGGAGATCACGATCTAATTCATTCAAATTCTCCTGAAATTCCTCTTTTAGGCTAGTGAGTATAACTTGTTCTCGTTCGGCTTTTTGGGCGAGTTCATTTTGGTTATTCACCCAAAGCGCTATCAATATTCCAATAACAACCAGAAGAATTTCTCCCAAGGCATAAATGAGGTATCGAGTGACTCTATTTTCCTCAAGGAGTTTCTGGCGGAGTTTTCTAAAAAATGAGATCATTTTACTTTGTTAATTCTTTGGATAGTTGGTCCAAAACATCTTCAATAGTCTCCAGTAAGCGGAGTCCATAATTTCTACTAATCCTTATTCTTACCAGTCTTAATTGCAATACGCTCCCATATCTTTTGTTTCCCTTCTCATTTCGGAAGGTAGATTCTAGCTCTTCGGAGCTGGTTAACCCTTTCTCCACTTTACTGTAATCTAGAAATTCAGAAACTACCGGAATCAGCTGATCATAAACGAATTCACTTTCTCTTTCTTCTACTACTGTATATCTATTCCGTTCTTGTAGGTAAGCGGCCAATGATTGTCTTACCTTTTCTGACTTGATAAGTTCCAGACCACCAGATGAGGAGAGATCTTCTAGGACTGGATGTCCGGTGCTATAAAAGCGGGTTGAAATGAAACTGGTAAGTATAGGCTGTATAGAATCCTGAGGAATTTTCAACTCTTTTTGACCAGTATGAAAGTCAAGTAATCGGGATGTTGCTTTATAGTGTCTGTTTCTACCGTCTAGATCTGTTTGTAGTTCAATGGCTGCAGTTTCGAATTCGGCTTTTAGGCCTAGAAGGATTTTTTCTTCCCTTGCATCATTTAAGGCCTCTTGGTTTAAATTATTTACCCAGAGGGCTATCAATATTCCAATCACTACCAGAAGAATCTCTCCTAGGGCATAAATCAGATAGCGGGTTACCCGGTTTTCCTTGAGGAGTTTTTGACGGAGTTTGCGAAAGAAGGAGATCATAGCTCTAAATAGTTTTTAATCTGATCTGCTAAAGCTCGATTCGTTTCTTTGTAGGTATTCAGGTTTGCGTGTACAAACTCACTATGATCAAGAAGATCAATTAGAAAATTTTGGTTTCTGGGATCTTTGGTCAATTCTCTGAAATCAGTAGAGAACTGCTGATCTAATTCTATTTCAAAGTTTGGTATGGATGCATATTCTTTCCCTTTCTGAAGCCTGTCCAAAGGGTGAAAATTGGAATCATTCAAGTCGTGTGCCTCAGCTTTTTCCTGGTATATTTCCAATGACCACTCTAAAAATTCTTTGGTATAGTAGGTGACGATCTCTTTTGATAATTCCTTGTTTTCTATTCTCTGAAGTAAGCCACTTGCTGAAAGGGTTTGATAGGATGTGTTGAACTTAGAAAACTTCCGAAATTCCAGAGCATTCAAAAAGTACTGACCAAGTTCTTCATTGGTAGGGTTAAGTCTGCCTTGATTAGTCAGGATAATTTTCTGGACCCCATCCGTTATTTTAGTGTAATGGGCCTTCAAAAAGTCAATTCTTTGAACCTCTAATTCCAATTCAGCCTCCATTCCCAGAAGCAGTTCCTTTGTAGCTTTGTTATTTTCATTGTTCTCCTTAACGATATTTATTTGGAGAGCAATCAGAATCCCAATAACCACCAATAGAATTTCACCAAGGGCATAAATCAGGTACCTGGTCACTCTATTTTCCTCAAGGAGTTTCTGACGAAGTTTTCTAAAAAATGAGATCATCTGTGGTTATGACTTAGGCCCGTGATTCGACATCCAAAAGACTATATCTCAATTAGCTCTGAATA
Organism: uncultured Cyclobacteriaceae bacterium; assembly: GCA_937146645.1. Classification (GTDB taxonomy): domain Bacteria; phylum Bacteroidota; class Bacteroidia; order Cytophagales; family Cyclobacteriaceae; genus Algoriphagus. The sequence goes on from CAKZRQ010000016.1 coordinate 17,713, forward strand.
CTCGTTCTAGTGAGCACCTGAAAGTTTTTAGCTTCCGTCTTTTCCAGCACCACCCTATAAATGGTTTGATTGACTTTGGTAGGATAAATAGCGCTGGAGGTAGGTTTTTCCGATAAAATCCCTCCATAGAAGAGCCCAATGGTAGTGGTGTCCTCTTTAATTTTGCTGTAATCTATTAATTGATCTTTTAACAATAAATCGGGCTCAGGAATAAAAATTCCATTGGCTCCAAGCAAATCAGGCATCTCTGGATCACTTGGCGGTGTTTGAATGAATTGATGCATGTGCCCATTGGAGTAAATCATTTGAGTGATGGTTTTAACAAAGGGAATTTTGGCTCCCCGGTCTCCATTTTCCCAGGAATTGGTTTCTACATGAAATTGGTTTTGACCAATTCCCCCCAATAAAACGGTGTAACATGAATTTGAATCTTTGTCAAAAATGGATGCCTTGGCACAATTGTATTGATTGGTCACTTGTTTTAAAGAGTCCACAATAACTTGGGGATTCTTTTGAGAGGGATCCAAGTAGACTGGATGGTAATACCCATTTCCATTCGGGTCAAAAACTCCACCAAGACCTGCTAAAAGGGTTTTGTCCTTTTGGTAGAGCTTAACCACATTAAGATCTCTTCTATGTAAGTTGGGGTCTTTTATTTCTTGAACTAGCTCGATCTCATCACCTTTAAGCCTGAAGACTCGAATGGCCTCGGTATAAAGACCGCTTTTCCCCGGATCGTATACCCCCTCGAAACATTGACCAAAACTAAGATAGAAGAGGTCGTCAATTTTTACCATTTCTCCTCCGGTGACCTTCAAATGCGGGCTACATACCTTGGAGATTAAAGCTTGCGAAGGATCCCCATTAGTAGATATTTCATGAAGTAATTTGGGTAAATCGAATGCCATCAGGGTATCAAAAGTATCATCACTCCTCTTATCCTTTGGGGATTTGGCACCATAGCCACCAACAACATAAAGAGTACTTCCTTCCTGTTCAAACTGCATATTGGAAGAAAAAAGTTGAGCCCATTCCGTACTATCAGGATCTAACTTTAATTCCAACGCATCGAATGTTTGGAGATCAATTGCCCAGATAGATTTGTTAACCATGCTTTGGTTAAAAATGGAATGAAGCTGGTTTAATCCATGAAACCCTTCAATCCTTCCACCAAAAATGATCAGTTTATTTTCCCAAATAGCCCATGCTCCAGACTGAATGAGAGGCATTTTTTTGGGCGTACATAGAGCTTCAAGTCTAATTTTGAAAGACGGAAAATCTAATGAATCAGTAGTCATGAAATTCAAGTTAAATGCAATTAAAAATTAGACATACCATCTGGTGGCATCATTCAAATTGTTTGGCCCAAGCCAAAATCAACTCTCGTTGTGAACGGCTTAATTCTCGCGACCTGGGCATATACAGGATATTCTCCCACAGAGTAGGATCGGTCCTTTGCTGAACCAGTCCAGCCATGATTCCATTTTCCCAGACCTCTTTTTTGAAAGGGTGGACTTCTGCCATAATGGGATAAACCACATCATAAAGCTTGAAAATTTCCTCATAGACCACCTCGTAAGTTGGAGGGGTATATTCTGGATGAGTTGGATCCAGGTATTTGTCGTAGTTCTTATTCGGGTATACCCTTAGACAAACAAAACTCCCGGTATCCATAATGGTATAATTAGGGTCCGTAAAAGGAGGAATTACATCATTTGGATATTGCCCTTTGTAGACAAAATAGTACACCGCAGTATTCTTTAACTGCATGCTATTTGAAACAAGTGACACGATTCCATTGTCCGCAATTCTTTGAGTAGAAATAGTGTCAGGGCCACTCAATGGATCATTGGCTGCTTCTGGAACAATATACTCAGCCACATAAATTTCTATTGGCTCTAATACCGGAATACCCTTATTGAAAATTCTGAGTCTACAGGGTTCCTTTTCCATATTAAAGGACATAAACCCATCATCAGGATTATCTCCTTCCTCACCATACAATCCCTTAGTGTCTGTCAAAATCATGTAGGTAGATTCTTTCAAAACAAGTTTTTCTGAATCACCAACCACCAGATAGACATATATATATTCGTTTTGAATGGTGTCAATCTGCGTGGAATCCGTCAGAATAAAATCAAAAAGACAACCTTGCCTGAATACTTTTTTCAGAGGGTTATTTGTAGGATCTACGTCTATGGATGCAAACTCACTTGACGAATCTGGTCCTGTTCTGAAGCTTAAACTTCCTAAATCCAGAGTTTCGAAGGTGGCCTCACCTCTTTTGGCAGGTTGTACCTTATTTATAACGAAACCGGGTGTCATCATTTCAGGCCAACTATTACCCATATCCACTGAAAATATCGAAAGGCTTTCTGAAAGCTTTTTGTGGGAGGCGATGACTGGTATTAACTGAATAGGGATATCTGAACCAGTGCCTTTATTGGTAAAAATGGGATTTGTGCCAATCGCAATCAGATTTCTACCTGAAACCGCAGAGATCAAATCATCCTCATACCATGGGGAGATACTGCCAACGGTGGTACATTGGGCAGGGTTTTTTATCAAACCTTCCGGTTCATAAATATTCGGGTCATAACGATTTTCAAAAACTTCGAAGGTGGTGAAAGTGACGAATACTCCTTTTATCGATCTCCCGTCATACCTATTCTGCGATTTAAAGAATGATATCAGATTTTCCTGATCGGCTGTAGGGATGGATTCCAATGGAATGCTGGAGCACCATCTCGCAGATCCTGCCATAGCTGGAAGCCAATTTACTACTCTCCATGCTCCATAAATCATGGCTGAAAAGCGGAATGGTTTGCCCCTCAGTTGTACTTCCTCTGGGTTATACTTATTGAATAGGTTTACTGAGGAACAAAAAATATTCGCATAAATACTCTGACTCGAAATGGTCTCAGTCATAATGGCTGTACTAATTCCACTATCAGGATGCGTATCTAAATTGAATGCACAATTAAGTATGTCCGAGATTTCCTTCGTTTGCGGAGGGGTATCATCACACCAGGTAGTTACCTTACCTCCTTGGTAGGTTTGAACTCCCTTTACGGTCGTATCAAACATTTTTACACCCATGTCTCCATACATGTTCCAGTAGCCAGGAGGATTCCCTAGAATCACAGCACCTTCCACCTCGCCCAGGTCATTATCAGCAGCTTTGTAAAATGGATAGTAGGCGTAATCGGGAGATTCTTTATCTGAACCCAATGGAGTTCTACACCATTTCCTCAAAATTGGGATAGTGTTGATTGGTTTAATTTCGATGTACCAATACCCATTTTCTGAGTCGAAAATTACTTCTGGTTTAAGCGGGGATTTTACTTTCTCCGGGATGGAGGCTTTAGAAAAATAGAGGCGAGGCGGTAAAAATGGTTTGGACCTCCTCTGATCGTACATGGTGAGCGGGAAGTAATAAGAGTTGTTTATAGTAGGTACATCTATATCAATACTTCCACTAAAATGAATTCTCGGAAAATCAAAAAGTCCCATAGATATTAAGTGCTTCTTTTAGGTTTCTAGCTATTTTTTATTGACGAAATACATATCAATTCCCCCTTTATTTTTCACATCAATCTTTCCTCGGTAGGTAAATTGAAATTCGTCTTTGACGTGGTTGTAGGTCGCTTCAGAGATATTAACCTTCCCTATTTCACCCGAACTTTCCATTCTACTGGCCAGGTTCACGGTGTCACCCCATATATCGTAAGCAAACTTTTTGATCCCTACTATTCCGGCTACTACTGACCCGGTGTGAATTCCAATCCGCATCTCAAATGGCCTTTCATTCTTTTGTAATTTCTGTTTTTTGTATTCGGCCAGAAATTCCTGTATTTCTAAAGCTGCCTTAATTACATCGGCAGCGTGGGTTTGATTAGGTTTGGGCAACCCTCCAGCAGCCATGTAAGAATCTCCGATGGTTTTAATCTTCTCTACATTATACTTCTCCATAATTTTGTCAAACTCGGAGAAATAATCATTTATCTCCTTAACCAATTCGGCAGGAGTTAAGGTCTCGGAGATAGCTGTAAAATCTTGTATATCAGCAAATAAGACTGTTACCTCTGAGATCAGTTTCGCTTTGGCCTTACCCGTATTTTTTAATTCTTCTGCAGTATCGGCAGGCAAAATATTCAAGAGCAGCTCATCACTTCTTTGGCGTTGGAGCTCAGCTTCATTTTTTTGCTTTACTACTTCCAGAGTCCTTTCACTTACTTTTTCTTCTAATTCCAGATTGACCTTTTTCTGAAGTCTTTCATTCTCCTCGAGCTGAGTAATTATTTTCTTTTGGCTTGCTTCATTTTTCTTTTTCAGGATGTTTATCTGATCAGCCAAGGCAAATGATAGGAGAAGTACCTCCGACATATGACCGATGAAAATGGAATGGGTAGTGAAAAAATTTCCTTGGATAACTCCATTTATGGTAAGGATATAGACCGATACCAGGACCAGAAATACAGTCCATCCGATCAGATAATATTTAGCACTTTGAATTCCTCTGAGGTAGCTGATAATGGCCACCGTAATGAAATAAATGCAGGTGATCAAACTCATCATCTGAGCCAGACCCAAACCGATAGGATAGGCGGAGGTAAGCCCCATTATAGCGATAAGGCCGTATGCAATAATGGTCCCAACACCGAAAAAGTACATGAGTTTTTGCTTCCTGGTGATTTGCAGGAAACTCATGGAGAATAAGGTGATAATGATATTGGTAATGGAGATCAGAAAGCCCAGCCTAATATTTAAAACTGGTAGGTTCGGCCAGAGGAACTGAAAGGAAAAGCCTTGTAAGCCCATGTAAAAAACAGCTGAACCAAGAATATAAAATAGATAGAATAGGTATCTCTTTTGCCTGATCGAGAAGTATACGAATAGATTGTAGAGAAACGCGAAGATTATGGTTCCGGCATATAATCCCCAGAACAGGTTGTGTTCCTGATTATTCTTCGAAAACATGGTATGCGTTGAAACCTCCATCGGCAGTAGCAGAGGAAATTTACTGTTCACCTTCAGGTAAATAGAGTTCACAGGGCCCTTGGTAACTGGAAGTTTAAATTGAAAATTCTCAGAAAGGATTTGCCTCGCGTTAAATGGGTTTAAGTATCCGCCTTCAAAAATCTTAGAGGTTTCTCCATCAGTGATGATGTAGAGTTCAATTTCCTCCAGCAAGGCATTATTAACCGTCAGGTAAATCTCATCTTCAGTTTCGCTTTGTAAATCAAACCTTATCCAGGCATTAAAACTCAAATTAGCAAGGTTTAAAATTTGGCTTGAACTCCTGCTAAATGACCCATCCATTGCCTCCTGAACGGAAAGTGAATTGGTACTATCAATTAAGTATTCAAGTTGTGGACCCAGATTTATTCCTTCTCCGTCATTGATTTTGACGAGGTTTTGACCTGACACCATATGAGCCAGGCCAAGAATGAAGCTGACTAGTACCGCCGACTTAATAATTTTCATATACTATTGAAGAATTATCGAATAGGATGATTTGCTCCGGATCCTCAAGGAGATCTGGTCCGATGGATTGTTGATACCAGAAGAAATTTTCCGGATCATACTTTTTCTTAATCATTACAAGCTGGTTGTAATACTTACCCCAGTATGCAGTTCTGAAGTCCTCCTGCCCTCGATAGGGATAGTTCTGGTAAGAATGACCATTGCTAAGGGGTTTCATGAATTCAAAAAGATCATTCACCCATTTCTCACTTGCATCCCTATCATCAGTTTCTTTGTTGAAAAAAGCTTCTGTGAAGAAATCCATGGTGACTTTTCTATGGATAAATGCTGTGGAATCCTCTGGAATTAAGCTCACATTCCCTCCATAAGCTTCCATATCAATCATTGTGTACTGGTTAGGAGCATGCTCATAGAAGTATCTCAAGATATCATACCAATTGTCATAAGTTAAGGATTTGTCTATGTAGGTGCTTCGGCTAAAAGCCATTACATCCTCAGGAATGTCAGGCGTTCCTTCCAGGACAAGGTTATTAACCTTGGAATATTTCCCTTCATATGAATCCATGCTAAAGCCCGGAATTTCAAGAAGAGGTTTAAGAGCTTCCCAAAAGGCCTCTTCCGTTCCGATCCAGGTCGCACAAAAGAAGACTGTTTTGTTTTTATCATCATCACTGGAAATTATGGTCTCGATACCTAGTTCTGGCAATTTTCCTGGTTTCAGGTATTCTTCTTGAATAGTATGAAGGACCTTAGCAGCAGTGGTTGGCTCCGGATCAATCGGCCATCTGATTTGGACTCCATAGATTATATCTAGAGGATGCAATCTCAATTTGGTATTTAGCAGCACTCCAAAATTCCCTCCTCTTCCACCTCGAATCGCCCAGAACAAATCTTGGTTCTGCTCTTCGTTTGCTCGGACAATTTTTCCATTGGCAAGCATTATTGTTGCTTCTACTACATTATCACACCCCATTCCAAACATTCGGGAAGTAATACTGTATCCTCCACCCATTGAGAATCCAGATGGGCAGACTGTAGGGCAATCTCCTGTAGGTGTATGAAGGTTGTATTGTTCCATTTTAGGGTATAAATCCCCAAAATTTGCCCCAGATTCTACCAAGGCCGTTAAGCCATCAGGATCTACATGGATAGATTTCATTTCGCTCAAATCTATGACCATACCGTCGCAGACAGAAAAGCAAGCTAAGCTATGACCACTTGAACGAATGGCGACTTGCAGACATTCAGCTTTAGCAAAATCAATACAGTCTCTTACATCCGTAAAAGAAAGAGCATATACAATGAGCTTGGGATAGGTAGGGTATAAATCATCAAACTCCTGTCTATCCTGGTCATATCCGGGGGTCCATGGATAAACCACTCTGCCGTGCAACTTTTCCTCCAGGGAGGCAAGGGATTCTAATGAGAGGTTGTAATGTGGGGGGATTTTTTTGGAGGCTTCAGGATTCTGTAAAAAATTGACAGACTGTTTTTTGTTTACCTGTATTGCCGTTAATCTATGACTCATAGGATCATTGTGTTAAGTTCTAAAAATCTGGACCCTCCTCAATGTAAGAATTTAGATTAATTATTTCGGGGCAAATTCTTGAATATGTACAATTTAGGTTGCATAAAATATAGGCCTCCTAGGAATATTAATACAAAGGCTGAGTCTCTATTTTAACCTCAAATTTGGGCTTGTCAGAAATCAAAACATCTGGGAAATCCTTTCTAGCTTGGCCGCAGTTTTTTATTCTAGGGTTACAAAAAGCTGAGATTGAATCAACCAGGTGCCAGATTTTTTGGTCCATTGAGCGGAGTAATTTCCTTGAAAAATTACCTCATCCTTGCCGAGATAATAGCCTTTCCAAGTACCTCGTTCCCATGCAAGTAGGGTTGTCTTATTGACCGTAATCACCTCTGGGGTGCGAACCCAATACATTTCCTCACCTGTCTCCTTTTCTACATAAGCATTGAGGTCTGCTTTTCCGGAAATAAGGGTTCCAGCACCTGTGGTGATTAAAACATCCTCTGTCAGGAATTCAAGATAGCGGGCATCATCTCTGGATTTCAAAGCTTCATTTGATGCTTCTCGCTGGGCTCGGATTTCTTGCACTTCTGAGTTTTGACCAAAAGCTGAAAAAGAGATGAAAAGGAAAAGGGAAAAGAATATCTGTCTCATAGTAGTTATAATGGCCTTAATATAAGACAATTACCTTCAAATGATTCGTCTATACTCACGTCATTCCGGTTTCCGAAATCAAATGGAGGAATTCCGGAATCTTTTGATGTCACAAACTCCCCTCCTCGGAGGGGTTAGGGGTGGGTTAGCTTAAAATTGAGACTGCTTCGCTCCCTGTCTCCGATAGGTTGGCTCGCAGTGGCGTGTACCTAATTCAATAATTGGCTTATAAGGGATACTGAGAAGATGGTCAACATAAACCAGCCGATAAAGCCCTGAATGATAGCGAGGTAACGAGGAAGACCCTTGATCGGTATCTCTCCAAAACCTAGAGTGGTGAAGGTATTGATGCTAAGCATCAGGGCATTGAGGACCTTGATAAAAAGGTCGTAGAGAATTGCCAGTAAAAATACTATGGCTAGTAGGACTGTCTTCAATGCTTTTTGAGCACGTGGTAAATCCTGCCATTTACCTTTAAAAATATCAACCCTTCGTAATAGCCATGACGAACTTCTGGTACTGGCAGTGGACCAACGATAAATGGGAAGTGCTGTTGCCAGGAAAAATCTGGGTGCAGTTTTCCCATTTTCTTCAAAGAAGCTTTTAAATCCTTCATAATGGGCTAATTCATCTCTTTTCTCATCTAGATAAACCTCATGCATCCCAGCATCTCTGTTCAGATATTTTAGGAAAAACTGATAGCGATGAAGTATTCGATCCTTTCCATGGCTATCCCAATAATTAGGAAAAAAGAGGTACACCAAGGCAAAGGCTAGAATAACATAGACAGAGAAGACAATGGCCCGAGCCGGTTCAGTTCCGTAGGCCGAAAAGACCTTTAGGAATTGATTGATTTTCCAGGTAAAAAAGCTTTTGAAACTAGGCGCTTCACTGTATAAATATTCAAACCTCCTTGTTTCTAAGTCCTTAAGTTTGACGTAAACTGCGTTAGAATATTCTGTATCATGTTTGTCTTTATACAGCCTATAATATTTGCCTAGATTGCTTATTTCTTGTTTAAATACAGCTTGATCCTTAGGTAATTCTGATTTAAACTTTTCAAGCATTACGGGATTCCAATACTCTCCGTAGAGGGAATCACGGACATCTATGGAGTTTGGAAAATCTTCTATATACTTATCATACCATTGACCATAAGTGTCTGAACCAAAAAAATCTTCCGGTAGTCTGTCCCAATCAATGACTGTTATTTCAGGAGATAATGATTTAGTTTCAAAAAGGACTGATCCAGAAAATGTGTTATTGGTAAACCGGATATCCGGACTCAAATTGGTATCTATATCTAATTCTAATTGGACAAGGTCAAAAGTGTTTTGATTTATTACCAAATTTGAAGCCTTTTGAATAGTCAGCCTTAAAGATTTACCACTAAACGTGTTGTTATGGAGTTGAAATAAATCATCCCCATTGATGATTAAGTAGCCATTAGAAGAGGATTCTATTTTATTTTCATGGATAGTATATGCGACCTTTCTCGGGTTTGAGTAACTATTAATCTGAAGCCCTTTATTAAATGTGTTTTTGATTAATGCGAAGCCTACAAAGAACCTGAATTCAGGTTGATTCGCGAACTTGTCGTAGGTTCGTTCAGATCCACTTAAGTTCATTAGCCAAAATTCATCCTTGAACTGACAGGAAGATATAATTGCCCCATATGAGCCGTAAATTCTTACCCTTTTATTGAACGTAATGTTTATAAGTCCAGAAGCATAATCTGAGCCTCCTGGATCAAAGAAGACATCTCTAAACAATAGCTCTTTATCAACAATGATCTGCCTATTAGTTTTTGGCCCCATTGTAAACCGATCCAAATTAAACTGTTCGTCGGTTTTTGGGTCAAATTTTATTTCTGCATAATTGAGTTCAAAAACCGAATCCTCTTCATCCTCAATCATTTGAAATAGCTCTGAGTAGGAATACTCTGTGTATTCAATCTCCTCTTGAGCAAAAGAAAGGTGTGGGATCAACAGACCCAGGGCAAGTAAAAAATATCGCATGGTGAAAAACGTAAGTCTTAAGATACAAATGTTTTTTGTGCTTTTGGCTTGACCCAAAAGAACCAAAAAGTCAAGGCTGTGAGCTTTACTATCTTTCTACCGAAAGATCCCGATAAATATCGGGACCTCAAATCTCAAGGCCGGTTTCATTAACGTCTTTACGGTTTCCGAAGCCAAGTGGAGAAATACCGGAATCTTGCAGTCCTAAGCCATTCCCCTCCTCGGAGGGGTCAGGGGTGGGTCTTTTAAGGGAAAAGATTCCTGAATTCGCCGGGCTTCAACAGAAATGATGTGAATATAGATGAAATACCTACTCCTTATCCCGATAGTAATTAAACCAACTCAAGATCGAGGCTGATTTACTCATCAGCATACTGGGTCGATTTACTAAACCGTGAGAAGCATTTGGAATTCGGACCATGGCAGCTTCCACCCCTTCTAACTTCAGTGCGGTGTAGTACTGCTCTGATTCGGAGATAGGCGTTCTGAAGTCTTTTTCACCTGTCAGCAACATGGTAGGCGTCGTTACATTACCAACCAGTGAAAGTGGTGATCTTCTCCAGTAATTTTCGATGTCTTCCCATGGCTTTGCTCCAAACCAATACTTGGAGAAGAATGCTGCACCATCCGCATGAAGCACAAAACTTGTCCAGTTGATTACCGGCTTGGCTACAACAGCTGCTTTAAATCGCTCTGTTTTCCCAATAATCCAGGCCGTCAATACTCCACCACCGGAGCCTCCGGTAACGAAGAGGTTTTCCTCATCCACATAGCCTTTGGCGATAACCGCATCCACGCCCGACATCAAATCCTCATAATCATGATTTGGGTAATCATGATGGATCAGATTTCCGAACTCCTGGCCATAACCAGTACTTCCTCTTGGGTTGGTGTACAGTACCACATATCCGGCAGCAGCATAGGCCTGAATTTCATAAGCGAAGGATGGACCATACATGGCAAAAGGGCCCCCGTGAATTTCCAGGATAAATGGATATTTTTTATTCGGATCAAAATTTGGAGGGGTGACAATCCAGCCCTGAATATCCCGGTCATCATAGGAGGATTTCCACCAAAGCTCTTCCATTGCTCCAATATTTCGGTAAGAGAAAACGTCCTCATTCAGATTGGTGATTCTGGTGGAATTTCCATTTGCAAATACAGCTAGGTCGGCTGGATGATCTCCGCCACCCAGCGTATAGGCTACCACATCATTGGAGGCTACGGTGTAGGTTCCTGCATTGTAAGGTCTGCCCAGATCTAATCCGCCGAGGCCTTCCAGGACCGTCTTGATTTTACCATTCAGCGTCACATGACCCACCTTGGTATCTCCCTGATCATCGTACTGAAAATAGATTCCTTTTCCATTGGCTTCCCACTGCGGATTTCCAGCACTTCGATCTAGCTCCTCCGTCAGGTTCTTGATTCCCGAACCATCCGTATTCATGACATACAGCCTGGTGACCGTGTATCCTTGAAAGGTGTCATCGTTTCCAGTATACGCGATCATGCTTCCATCAGGAGAGAGTACTGGATTTGAATCTGGCCCGAACCTATCGGTCAAAGCTGTTACCGAACCATCTTCAAGGTTGAGCTGATAGATTTCTGAATTTGCGGGGCTAAGCTCATTGTCTTCATGAAGATTCGCTGAAAAATAAAGTGATTGCCCATCGGCAGACCATTTTGGTGAGCCATAGTTTTGATCATCAGAGGTCCTTTGCCTGGCTGTACCACCTGAGAGACCTATGGTGAAAATATGTCGGTTGCCCGTAGGCAAATAACCAGCTCCGTCGCCTCGATAGTTCAATCGATCTATGTAAATCGGAGGCGTATTCCATTCTGCCCCGGCAGGCTTTGAAGGAATCGAAAGCTTATTGGATGGAGTCCCGCGGACAAACTGGGTGAAAGCCAGCTGAGTATCATCCGGGGACCAGGAAACAGCCGAAGGGGGTGTTGCGGAATTCGTCAAAGCGATATCCGTATTCATATCAAAGTGATGGACAAAAAGCTTGGTCTTATCATCCTGCTGGTTGGAGAGGTAAGCCAGTTTACTCCCATCATTTGACCATCGGGGAGCATAGTCACGCTGATTTCCCTGAGTAAGCGGTCGGTTTTGAGTCCCATCTGCATTCACGATCCATAGATTGCCATAATCCCGATCGGTCATGATGTCCTTAAACATCCGAACATAAACGATCTTGGAGCCATCCGGAGAGATTTGTGGATCGGATACCATTTCCAGATCGAACAGATCCTTAAGCTCCATATTTGTCTTTTCCTGTGCATGGCTTTGGGCGAATAGCCCAAAGCAAAAAATGATAAGTAGGTAAGTGCGTTTCATAATTTGATGGTGGTTTGGTAAGGTCAAGATATCCTTTTCCGGACAAAATTGCCGATGAAATAAAGAAGTATCAAGACGGTGATAAATATGGCTGAAGCCCAAAGCTCTTCACTGCTGGACTGCATGAGAATCCAAATAAGTGAGATGAAGGCGAAGGTTCCCACGAAATATCCCAGAGGAGCTTTGAAAAGGTTTTGGTCCTCGTTTTTTTTGATCAATCGGAATTTAAAAAAGGCCAGAACGACTCCGAGATAAATAAATATTGATGCCACGGTCACCATCACCAGAAGATAGCGGAAGCTTCCCGAGGCAGCCAGGATCAAATCCAGAATGGTAAGAAATGAGATCGCAACAACCGGAGTTTTGTATTTCGGGTGGAGGCGGCTGAAAATGGAAGGAGTAAGACCATCGGCCGACCCTGCATAAAGCACTCGGGTTTTCATCACGAAAATAGAACTTAAGGTACTCCAAACTGCGATAAAGGAAACCGCCAGAAGTAAAAGGAAAGCCGAATCTCCTGCTATATTTTTGGCCAGTTCGGCCAAAGGAGCTTCTTGATTTTCAATCAGCTGATCACCCAAAACTCCTTGAACCACCAGGTGCAGGCAACAAAAAATGAAAACCACACCGATAATTCCGATCACAAAACCCATGGGGGCGGTTCGTTTGGGGTTTTTCATCTCACCGGTGGAAACAAGGGAAAGCTCTCCCCCCAGAAAAGCAAAAATCAGTAACAAGGAAGCCTCTCCAATCTTTGGGAATTCAGGGAAACCCTGCCAGGAAATATTTTCCAGATTCACTGAGCTGATGCCGAAAATGACCAAAGCTAAAATCGCGATGACTTTCACTCCAGTAAGAATCTTAATCAGTGTCATTCCATTTTTGATTCCTCTATAGCTCAGGAAGGAGATAACTCCTAAAACCACGGTAAAAAGAATAAAACGCGCTCCGAATTCCTCAAATGCCGGAAATGCCGTGGAGGCGATATCAGCCATGGCATTTAGCAGGGCCGCACAGGCGAGCGTGCTGACTCCGAACCAGTACAGGATATTTGCAACAAATCCTGCAAGCGGCCCGAAAGCTCTTTCGATGTAAACATAGACTCCGCCTGTATCGTCAATCCGGCTACTGACTTCCCCGAAACATAGTCCCAGAGCCAGAAAAATCAATCCACAGGCGATATACGCCACGATGCTTCCATGCCCAAGAATTACATAAACTAAGGCTGGTAAAAGGAAGATTCCGCTTCCTATTGAAATGCTGAGAACATTGGTAATTACATCCCAGATTCCCAGGTCTTTTTTGAGTTCTTGCTCAGATGATCGGCTCATATAATCTACTTAGTCCTCCTGTGAAGAGTTAGGAAGGGGAAGAACAACTCCCACCTGCTTAGACCATTTTTCCCATTCCAAAAGCATCTCCTGATACTTTTCAGGAAATTCTTCTCTCAGGTCATTTTGCTCAGCCAGGTCGGTGGAGAGATCAAAAAGTTCGAAATTTGATTTGTCAAAGGGGCGAATATGGTTTAGGATTTTCCAGTTTCCCTTTCTCAGCATAGCCTGTCCTGCATGTTCCATCCCGAATACATAGTTGGCGTCATGTACGTCGTTAGTAGTTCCTGAGAGCATGGGAATAAGTGATTTTCCTAATAAGGGTTTGGGTTGCTTGCCCTTCCACTCCTCTGGATATTTTACTCCAGCCAGTTCGTAGAACGTGGGTGCCAAATCCATCAAGGTGAAAAAAGTATCCTTGATTTCTCCTTTGTTTTCTAAACCTTGTCCAGCTATGATTATTGGAACATTCATTCCTCCTTCTGTAGCATAGCTCTTGAAATACCGGAAAGGGGAACTCCCTGCTTCGGCCCACTGGGGGCCATAGGAGATAAAGGAATTTGCTTTGCCCATCTCTTCATACTCATCGGTGAAGTACTTTTGCAAAAGGGTCATAAACCCGAGCCGGTAATAAAAGTCTTCTGCAGCGGCACCATTATCCGCCATAAAAACGATAATGGTATTTTCATATTCACCCTTTTCTTTCAGAAAGTCCAGCAATCGCCCAACATTAAAATCCAGGTTATCCACCATCCCAGCATAGAGCTCCATTTTTCGGGCTTCCTTTCTTTGCTCCTCCGGAGAAAGCTCATCCCAGGGTTTTACTCTTGAGTTCATTTCAGGGAGGATGGCATTATCGGGAATCATACCAGCTTCCTTCAAAGACTCGAGTCTCTTCACGCGCAATGCTTCATAGCCCTCATCGTATCGTCCCTCGTACTTTTTCCAGAACTTCTCATTTACCTGAAGTGGCCAGTGTGGAGAGGTATAGGCTGCGTAGGTAAAAAATGGCTTTCCATCCTCAAGGTTTGAGTCTATGTATTCGATGAGTTTATCCGTATAAAAATCAGTTGAGTAAGCCCCATCAGGCCATTCTACCTCTTCTCCATTTTCAAAATACTTGGATATCTGTGCGTAAGGGAAAAGCCCGAGGTTGTTGTAATGATTGGCTCCCCCTTCTGGAGTCATGAAATATTTCTCGAAGCCTTTTTCGCCCGGATGATGCTCTGGCTCACGACCCAGATGCCATTTTCCAGCCATGTACGTATGGTATCCTGCGGTTTGAAGTAATTCGGGAACTGTCACGATGCGGTCAGTCAAGTGACCTTCGTATCCAGGAACTCCTTGTCTTCGGCCCTGAATTCCCATACCTGCTATATGGTTATCATTCCCACTGAGAAACATGGCCCTGCTCACAGCACAATAGGGAGCAGCATGAAATCTGCTAAAACGTATACCCTCTGTGGCTAATTGGTCCAGGTTAGGTGTGTCGATATCCCCTCCATAACTGCCCAAATCGGCATAGCCCAGATCATCCGCTACGATCAGAAGGATATTTGGTTTATGGGGAATCTCTTCTTTGGGAGCTGCGCAAGAAAGCAACAAGCACCAAAAACTAAGAAGAAGCAAGAGTCTTTTCATCTGGGCTTTAAAAACTAAGCCAGAAGATAGGGAATTATGGAGATTAATAATGATGGATTTTGATCAACGTCATTGCGAGCCTGAAGGATGAAGGCGTGGCAATCTCTCAAAGGAAGAGATTGCTTCTTTGCTGTGCACATCGCAATGACGTAAAAGTGCTGTCGATAGAATAGCTGATACTTAAAAACATTAAGCCAGCTCTACATACCACATGGGTAATTCCCCCTTGCCCTTCACCTCTACTTCTCCTCGGTAGTCGATTTTAAACCTTGGATCATCTTTTACTTGCTCATAGGTACTCTCTGAGATATTGATTCGATTCAACTCGCAGGCGGTTTCCATTCTTTGGGCCACATTCACCGTGTCTCCCCAGATATCGTATTGGAATTTTTTGATGCCTACGATTCCAGCGACCACAGGCCCTGTATTCATCCCGCAGCGCATATCAAATTTCACCTCTTGCTTTATCTCTGAATTGGAATTCCTTTTATCGATGAAGGCTTTCATTTTCAAGGCGGCCAAAACTACATTGGCGACTGTGGATTCGGAATTTAATCCGCCGGCTGCCATGTAAGCATCTCCGATGGTTTTGATTTTCTCCAGTTTATATTCTTCAATAATGGAGTCAAACTCTTTAAAACAGATATTTAATTCCTTCACCAATTCATTGGCCGAAAGCGCAGCAGCTTTTTTGGTGAATCCGGCAAAGTCAGTAAAAATTACCGTTACCTGATCAAACTGCTTTGCTTCTGCATGACCATTTGCCTTAAGCTCTTCAGCAACGGAAGCAGGCAAAATATTCAGCAACAGTTCATCTGATCGTTCTTTTTCCTTTGCGATGAGCTCGGAAGACTTTTTGATGTATTGCGAGCGACGGTAAAATCCAATAGCCACAACCAGAAGGAGCAGACCAGAGATGACGAAAATGATCTGTTTGTTTCTTTCGATGGTCAGCCTTTCATTAAATACCAACTCTTGTTCTTTCCTTGCCTGCTCGTTCTGAATACTATCCAGCATTTGCCTCTTTTCGAATTCATAATTCATGGCAGTTTGAGTCAAGGCTTTGGTGTTGGATTCGCTTAGGATGCTGTCCTTGAGCACTGTTGCCTTTTTCAAATAATCCAACTCTGACCGATAATCGCCTCTTTTTTCTGCCACTTCCATAAGTCGTTCATAAGCCATTCTGAGAACTTTGACTTCACCGGCTTTCTCAGCATTCTCCAGAGATTTCTCCGCATGAAAGTTGGCTTTGCTGAGTTCATTCGTTCGCTGATAAAGGTTTGCCAGCCGATTATGAGTGTAGGCTAAACCTCTGGAGTACCCGAGAGAATCCCGAATTCTGAGTGCTTCTAATAAAGTCTCTTCGGCCAGTTTCAAATCTCCATCATTGGCATAGTTATTTCCGAGATTACTTAAGGAAAGTCCTTCATCGTATGCGTTGACTGATTTTCTGGCTGCCGCCAAAGCGAGTTTGTGATAGAAAATGGCAGAATCAATCGGTCCGGTATGCTCAAATATGATAGCTAGATTGTTATAGCTTCCTTGCAACTGTGAGGGGTCATTAAGATTTTTATCAATCTCCACAGCTTGTCTGGCATGATAAAAAGCCGGCTCGTAATCATGCTGATCATAATAAAGTAAGCTCAAGCTGGAGTGAGTGGCGGAAATCCCGCTTTCCCGACCTATTTCCTCATAAATATCCATGGCGGCAAATCGATTTTCCAGTGATTTTTCAATGTCTCCGAACTGCTTATACATGCTCGCAAGAAAATTATGAGCCCTAGCCTGAATCAAATCCAAGCCTAGTTCATCCATCGTGGCGATCATTTCTTCGATAACCTTCGGGTCCGATAAGGTTGGATCTCGTTCCTGGGTGGAAATGGCTTTGTAATACCTGCCTTGAACCAAAGCACTAGCATCATTTTCTTCTTCTCCGATAGCAATGATTTGCTCCGCTAGCTCAATGGATTATTCATAGTCGTAGGTTCGATAGGCTTCATGGCTTTGCGCAACAAGACTGTCTAAATCCTGAGCAATTCCTAAAAGGGGAAAAAGAAAAAATAGAATAAGGATGAAAAATCGAGGCATTAGAAAAATCTAAGTTCCCTATAATTTAGTGATTTCTATTTTCAACGGACCCCAGCTTTCAATTCGGTCCCAAATAAAAAAGCCAACCCCTAAGGATTGGCTTCTTCAAAAGTTAAAATGTCAGCTTAGGCACTCACTCTGCTTGGTGCCCAATTTGCACACATCATTCCTGGAGCTGCGTGAGTTGGATTTGCGCAATCCTCACGCTCATATCTCAGGCAAGTAGTACAGTTTCTGTCGTCCTTTAATTCTGCTTTCATTTCAAACTGATCGCACGTATAATGACTTGATACTTCTACTCCGTGTACTTTGCAGGTATTATCCCCATTTAAGTTGTCACAATTCTGACAGTTGTTTCCTAATCGAATAGCCATGATTTCTCTTGTTTAGTTTCTATACAAGAGTAGTTACAAACAAGGATGGAATCAATATAAATAGCTGATAATCAATTATTTATATTTAGATTGGTTTAAAACTAGGATTACTTTAAACACTTTGATTCTACATCCTGTTGTCTGCATCAATTTTTTGAAAATGCTGATGGAATTGGACTAAACCTCTGATTTTAAGAACTTTAAATCACTGTCCTCAAAAATGACTTTTCCATCTGGATTTTCCATTCTGGACTTTTTCATCCAGCATTTACGAGCATCAGCTATTTTTCTTTCAGGATATCTATCAAAAAAATCACGGTAGTACTGACTCAGCATATTGTGTGGCTGAATAATTCTCCTCACTCCTTGTCTTTTTAATTCATCCATTCCTTCCCATGCAATCATGGCATCTTCCAGAGTTTTGCCGGGATTAGCTTTGACCCAGTCCATAAAATCTCCATGGCAATTAAATCTATCGCCAATCTGAGATTTCATAAAGTTTCGGAAGTTAGGACCGAATGAAACGCTGTCTGTGATTTCTGTCCCTAGGGTCAGGGTTTCCTTTGCCCAATTAAATTTTGATGTTTTCTTTTTTGAAGGGGTCTTTGGAATGGGTTTCCCAGGATTTTCTAAGGCAAAGAGTATTCGATCTCTTATCTCGAATTTGCTGCCATTCGCAGGAATTCCGGCTCGCTTTGCATAGTCAATCAGCTCAGCTTTCAGCCAGTACCATTTTTTGAAATTATCAGCTGTCTCTATGCTGAGAATATTAGGTCTCTCTCCACTAGTGTTCATGATCCATCCTATGCTTTCTTAAGATATCGGCTCCGAAATCATTGCCTTTTTCTCTCCAGATCGCATGGATATGATTACCATTTTTTTGAAAACCTACATTATCATATTCAATGAGAAACACAGGAGTGTTTATCTGATAGTAATGCGGATTTTTTGGAGCAAATTCACCAATCCATGCGAAGTAAATGTCTTTTTTATCTATCGCATGAAACATTGCCATATACTGCTCTTGTTTGCCTTTCTCCAGATTTCCTATGAATTCTTCTATGATAAAATGCAGCAGTCTTTCCTGCTTTTCATCCAGCTGATCTGCAGAAATACCAACATACTCATCTAGTCTTTGTTCTGAGCCGGGTGCTGTCAGAATATCACCGGGTACTTCCCTGCTCAGAATTGCCTTTTCTTTTTGAGCTTCGCTCAAAGCATTGATCAACCAAAATCCATAATCTTCCTCCTTACTCAATGGTCTCAGACCAGCATATTGAGTGACTTCAACCTCACCTGGATCCGAGCCGACGAAGAGTGGTGTCATGGAATATTCATCCCCTGCTACAGTTAGGTTGATCGAGAGGTGATGCCCTTCAAATTTGAATCCCCAGGAGTCATCTGTTTCAGGGTTACCCCAGACCGCAAAAAAGTAATTTCCATAGTCCCAATTCAGTCTTCTGATGTTCTGAATCGCATTTTCATTCATCTGTCCATTTTCATAAGCGATTTCAAAAATCTCATGAAGAATGTCGTCTAGCTGAAGTATGGCAAAGGTTTTTAAATAGCCTTGAGAACTAAATATAGTAGTCAGAAGCCGGTGAAAATTGACCTTGCTCTCATCGGAAAAATCTCCAAATCTCAAGCCTTCTCTTTCCCTCAGGCCCAGAGGTAAATTGGACCATTCCAGTCTTTTTTCATTGTCAAAAGACCGGAGAACTTCAATTCTTTGTTCATCATCGAAGGTCCCTAATAATTCTAATGTAGAGGACTTAATATCCTGGACAGTTTGAGCTTTGCTTTGACTTGCTAAAAAAAGGACAAGAAATGCCGAAAGGAGTAATTTCATGTGCGGTGTTTATTTCTGGGACTCGTTTTCTCTCTTTTTTTGTAGATACTCAAAATGGCTTCTATCCTGAGGTGTTCGAATGACCAAATTCGGAGGTAATGGCCCAAGTTTACTTACTGCTAAATCCATAGCTCGAATCATTTGAGCCGCCTTTTCGGGATTTTCAGATAGGAGATTAGTGGTTTCTCCCGGGTCATTTTTTAGGTTGAACAGTAAGGTGTCATGCGCTGCGACAGCCTTCATTCCGGGGCCTCCCCTGTAGCCCTTATAAGGTAGTTTGATTTTCCACTCGCCTTCCTGATAGGCTCTTAGATCATCCAGCATGTAATAAATGAACTTGTCGTCATTTCTGGTCCCATTTTCAAAAAGTACATTGCTGATATCCACTCCATCTATTTCTCGATCACTTGGTAAATCAGCTCCCACTATATTCAGGATAGTTGGGAACCAATCCATTTGGCTTGCCGGATTTTCATACACCTGCCCTGCATCGATTTTTCCTTTCCACATTGCGACTGTTGGAACACGCACTCCACCCTCAAAGGTGTATTGTTTCCCTTCCCGGAGAGGACCTGCAGATCCACCGTGATCCTCCATTACGAGCCAGGGGCCATTATCTGAGGAGAAAATCACAAGGGTGTTTTCCAACACTCCTTTTTCCTCAAGCTTATCGAGAATCTGCCCCACACTCCAGTCAATCTCCTGAATTACATCCCCATAAAGTCCACGTTCTGAAGTTCCCTGAAATTCAGGAGAAGCATAGATAGGAACATGAGGTTGGTTATGAGCAAGGTAAAGCAGGAAAGGCTGCTCTCCCGTTTGATCAAGGAATTTCAATGATTCTTCCGTGTAAACCTTGGTGGTATAGGTCTGATCTGGATTGAATTCTTCCACTTCATTGTCTCTCATGTAGACTACTGATTCCATATCATTGGAATATGGGATTCCAAAGTAAGAATCAAAGCCTTGATTTAAGGGAAGGTATTGCTGCATATGGCCTAAATGCCACTTTCCAACATGTGCGGTTTGATAGCCTTTGTCCTTCAGGACTTCGGCAAAAGTGATTTCCTCAGGGGCCATTCCAGTAAAACTTTCAGGGAAGAATACAGAATTGATCCCCATTCGTTGTGGCATTCGACCGGTCAACAAGCCAGCACGACTGGGACTACATACAGGTGATGCAGAAAGGAAGTTGCTAAACTTGATTCCTTCAGCCGCAATCCGGTCGATATTCGGAGTTTTGATGTCGGTTGCCCCAAAGCAGCCTATATCTCCATATCCCAAATCATCCGTGAAAATGTAAACGATATTCGGCAATTCCGAACTTGCGGATTCTGTCTTTTCTGCTTCGCAGGAAAAAAGAAAAGGAACAAGAAATAAAAGGAATAAAGAGAAGTTTGCTTGACGGGTTTTCATCCTATTAAAATAGGATTATTCATTTACAACCCGCATTGAAATTATACGAACATCCTCTAAAGGCCGGTTCCTGTTATCCGTTTTGACTTCAGAAATGGTAGCGACTACGTCAAAGCCAAAGACGATTTCGCCAAACACCGTGTAATTCTGATCCAAATGGGGAGTGCCACCAATTGTTTTATAAAACATACGATGGGCCTCAGGAATCACATATTTCACAAAGTCATCATAGCTGTTTTGTAGTCGTTCTGATTTAGCTCTCAACTGGTCAAATAGAACTGTATCCTTGGCTTCTCTTGCAGAAGTTATTGAATCGAGCAAAGGTTGGCTTTTTGGATCATTAACATAATAATGTCGCCTTAATCCATCATTGATCCTTCTTTGATTTACTTCTAGGGTACTATCGTTTTGAACGGTTCCTTTGACCAAATAAAATTGGGTACTACTGGATGCTCTTTCGCGGTTTCCATTTCGCGCTGCAGCCAATACTCCTTTCTTGTGAAATAAAACCGAATTGAATTCTGCAGGAACTCTGTAGTCCAGGTCGTTCATTCCGAGTCTTTGCCCTGGAGGGGCATCCTTGCTTTCTGTATCACCGGCCTGAATCATAAAATCATCGATTACCCGGTGAAAAAGTAAAGAATCGTATACCCCTTCCTCGACAAGCTTTATGAAATTATCCCTATGCTGGGGTGTTTCATTGTAAAGCTCCACCAGAATGGTTCCATGGTTAGTCTGAATTTCAATTTTGGTTCTTTCGGCTTTTGCATAGGAAAAGGTGATTGCCAAAAGGCAGAGAGACAATAGAAATCTTGACATAATTGAATTGTTGGGTTTAATGGGACCGAGTCTGCTTGAATTAGGCCAAAGTTATACCCTGCTTTATTTTTCCCAAAACCGATCCTCTTCAGGAATGGCATCCAAGTATTTACTTGCCTGGATATAGCCTTGCTCCTGGATTTCTTCCCATTTGCTGTCGTCAAGGAAATTGTATTGGTTTAAATCCATCGGCCAATAGTGTGATGCTTGGTCAGAAATATTCCCTTGCTTATTCATGCTATTCAAATTGAGAGAATTTTCGACAATGGAGTAGAAGCCAGGTATTTGATATTTATTTCTTCTGGTGACTTTATCCCAAAGTAATTTCCAGCTAGATGGAGTTTCTTCAAAGTCGATTTCTGCCTCCTGAAGATTAGATAATGAAATAGCAATGATATTTTCTACAGGGTAGTCATACATGGGCTCGATGGGGAGAGTATCCATGACAGATCCATCGATGTGTAGATTCTTGTTAAGAACAACCGGAGGGAAAATTCCTGGAACAGAGATACTTGCTAAAATAGTTTTCCATATCGGTCCCTTCCGATGTGTTTCAAGCTTTGCTGTGTTGTAATTAGTGGTTACACAAAATGAGTTGATCCAGAGGTCCTCTATTCTGGTATCTAGAAAGGTTTCTTTGAGGAATTTTTTGATTTTTTTTCCTGACATCATGGAGATCACAGGTAGGGAAAGATCATTTGAAGTTAGCTTCCTTGCAACTGAATCCTTGATAATTTCCTGCATTTTCTCAGGCTTGAACTGCATGTAATTTATGGTCATACCATAAATAGCTCCAGCACTGGCACCTCCGATAAAATCAACCTCAAGCCCTCTTTCACTCATGGCCTTCAAGGCACCTAAATGTGCATATCCTTTGGCGCCACCACCCCCTAGAACTATCCCCGTGGCTTTATTGGTGATAATTCTACAGAATCTTTTGGAATCACCTTTATGATTCCTTCTGAGGTGAATGTGCATGTGGAAACTCCTTCCCTCATACCATTTTCTTGTATTTATCGCGGTCTCTGCTCTTCCTTCGTGAAGTAAAAGCAGATATGTCTTTTTATTTAGTATCCCAAAGGAGTATAGGTTCAATTCTCTTTCAATAGGACGAAGTCGAGGATCTGAATCAAAATGGGTAGCTACAATTACTAAATCCGCGTAAAGCAAACATTGCTGAGTCCAGGTCATGTTTTCCCTTCCGCAAATAAGAATTTGTGTTCCAGGCTTAGCCTCCAGAGATGAAAAGAATTCTTCACCCTGATCTGAAGAATTTTTGTTTTCCAAATGGACATGTACCGAACTGCCTTCTTTTTCGGAGTATTCCATCATCCCGGGAATCCAGGTATTCAAATCCAGACTTTGGTCCATTTTGACCAATGCGACAGTTTTTGGTGGGGAGGATTTTCTTCTTTCAAATGTATTTCTTCTTTGCCTGTTGATGACGAAAGAAGTCATGGTAGTAGCTAATTCAGGTTTTTTGGTAACCAAATTCAGATACTCCTCTTGAGTTATTTTTAAGACAATGGATTTTCTGATTGCTATTACCGAGGCCATTCTTGGTTCGCCGGTAAAAAGAGCAAATTCTCCCACTGGCTCTCCAATCCCAATATCACCAAGAATCATTTGGCCTTTGCCTGTATTTTTGAGTGCTCTTAATCGTCCAGAAATGACGAAGTAAATAATAGTCTTCTTTTCTCCTTCATGGAAAAGATACTGGCCACTATTCAGATGAATTTTAGTACCTTTTTCAAGAATTTCTTCCCAGAAAGCTTCATCAAGAAGGTTAAAAGGTTTGGGTGCTGCGTTGGTTTCAATAGCCAGTTGCTGATCCACAATAATTAAGGGGCTAAGACTTTTTCAAAAATGCTAGGAAGATGAAAAAATAGAAAATAGTTGATAAATCAAATGAAAAAATCAACTGATTCACTCTTTACAAAATCAGTTACATTTTACCGGTGACGAACTGCCATGGGATAGACTATTTTTCATTTATGAGCCAGGGAAGCACATTTTCAACTGGAAGCTTTGGGACCATTCTTCCTTCTTTTCCGGTCATGTCTTCCGCAGCAAAAAGTGAATTAATTATTGCTTCTTCCGTAGCTTCAATCACTGCCATAAAAAGGGGAGTCATACTTGAATTCGGAAGTTCTTCAAAGGATAGGTTTTGAAATCCTGAATAAGGAATTCTGAGGTCCGGATTTGTGCTAAATGCTATCACATAATCTCCTGAACCATTGGAAGCGATTCCTCCTGTTTTTGCCAAGCCCATCATAGCTCTCTTCGCCATTCGCTCCAAGTTTCTATCCAGGACGGGAGCGTCTGTGGCGATTACAATCATGCAGCTTCCATCAGACTTTTCCAGTGCATCTTTGAATGGATACTTACCCAGCTTTTCACCTACGGGTACGCCTGATATTTGGAGGTTCCCTCCAAAGTTGGTCTGAACCAAAACGCCAACCGTAAATCCGCCCAGTTCATCAGGTAATTTTCTGGAAGAAGTCCCAATTCCTCCTTTCCACCCAAAGCAAATGGTCCCCGTGCCTGCACCCACATTCCCTTCTTCCACAGGACCGGCTTTGGCCTTCTCAATTGTAGCAATGACCTCTTCAGGACTGATATGCATCCCTCTGATATCATTCAGGTACCCATCATTAGTCTCACCAACCACCGCATTTACCGATTGAACAGATTCATTTCCTTCTTGCTCCAAGGTGTACTTCACCGCGCCTTCAATTCCCGCAGCAACCGAAAGGGTATTGGTCAGAATGATGGGGCTTTCCAGATTCCCTAGTTCCATGACTTGGGTGGTGCCAGCGAGCTTGCCAAAGCCATTTCCTACAAAGACTGCTGCAGGTACTTTTTGCTGAAAAACATTATCTCTATGTGGGAGTATGGCTGTGACTCCAGTACGGATGTTCTCACCTTCCGCCTTGGTCAAGTGACCCACTAAAACCCCTTCCACATCTGTGATCGCATTTAACTCTCCCGTAGGAAGAATTCCGAATTTCACACCCAATTCTCTTGGTCTTTCTTGTGCCATAGAATGCATAGGGAAAAGATAAAAACAAAGAGCCAGAATTGAGAGTCCTATTTTAGACATGGTGCATGGAGATTTATTTTCTTCAAGATAATCTGAATTATTTATCTTCACCTTTTCCAAATTAAACCCGAATTCTAATGCTCAAAAAAGAACGCTACTCAGCATTTATTGATCACTTTTCAGAAAACATGCCGATAGCCGAGACGGAGCTTAGATATGAGGATCCATTTCAGCTTTTGGTAGCCGTAGTTCTTTCAGCACAATGCACAGATAAGCGGGTAAATATTGTCACTCAGGATCTTTTTCGGGATTTTCCAACACCGGAGCATTTAGCTCATTCTCACTTTGACGAACTTTTTCCCTATATCCGATCCATTTCCTATCCGAATAATAAAACCAAGCATTTATTGGGTCTTGGAAAGATGCTGGTGGAGGATTTCAACAGTGAAGTTCCTTCCACTGTGGAGGAATTAGTCAAACTTCCAGGCGTTGGAAGAAAGACCGCTAATGTGATCACTTCCGTTGTTTGGAATCAACCCAATATGGCAGTGGATACTCATGTGTTCCGCGTGTCAAAAAGGTTGGGGCTTGTGACCCAAACTGCGAAAACCCCGCTCGAAGTAGAAAAGCAATTAATTAGGCACATCCCTGAAGAATATGTTCACAAGGCTCATCACTGGTTGATTCTTCATGGGCGATACACTTGCCTCGCCAGAACTCCAAAATGTGAAGAGTGTAGCATCACTCATTTTTGTCGGTATTTTGAGAAAAACTTCAAGGCCAAAGCCATTAAAAGTGAATCCAAGTAATGTGTGGTATTCACCTTATTTGGGGGCAAGGGGCCAATGAGGAAAACCTCCAAATCTTACTTGATAGCTCCGAAAATCGAGGGCCAGATCATCAGGATTTGCTTTCCCCATGGCCTGGACTTTGGGTAGGAGCAAATCGATTAAGAATCTCAGATCCTAGTTCAAAATCTGATCAGCCTTTTTGGTCCTCTGATGGGCATGCACTAATTCTCTTGAATGGGGAGATTTATAATCATCAGGAATTGCGATCCCTATTGAAAACAATGGGGAAGGATTTTCAAACATCTTCTGATACAGAAGTGCTGATCACTTGGCTGAGGTCCTTTGGAGAAAAAGGACTCAGCAAGCTGAAAGGGATGTTTTCTCTGATTTTGGTAGATGTATTAACTAAATCTATCCTGGTGGCGAGAGACCCTTCAGGAGAAAAATCCATATACTATCGGCATGCTCAGGATTCTCTCTGCATTTCTTCGACAGCAAAGGGAATCGAAAGTATTTGGCCATCGGAGCTGGACATTTCTTCTATTGAGAATTATGCCTATCTCCGCTATCCCAGACGAGGTCATACTTTTTTCAAAGGTATTCAGGAATGGAAACCCAATCGATTCAGCCAGATTTCTACTCCGACCACCTTTCGATTCGATCCCTTGCCAAAAGATAAAAAATCAGAGGATAACCAACCTTCAGGCAGTTTTGAAGCGGTTTTTGATAGAGTGATCGAACGGCAGTTTCAAACCGATGTTCCTAAAGGTATTTTGCTCAGTGGTGGTGCGGATAGCAGCCTTTTGTATGCTAATTGGTATAAAACAGCGGGTCAGTCTTTACCTGCATTCACCTTCGTTCCTGAAAAAAAATACCAGCAAAAGTATGACGACATTCAGTGGGTCAAAAGGCTGGTCAAGCAGTATCCGGCTGAGTTGAATGAGATAGAAATTAGCGAAGAAATATTTCTAAATCATTTCGACGAGTATGATGCTGGGCTGGATCAACCAGTAGGAGATTCAGCGGGATTTCTACTTTGGATGATCGGCAAAGAGGCTAAAAAACAAGGAATAAAAGTCTTGATTTCGGGAGCAGGGGCGGATGAGCTTTGGGGAGGCTATCGACGTCATAAGGCTTTTGAAACTTATTTGAGGAACAGGAATCTTCTGTTGTCCTTAAAGCCATTTCTTTCCTGGTTACCCTTATCCAGAGCTTACCGAAAGTTCCTGGATTCTATTCATAAAAATGAGGAAAGAACCTTCATGAATTTCTCTGCTCTAAGACTTATTCCTGACCACATTTTTCAGGATTATGAAAGGGTATTTGACCAGGAATATTCTTCGGACCGAAAGGCTCTGGACTTTGACAGAAAGGTCTATTTGGTGGATGATATCTTGAAAATTCAGGACCAAGCTTTAATGGCTCATGGAATAGAGGGAAGATCTCCATATTTGGATTCAGATTTCATTTCACTTTGGAAGAAAAGCCCGGATTCAGAGCTGAAAGGAAAGCGAAGAATCAATGAATTACTGAATCAATATGATTTAGGCTTCATCTCTGAGCGCAAAAAATTGGGTTTTGGTCTGCCGCTCGAAGAGTGGTTCGGTTCGAATGGTAGCTTTGCGAAGCGAGCTTTTCAGAGTATCAAGAGTCTGGAATCTAGGTTAGGCAATTCGCTTCCTGCACCCATTCATGAGATCACCAAGAATCCAGAAAATTTCATCAAATCCGACTTTTTAATGCTTTACAACCTGTTTCTTTTATCAGAATGGGTGAACTTGAGAAAGAAATGAGAATCGTTTATATCCATCAGTATTTCAAAACCCCTGAGGAAGGTGGGGCCACGCGCTCCTACTATCTCGCTAAGGGATTGGTTCAGGCTGGGTATGAGGTTGATCTAATCACTGGAGATTCTAGGCATTACGACCTAAAGAAAATTGATGGCATTACGGTTCATTATTTACCGGTTTCTTACGATCAGAAGTTCGGATTTACAAGACGAGTATTTTCTTTTTTGAGCTTTGTCCGCAAGGCCAAAAATTTAATTCCAAAGCTTCCAAGACCTGATCTATTTTACATTTCTTCCACTCCATTGACGACAGGTTTGATTGGTTTATGGGCGAAAAGAAAATTTGCGATTCCATACATTTTTGAGGTACGAGATATTTGGCCGGAGGCTCCAATACAGGTGGGTGCTATCAAGAATCCTTTGATTAAAGCTTATCTGAGGAAAAAGGAAGAAAAGATTTACAGGAATGCCATAAAACTGGTTGGGCTTTCCCCCGGAATAGTCACTCATCTCAAGGCTAAAGCTCCAGATCGAGAAATCCACTTGATTCCCAATTTTTCAGATCCGGGATACTTCTATCCGGTTAAAAAACATTCTTCTGAGAATAAGCGCAATCTTAACATTTCCTATACTGGAGCATTGGGTAAGGTGAACGCTTTGGAAGAACTCCTGGAATTTGCTTCCTGGTCGCAAAGGGAAAATAAACCCTTCAATTTCATCATTATGGGCAAAGGGAGTGAGGAAAGTTCGTTAAGAAAAATGGCGGTGAATCTCAATCTAAAAAATGTTCGGTTTGAGCCATTTGGTCCGAAAAAGCGAGTCAATGAAATTTTGGCAGAATCCGATATGGCATGGATTTCATTCGCAGATTTTCCTATTCTGAATACAAATTCACCCAATAAGTTTTTTGATGCAATTGCTTCTGGAAAGGCTATTATTATCAATCATCGAGGTTGGGTGAATCGTTTGGTAACCCAGAATAATCTTGGAGTTTCGGCTTTGAATAAGGACTGGCCAGGGCTTTCTGAGAACTTAGAAACTTTGCTCAGTAAACCCGAAAAACTAAAGGAGATGCAGCAGAACGCTGTTCGGCTTTCCGGGGAATTCTTCACAGAGGAAATTGCCGTGAAAAGGCTTTTGCATACCCTCGATTCAAACAAGCATCCTCTTACTCAAGCCCACGAGGCCTATATCCGGATAGCCTAAAAATAAACTCGGCATCTTTCTCAGCCATGATTTCCTGAAGAGAGGCTTCCTGAGCCGCTTCATAGTCATCCACGATGTTCCACCCGAGCCATCGCCCCAGCCTTCCCGGGGCTTTAGTACTTATGGCATCAGTGCTTGGGGCTTCGCCCAAATATTTTTGAATTTCAAAGGGATTGGTCTCGTACAGTAGTTCATTCT
Organism: uncultured Cyclobacteriaceae bacterium; assembly: GCA_937146645.1. Classification (GTDB taxonomy): domain Bacteria; phylum Bacteroidota; class Bacteroidia; order Cytophagales; family Cyclobacteriaceae; genus Algoriphagus. Next base: position 46,286 of record CAKZRQ010000016.1, read on the forward strand.
CGACAAAATGTGCCCAAATGAATTCTTCATTAGAATAGCTGTCCGCGACCTGTTCATCGGTGTATCCTATGATCAACCCCTCAGGGGTGCATGGCAAGACTGCTTTGGCAAAGTGATAAGCTTTGCCGTAGTAAATCATCTCAGCAAGCAAGGACTTATCCTCAATTTCGATTTCATTAAAACGTGAAGACAAAGCCGTTACAATCATTGGGACTAGATAGGGCAAATCATATCGGTCGGCCATGTATCGAGGTAAATCGGGCTGGTATGGATGATCTGTGGGGAGGAAGTAATCCATCCCTATAACGATCACATCCTCCGTGATGAAAAGGTCTGAATTAAAGCCACTCACGAAAGTATACACCTTGGGAGCTTCGAATTCAGGATAATAGTGTCTGATGTACTTAAATGCGTTTTCTAATTCAGACTCCACTTCGGAAATATCACTTCTTTCGGATTTTACCGCCTCATATAAATTCCGCATGGAAGTATCCTGATGTACTTCAATCAGGGAGGCCACTAAAGAATCGAGATTTGCATAGAGCTCAGGCTGTAAATATTGCTCTGTAAATTCCGGGTGCTTTTCAAAGAGATAGAAGAAGTCTTCGGGTGTCTGCGCAGAGAAGAATTCGTCTTCTAAACGATCAATCTGAAGTGTTAAGTCCTGTGCTAAAATTTCCTCATCTAGTGTGCATTCTTCAGGGTCAGATGAACAGGATACCAGGATGGAAAAAATTCCAATCATAAGGCAAGCAAGAAGGAAATTGGATTTGGACATGGTCATTAGAATTCTCAGAGCGAAATTAAACTTTATTCCTGATCTGAGAATGATTTGATACAAAACGGTTTCCTTGGGAATTTTGGTCTTTTTTGAATGACTTTTTTCGAATTTACCCTTCATTCACTTATTTGGTCAAGTGAAGAATCAGTGGCTGACCTTTCTTGCATTTTCCCGATATCTGACCTTTTGGAAGGTGATGAATTATGTTCAATTGGCCATTTCTTTTCAGCTTTCCAGACTATTACAGAAACCCGTTCTTTGGGGTAGGCCGACTACCCTGAGCGTTGAACCGACCACCAGCTGTAATCTTCGATGTCCCGAATGTCCTTCAGGGTTACGGTCTTTTTCTCGACCTACTGGCATGCTTCAAGAAAAGCTTTACGCAAAGCTGATTGAGGAATCAAAAGGTCATTTGACTTGGCTCCATCTCTATTTCCAGGGAGAACCTTTCTTAAATCCTAAGTTTTTTGAAATGGTTAGTCTGGCGGATCAAAATCGGATTTTCACATCCACATCCACAAATGCCCACTACCTGAATAAACAAAATGTAGACAAGGTTTTGGATTCTGGTTTAAAGCAGCTAATCGTATCCATGGATGGAATTACTCAAGAGATCTATGAGAAGTATAGAGTCGGAGGCAAATTAGAGAAGGTTCAGGAAGGTTTAGCTGAGCTTCTTAATCGAAGACAGCAGGCAGGCGCTAAATATCCAAGAGTAGTTTTACAGTTTTTGGTCACCGGCCAAAATGAACATCAGATTCCCTCCCTGAAGGAATGGGCAGAAGAAATCGGAGTGGATGAGCTACAATTAAAAACTACTCAGATTTACGATTTCGAAAATGGATCTGAGCTTATTCCATCTGATTTGGGATACTCCAGATATTTGCCAAATGGGGATGGGACTTGGAGGCTAAAAAAGAAGATAGAAAATAAATGCTGGAGGATGTGGCAAGGAGCGGTTTCAACCTGGGATGGAAAGATTGTTCCTTGTTGCTTCGATAAGGATGCCACTTTTGTAATGGGGGAACTTGCGAAAACCAGTTTAGCTGAAATCTGGAAGTCGAATCCATACTTTTCATTTAGGAGTCAATTGTTAAGGGATAGAAGCGAAATAGAAATTTGTCGAAATTGCACTGAGTAGAAAACCCTCAGTAGTTAATTTCAGGAGGTTTTTGGAACCAAATTTGGTAGAATTCAGAATTAGATGGATTTTTAGACCTGACAAATAATCTACAACCACCCGGTAGATCTTTTTACCGACCTCATAAACATGCCTTATTTTCTACGTTTTTCGTGCTTTTTAGCTTTTCTGGCATTTCTATTTATATCTCTTCCGACTGTTCAGGCTCAGGAAACTGCTGATTTCTCTGAGATCAATGTGGATACTATGAGTGATGAGGAAGTAGAGGACCTTATCAATCGAGCTTCCGCAGCAGGTTTGACCACCGAGGAATTTCTGGAAAGGGCTCAAGCTGAAGGAGGGATGCCTGCCCTTCAGGCGGAAAAATTGAGGGAACGGATTGATGATTTAGAATTAGATGGTTTTGGCTTCAAACGTAATTCCAGGGTATCTAATAGAGATGAGAGGTCTCAATCAGGAAGTAGGGATATTGAGGATGGTTATTTTGATCCTCGGGCTTTTCCTGCTCTATCAGAGGAGGAGGCCAGTATTTTTGGAAGTGAAATATTCTACAATAACAGAAGGACACTGACCTTTGAACCAAGCCTCAATCAAGCGACTCCTCAGAGTTATATTTTGGGCTCTGGAGACCTTCTTTATGTAGATATCTATGGACAGTCCGAGCAATATTATGAGGCAACTGTTAATCCGGATGGATTTATTCTATTGGATAACATCGGCTCCATTGCTGTTTCTGGTAAATCAATCCAAGAGGCAACAGGAATTATAAAAAGCAGAGTCTCGCGATTTTATCCAGGAATGTCAGGAAGTAACCCAAATACATTCCTCCAAATCTCACTCGGCAACGTGAGAACAATTCAAGTAAATATTCTTGGTGATGTCAGACTTCCAGGAACGTTCACTTTGAGTGCATTCAGTACAGTATTTAATGCCCTTTACGCAGCTGGTGGCCCAAGTATAAATGGCTCCATGCGGAATATCCGGGTCCTCAGAAATAATCAACTCCTTCAGGAAGTGGATGTGTATGATTTGCTTATCAAAGGAGAGGCAAGTTTAGATCTCCGATTGGAGGATAAAGACGTGATTTTGGTTCCACCCTTTGAATCGAGAGCCTCTATAACTGGGGAAGTAAAAAGGGCCAAAACCTTCGAAATCCGAGAAGGGGATACCTTTCAGGATTTACTGAGCTATGCCGGAGGATTTACAGATGAGGCTTATCAGGATCAGGTTACTATTGCCAGAATCACCGGTAATGAACGAGCTATCTCAAATGTTTATAAGGATCAATTCTCCATGTTTTTAATGAAAGGAGGAGATGAGATAACGGTTCAGAGAATCCTGGACAGATATACCAATCGTGTTCAGATTGTCGGAGCTGTATTTAGACCTGGGACATTTGCACTTTCAGAAGGCATGATGCTTTCGGATCTGGTAGAAAAAGCTGAAGGACTCCGTGGTGATGCTTACAAGGTGCAGGCTAGTGTTCTTAGAACCAGAGAAGATTTCAGCACAGAGATGATCCAAATAGACCTGGAAGGGCTTCTGAATGGATCTAGCCCTGACTTAGCCCTTCAAAGAGAAGATGTGGTGAGCATCGCTAGTATCTACGATATAGAAAATGAGCAGTATGTTCAAGTTCTAGGTGAAGTAAAAAGACCAGGGATTTATCCCTTCTCTGAAGGAATGGAAGTTGAGGAGTTGCTAATCATGGCTGGAGGGCTCCAAGAGTCAGCAAATGCGAATGACATTGAAATAGCAAGAAGACTAGAAGATCAGGACCTCGGTACCTTATCTGAAATTTTTCCGGTTCAGGTTTCTCCCGATCTTAGGATGACAGATACCAGCGTTGAGCTGAAAGCTTTTGACCAGGTTATAGTAAGAAAGCGAGCTAATTTCACCATGCAGAGTTTGGTAGCGGTAGAAGGACAGGTAAATTCTCCTGGGATGTTTGCTATAGAAAATAGCCAAGAAAGGATTTCTGATTTGGTCCGAAGGGCAGGTGGTCTTAATCAGTTCGCTTACGCGAGGGGGGCAGCCCTTATCAGAAGAACTGAGTTTTTCGACACTCAATCTAACCAGGAGCGAAGACAAAAGAACTTGGAAGATCTACAACAGCTTTTAGAAGATTCGCAAAATAACTCAGAAGCACAGGAGGAATTGCTTAGACGATTGAGAAAAGATGATCCCATCGCAGAATCGCCGGTTGATAATCAGCTAGCCGAAAACAAGAGAGAGTCATTGGATCAGATCGCGTCAGAAACTCCGGGCTTTGCTGTAAAGCTGAAAGAAACCGAAGCTGTGGCAATAGACCTGGAAAAAATTTTAAAGAATCCAGGATCCGAAGATGATTTAATTCTTGAGCCAGGAGATATTCTTTCCGTTCCCAAACTTCTCCAAACTGTTCGCATGAGAGGTGATGTGGTTTATCCTACTACTTTGAGGTATGAAGGTGGAAGAAGTCTGAAACACTATATCAATGGTGCAGGGGGATTTGAGCGAAGAGCAAATCGAAAGCAGACTTATGTGGTCTATGCGAATGGCGCAGTTAAAAGAACCAAAGGCTTTTTGGGAATAAGAAATTATCCCCCGGTGGAACCTGGCGCAGAAGTAATTGTACCGACTAAAGGACAGAGAGTTCCATTAAGGCTGGGAGAAATCGTAGGGATCACAACAGGTTTGGCTACGTTGGCCTTAGTTGTTTCACAAATCAACTGGTAATGGCTACATCAAAGCATTTTTCAGATAATCAGTTCACGCTCAAGCAGGTCGTTAAGAATCTGCAGGAATGGTTAGCTTATTTCATTGGCCAGTGGAAGATTCTGGTGGCAGCAGGTGTGATTGGATTGGGTTTTGGAGCTCTGTATTCGATTTTCACTAAACCAGTTTTTCATGCTGAAACCTCCTTTGTCTTAGAAGAAGGTGATTCCGCCGGACGAGGTCAAATGGCGGGTTTAGCGTCTTTGGTTGGAGTTAATTTAGGATCTCTCGGAGGAACCTCCGGGCTATTCCAAGGCGATAACATCATGGAGCTTTACAAATCCGATCGAATGCTTTCTGAGACGCTTTTGAGTCCATTTGAGGGTGGAGAGTTATTGATTGATCGCTTTGTAAGCTTTGAAGAAATTGATGAAAAGTGGTCAAATAAGGTGGATATCCCTTCGATGGATTTTTCAGTACCCCGTGACCAATTCACTGTGGATCAGGATTCAGTAGTTAAGCAAGTATCAAAGCTTATTAGGGAAAAGCAGCTTGGAGTGACCAAGCCAGATCGAAAGCTTACGATTCTTCAGGTATCCATTTCATCTAAGGACGAAAAGTTCGCTAAGGTTTTCAATGAGACTTTGGTTGAAAAAGTGAATTCCTTCTACTTTGATACCAAGACTAAAAAGACTGGGGAAAATCTTCGAATTCTTCAGACCCAGGCAGATAGTGTGAGGAAGATTCTTGACGAAAGTATCGGAGCATATGCAACAGCTTCTGATCGAGTTCCCAATGCCAACCCTCTTCTTTCACGTGCTACTGTAGAGAGCAAAAAGCGTCAAATAGATGTTCAGGCTACGGGTGCGGTTTATGGTGAAATCGTGAAGAATCTTGAAATCGCAAAGGTGAATCACAGAAATAATTCTCCTCTGATCCAGGTGATTGACTCCCCTATTTTACCCTTACCAAGATCTGAAACCAGACTGGTCAAAGGAATGGTTCTTGGTTCAATTCTCACTGGCTTGACCGTTTTGGTTTTTCTTTATTTCCGAAGACTTTTCCGAAAGCATGTGGAGGAAAGCTAAAGGACTGAGATCATGTTTGAGAAGATTTCATTTCTATCCTTTAGCAGCTTAATCCGCAACCGCTCGATCCAGAATTTTCTTTTTCTGGCGGTTATTCAATCCTCAAACGTCCTGATCTCCATTATTTCCATGCCTCTTCTGATACAGGGCATTGGAGTTGATCAATTCGGTCTCGTCAACTTGGCTTTATCAGTCATTATTCTCCTGAATATTGTGGTGGGTTTTGGCTACAATTTGAGCGCTCCTAAGGAGGTAGCCACTAATCAACAGGATAAAGAAGCTCTCTCTCATGTGGTGTCGAATGTCTTTTCCTCGAAGGCACTATTGGCATTCTTATGTACACTTTTCGTTTTTATCGCAGTCTTCGGATTGAATTTGTTTCGCGAATACCAAATGATTTTGGTGTTTTCGGTTTTACTGCTTTTCTCGGAAGCTACACTTCCACTCTGGTTCTTCCAGGGAATGGAAAAAATGAAGCTAATTAGTATTGCTAATATCTTTAGCAAGCTTCTCTTCCTGCTAGGTATCGTACTTTTTATTCACAGTCCAGAACAGAGCAAATGGGTTAATTTCATGCTTGGTCTGTCTGGAATTTCTATCAATGTTTTCCTTCTGACCTACATTCACACCACCTTAGGAATTCGGGTTTATCGCCCTGAGTTTTCTGCCATTTGGCAAAGCTTAAAGGATAATGTCCTCCTCTTTTTTAGTAACATGGCTAGCCACATTTCCATCAATGGGGGTCTGATTATTCTAAGCTTTTTTTCTGTCGCTGAGACCCTGGGGATGTATAGTTTGGCTGAAAGGGTGGTAATGGTTCTACGACTTTTCCCTGCCTTGATTATACAGGCTGTTTTTCCAAATGCAGCCAAGCTTTACCAAAATGATTTACCAGCCTTTTTCAGTTTCATGAAAAATGTGTACCTGAGAGTTCTTTTTGTTGGGATCTTGATCTGGGCAGGCACTTATTTATTAGCAGACTGGATAATTGAGATTTTGGCTAAGGAGAGACTGGAAGAATCCATTGTGTACTTGAAGATCCTGGCAGCGGTGCCATTCGTGGCTTGTATAAATGTCGCCAATGTGGTACTGCTCTTGGTAACTGATCTGAAAAATTTACTTTTCAAGGCCTCATGGATGATGTGTTTGTATATGATTATTGTCTCATCCATCTTGACTTCCATTTTTGGAGGTGTCGGACTGTGCTATGCTATCATATCTACTGAATTGGTGGTCTTCATCATCTGTCTGATTTTGCTTTATAGAAAAAATCCTTCCTTAGTCCGTGGCCTCTATCTCTGAAAATAGTGTTGCCATAATCCTGGTCAATTGGAATGGGTACGCATTTTCTCAGGCCTGCTTGAATTCCTTAAACCGAATTGATTTTCCGAATTATCAGGTGGTTTTGGTGGATAATGCCTCAGAGGAAAATGAAGGTGAAAGGTTACTCACAGAGTTTCCCGAAATCCATTTGATCCAAAGTGAAAAAAACCGTGGATTTACAGGAGGCAATAATCTGGGTATCCAATGGGCAGTGGATCAGGGCTTTCCCCATGTTCTTCTTTTAAATAACGATACCGAAGTTGAACCTGATTTTCTAAGTGAGCTTATGAAGCCATTTAGGCGAAATGAAAAGGTTGGAGCAGTTCAGCCGTTAATTACTTTTTTGACCGAAAAAGAGAAAATCTGGTCGGCAGGAGGAAAATGGAATTCAATTTTGGGAAGAGCCATCACTATCGGAGGGAACAAGTCTTTAAAAACCTCTTCATTAAATGACCAGAAAATGGATTGGGCCACCGGATGTGCCTTCCTTGTCTCTGCTGAAATAATTAGAGATGTTGGTATGTTGGATGATAGATTTTTCACCTATTTCGAGGATGTTGATTGGTCCTTGAGGATTAGAGAGAAAGGTCATCAGATACATTTTTGCCCACAGTCAAGGGTATATCATGAAGCGGGAGCCTCTTCCAAAAAGAAGGGAAAAGAGGGTACACTTTCGCCAAGAGTATTCCATTTTCACAGCCGCAATCAACTATTCCTAATTAGAAAACATTTATCCGGTTTTAGCTTCTTGGCTTCTATGGGATATCACGGATTCAGGTTTTTGCTTTGGATCATTTATTTTAGCCTAAGGGGGAGAATTCAAAAGGTGAAAGCTGTAGCCACCGGAGTAAGGGATGGCCTGACTCTTCCATTAGAACACGCTGAGAAATGGCAGTAATTTTTCTGATCATATTTGCAGTTGCCATTGGAATCGGATTTCTCTGGGCAGCTCAGGAAATGATTTTCAAGGGCCGATGGGCCTATTTTATCTTCTTCCTTGCCGCCTATTTGCCATTTTACATCACAAGCCTTAGCGTAATTCATCTCGCGAGCAGATCACCAGATTTGGTCGGTATTTTTCAAGTGATTAAGGAGGTGACTCTTTTGATCGCTCTACTATCTTTCCTCTTCTATCAAAAAAACCTTAAGGATTATCCTCTCCGCTTCCAGGCCACAGACTGGATGATTTTGGGTTTCCTCAGCCTTACCTTCTTGTATTTGCTGCTGCCACTTGGAGGCGCGAGTTTCGTGAATAAGGCACTTTACTTCAAAGCCATTCTAATGCCGATGGTGGTTTACTTTCTCGGAAGGAATACCAGATTTTCGGGTCAGGAGCTTAAAAGAATCTTTGTGATCATTTTTGCCATTGGAATTGGAGCATTTGGACTGAATCTTATTGAGAGCTTCATATTGAACTCCCATTTACAGCAATTCACGGGATATGCTCTGTATAACCTTGTGATCAATGATATTGAGCCCTCAGGCAATTTTGGATTGACGTGGACCTTTGAAACGCAGGCGATGGGCATGCGACTGGCAAGCTTTTTCTCTGATCCTTTGGAAATGGCTAGTTCAGTCTTGATGGGCTTTGCCGCAGGCCTGATCTGGTACTTGACTTCGAAGAAATCCTATCATTGGTTTTATCTCTTAATCATGGCTTGTTCTTTGGGAAGCCTGATCTTTTCTGCTTCGAGGGCTGCTTTTGGGGCTTTCTTCATCATGACCTTCTTCCTCGCATTGGTCTTTGGACTTTATCGGCTAATTGCCGCCGGAGCTTTAGCTTTAGTGTCTTTTGTGGTTTATGTGCTCTTTTTCGCATCAACGGAGTTTTTCTACTTTGTCGTAGACACCATCACCTTCCAAAATACTTCCAGCATAGGCCACGTGATTGAGTGGGTTTTAGCACTAGATTCCATGTTTGCCAATCCGCTTGGGATAGGACTGGCGACCAGTGGTAATGCAGGCTCGGTAAATACTGATCTGAGGGTTGGTGGTGAAAATCAGTTTCTGATTTATGGAGTACAATTGGGTTGGATAGGGATGCTGTTGTATATTTTTATTCTGTTTTCAGGTATAATTCTCAGCCTTCGGGTTTTCTACCGAACTGATGACATCATGGAAGCCCGTCTTGCTTTTGTGGCTGCTGCCGTAAAGGTTGGACTCCTGCTCCCCTTGTTCACAGCGAATGCTGAGCTTTACACCTATGTTTCATGGCTTACCTGGTGGATGATGGGATATTCCGTCAATGCCTATAGTCGCTTGGTCATCGATGAAAGAAAATTAAGTCTCACATGAAAGTACTCTTAGACCTGCAGTATCTCAATGTGGCCACCACAGGAATTAAAACCTATATGATGGAGCTTGCGAAAGCTTCTCAGGATTATCCTCATCCTGATATTGAATGGGTTTTCACGCATGATCCCGATGAGCAGGCCAAAGACAATACCTATAAGAGCCCAAAGAATAAATTTCAGCGGCTGAATTACCATTTGGATTATTTCCGCTGGAAGGAATTCCAGCTTCCAGATATGGTTAAGCAGCATTCCCCGGATCTTTTGATTTGCCCTGATTTTGTTTCGCCTGCGGCAAAGCTCCCTTGCAAAAGAATGACGGTGATCCATGATGCGTTTTTCTGGGAGATGCCAGGGAATTACCCAAGATGGTGGAGAAAATATTTTCTAGGTTTAGTGCGAAAGGGCCTTAAAGAACCGACTCAAATCATCACTACGACAGAATATTCTAAAAAAGCATTGTCAAAAAGGTTAAAAGGAGGGCATCCTATCTCGGTGATTTACCAGAGTCCAAAAAGCCTTTCGGAGGAATCGGATGAGTCAATTTTAGAAAAGTATAACCTATCCGGCCAAAGCTACTTTCTTCATCTCGGTACTTTCGATAAGAGAAAGAACCTTCCCATTCTGGTTAAAGCTTTTAAGGAAGCGAAAGAAAAAGGAGACTTTGATTTCAAATTGGTTTTAGCAGGAGGTGAAGGTCAAAGTATTCAAATGAACGACTTCCCCATTGTGGAAAACTTGATTAAGGAGCTTGGGCTTGAAGAAGAAGTTGTATTACCAGGATTCATTTCTGATTCCGAGGTCAAAGCTTTATATGAAAACGCATTTGCTTATGTCTTTCCTTCGGAAAATGAAGGTTTTGGAATTCCTGTATTGGAGGCGATGGCTGAAGGTTTACCTGTTATTCATTCTGATCAACCCGCTTTGGTGGAGGTGGCAGACGGTGCTGGATTGAGTGCTAAAACAGGTGATGTTACCGATTTGAGTGAAAAAATGATACTTTTGGCAAAGGATGAAAATCTGCGAAATAATCTCAAAAAACGAGGTTTAGAGAGAGCAAAGCGGTTTGGTCCTGAGAAATTCATTAAAGCATTCCACGAGCTGATTCTTTCGGCTCGTCCCTAGTTTATGAGGCAAATTTTTTGTCCGGTTTGTTCGGAAAAGGCTCCATCCCAAGCGGTGGAGAACAACCGGGTTGCTTGTAGAAATTGTGGGGTGACATGGACTTACATTTCCAAAGACCTGAACACTGAAAAGCTCTATGAAGATGAGGTTTATGAAGTTGTGGATAACCGTAACTCAATCTTCGAAAAAATTATCTTTTTTGAGGCGAGTCGGATATTAGCCGGAGCTGAAAAGTTGCTAAATTCTAAATCTAGAAAACTTATAGATTTTGGTTCTGGAAAGGGCCAGTTTCTTCTGGAAGCATTAAAAAGAGGTTGGAAAGGGCTGGGAATAGAAACAGCAAAAGATCGTGCACAATTTGCTCGAGATAAATATAAAGTTCAGGTTGTTTCCGAGTTCTACACTGGAGGTAAGGTAGGCGATGGGGATTATGATTTCATATCATTAAATCATGTTTTTGAACACCTTCCTAAACCTATTTCTCTCATTAAAGAGCTCTGCTCAAAGAATTTGAAGTCAGATGGGCTTATTTACATCGAAGTTCCCAGAGCTAATTCCTGGCAAGCCAAAATGGCTGGTAGTGATTGGATGCATTGGGACATTCCCAAGCATCTCACGCATTGGACTGAGCCTGTTTTGATGAACGAAATGCACAAATTGGGCTATCGCTTCAGGGCGGATAGGAGGTGTTCCATCCATCTGGGAGTACTAGGCATGCTCCAAGCCATATTTAATTTTTTGGGTTATAAAGAAAATTTGATTCTCGCCTTGAAAAAGAAAAAGAATCCCATTCTTCTAGTCACTATTGCGCTTTTATCTCCGATAGCCTTACTTTTGGAGACTCTCGCCTGTCTTTTTAATCGAGGCGGTATTTTGGGAGTCTATTTTTCCGCAGATGCCTAAATCTCGACATGTTCTATTCCTTCAGAGTTCCTCTGAGCTTTATGGCTCAGGAAGGATTATTTTACAGGTATTGGAAATTTATCAGAAGCAGGGATTAACTCCTGTTGTACTACTCACTGGTGCTGGTCCCATCACATCTGAACTCGCAAGGCTAGGTATCAAATACTACATCCAGAATCTCGGTATCCTAAGACGAAAATACATGAGCCCTACAGGACTATGGAACCGAACTCAGATGAATCTAAAAGCGCTGAAATTTCTGGATGAGCTGGATGAAAAGTATTCCTTTGAGCTGGTGTATTCGAATACACTGGCGGTGGTAGTTGGAGCTTATTGGGCGAGCAAAAACCACCTCCCTCACATCTGGCATATTCATGAAATCTTAAAAGGGCCGAAGGTTTTAGTGTCTTTTTTACGTAGGCTTTTAGATCGAAGTACACCGGCTCCAGTGGTCGTGTCAGAAGCAGTGAAAAAACATTGGAAATCCAAGTTAAAAATATCCCAGCCTAGAGTTATCCACAATGCAATTCCCTATCAGGAGTTCCTAAAGGGCGATTTTGAGCTGATTTCAGAGCTAAATGATAGTGTGGATAACTTAGTCATTTCTATGATCGGACGGATCAATCCAGGCAAGGGTCAACTCTTCTTTTTAGATATCGCAGAACAGATTTTGAAAAGTTATCCACATTGCAAATTCGTAATGGTTGGAGATCCATTTCCAGGCTATGAAAGTATTGAAGAAGAGATTCTACAAAGAATTAATTCCGGAATTTTGAAGGATAGAGTAATCAATCTCGGCTTCAGAACAGATGTTCCAGCCATTCTTTCCCAAACAGATATTTTTGTACTTCCTTCAGTTTTACCAGACTCTTTTCCAACTGTGATTTTGGAGGCCATGGCTTCCGGGAAACCGGTGGTTGCTACGGATTCGGGAGGCTCGAGAGAAATGGTGAAAGAAGGAGAAACCGGCTACCTTATTTCCATCGGTGATGTCAACGCTGCTGCTCAGGCGATTATAGAATTGATTGATGATCCTGACAAAAGGCGACGTTACGGAATACAAGCCAGAGAAAGAGTTCTCAAAGAGTTTGGACAGGGTAAGTTTGAAGAAGAAACCATTGACAATTTATGGCTGCACCTGGCAAAAGACTAAAGGTAGCCATCATGGGTGCTAAGGGCTATCCCATTGTCTATGGTGGATATGACACGATGATCAAAGAACTTGGAGAGAGGTTGGTTGCCAAAGGAGTTCAGGTTCGAGTTTACAATCATCGAAGTCTTTTCAAGGATAGGCCAAGAATGGTCAATGGCATTGAATGCATTTATACTCCTGCGATTGAGAAAAAAAGTCTAACCCAGCTCACCCACACCTTCTGTTCCATGCTCCATGCCTGTTTTTCGGATGTGGATGTAATTTTTGTGGTCAACAGCGGGAATGGGCCTTTTGGGATTTTTTCTAGGCTTTTTGGAAAGCCAACCGCAATTAATGTGGATGGGCTCGAATGGCTAAGACCAAATTGGAAAGGCTTTGGTAGCAAATACTTTTATTGGGCCTCCAAGATGTCCACGAAGCTTTTTGATCGAATTATCAATGATTCGGATGAAATGAAAAGGGTTTACCAAGAGGAGTTTGGGGTGGATTCTACGGTTATCGCTTATGGTTCGAATCCCCAATCTCATGTCTCGGAAAAACCTTTGGAGAAATGGAAGCTGGAACACGGAAGTTATTTCCTGATTGTCGGCCGGCTTGTTCCTGATAATAATGCTGATTTAATCATAGAAGGATTTCTTCAATCAGATTCAAAGAGGCAGTTAGTGATTGTCGGAGATGTTCCTTTTGACGATCCATGGGCCAATCGGTTAAAGAACTTAAGAGATGATAGGCTATTGTTCACAGGCTATGTAAATGAACCTGAAAATCTGGCTGCGCTTTATGCACATTCCTATGGGTATTTTCACGGGCATGAATATGGTGGAACGAACCCAGCTATGCTGAAAGCCTTGGGATATGGATGTGCGATTTTAGCTTTGGATACTCCGTTTAACCAGGAAATGCTTCAAAACGGTAAACATGGACTCTACTTCCAGAAGTCCATAGACTCAGTATCCAACCTTGTCAACTATTCCGAAGAGAACGTTGAAGAAATGCAGGGGCTGCGATCTTCTTCCCGCGATGGACTTACTGAGAAGTATAATTGGGATAAGGTAACCGAGAAGTATATTCAGGTTTTCGAGGAGCTGGCAAATAGGTAGGTCCTTAAATAATCTCGATTTTCGAAAGTTCGAGACGGAAAGACTCCTTCTTTTTGTTTCCAATCAAAAAGGTGATCTCTTCGATCACATCCGCTGGATAGTCCTCCATTCTAAGCTTTCTGCCTCTGAAAGCCGGATACATTTCTTTGAGAGGCACAAGTACTTCTTCCCACTCACCGCTAGTCTGAAATTCGAAAATGTAGGAATGATAGTCGTAAGATGATCGCTTTATCCTGAATTGGTACTTCTTGCCGTCACCTTTTAGGTAAAGCTTGACATACTCACCATTTACAGCGACTCGTTCCTGAAATCTGTGGCGAAGTGAAGAGAAACCTCCATTGTTTTCCAATCTCACCGATCCAAAAAAGACAGCAGTCTCTTTCTCGGTCAAGCTGAAGTTTCCCTGCGATAAACCTCCCATTACTCCATCATCCACCACCCTCCAGCTGTAAGGATTGGAAAGGTTTCCAAAGTCAATCAGAATCAATGGTGCAAGCATGCCAAGAAAGAGAGCTAATGTTTTCACAATTTTAAAATCCTCTTTCAGAGAAATTGTTTGTCATTCAGCCTTAAAAACCAGCTTCATGGTAATTGAGGCTGTTTTCTGCTTATCGGCTGTATTAAATGTCCCTCCCCAGGAATAGGCTTCTCCTGAGTTTTGACCGGTGATTTGAAAGATTCCCATGTTGGCACTAATCAAGTCACCCAGATGACCCTTGGAGTTTTCAGCTATTCGCTCTGCTCTAACTCTTGCATCTTCTGTGGCTTTTGAAATCATCTCAAGTTTTAAGGATTCCAGATCGGTGTAATAGTATCTGGGCGGATTGGAATAAAAGCTTATTCCCTCATTCAGGAGCTCCGTGATCTCACGAGATATTTTTTCGATTCTTTCTACCTCTCCAGACTCTATTTTTAGAGACTGACTTAGCTGATAGCCTTTGAAGGTTTGCCCAATATACTTCCCTTCGTCCGTGTAATTTTGTTCGTATTTAGGGCTTGAGCTTACCGCATTAAAAACGATTTGATTTCCATCGATTCCTTTCGATTCTAAATACTCCTGAACCGTATTTCTGTCTTCCTCTAGGAATTTGTACGCATCTTGAAGATTGGAGCTTTCTCGGTAAAAACTGCCCTCCCACACGATTAAATCAGAGGTAAAATTACTTTCACCCAGTCCGGTGACGTTGATCGTACCATTTCTTTGATTTCGATTTACAATGGCGTATCCGAGAACAATGGAGGCCAAGACAATGGAAATAGCAAATAGGGCAGCAGGAATATAAGATTTCATAATAGGTCAATTTGGTCCCTTTTTAAAAATCAAAAAACCCGCCATGAAGCGGGTTTTTGGTAAAGCTTATATTCTTTTAACATTAATGGATCACTTGTTTAAATAACTGATCTTTAGGCTCTTTTAAATCGATCAGGTAGCCATTGACCACGGCGAAATCGACTTTCCCATCTTTCTCCAGAAAGAAAGTAGGGGTGTCTCCAAGCTGCCAGCCAGACTCAATTTCATCCTCGGATCCAAGAACCGTGATGGGGAGTCCATGCAGATCACCATCTTCATAATTATCTACCTTAATTGCTAAATAACCCTGCCTCAATAGCTCTAGAGCTTCTGCTTCATTGATTTCACTTACTTCGGTAAAGCTTTGTGCATAAATCTCTCCTTCTCTGAATTTGTATCCCGTTGCATCGAATTCTTCGAATCCAAAGTAAGTCTGGACGTCACCGAGGTCGTCGACAGAGCCAATCACGAAGTAAGAATCCCCGGAATTTACTTCTCGCCTCCGAATGGCCAAATCCAATTGAAAATCGGTTCCATTTAATGGTACAGATAGCTCATGGAGAATGAGATCAACTAATTTCACACTGTTATCAGGGATATCGAAGTACTCTTGATCGGTGTACTGGGCATAGCTCCCTGTGGCCATCTGATGCAGGGCATTTAAGATGATGATGAAATTGAGCTCTCGAATGTATTGCTTCTCGGGATCACCGAAATATCCGCCTGATTCAATCAAAATGGTGCTGGTCCCCCACTTTTGAATATTATCTCCAAAAGCTCTTGGCTCGAAGGTATCGTTATACTGTCCGACCTGCCCGGGAATAAGCTGCTGTAAAACTCTATTCATTCCCACGATGGTTTGCATCGCTCTTCTCCTGACATCATTTATCTCTCTGTCTTCATTGTAGGCAGGAGCCAAAACTGAAATGGTAGCCTGCTTGGGCGTATTCCCCACACTGTAATAGATTCCTTGATCATGAAGGTTGAACCCGAATACCGGTTCAAAGGAATCTCTCACCGTTTTAAGAATTATCGCTTCGGGAGAAATTTGTGAAATAGCATCACGATTTAAATCAATATCTAAGGCATTTCTCCGTACGAACTTATCCGCCCCATCAGGATTCAGCATAGGGATGAATTTGATGGATAGCTTTGAGCGGAGAATATTCCTTATTTCATCATATTCATCCCCCTCCGCTTCAAGAAAATTGAACAGATCGAATAAAGCCATGGTGGCTGTTGGCTCATTTCCATGCATTTGTGACCAAAGCAGTACCTTGGTCTCACCTTTACCCCAATCCAAACTGCTTATACTTTTTCCTTCAACAGATCTACCAAGCTCTTCCACCTTTAATGCCTCGGAATGCTTTTGAATCAGTGACTGGATATCCGCATGTTTGAATCTTCTATGGGTGATGGTTGACTCTTTGAATGTTTCAAATGCCTTTTCTAAAGTGGGAATGTCTAATTCTTCAAATTTCTCTTCATTTGCTGTTTTACAGCCAAAAATGAAAATTGAAAACAGCAAAAACAGGCTAATTGATTTTTTCATCGTAAATTTCATGCAGAATATGTGTTGAGCGATTCAAGCCTAAAGCTAGGGAACTTGCTTATATTTTATCTCAGGATCATCCATAAAACCTAACAAATAGCCGTGAAGTTATCCTATTTCGTAAAAGACCTCCCGCTAACACACACCTTTACCATAGCTCACCAAAGCCGAGATATACAAGATACGCTCATCGTGAAACTTGAAGATGCCAGTTTTTACGGTTTAGGTGAATCAACCACCAATCCATTCTACGGCATCGATATAGATAATATGGTAGAAAGGTTAGAGGCTTTCAGAGAAACCATTGAAAGCAATAAGTGGCAAAATCCGGAAGAGCTTTGGGAACTGGGAAGAGAGCATTTTTCTTCAAACCCTTTTGCGCAATGCGCTCTCGATATGGCCGCCTGGGACTTATTTACCAAGAAGCAAGGGAAAAAGCTTTACCAGTACTTGGATCTTGACCCTAAAACAGCTCCCATATCAAATTTCACTATTGGGATTGATTCGGTAGAAAAGATGGTGGAGAAAATGAAAGAGGTGGATTGGCCGATTTATAAGATTAAGCTCGGGACAAAAAATGACATGGAGATCATCAGGATATTAAGGATGCATACGGATTCTGTTTTCCGAATAGATGCTAACTGCGCATGGA
Organism: uncultured Cyclobacteriaceae bacterium; assembly: GCA_937146645.1. Lineage (GTDB taxonomy): Bacteria > Bacteroidota > Bacteroidia > Cytophagales > Cyclobacteriaceae > Algoriphagus. The sequence continues at coordinate 63,383 of CAKZRQ010000016.1, forward strand.
CCGTGGATGAGGCCATTGCCAATTCGAAAGAATTGAAAGAGCTGGGAGTGGAATTTATGGAGCAACCTCTACCCAAAGATGACTATGCAGGAATGGAAAGAGTTTTCGCTGAAAGTGCTTTGCCGGTAATGGCGGATGAAAGCTGCATTGTGGAAGCGGATGTGAAAAAGTGCCATGGCAGGTTTCACGCCATCAATGTGAAACTGGTCAAGGCAGGAGGGATTACTCCAGCTTTGCGGATGATTAAGGAAGCAAAAAGTCTGGGTATGAAAACGATGGTGGGATGCATGACCGAATCTTCGGTTGGAATTTCAGCAATTGCTCATTTAGCTCCTTTGCTCGATTATGTGGATATGGATGGAGCCATGCTTCTTTCTGATGATCCTGCTGAAGGCGTGGTAGTACTATCAGATGGAGTGATTTTCCCAGATCGGGATGGAATTGGAGCAGAGATGAAATAGGAGAGGTTTGTAAAGTACTAATTTGTCACATTGACCGCCCACCTCACCGGACGGGCAGGAAGTCGAAATGTGGTCCAAATCGGTTCAAATAGACTTTGACTGCTCGTCTGAACTGTGGGCAGTAACTCAGTCTGACAGAAAAAAAGCGGCTCGTGCCGCTTTTTTTATCCTTCAGAGACGATCAGTTTGAAACCTTCACCGTGGACAGTGATGATTTGAACTTTAGGATCATCTTTTAATAGTTTTCTGATTTTACTGAGATAAACGTCCATACTTCTGGCATTGAAGTAGGAATCATCTCCCCAGATTTGCTTTAAGGCATGGCTTCTATTTACGAGCTTGTTCAGCTCGGCAGCCAGGATTCGTAGAAGCTCGTTCTCTTTGGAGGTTAGCTTATGCTTTCCTTTTGGCCCTTCCAGGTATTGCTCATCATAGTGAAGTACGAAATCCCCAAAACTGTAATTCTTAAGAGTAGCTACCTCATCAGATTTTTGAGTTCTTCGTAGAATGGCATTTACTCTGAGAAGGAGCTCCTCCATGCTGAAAGGCTTTGTGATATAATCATCTGCCCCAATTTTTAGCCCTTCGATCACATCATCCTTTTGGTTCTTTGCCGTGAGGAAAAGAATAGGAAGGTCTTCCTGCACTTTCTTTATTTCTTTCGCCAGCGTAAAGCCATCTTTTTTAGGCATCATCACATCCATGAGACAGAGGTCGTACTTGTCCTTTTTGAATTTATTCCAGCCTTCTTCACCATCCCTACAGAGAGTGGGTTCATAGCCTTTCATTTGTAAATATTCTTCAAGGATATCTCCTAGATTTGGGTCGTCTTCTACTACTAATAGTCTTGCTTTACTCATTGTTTTTTGGGTAAGTGAATGGTAAATGTACTTCCTTTGCCTACGTCACTTTTAACGGAAATGGTTCCGTGATGGGCTTCCAGCATGGTTTTGACGTAGGATAATCCAAGTCCGAAGCCCTTTACATCATGGACATTGCCAGTAGGCACGCGATAGAATTTGTCAAAAATCTTTCGCTGAGCATCCTTGCTCATGCCTATTCCATTGTCCTTGAAGGATACAGCAATAAAGTTGCCATCATCCTTAGCAACCACTTCAATTTTAGGTTTATTAGGAGAATACTTGTTCGCATTGTCCAGCATATTATTGAAGATATGGGTCAGATGAAATAGATCTCCCTCTATCCAGGGCTCAGATAATTGATTCGTGAATTTATATGAACCTCCTTTTTGCTCAATCTGAAGACTGATATGCTCCAGGCTATCTGCAATCAAGTCAGGGATATTTACGATTTCCATTTTCAGTTTGAAATCATTTTTATCCAATGCGGCTGCTTGGAGTACATTTTCAACCTGAGATACCAATCGTTTATTTTCATCTTTAATGACACCAAGGTATCTCTTTCGGAATTTGCTTTCAGCTGAGAGTTCAGGATCCTGCAGGGCTTCTACAGCCAAACTCACTGTAGCCAGTGGAGTCTTGAACTCATGGGTCATGTTATTGATGAAATCATTTTTGATCTGAGACAAGGCCTTCTGTCTCAGAATGACTCTGACAGCGTAGACAAAGCAGAAAATAATCACCCCGATAAACAGAACAGACGACCCGATAGGTAGCCAAACCTGCTGTAATACGTGATAATTTTTTGAAGGGAAATGAACCTTGAGGAAGTTATCATTTGTGATTACATCACTAGGAAAAAGTTTCGCCTGCACACCATCGCTAAGGAAACTCAGGGTATCAAACTCTTCACTAATGGCGAATACGTTCCCTTCATAATTAATGACTCCTAATTCAAAATCTTCATTAATTCCTCTACGTCTCAATTCATTTGCAAAGAGCACTTCGACCTTTTCAGGTTCTATTCTATCCATAATGGCCATTTGACCAGCAGCCACTTCATTCCAAGCAGCATTCAGAAAGTCGATCTTCATATTCGCCTTTCTGATTTTCTCCAAAGCATCTGAGGAGATATTTATTTCCTGAATTAATTCAGGTTGGGTAGGCATGGATTGAGGATTTCTAAGCGCCTGCTCTTCTATCTCGGATAGATATTCTAAGTATCTCTCCTTTTCTTTCAAAAGGAGCTGCATTTCGTCAGGTGTGAAAATACCAGAAGCGACTTCAGGGGTCATATTCCTGAAGAAATCCTGCAAATCATCCAGAAGATCGGCATCGATTCCTCTAGTCTGTAGCAGTCTTCGGAAAGTAGGACTAAGACTCGGCCCGGTCGTAAGATTCAATGAGTCCATCATCGAGGCCCGGGTTGAGATAACCTGTCTCTGTCGTACATTTAGCTCAATAGGATCGATAGGTTCGAATAAGGAGTCTTGCAAAGCCGAGTTTTCCACAATGGCATTTAATACTACATTGCTTGCCTCACCCTTTTCAAGATTTTCTACAGTACGCGTTAATGCGGTTAGTACATTTTGATCAAATCTCTCCTCATTAATATTGATCGCGTTCCTAACCCAATAGTACTGAAAGCCCATGAGGCCAAAGCTAGCCATGGACATAAGTATGACGATAAGGGTAATATTCGCCTTGGACATTTTACAAATTTATAGTCTTTGATTTCCGGCCCTCCGACCTTAACAATCTTTAACCAGCAGGAATCTGCTCAAAATGTGCCCTGAATGAGCATTTTGATTGATTTTTTGAGCAGAAAATAAAGCTCAAATACGATGCCCCTTTTCATTAATATCTATATTTGCCAGCATTCATTTTCGGGACAAAAAGCAAGAAATAATGAAGGTTCAAGGTTTGGAATTAACTGATATCGCCAGAGAATTTGGAACTCCTCTTTTCGTGTATGATGGAGAGAAAATCGTCGAGCAAATCAATAAGCTCAAGAATGGATTTTCTGGTGCACCCACTCGCATAAAATATGCTGTGAAAGCCTTGACTAATGTCTCGATTTTGAAGCTGATGAGAAGCCAGGGAATCGGGGTAGACGCTGTTTCTATTGAAGAAATTAAGCTTTGCATGCATGCCGGATATGACGCTTCTGAAATTATGTACACTCCTAACTGTGTGGGGTTTGATGAGATTCAGGAAGCAGTAGAACTTGGAGCCATGATTAATCTGGATAATCTTCCAATGTTGGAGAAGTTTGGTAGGACTTATGGGAATAAAGTCCCTGTTGCACTGAGAGTTAACCCCAAAATCATGGCTGGAGGAAATTCTAAAATCTCGGTGGGACATATCCACAGTAAATTTGGAATACCGACAAGTCAGCTTCCGGAAGTCGCAAGAATTGCTGAAACCTATGGGATGGTAATTAATGGACTTCATGTGCATACCGGTTCTGATATTCTGGATGCGGAAGTGTTCCTGCGAGGCGCAAAAGTTCTTTTTGAAGAGGCACCGAAATTTCCAAATCTACAATTTATCGACTTCGGTGGAGGGTTTAAGATCGCCTACCGAGAAGATGATCCATCTACAGATATGGAGCGGGTGGGTCGTGAAGTGACCGCCGCATTCAATCAATTTTGCGAGTCCTATGGGCGACAACTTGAATTATGGCTGGAACCTGGAAAATTTCTGGTAAGTGAAGCAGGGACTCTTTTGGTGGAAACCAATGTGGTCAAGGAAACTCCTGAAATCACCTTTGTTGGGGTAAACTCAGGGCTAAATCACCTAATCCGACCTATGTTCTACAACGCTTACCATGAGGTGATAAATATCTCTGCCCAAAGCAATGAAAAGAAGCCTTACAATGTAGTAGGCTATATCTGCGAGACAGATACGCTGGCCTCTGATCGAGAGCTGGATGAAGTAAAAGAAGGGGATATTATCGCATTCAAGAATGCCGGGGCCTATTCTTTCAGCATGGCTTCAAATTATAACAGCAGACTCCGTCCAGCGGAGGTTTTGGTTTGGAAGGGCAAAGCAAACCTTATTCGAAGGAAAGAAGAGTTCGAAGATTTGATTAGAAATCAAGTTATTCTGGTTTTTTAGCCGCGTCTAAACCACTTTGGTATAATTCTTGAAAATTGGGTACAAGCCTCAAGAAGCAAGGTCTTTTTGTGCGTTTTGAAACCAGTTGATTGAAAAAACCCAATCGTAAGCCCTAGTAGTTTCAGAACCTTTAATTCATGTGAATATCACCCAATTGACAAGGGTTAATTTGTACCTTTGCAGGTTGGGAGTGATAACCCGATAGATGGTAAGAAATTTTACAGGCGGATATCTTTTTTGTATCGTTTTTATGCTCTTGAGCATTTCTGCGCTACATTCTCACGCCCAGGTGGTAATCCCACGTGATGGATTTCCTTACTGTGAACCTTTTACGGGCAACACAACCAGAGCAAATACGGAATTTGGAGGTGCAGCGGAACTCACCTCAGGATCAGGAATAGATCCTTCCGGGCAAGGAGTACTTCGATTGACAAGTAATGATCCTGATGAGACGGGTTATGTTTTTGTTGATCTTCCTTTTTCATCTGCCTATGGAATTAAAACCTCTTTCGAATATTTCGCATACGATCCTGCAGACCCCATTGATGGACCAGGTGATGGGTTTAGTTTTTTCCTATTCGATGGTGCAATTGGGCCTGGGGATTTTGAGATCGGCGGACTAGGAGGATCTCTTGGCTACTCTCCTTTAAGGTATAGTGGTGGCCAATTCGGCCTTCCCTCTCAAGCAAATTATCCTTTTTATGGCCTTAATGGAGGTTTTATGGGAATAGGCCTGGATGAAAGAGGAAATTGGGGTAATCAATATGAGGGAAGATTTGGTGGATTTGAGGCACCCTTTTCTTATGGTTCTGGATTATCAACGGCATTTTTTCCTAGATACCCTAACTCCATAGCAATTAGAGGTCCGGTTGACAATCTTGATGTCGTCAGGGACAATGGAATGACAGGTATGCAGTCTGGGAGTCCAGCGAGTTTTCCTCAGCCTGCACCTGGGTATAGAAGTTATCCCTTTATAGATGGAAAAATAGTTTTTAATGACCCTTCAGATGGAGCACCGTTTGACGTTTTAGACCCAGGGTTTTTCCTCAATCCAAACGACAGATTTACCATAGGTGCAATAAATAGAGTGACTGACTGTAGTATGGATGGATATCGAAAGGTATTTATCGATTTACGTCCAACGGGTAGCGGGACTTATACCATTACCATGGATATTTTAGTTACCACGCCTTTTGGGCAACGTGTCGTTAATATCTTTAACAATGTTCCTTATCCATACTCTTCTCCACAAAATTTAAAAGTGGGTTTTGCGGCTGCAACGGGTAGCCAACTTCGCAGTGTTCATGAAATTCGAAATGTAACGGTTGAGGTATCCAGCATTGATGCGATTCTGGCTCCAGATCCCCCAAATCTGGATGAGGAGGTTTGCTTTAATGATGATCTGACCTTTGATTTTGGAGTAGGATTGCCTGCTGAAAACCAATTTATCCGGTGTCTTCAGCTTTATGAAACGAATCCAGGACCTCCAAATAATGCGGCGAATCCAGCTGGTGATGCGGCAATTGGAAATTGTGGACTTTCCGGAGTTTGTACTGATCCTTGTGATCCTAATAATTTAAGCATTACCGTACCTGGGGTGGGTACTTTTGAATCCATCCTTGGAGAGCTGAATGATCAGAACTTTAACGACGAGAGAGATGAGGCTGAGATTCGCTTTACTCCGGACCCAGGGTTTAGAGGGACTCATACCATCTATTACACTGTAATTGATAACTATGGGTTGACATCCATGCCAAGAACCGTTACTGTCACCGTCAATCCATTCCCTTCAATTGATAGCTCTGGTGCTATTGTAGGGCCAACTTGTAATGGTCAGAATGATGGTTCTATAAATAATGTAATCTTAAATGACCTTGTTCCAGGGTATATCTTCAGATGGGAAGACGCTTCAGGAAATGTCCTTGATCCAAGCAATTATTCCGTAAGCGAAACTACAGTTAATGGATATATCCAGGCTACCGTGGGGGTTACCGGAGTTAACCTTGGGACTTATACACTAATCATTTCAAATCCTGTTACGAACAATATTTGCGAAGATACCTTCGACTTTGATGTAACAGATGAGAGGGGAACACCAGTAATTGTTGATGTAGATGATCAACAGGTATGTTTTGGAACTGATGTTTCTTTTGTTCCCAGAGTAGATCCAATTTATGGGGTGAACCCAAGTTTCCTTTGGTACAAGGATAACGGAAAGACCCAACCCATTACCAATGGACTTGTAGAAGGAGCCGTAACCTATTCTGTTGATTCCGATGGGGTATTGACTATTTCAGGTTTACCGGAAAACGCTACACCATTTGAGTTTTTTGTAGAGGTAGCGGCAGATCCCGCTCAGAACCTCTGTGCCACACCTCCAGGAAATTTGAGAAGAGTTCAGGCTCTGATTGTTCCTCCACTTGGACTGAGTGCGAATGTCGTGGATGATTTGTGTCGTCAGTCAACCGGCTCTATCACGGTGAATGCGACCGGTGGCTTTGGAAACTATGAATTCAGCCTGGACGGAGGACCTTTCCAGACTTCTAATGTGTTTGCAGGGCTTCTTCCAGGAACTTACACTATTGATGTAAATGCCGGTACTAATTGTATCGGGTCGATTACTGAAACTATAGATGGACCAGCCAATCCACTTAGCTCTAATCTGGTGAGCACTGTGGTGCCGACCTGTGCTCAGGACAATGGTGAGATAGTATTCCAGGTTGCGGGAGGAACACCGGGATATAACATAACCCTTAACGGTCAGCCTATTTCGAATTTCACGGTTTCGGAAAATGCCGGTACCTACACTGTTACCGATATTCCTCCTGCTGCTGATTATGATATTCTAGTCACTGATCAGAATAACTGTCAGGTAACTATTCCAGATGTACCATTTGCAGCTATCCCGGTTCCAACTTTTGATGTAAATGATGACTTGGTTTGTCCAGGTGGTTCCGCGACTTTAACTCCACAAATTGTCGAGTTGGGTAATGCGGCTAACCTTGTTTACACATGGGAAGATGAGAATGGCAATACCATTACAAATGGAACCAGTAATGGAGTCACTTACACGCTGAACGCAGGAACAGGGGAATTGAATATCGTTGGTCTTCCTGAGCGCACGAATCCATACGAATTCAGTCTATTCATCACTGGGGATAACTTATGTAGCAATGATCCCTTGGTATCAGAAGTGGCCATCAGGCCAAGTCCGGCTATAGATCGAGCAGATGTAGTCGATGTGGCTTGCTTCGGGGATAATACTGGAGAGATACTTCTGGTTCCAGTGGATCCTGCCCTTGCGGTAGAATACGAATACAGTATCGATGGTGGAAATAATTACCAATCCTCGAATCAATTCACCGGATTAGTTGCTGGAACTTATGACTTTGTAATCCGAAATTCAGTCAGCCTTTGTACTTCGACCTTAGACGGTGTGGTGATTTCTGAACCAACTGAGCTCGTTTCCAATCTCGATGATGTTATTCAACCAGCTTGTGGTGAGCTGAATGGTTTAATAGAAATCTCATTTGGAGGAGGAACAGGACCTTATGCTATTGAGGTATTCTTAAATGGCGGAGGAACCCCATTCTTAAGTCAGGCCAATGTGACTTCCCCATTTGTTATACAAGACCTGGCCCCCGGAGACTACTCGCTTCAGATTACAGATGCAAATTCCTGCCTGGTTGAGGTTTCCCAACAGCTAATTGATGATGCTGGAATTCCTATCACTATCGACCCCATGAGCAGTGAGATCTGTGAAGGAGATATTTCTACATTGACCCCGGTGGTGACGACGACAGGAAATCCTAATCTCACCTGGTACAAAGATGCAGCAGCAACTGATCAAATAACCTCCAGTCCAAATCCTGATTCGGATGGAATTATTTATACTATTGACCCTGGAACCTTAGAGCTCACACTTGATGGACTGGCTGCAGGAAATTATACCTATTATCTGGTGGCTGAAGGACCGGGTTATTGTCCTAATCCTCCTTTTGAAGCAACAGTTACTGTGTTCGAACCACTTTTAGGGGACGCGACTGTGACGAATGAGATTTGTTTCGGAGCTGCAGATGGAACCATAACCATAAATGCGACCGGAGCGGATAATAATTATGAATATAGCCTTGACGGTGGAGCATTCGGACCCTCGAACCAATTCACAGGCTTAGCTCCTGGAACTTACACGATAGATATACAAAGTGGGAATGGATGTGCTTTCAGTCTTGATGCAACTGTTGAGGGACCAGGTGCTGAAATTCTGGCAACCGGAGATATTTTGCGAAGCTCTTGTTCAGAGGCAAATGGCAGCATAGAGAATTTGAGTATTACAGGTGGATGGGGAGATTACACGATTGAATGGAGAAGAGGCTCAGTGACCGGAGCGGTTATCCCGGGTGATTTGACTGGTGCACAAGATCTACTTCCAGACACCTATTTTGCAATCATTACTGATTTAGAGGGTTGTGAGGCAGTATTTGATTTTGTCGTAGAAGAGCAGCCACTTCCAAACTATGAAGTAACTCAATTCGAGTCTTGCTTTGGAAATGACGCCGTTCTGACCCCTGTTAATACGCAGTCAGGAAGTTCTCCTTCTGATATATTCTGGTATAAAGATGCTGCTTTGACGCAGCCAATTACCAATGGAGCAGATCAGGATGATCCTTCCATCAGCTACAGTATTGCGGCGGATGGTGAATTAACTATTTCTGGTCTTCCTGGATCCACTACTCCATACAATTACTACTTGAATGTAGTTTGTGGAAATCAGGTTGTGGAGGCGACTGTGATAATGAATCCACTACCAGCTCCTGAATTTGATATTGTGGATGCTTTATGCTTTGGCGATGCAAATGGTACCATTTCTCTCACAGCAACTAGTAGCGCGGAGTATGAAAACACTAATTACACCTTCACCATTGTGCAAACTGGGGAATCCAATAATTCTGGTGAGTTCAATACGCTAACGGAGGGTGATTATGATATAAGAATCGTAAATGATCTAACGACTTGTGAGTCGAGTCAATCATTTACTATAGGTCAGCCTAATGAATTGATTCTTTCTAATGAACAATTCGAATCTCCTGTTTGTGAGCCTGATAATGGGTTTATCTATTGGGAGATTGATGGGGGAACGGAAGCTTATTCTTATGAATTAACTGAAAGTGGAAATCCTGTATCTGGATTTACTGTGACATCCTCGGGAGCAGGATTTGAGATTCTAGATCTTCCAGGTGGTGAATATACTTTGACAGCAATTGATGCGAATGGGTGTCAAACTTCCACGAATTATAGTCTGGTGGTTCAGGTAGCACCTGAATTCGATGTGACTAATGATGAAATTTGTGAAGGAGATGTTGCTGAATTAACCCCAGAGATTGTTGAGCTTGGAGTGCCTGTGTCAAGTCCAACCTTTGCATGGTATCTGGATGCTCAGGGAACACAAGTGATTTCAAATGGACAAAGTGATCCAAGCTTACCGGGTGTAGCCTATAATATAAGTGGAGCAGGAGTTCTGAGTATTGTGGGCCTTCCTACGGACCCCAATCCATATGTTTATTATCTGGGTGTTGAGGGACCTAACACTTGTAATCAAGCTTTGATTCCTGCCGAAGTATTGGTTAACCCGATTCCAGATGTGGAATTTGCCACAGAACCTGAGCAGTGTTTTGGAGCAGAGGATGGAAGAATTTCTGTCACCTCAGGTGCTTCTGCAGATTTCGAATATAATGTGGTAGGTGTAGGCATTTTTGATCAGGCACAACTCGAGGCCAATGATTTTGCCCCAGGTACCTACCAGATTGAGATTACAAATACTGCGACTACATGCTTTGAAGCATTTGAAGTAATCGTAGATGGCCCAAGTGCTCAATTGGAAATGACACCACTAGAAACAATTGATCCGGGTTGTGGTGCTGATGTTGGAATTATCAGAACCGAAGTGACTGGTGGATGGGCCCCATATACCATTAATGTATTCCAAGATGGTAATGAAATCAGTTCATTCGTAAGTACCGACTCTGATATTGAAATCAATGATTTGGCTCCAGGCGACTACTATCTGGAAGTAATAGATGATCAAGGATGTACCATTACTTCTGAAACTGTGACTCTGGTTTACGGTCCTTCTCAAGTGCTTGTAGATGACGTAGAAATTTGTGAAGGAGAGATTGCTATTTTGACTCCAGAGGTTAATCCGGCGGTAGCTAACCCAGTGTTTGAATGGTACTATGACGCTGCATTGACCAACCCATTAGTTTCCAGCGCGAATCCAGATGCTAACGGTCATATCATTCAGATTGATCCTGATGGAGTTCTTTCTGTAGAAGGAATAGATTCAAATGATTCTCCAATAAGCTACTATGTCATTGCCAGCGGCAATGGAGTATGTCCTGGTTTTGTAGCTAACCCGACCTTGAATGTGTTCGATCAGCCATCGCTGGATTTCAACGTGGTGGATGAGGTTTGCTTCGGAGAGCAGGGTACAATAACCTTTACTGGATCAGGGGGAAGTGGAACCTATGAGTTCTCGATTGATGGAATCAATTATCAGTCGTCAAATGTGTTCGATGTCGCTCCAGGAACTTATGAGGGTTATGTGAGAAGTGGAGGTTGCGAATCCATGATTACAGGAATTCAAGTGGATGGTCCAAACACACCAATTAACGTGAATGATCAGACATCATCTGATCCAGTTTGTAATACGGATAATGGAAGTCTTTCATTCAGCATAGCAGGTGGTTATGGTGACTACACGGTGACTACCTTCCTGAATGGACAAAATATTGGTGCTACAAATCTTGCGGACGGTAACTTTGAGCTGACTGATATCGGTCCTGGTGATTATACGTTCGAGATTCAAGATCAGGGAGGTTGTATCTTTGAGGTGAGTCAGCCAATAGTTCTTACAGAGCAGTTAACTCCATTGGAGACTACAAATGACGAGATTTGTGAAGGAGAAGTAGGAACAGTGACGGCCAGCACGACTCAGCCGGGAATCACTCCGATTTTTACCTGGTATTTTGATGCTGCAGGAACTCAACCAGTTCCAAATGGTAGCCAGGGCAATGTGACTTATCAGATAGACGCTGATGGTACAATGAATGTGGATGGTCTACTCGGTTCGGATACTCCTTATACCTATTATGTTGGTATTTCGGGTCAGGGTACATGCCCTCCTCCTTTGGTACCTGCAACTATCCAGGTTTCAGGAATTCCAAATCTCAGGGTTTCTAACCCTTCAATAGTCTGTGATCCAGAAGGAACTGTAGATCTTACCCAATTTATCGAAGGATATAATCCAAATACATATGATTATCTGATAGAGAGCCCAACAGGTGCTATTCTGAGACAGGATCAGATTCAGGATGTAAATCAAAATGGTGATTATCGAGTACAGAGTAGCCTGAAGGATCGCGAATGCTGGTCACAAGTGCAGCGAATCCAAGTGTTAATTGCAGATGAGGAGCTTATTCCTGAATTCAATTATGAGATAGATTTAGGAGGTGGCAACATTATTGTGAATGGAGAGATACAGATTCTGGAACCCGTTCAGTTTGATGACATCTCCCAAGGCGATGTGATTATATGGAATTGGGACTTTGGTGATGGAAATACTAGTTCCTCGCAGAATCCGGTACATGAGTATGACAAGAAAGGAACATATACTGTGACCCTGACTACTATAGACGAATTCGGCTGTGTTGCAGAGTTCCAGCGCGTAGTTGAGGTATTTGACGATTATATGATTATGGTTCCGAATGCCTTCACACCTGATGGGGTCAAGAATCAGTATTTCAAGCCTCAGTTCAGAGGTGTCGCATCCATGGAGTTCTATGTCTTTAGTACCTGGGGAGAGCTCATCTATCAGGCCAATACATTAGAAGATCTTGGTTGGGATGGTTCCTTGAACGGAACACCTGCCATGAATGGCAACTATGTATATCGAGCAATATTTACTACTCGATCAGGAGAAAGAGTAGAGAAATCAGGAGTGTTTGTTTTGATTAGATGATCAGGAAAGTAGTCATAGCGTTTACTTTGATTCTTTGCTGGGCAAATTTTGCAAAAGCTCAGGACGTGCAGTATTCCCAATTCTATGCTGCGCCTATCTATCTAAATCCTGCATTAACCGGTGCCAGCGAGTTGACCAGAATAGGAATCAATTATAGAAATCAATGGCCAGGACTTGATCAGAATTTTAATTCGTACTCAGCTTATATAGACCATTACATTTTTGATTACAATTCCGGAATCGGATTGATTTTTAACGGGAGCCAGGAAAGTATGGCTAACCTCGCAACTAATGAGATTGGGCTTTCCTATGCTTATAGACTGAGGCTAGGAGAGGATAGCTATTTCCGGCTTGGGGCCCAAGCTAGCTATATGCAACGCGATGCCTTTTTCTCTGATTTAGTTTTCGGGACTCAAATAGATATTGTCAATGGTACCGTAGGAGGTATCACGGACGAGTTGGATGGAGTTCCTATTGATTCTCGCTATAGTTTTATGGATTACAGTGTGGGGGGAATGTACTACTCAGATAAGATTTGGCTTGGAGCTTCTGCACATCATATCACTGAGCCTAATATTTCTTTTGTCGATGATCAGGTGAGTAAACTCCCGATGAAATTCTCGGTTCAGGGGGGGATTAAGTTTGATTTGGTTGGAGGAACCAGAAACTATTTCACCCATATGTATTCTGAGCGATCTATTTCCTTTGCTTTTAATTATAAGCAGCAGGATCCTTTTAATCAGTTAGACATAGGGACTCAGCTTTATCTTGAACCACTTGTGGTAGGCCTTTGGTATAGAGGACTCCCGACTAAGAACGGACTACCTAATAATGAGGCAATAATTGGATTGGTTGGTGTGTCGCTTGAAAGTGGTTTAGATATCGGTTATTCCTATGACGTAACAGCCTCTAAACTTGGTCTCCGAAATAGTGGAGGGGCACATGAAATATCTCTTAGATATACATTTTTATGGGGCGATCCTAAGTCTCGAAACCAAAGGTCAAGAACCATTCCTTGCTTTAGATATTGATTTTTAGGCCATTAAACGGCTGTAGCTAAAAAAAATTTTAAAAAAAGTTGAAATAATTTGAAAAGGCTGGATTCCAGTCTTTTTTCATTTCATCCCCAAAAAAAAGCTGCTTCTCTTTTCTTTTTTGATTATTGTAATAATCTAAGAAAAATTTAACTTTTTTAATATTTGAGTGCTTAGTGGTGTGGCACGGTATTCTCTTGCAAAAGAGAATTTTTATGTACTTATTTTCCAAATAAAGCTGTTTTTAAGAATATCATTTTGTTGTATATGACTTACAAAAAATAATATTCTAAATCATAAAATACAGTTTATCTGATTTAAGCTACAAAATAGAGCTAGTCAAAGTACAGTTCTGCTTCGTGGTTTGGAAAATGAGTAGAATTTGGTTCATATCGACAACATTCATTCTGATGCTTGCTAGCCTAAGCATCAATCAAAGAAGCTTTGCTCAAGGCATGGCTGGAGCACGTGTAGCAGCGGATGGTTCATCTGAAGGACCTTTCACAGTTGACGTGTCTGGAAAGCTGGCTCTTTGCTCTCATAGTGAGCGAGGATCTATCATTCTGGATATAGAGGGGGGAGTTGCTCCCTATTCCTTTAAGTGGAATACGAATGAGACTACTCAGAACAGAACCAATTTATATGCTGGAACCTATACGGTAGAAATTACAGACTCCAAAGGGACTCTTCATATTGAGCGAATAGTTGTTCAGCCTCCTTATCCTCTGATCCTTGAAGATTTAGAAAAGCGTGACGCTTCATGTGGATCAGGGAATGATGGGTATGCAAAAATTGCAGTTAAAATAGGCCGAGGAGAACCCTATAAGGTGACATGGAGCCATGGATTGGAAGATCAATGGGAGGCATCTGATTTAGCTCCTGGGGTGTATACCGTTACGGTCGCTGATAAGTACAATTGTGATGTGTCCATTTCCTTTGAGATAGAATCTCCAAATGAAGGAATTACCGTTGACGAGAATATTTCAGAGGTCAATTGTACTTCTCCAAATTCCGGAGAGATTGATCTGAGCGTTTCAGGTGGTCAAGCTCCTTACCAGTACAGTTGGGATCATGGTCCTTTGACTTCCAAAGTGACAGGCCTATCCCCAGGCACGTATACGGTTACCATTATCGATCAGACTGGATGTGCATATCAGGCAAGTTATTCACTTCAGACTCCTGCTGAGATTCAGATAGATAGTGAAGTAGCTGAACCTTCCTGCGGTAATAATAGTGATGGAACCATAGAGTTGAAGTTGACAGGGGGGACTCTTCCTTATACGGTTAATTGGTCGAATGGTAGAACCGGAACTAAGATTTCAAATTTAAATTCAGGAACCTATACCGCTTCAATTTCGGATGCTAATGGTTGCTCTTACGAGCAAAGCTTTACCCTTTCTTCTTCAAGTGAATTGAATCTAAGTGTGGTTGATAGAACAAATCTTACATGTTCTGACTCTAATAACGGCCATGCGAGCATCAAAGCCAATCAGGATACGGATCAGCTCTCTATTCTATGGTCTGATGGAATCAAGAATGTTTGGTCTAGGGATGACCTTAGTGCAGGTGACTATTCGGTGAAGGTGAGCAGTGCAGAAGGATGCACTGTTGAAACACAATTTACACTGAGCGCGCCTGAAGAACTCAAGGCAAGAATTGAATCCACTTTAGATGTTGACTGCTCTGTTGGTTCCGTGGAAGGAGTAGCTTGGGTTAGTATTTCCGGAGGTGTTGAGCCTTACACAGTTAATTGGAACCCTTCTAATGCTTCAAATAGAGAGATCAACTTTTCTCAAAGTACTAATTTGAAAGTACGGGTAACGGATGCAATGGGCTGTACGGTAGAAACCGAGGCAAGAGTAGATTTCCCGGATAATACCAAAGAAGGAAGATTAAACTTCAACTATCGTAAACTCGAAATTACCAGTGAACCACAGGTTCTTACTGATGAAGAAATCATCTTTGAATCTGAAATATCGGAAGAATTTATAGCCTGGGAATGGTCATTTGGTGATGGTTCTAAATCAGTAGACAAGGACCCCATTCATATTTTCAATGAGGCGGGTATCTATGAGGTTTCACTAACTGGTTATGACATTTACGGATGCTCCATTGTGGAGACCAACATTGTGCAGGTGAATAATCCACTAGAGGTGGTAGTTATTCCGAACGCATTCACTCCGAATGGAGATGGGCTCAATGACACCTTTATGCCAAAACTCAGAGGCATTAAGGAATTCAGTTTTGAAGTATTCAATACATGGGGAGAGAGTAT
Organism: uncultured Cyclobacteriaceae bacterium; assembly: GCA_937146645.1. GTDB lineage: Bacteria > Bacteroidota > Bacteroidia > Cytophagales > Cyclobacteriaceae > Algoriphagus. Next base: position 79,150 of record CAKZRQ010000016.1, read on the forward strand.
GTATATGACCTCTTCTCCTGAGGACAAGGGATGGGATGGTACCTACAAGGGTCAGCTATCTCCTCCTGGAAACTATTTGTATAAAATCACTTATAGCACCCCTGATGGGGAATCGGTCCACCGAACTGGTGGCGTCACCTTAATTAGATAAGTATGAGAAGATTATTTACCCTTATCACCCTTATTCTTTTTGGTATGTCAGCTCAGGCTCAGGATGTTCAGTATTCGCAATTTTATGCGGCTCCCTTGTACCTGAATCCTGCGATGACAGGATCTTCCGAAATGACTAGAATAGGAGTAAACTATCGTAATCAGTGGCCCGGACTCGATCAGTCCTTCACTTCATATTCAGCATATGCAGACCATTACCTGTTTAATGCTAATTCTGGGATTGGATTGATTTTCAATCGTTCCGATCAGAGCATGGCTAACCTAAGCGTATCTGAGATTGGGTTGACTTATTCTTATAGAATGAGACTTGGTTTTAGGTCATTCTTAAGAGTAGGAGGTCAGGCTAGTTACATGGATAGAGATGCTTATTTCGGAGATATGATTTTTGGCAGCCAGATTGATGACCAAACAGGAGCCATTGGAGATTTCAGCGGTGAAAATCTCGGAGATGATATCAGGCATCAGTTTATGGATTATAGTTTTGGCTTAATGTTTAATAATGAAAACATGTGGTTTGGTCTATCAGCTCATCATGTGACACAGCCAAATATTTCTTTTATAGATGGAGAGATCAGCGAATTACCTATGAAAGTTTCTGCTCATGGAGGGTATCGATTTGATTTAGGATCTTCTACTGGGGCAAGCTTTCTGAATAAAAGAGAAAATGTGAGAGAAATGACCCTGGCTTTTAATTATAAAAATCAAGGACCATTCTCTCAGCTCGATATGGGAGCGCAGGTGAATATTCAGCCTATTGTCTTCGGAGTTTGGTACAGAGGTATTCCTGTAGCAAAGGAGGAGCAGCCAAATCATGAGTCTATTGTCGCTCTAGTAGGTCTTTCACTTGGCGGTGGACTGGATGTAGGTTATAGCCATGATTTCACTATTTCTTCTTTCGGAAATGCCAATACAGGTGGAGCTCATGAGATTAGTCTACGCTATAGCTTCCTGGCTACTTCCAAAAAAGGAAAAGGTATGAAATCTTCTATGCCATGCTTTAAATACTGATTTTTTTAAACTTTCGCCCATTTAGGGGCTTTACCTTGGTAAAGTCCCATTTTTTATGCCTAAAAAATTACGACTGATTCTCGGGGATCAATTAAACTCTAGTCACTCATGGTTTGATGAGGTGGATGAAGATGTACTTTATGTACTCATGGAAATGAGGCAGGAGACAGACTATGTAAAGCATCATATCCAAAAGGTAATAGCCTTTTTTTTGGCCATGCGGAATTTTGCCGGAGAGCTTTCCAATAAGGGTCACAGAGTCAAATACATCAAAATTTCTGATCCAAAAAATCAGCAAAGTCTGGAATCAAATCTTCTCCAAATTATCAAAGATGAGAAGATAAAATTATTCGAATATCAGTTGCCAGATGAGTATAGGCTCGATGAACAACTAAAGGCAATCTCTGAAGAATTACCCATTCAAGCTCGGTCTGTGGATACCCAACATTTTCTTACTGAAAGAGGGTATCTCAAAGATTTCTTTGAGGGTAAGAAAACCTATCTGATGGAAAGTTTCTATCGGCAGATGCGGAAGGATCATGATATTTTGATGGATGGGAAGGAGCCCCTTCAGGGAAAATGGAATTTTGATCATGATAATCGATCTGCTCTGAAGGATAAAAACCTCCTGAAGAAACCAAAGGTGCATCCGAGAGACGTCAATGTTTTACTCGAGGAGATTCAGGAATCTGGGATTGAAACCATTGGAAGTGTTGAGCCGCAAAGATTTTTATGGTCTGTTTCAAGAGCAGAGAGTTTAGAAGTTCTGGATTACTTCTGCGATTCCCTGTTGGAGAATTTTGGGACTTATCAAGATGCCTTGACTACCTGGGACCCTTATCTGTTTCATTCTCGACTAAGTTTTGCAATGAACTCCAAAATGATCTCTCCTCTTGAAGTGGTAAAGAAAGTAGAGAATCGCTGGTATCAGCATCAGGAAGAAATAAGTATAGCTCAAGTGGAAGGCTTTATTCGTCAAATCATAGGATGGCGAGAATATATGCGTGGAATTTATTGGGCTAAAATGCCTGAATTCGGCGAAATGAATTTTTTTGGTCATAAGAGAAAACTACCAGACTGGTTTTGGACAGGTAAGACCAAAATGAAGTGTCTTTCTCATTCAATCAACCAATCTCTTGATTTGGCTTATGCACATCATATTCAGAGATTGATGGTTACGGGTAATTTCATGTTGCTGGCAGGCATAGATCCTGATCAGATTGACGAGTGGTATTTGGGTATTTATATCGATGCCATTGAATGGGTAGAAATCACTAATACTCGAGGAATGAGTCAGTTTGCCGATGGGGGAATTGTAGGGACTAAGCCCTATGTTTCTTCGGCTAATTATATCAAAAAGCAGGGTAACTATTGTAGCCACTGTGCATACAATCCAGCAAAGAAAACTGGTGAAGGAGCTTGCCCATTCAATTCATTATACTGGCATTTCTATCAGCGGAATAGGGAAAAGCTAGAGAAGAATCCAAGAATAGGGATGGCTTACAGGACTTTGGCCAAAATTAAAAATAAGGAAGAGATACTCGCTCAAGCTGATAAGTACCTTAAGGAAATTGAAGACTTATAAAGTTTCAAAATTCAATCGATCCTCTGAGCCATCAGATTCTTCACGAAGGGATAGTCTCCCATTAGTCATTCTGTCCTGATACCAGGTATCACTTAATTCCTCGAGGATTGGATCATTTTCAAATTCTAATTCAAATTCCACCCTTCCATCTTCTGTGTAACTTCTCCAGCTTCCGACATCAAGAAGTTGAGTTCCCCTATATGCTTCCACCTGACCATTAGGAATAAATGTGAAAGAAATCCCGTCAAAATTTTTTGTTTCAACCACTCCGTCATCTTCAAACAAGGTTACTTTCCACCTACTGGAAACTAAAGCATCGAAAAGAAATTCGTCTGTTCGTTGAATGTCAGGTTCTTCTTCGGGACTGCAAGCCATTAAAGCAGCAAGAATGCAAAGGGATAAGATTCTTTTCATGGGTAAGCTATACTTTGGGGATTAGATTAATACGAATACAATTCGGTCTTCGTCAACGCTATCCAAATCATTTTCTTCCTGCAGATCAATTATATCATCACCAAACCCTGCAAGAAACCAATCGTCACTTAGTTCACCAAGAGGAGTGCCGTCAGGGAAATTTATGATAAAAAGGATGGCACCATCTTGTGTTCTAGTGCTCCAAGTTCCCGTATCTACGGATTGACCATCTAAAAATGCCTCAACCTGACCATTGACCGAATAGCGGAAGACATAGCCCTCATATTCACCGGTCTTATCGTCATCATCATCAAAGAAAAAATCTATCTTCCAATCCCCGGAAGTTAGGACTACTGTGAATTGCTCTATTACACCATCTAAATCTGGTCTTTCATCTTCTCCACAAGAGAAAAAAATCAGGAAGCTGAAGATAATGAGAAGTCTTTTCATGAGTATGATTTTCGATTTCTTAACGATAAATCGAAGTGATGGTTTATCCAAATAACCAAGACCAATAAAAAATACACCACTATATTAAATGCGGTGTATTTAAGATTTTTGGATTTGAGTTTATCTTCTCACAAATCGTAGTCGATCTTCATCACTTTCATCCTCATCATAGTCCTCTTCTAAATCGATTCGATTATTTGAGAAATTCATTTTGTACCAATCGTCACTTAATTCATCCAACCTGGCATCTGAAGAGAATGAAATATCCAACCCTACTTTTCCGTCATCCTGGTATGTAGACCAGTTTCCAGTTTCGATTACTTGACCGTTGCTTATGGCCTCTACTCGGCCATTGTCAAGGAAGTTAAAGGAAAAGCCATTGAACATGCTAGTTTCATTGACACCGTCATCAATAAATAAATCGACAACCCATTCACCAGATACCAGGGTGCTTGAAAGTTCTTGCGGTGAAGCATTAGGGTTTGGGTTGTCATCTTCCGTGCAGGAAAAGAATGCCAAAAGACAAAGGATGGAGAGAAATCGTTTCATAATGGAGAATAGTTGTTTCTCCACCCTAACGGGGCCGATAATTTTCAGGTTGCTTATAAATATCTAAAATTCAGTTAGTTAAATCCTAAAATATTTTTATACATCTGTTAATCTTCGAAATCTTTAACCTCCTGATATACGGCTAAGGCCTTATCCAAGGGATCGCCTCCTGCGGCTGAAATAAGAAATTTGGCACTTTTACTGTTGAGATTTTCTTCTCTCAAAGTCCAGATTACCCAAATTGCTCCGATTACAAATAGACTGGTTACAAGGATTTGAATCACAACCCAAGCCGGATCAGCTTGCTGAGGAAACCAAGATGAGCTAAGATGAAAAGTAGTATAAAATGGGATTTGCAAAACCCAGATTTTCATTCCCTTTATCAAAGAAATTCTCATCTCCACAAGCTTTGCCTGTATCTCCACCACCGGACCTGAAAAGTCTATTCTTAGAGACATGACTAAATGCTTGATGTAGTCGATATAGACCTTGAGATTGATTAAGAAAATTATCCCAACTGAAATCAAGAAATAATTTCCTGAGATACTTCCACTAGATACTCCTAATCCAACTAGCGCGCCGAGAAAGAGTATGTAGAAAAAGCCCACTACGAGACCAAGGATTTTCTCGCCTATCCAGTTGGTCATGGCTTCAGAAGATTTCCTTTTCACCCTTTCCTGAAGAAGGATTTTATTAATTGCCCAGAGCCTTTCAACTTTAGACTCCTGGCTTTTCCAAATATTGACTAATTCTTGATCTTTCATGGTTTCTGTGGGTTTAGTTGGTTTTTGATTTCTTTTTTTATTCGGTTTAGTCGGGTCCCTACATTGCTTTCGCTGATTCCTAGAATCTCTGCGATTTCAGCATAGTTCTTTTCTTCAAGATGTAGGAGAATAATGGCTTTGTTGATTTGATTTTGCTGACCTATGGCTTGATACAAGGCTGTTACCTGCTCTTCAGCTGGATTCTCTTTCTCCGATAAGAGTTTGTACTCTTCTTCTAAAGAGCTAGCTTTCGAACTTCTTTTTGTTTCCTTCCTCACATGAGAAATAGCCACATTCAGAGCAACCCGATAAAGCCAGGTTGAAAATTTGTAGTCCGGATTGAATCGAGGGAAAGACCTCCAGGCCTGTATGCTTATTTCCTGAATTAAATCCTTTTGATCCTCATTATCCCAGCAATAGGTTTGAGCAACCTTGAAAAGAATCCCGGCATTTTGATCCATCTGCTGGACAAAACTTCGTGATAACTGTTCGTGGGAAGGGCTCATGGTTTATTTTTTATCCATGATTCGCAGAAGTCGATAAAAAATCACAAAAGGAGTAAATTTTTTTAACCGAGGAACAATTCATGTAGGTATCTGCCTGGGGCAAAAGTGAATCCTCCTGCAATGATTATGGCTCCGAGGTACAGCAGAACCATTTTTCTTTGATGTGCTTTAACATTGCCTTTCTTTATGGCTGTCAATGCCGTAGGTACAGTCCACAAAACAAGGATGCAAAAAAGGTGGATGTACCCAAAATGATTCAAAAAGGTTGGTCCTACCCTTGCTTCCATAAAGAGCGAGATGATAGCCGTAATCACCATCAATATCATATAAACCTTACCAAAACCTCTATGAATCTTCCCTCCCTTCTTGGCCAGAAGTAGATATGCTCCTATGAAAACACATGGAACCACAGTAAGTAGATGAAAATACATTAGCGTGTCATACATGGGCCATTGATTTTTCAAGTTAATTCCATGTCCAGGAAAGTGAGGTAAGCAGGAAGAAATTGTCAGAGACTGGGCTGCCTTCCATTATGAATTGATTTTCGGGGCTCAGAAGCCAGCGTCCTTCTGCACGAAGGAGAAATCCAGAGCCAAAACTTCTATCAAGATTCAAAGAAAATCCAGATGATTTAAGGCCATCCTCATTTTGATTAATGGCTATTATTCCAAAAGGGTCATGGAAATATTCGGCTCTTACCGAACTACTCCATTTATCGGATATTTTTCTTTGGAGAATCCAGGCGGCTCCATACCAACCTTCACTGCCTCCAAAGGCCACTGAGTTTTCTTGGGTACCAACATCGAAAGCTAAAAGCATATACCATTTTGGCCCAAGGTTGAGCGTGGCATAGAGATCACTAAAGTACCGCATCTGTCTATCATCATCGGGGCCAGTAGGACCAGTAAAAGTACTCCAGTTTATGGTCGTGTTTTCTGTTGGTGACCAAAGTATTTGGGTTCCAAAGCTCGGAAGGGTGTTTCCCGGGATTCCTCTTATTAATTGCCAACCATTGGTTACATACACTGCTACAAAAACTTTTTCGCTTGCTTGCCATCCCAGAGATCCACCTGTTAGAAAGTAGGGTGTCCCTTCTGTCATCAATGAACGAGAAAGTGTCGGGTTTAGACTTGATATATAGCTGCCCGCACCTAAGTGAGATGGGATTACTCCGAGATCTAACCAGAGATTCCTGTTTTTAGTCAGGGCGATTCCGATTTTTGCTTCATTTATCCACTCTGCAAATTCTGATTCTCGTTCCAGATTATTTTCTACATAGGTTCCTTGCTGAAGCCCAAATGAAGCCCTAAACCAATCTTCTTCATAGCTTGCCTTTATCAGGGCAATATTGACAGTTGGTGAATTGTGGTAGGTGTGGTTGTAGAGAAAAGGTAGTCTCCTTTTTTGCTCGGGCTTATTAAAATCATAACCATAATAAAGGTCTATGAAACCAGAAAGCTCAATTTTCGAAGGAGACTCTTCCTCTTGAGCATTTGCCTGAGCTATAAGAAAAAGAGAGGATAGAAGTGTAAGAAAAATGCTGTTTCCTAAGTATTTCATCAAATAATTGGGGAAAGGAACTACTGGAATTTAACCTTTTCAGTTCGCTTTCTAAAGAAAATTCCAAGCCCCCAGACGATACCCGCGACAATCATAACGAAAATGAAGCTTTGCCAACTCGAATCCATATCCAGGGCAAGATACCCAATATAAGCATAGAAAACGCAGGTGGGAAGAAGCCCGATAAAACCATACAACAAGGTTTTCCCAATTGGGTAGTTCATTCCGCCGCAGACTATACTGACCGCTTCGGCTAAAACAGGGATAGGTCTACTTACGATAATGGCAAGATTTCCCCATTTATTCAGAAATGCCGTCGCTTCCTCCATACCATCTTCACCCATAAACCGAATAATCCATTTCTGCCCTCCCTTCCCAAGCAACCAGCCCAGAAAGATAGAGATGGTAGATCCTAATAATGAGAATAAAGCTCCTAGCCAAATACCAAATAGGGCACCATTAGTAATCATTATTAGGCTGGAGGGAACTGGAAGTAATACATCGATTGCTAAAAAGAATATTCCTGACCCTGCCGCGATTGTGCCGCTTAAGTCTCTGATGCTGTCGTCATCTCCAAGATAGGGTAAGTTCAGGGCCATGGCCAGACCAAAGAATACCAGAATAATGACACCCATCATGAAGAAAAGTAGCCAGAATCTTTTCATTCTGAGGGATTATTTGGGAGCATGCTGATTCGTGTTTTCGGGAGTGACTCCGGATAGTTCTTTTGTATGAATTCAATCATTTTTTCTCTGACATAAACTCGAAGATCCCATGCAGTTGGTGAGTTTTTGGCTGAAACCAAAATTCGACTTTCTACCGTGTGCTCCTTGGAATCGGTTACCTGTAGGACCTTTACTCGTTTATCCCATAAGTCTGTGGTTTCTAAAACTCGATCTAACTCTTTTCTTAATGCGTCAAAAGAAACCGTGTAGTCCGTGTAGAGAAACACTGAACCAATGATATCTGCGGAGTTTCGCGTCCAGTTTTGGAAAGGCTTTTCCAGGAAGTAGGTAGAGGGAAGTACCAACCTTCTTTCATCCCAAATTTTGACAACAACATAGTTCAAATTGATTTCTTCAATCCATCCCCATTCACCTTCCACCACTACAGCATCATCCAGCCTGAAGGGTTGGGTTATAGCGATTTGAATTCCTGCGATTAAGGTTCCTATTGCCTTCTGAGCAGAAAAACCAATGATAATTCCTGCGACTCCCGCTGAAGCAAAAAGACCAACACCGATCTTACGAATCGGCTCAAATGACACCAGGATTAAACCTACACCAATCAAAACCACCACAAAATTACCAACCTTGTGCAGAAGATTTATCTGGGTATATATTTTTCTGGCTTTAAGATTATCCGCTTGATTTAAGTCGTACTGTTTAAGAAAAAGTGTCTTGAAAATCGAAATAAGTACTAGAGCTGACCAGGTAAATCCAATAATGATCAGGACTGTATTTATTTGAGGAAGGTAAGCCAGGTATCCTTCCCATGTCTTTGCTGTCTGGCCGAAAAATAGCCGGAGGAAAACTAAAATTGAGGTTACCAACAGTGGTAAAACCAATCGGGTATAATTATTCATAAAAAATAGATAATAGGTTTAGGCTCAGTAATCTAGAAAAACTTCATGAGCCTGACAAAGCCTCAAGAGACTGCCAAAAATAATTGAACCTCTGAATCGGGTCCCTGCTGACTTTTTTCTCCATACACTTCAAAATCGGCCGTATAGCGTCTATTCAGGGATTCATCTCTTGCCCAGATATCCACCCAAGCATTGGTTACCGCTTGCTGCGGATCTCCAGAAATCGTCTGTTGAATATATTTTCCACCGGCTATATCCAGAACTTTCAGGCCCTCGGGAGCATTGCCATCGGATGGAATTTTTACTCCCAGGAAAGCAGTATAAGGGGCTCGGTAATCTGATTCGTATTCCGTGTAGACTGAATATACTTCGCTGGATAAGGCATTTTCCACTTTTCCTATGACTCCTTCTGAATAGAATTTCTGCCAAAGTGCACCTAGATCCTGAGCTGATTTTCCATCTTCATTGGTCGTTCGAATGGATATCCCCACCAGTCGGAATGGCTTTACCTCTACTATTTTTTCCATATCACTGTTTTTTCGAAGATAAGGAATTGAAGCAAAGCTTTTCAGAGCAGCTCATAAGAATCCCTGATCCAGGATATCAATTCTGGAGAGAGGTCCTCTAAGGTCGAGATGCGCAGATGATTTTCATACTTTTTGGAAACTGGCCTGGACTTGAAGAAAGGAGGACAGGATTGAACCTCTTTGGAATAGAATTGTAAATCCAGAACCTTGGTCATGGGACGGATGACCATAAAGGTTTGGTTATGGACGAACATGATCGCTTTCTGAGTGTTGTTGACAATGACATCATCCCATTCGATCACTTCAGAAAGAATTTTGTCAAAGACATATTCCAATTCCTGAGGTTTACCCTCGAAAAGAGAATTCAGATCGGCTTTGATGCACATGTGCCACTGATTCTCCTTTTTGAAATCGCGTTCACATATTGGGCAGGTCCACATTTGTTTAGGTCTACGAAGCAATAACCTACGTGAAGGGTAAAGGTTGCTTTAGGAATCATTCAGCGTCTGGAGACGCTGGCCAACTTTTAATTTTCTGATCTGATCTTAAATGCCATAAGGAGTTGCCAGAACGAAGAAAATTATGGCAATAATCGCGATGCTCGTTGTGATGATTCCGTCTCTTTTAGAGCGAATCCAACCGGACAGGCCTATACTTGAAATCAGGCTTAAAAATCCGAGGCTATAGCCAATCAACAACCCGGCCCAAAGAATCTTGACCATACCTTGATCCACAGGCATAGGGAATTCCGGGTGCAGCATGATCAACAATCTCCAGGAAGCCACGACTGCAATCAATAGGCTGCAGGCTGCAAGTGCTGATGTGGAAATTATCCATTTCACAGAGCTTTTTTCTGAAGAAAACACCACAATAGTCACCAGGATGGTTGCTGAAATACCGCCCAAGAAGGCACTTACAAAGGATAACTGCTCTGCTACTGCAATGATATACCCAGGATCAAGTTCGTTCATTTACCAGCTCATTTGGATTTGGAATGTTAAAATACCAATTATGTTTTTTTAAGCCATTTTAAAAATTCCATGGTCTGTGATGATTTTGACCATCCTATTTTTTCTCCCTGGCCTTTTTGAATTCGTGAGTAACGATAAACATGGAGGATGCCATGGGATTGAGATTTGGTTTGAGGCCTCTTCCTTCCGCGATATTGATGAGCTGTCGGGCGTAATATCCACCTTCTGCAGCATCTTCGAAGGCTTTGAAGCCTGTTCTGATAGGTGGATTTTCCAAGTAGGGAACCTTGCCGTTTAAAAAGTCTCCCATGACCTCATAATTACCGATGAATGGTCTTCCCATCCCGATTAAATCCGTCTCACCTGCTTCCAAAACTTCATTGCAAAAGTCATAGGATCTAAACCCGCCAGTGATCATTAGTGGCACGTCACTTACTTCTCGTACTTTTTTGGCGAAGTCCAGGAAATATGCCTCCCTCCTGATCGAGCTTTCTTTTTTCTTGTCATTCCCCATGAAGAAAGCTGCTTTTTCATAGGTACCTCCAGAAATTTCCAAAAGGTCAATTCCTGCTTCTCCCAGCTTCTTGACCACCTCTAAAGAATCCTCCTCCGTAAATCCCCCTCGTTGGAAATCTGAAGAGTTGATCTTAACCGAAATGGGGAAATCATCACCCACTTCCTTTCTACATCCTTGGATAATTTCCAGAAGAAGTCTGCTCCGGTTTTCCAGGCTTCCTCCCCATTGATCTGACCTTCGATTGGTTCCGGGTGAGAGAAACTGGCTCAGGAGATAGCCATGAGCCGAGTGGATTTGAATACCTGTGAAACCGCCTTCCTTTGCGATTTTAGATGCTTTGGCAAAGCCTTCGATCACCTCCAGAATATCCTGTTCGGTCATTTCCTGTGGTTTCCCAAACAACCAAAGCTTATTCAACTGAACTTCCGATGGAGCCTTTGGGTTCGGGTTGACAAATCGATTCGTTTGCCGACCAGAGTGTGAAATCTGAGTCCAGATATGATTACCATGACCTTTGGCAGCATCTGTCCATTGCTTAAGTTTTGGGATCATTTTTTCATCTGCCATGAAGACATTTCCGGCCGATTCCATGTGTCGTTTATCTATCATCACATTCCCCGTAATCAACAATCCGGCCCCACTATCCGCCCAAATTTTGTAGAGGTTTTGATGGGCTTGGGTTGGCTCATAATCAGAATTACTCATCCGTTCTGTCATTGCAGCTTTTACCAATCGGTTCTGAATAGTAGCGCCACATGGCAGGGTGATGGGAGATAGAATTTTCGACATAGACGAATTTAGGATTAATAAGGGAGTCTATTCGATTTGGCTCAAGGTTTTTCGCTTCGCGAAGCAGACCATTTTTTGGAACTCTAACCCGTAAAAAAGCCTTTTTCTTCTATCTTTGTGCCTGCTTTTGAGGAGGATAAATCCTACTCATGCGTGAGGGATAGAAGCGGCATCCTTCTGACGCAGTCAGAAGATATAGCGGATAGCCCGACCACGGCCATAAGCCGGGGGCACGCCCAAAGAATAAATTCTAATGAATCCGGGAACGGCATCGTGAAAAAGTATCAAGAATATAAGCAAGTCAACTACCCTGAGATAGGGGAAAGTGTCCTGAATTACTGGAAGGAGAATGAGATTTTCGAGAAATCTATCGCCAACCGGGAAGGGGCTGAGACCTTTACGTTTTTTGAAGGACCGCCTTCAGCCAATGGAACGCCTGGCATTCACCATGTGATGGCTAGAGCGATCAAGGATATTTTCTGTCGGTACAAGACGCTGAAAGGATTTCAGGTGAAGAGAAAAGGGGGCTGGGATACGCATGGGCTTCCGGTAGAGCTTCAGGTGGAGAAGGAATTGGGTATCACGAAGGAAGACATCGGGAAGAAGATCAGTGTAGAGGAGTATAACAAGCGATGTCGTGAGACGGTGATGCGATTTAAGGATCAGTGGGATGATATGACCGAAAAGATCGGTTACTGGGTGGATCTGGATGACCCGTATATCACCTTTGATTCGAAGTATATCGAGACCCTGTGGAGTTTACTGAAGAGACTTTACGAGAAGGATTTGCTTTACAAGGGCTACACAATTCAGCCTTATTCTCCTGCAGCCGGAACGGGGCTGAGTTCTCATGAGCTCAATCAGCCAGGAACTTATAAGGACGTCAAGGATACTTCTATCACGGCTCAATTCAAGCTGAAGGATCAGGATAACACCTACATTTTAGCCTGGACGACTACTCCATGGACTTTGCCGTCAAATTCAGCCTTGGCCATAGGAGAGAAGCTGGATTACGTGAAGGTGAAAACCTTTAATCCATACACCTTTGAGGCGGAAAATGTGGTTTTAGCCAAAGCCAGAATGGGTGCTTATTTCAATAAGAAAGCAGCCGATCTGAAGGTGGAGGACTATACCGCTGGGGACAAATTGATCCCTTATGAAATCGTAGAAGAGTTCAAAGGGAAGGATATGCTTGGCTGGGAATATGAGCAGCTATTCCCAATAGAAGGGCTGGCCCTTCCCCATCCGGCATTCACGGTGATATCGGGAGATTATGTGACCACTGAAGATGGTACTGGAATCGTCCATTTGGCCAAAGCTTTTGGTGCGGATGACTTTAGAACTTTGGTTCAAAATGATGTTCCTGGAGTTTTTGTCAAAGACGAAAAAGGGAATGAAATCCCTGTAGTAGATAAGCGAGGAAAGTTCCTTCCTGTGGTAGGAGAGTATCTGTCTTCTAAAATGCAGGAGCATGGCATCAAGGCTCACAAGGAGTATGGTGTGGATGATTTCTATGTGAAGAATTATCCTGAGGATGATGAATCACAAGCTGATTATAAAAGTACTGATGTCATCATTTCCATCATTCTGAAGAATGAGAACAAGGCGTTTAAAGTAGAAAAATACGAGCACAGCTATCCGCACTGCTGGAGAACTGATAAGCCGGTCCTTTACTATCCATTGGAAAGTTGGTTTATCAAAACCACGGCTTATAAGGATAGATTGGTTGAGCTAAATAAAACCATCAACTGGAAGCCTGAAGCTACCGGAACGGGCCGTTTTGGAAACTGGCTGGAGAACCTTGTGGATTGGAATCTTTCAAGATCTAGATTCTGGGGAACTCCACTTCCGATATGGAGAACCAAAGATGGAAACGAAGAGAAGTGCATAGGTTCTATTTCGGAGCTTGAAGCTGAGATTCAGAAATCCATCGATGCCGGTTTCATGGAGGCTTCGCCCTATGAGGGGAAGGAGCTAGATCTTCATAGACCTTATGTAGATGATGTGGTTTTGGTTTCCTCCGAGGGGAAGGAAATGCACCGTGAGCCAGACTTGATTGATGTTTGGTTTGATTCCGGGGCTATGCCTTATGCCCAGTGGCATTATCCATTCGAAAATGAGGACATTTTCAAAGCCAATTATCCGGCAGATTATATCGCTGAAGGTGTGGACCAAACCAGAGGCTGGTTCTTTACCCTGCATGCTATCGCGGTAATGCTTTTTGATAGTGTCGCCTTCAAAAATGTGGTGGCGAATGGGCTCGTTCTAGACAAGAATGGTAATAAGATGTCCAAGCGATTGGGCAATGCTGTGGATCCATTCAAGACACTCAAGGAATACGGCCCTGATGCACTGAGATGGTACATGCTAAGCAATGCCAACCCATGGGATAATCTGAAGTTCAGCCTTGATGGTGTTGCTGAGGTGCAAAGACGATTCTTTGGTACACTCCAAAACACCTATAATTTCTTTGCGCTTTACGCAAATCTTGATCATTTCGTGTATTCGGAAGATCAGGTGATTCCGGTAAGCGAAAGGGCAGAGTTAGATCAGTGGATCATATCGAAACTTCAATCCTTAATCCTTGAAGTAGAGGATTCCATGGATAACTATGATGCTACAAAGGCGACTCGGGCTATCATGAATTTCACCGTGGATCAGCTGTCGAATTGGTATGTGAGACTGGCGAGGAAGCGATTCTGGAGAGGAGATATGAGTGCGGATAAGCAGGCTGCTTATGAGACACTTTACGAATGTCTAAGTACTCTAAGTCAATTGATGTCCTCATTCGCTCCGTTCTATTCAGATCGACTTTATCAGGATTTGACGGATGCCTTGGAGGAAAAAGAAGAGTCCATCCATCTGACCAACTGGAAGGATGCCGATCAGTCTTTGATCAATTCTGACCTTGAAGCAAGTATGGGATTGGCGCAGACGATTTCTTCGTTGGTGCATTCCTTGAGAAAAAAGGAAAAGCTCAAGGTTCGTCAGCCTTTGCAAAGAATTTTGATCCCTGTTCTGTCTGAGGTGACCCAAAAGCAGATTGAACATGTGGAGGAACTCATCAAGTCTGAAGTAAATATCAAGACGATAGAATATATCGATGATGCTTCCGGCATTCTGGTTAAGGATGTCAAGCCGAATCTTCCAGTTTTAGGAAAGAAACTTGGGCCCAAGATGCGTTTTGTGGTAGCTGCCATAAAATCTTGGGGTCAGGAGGAGATTGCTGAAATCGAAAGAAACGGATCTATCGATGTTGATGCAGATGGAGAGAAGATTAGTATTTCTGTAGATGAGGTTTTGATCAGCTCACAGGATATTCCTGGCTGGTCTGTTGCCAGCGATCAAAGCATAACCGTAGCTCTCGATGTTACGTTGACGGATGAATTGAAGCAAGAAGGAATCGCTAGGGATTTAGTGAATCGAATCCAAAACTTGAGAAAGGAAATGGGGCTTGAGGTTCAGGATAAGATAGTCATCGATGTGAATACTGACCAGGAATTGGTTGAAGGGGCAGTTGAAAACTTTGGAGAGTATATCCAGACCGAGACTCAGGCGAATTCCTTAAATGGAACTAAAGACCTTAGTGAAGGCACAAATCTTGATCTGGATGATTTTGATGTTTTGGTCCAGGTGAAAAAAGACTAAGAAAAGTAATGAATCAGTATCTGAAGTATTTTGGGATTACCCTTCTAGTCATTTTAATTGATCAGGCCGTTAAGATGTGGGTCCATTTCGAAATGGACTTTGGTACCCCAGGTCAAATTCAGGTTTTTGGCGATTGGTTTAAGCTGCATTATACCACAAATCCAGGAATGGCTTTTGGAATGGAGCTCGGTACCGAATACGGAAAGTTGATCCTTACTTCGTTCAGGCTCTTGGCCATGTTTGGTATCGGCTATTACCTGTATTACATCATTAAGCATAAGCAGCATCCTGTTTATGTTTTATGTATAGCCATGATTTTAGGTGGTGCCATAGGCAATCTGGTGGATTCAATATTCTATGGAATTTGGCTTAAAAATGCTCCATATAATGCTCCTACGCCTTGGTTTCATGGTCAGGTAGTTGATATGTTTTATATCGATATCTGGGAGGGCTACTTACCAGATTGGATTCCGCTTGTTGGTGGTGATTACACGGCCTTATGGCCAATCTTCAATATTGCAGATGCTTCTATTTTCGTGTCTGTTGGGATTATTTTGATCTTTCAAAAGCGATTCTTCCCTGACAAGAAAGAAGTGGAACCTGTAGCGGTAGAAGAGCCAATTGAAGAGAAGGTTCCTGAAGAATAAGGCAGGAGAATGTCCTCATAATATTTTGCCCGATCAAAGTTCGTT
The DNA here is from genome assembly GCA_937146645.1 of uncultured Cyclobacteriaceae bacterium. GTDB lineage: Bacteria > Bacteroidota > Bacteroidia > Cytophagales > Cyclobacteriaceae > Algoriphagus. Next base: position 94,886 of record CAKZRQ010000016.1, read on the forward strand.
TGATCGGGTTTTTTTGTATTTTTCAAATTAGAATCAAGTTAAAGTTAGCTCGAAGGAGCTGATTTGCTTGCTTTGGCTTAACCACCATCCCGCACGCTTTTTATGATTGTAAACCCAGATCAGCCTTTTGAGATTGTATATTCCTTATACAGTCATGAATACCTTGGATTGCTTTTTGAATCCTATGTGGTACAGCTTGATGAGAAGGGTAGGCTTTCCCTTGCCAACCAGAATATCAGTTTCCTAAATGCTGATGAGTTTGATTCTGGTCTGGATGAAAAGGATTATAAGCTAATTAAGCTTATGGATAAGATGGCCCAGGAGGTCGTTGTAAAGCCATACATGAAAAAGGCTATTCGCCCAAAGGATTACCTTCGGAAGATCTATGATCCTAAAACCGAGGATAAGGTTATCCAGGAAAGGATTGAGCATGATTTGGAGATGCTACGTTCGAAGATTTTGCCCTTGCTGATTGGGAAGCGGCTGTTTGAGATGGCCAATGATAAAAACCCCATCCATAAGGAGATTAAGATCCATCCAGAACCAGTCACCATTCATTTTCATTTCTTCAAAAATGAAGATCATACTCAGTACAAGCCGACATTCAGGCATGCTGGGGAAAAGCTGGAGATAGATAAGAAGAATGGTGTTTTGCTTTGCCATGAGCCAGCTTGGTTGCTTATGGAGAATCAGCTTTTTCATTTTGATAAAAATCTGGATGGCAAAAAACTCATACCGTTTCTGCGGAAAAAATTCGTGGTAATCGAAAAGAAATTTGAGCCTGCCTACTATAAAAAATTCATCACCAGCCTTCTGGCACATTATGATGTGTTTGCTCATGGCTTCGAAGTGAAAGTAGAGCGATGTAGCCCTGAAGTTTTTGTGGGAATTAGTGACTTGCCCAGTAGCGAGACTGAAGATTTATTCGAAAAGAGAGAAGGAGAAGTCGTTCAGGGTCAAATCGCTTTTGAACTCCGCTTCAAATATGGCCAGAATGAATTCAGAGCCGATCAATCTGCCGAGCATAATGTACGTGTGGAGCAAGATGGCGATGATTACACCTTTTATAAGGTGATTCGAAGCGAACAAAAAGAGCGGTACTTTGGAAAACTGCTAAATGATTTAGGACTACCCATTCGTCGAGGTAGGGTAAGTATGCCAAAGACTCAGGCTTTTGATTGGATCACTGAAAATGAGGATTTACTGGAAACTGAAGGAGTGAAGATCGTTCAGGTTGGTTCAAACTCTGGGAAGACCTATCATATCGGTAAAGCTCAGATTTCCATAGAAGTGAATGAAAGTATAGACTGGTTTGATGTGAATGCTCAGATCAAGTTTGGGCTTTATCTGGTGAGCTTTGCAAAGCTGAGAAAGGTGATGATTTCAGGGAAGACAGAATTCGAGCTTCCGAATGGAGAAATCGCAGTAATTCCAGCTTCTTGGTTTGTGAATTACTCGGAGCTATTCAGCTTGATGGAGGATCGAGGCGAAGAAAACTCGATGGTGATGCGAAAGCACCATATCGCATTAGCGGAGGACTTAGAAAAAGGGGATTTGGTTCAGCTGACCCTGAGCCGAAAACTAGAAGGGCTAAGAGATTTCCAGCAAATTCAACAATACGATCTTTCCCCATTATTTGAAGGTATCCTTAGACCTTACCAGCGAGAAGGGTATAATTGGTTGAGGTTCCTCAATGAATATAAATTTGGAGGCTGTCTGGCTGATGATATGGGTCTAGGTAAGACTGTCCAGACTTTGGCCCTTCTGGCCCATGAAAAACAGGAAAATCCAGACTTGACCTCTCTATTGGTCATGCCTACTTCCCTGATTTATAACTGGCAGCTTGAAGCAAAAAAGTTTACGCCTAGCTTAAAAATTCTGGTTTACACAGGCACCCATAGAAATAAAGATCCGTGGCAGTTTAGTGACTATGATCTAGTGCTAACTAGCTATGGAATTACCAGGTTGGATGTAGATATTCTTGAGCAGTTCTATTTCAATTATGTGATTCTGGATGAATCGCAGGCGATCAAGAACCCATCAAGTAACATTGCTACGGCGGTGAACCGACTTAAGTGTAAGCAAAAGCTCATTCTCACAGGTACTCCGGTGGAGAATGGAACCATGGATCTATGGTCGCAGATGAATTTCGTGAACACAGGATTACTTGGTTCACAGGCCTCTTTTAAGAAGAATTTCCTTTTCCCAATTGAAAAGCAAAAAGACATGGACAAGGCTCATCGCCTGGCAGCCATGATCAAGCCTTTCATTTTGAGACGATTGAAATCTCAAGTTGCTACGGATCTTCCTGAGAAAATCACCAATGTGAAATACTCAGGTATGAGTGCAGAACAGGAGGAAGTTTATGAAGAGGTGAAGAATTATTATCGAGAAAAGATTATCAATGATATTCAGGATTTGGGAGCCGGCTCCCAGAAATTCACGCTATTGCGTGGCCTGACCCAATTGAGACAGATTGCAAATCATCCAAAACTTGTGAAGGATGACTTTGAAGGTGATTCTGGGAAACTTGAGGATGTAACCTATATGTTGCAGTCATCCATTTCTGAAGGTCACAAGGTTTTAGTCTTTAGCCAATTCGTCCGGCACTTAAGTATTGTCAGGGAGTATTTGGATTCACAAGGTGTGCCCTATTCCTATTTAGATGGTGCTACCAAAGACCGACAGGCTCAGGTTGAAAATTTTCAGGAAAACGATGATATCAAGGTGTTTTTGATTTCTCTGAAAGCAGGAGGGGTAGGACTTAACCTAACAAAGGCAGAATATGTATTTCTCCTCGATCCATGGTGGAATCCTGCTGTCGAGGCACAGGCTATAGATCGAGCGCATAGGATAGGTCAGAAGAATAAAGTCATCATCTACAAGTTCATCACGAAGGGAACCGTGGAGGAAAAGATTATGGCGCTTCAAGATCGAAAGCTGGCTTTAGCTGGGGAATTGATTGGCTCAGAAGAGAGCTTTATGAAGAGTCTGGATCAGGAAGATATCTCTGCTCTTTTGGACTAAATTTAGGTTAAAGAAGAGCTCAATTCGTTTATTCTATTGATTGTCAATGCGCTAAGAAAAATTAGCAAATAATTAATCTTAAATTCTGATTGAAAGCTGGTTTTTCAAGGAGATTATTCTTTAAATTAATTCAATATTATTCTCAAGCCCGCACCGCATGCCAAGAGCAAAAGCCGATAAAGATCGGAAGATTTTCGTGCTGGATACCTCAGTAATCCTTTATGCACACAATTCCATAATGAACTTTGCAGAACATGACGTGGTCATCCCGATCACTGTCTTGGAAGAGCTGGACCAGTTCAAAAAAGGAAACGATAGTAAAAACTTTGAAGCCAGAGAGTTTATCCGACTTTTGGATAAACTATCCAAGGATCAGATGATTCATAATTGGACACCTCTCAATGGGAAAACCAAGGGGAATTTCAGGGTGCTCATGAATCAGGAAAATAAGCTAAATGCTAATGAAGTCTTTGGTGAAGAAAAGAATGATCATAAAATTCTGAATGCCGCTATCTATCTCAAGGAAAATGAGAAGAAGCGTAAAGTTATTCTGGTTTCAAAGGACATAAACCTCAGACTTAAAGCCAAGTCTCTGGACCTTTTAGCCGAGGATTACGAAACAGGCAAAATCAAAAACATCACCGAGCTCGAAAACACGGGTAAATATCATATGGATAATGTGGATCCTACTCACATTAATACCCTATATGATGCTGGCTATGTGGAAGCCAAAGCTGTTTTGGGTACTAGAAAAAGAAAGGCGAATGCATTCTACATTCTCAAGAGTGATAAGAATTCTGTGTTGAGTTTTTATAATCCAGATCAGAATGTCCTTGAACGAGTGGACAAGAGATTGGCCTATAATGTCAAGCCAAAGAATGCGGAGCAAGCCTTTGCTTTACACGCTGTGATGGATCCGAATATTAAACTTGTGACCATTCAGGGTGTAGCGGGAACTGGAAAAACGCTATTGGCTTTGGCGGGAGCCCTGGAACAAAGAAGAAATTATAAGCAGATTTTTCTTGCCAGGCCTGTCGTGCCATTGAGTAATAAGGATATCGGATACTTGCCTGGTGATATCAAGTCAAAGCTGAATCCGTATATGGAGCCGCTTTGGGATAACCTGAAATTCATCCAAAATCAATACAAGGAAACGGATAAGGAATACCAGCGAATTACTGATTTGGTGAATCAAGAGAAATTGGTGATTCAGCCTCTTGCATACATTCGTGGCCGTTCCCTTTCGAATATTTTCTTCATTGTAGATGAGGCTCAGAATTTAACACCTCATGAAATAAAGACTATTATCTCTCGAGCAGGTGAGAACACAAAGATTGTGTTTACAGGAGATGTATTCCAGATCGATACGCCTTATCTGGATAGCCAGAGTAATGGGATGTCTTATCTGATTGATCGAATTAAAGATCATCCACTTTATGCTCATATTAAATTAGAGAAAGGAGAGCGGTCGGAATTGGCTAATCTCGCCAATGAGTTACTGTAAAGGAACCCACTTCAAATAAACCGCCCAGATTGAGCGGTTTTTTTATGCCCTTTTTGCAACCAATTCTATCTGTTTTACATCTAATCACTAAAGACAGCCGGAGAATTAGAATTTCCTTTGAAAAAATTGTCCAAAACTGACTTAAATGTGTTCGAAAGCGTACGCAATTTTTGGCATTATTTAGATAAAAAATTGAAAATCAATAAGTTATAAAAACAGGCTCTCTTTTGGCATATATAGAAATACCGAAAGGAACTAAACCAACTATTACAATGAAAACGATACTGTTAACACAAAAAAGCATTTGCGCCTTTCTCGGCCTAGTGATGGCAATGACTATCGTTTGGAAGGCAAACATTAGAATGCAAGAAATTAAATCCGAAAGGATGACAGCCAGAATCGAGAAAACTAAACCAACTATTTCGATTCTACCGGTTCAAGCCAGCACATACATGCGCTTTGAAGAAATTTGCGGTGAAGAAGATATTACCGCGTAAAACACTCGTAAGGGTTAATTTGGTTGATTGTTTGGATAACTAAATAGGCGGGATTTTTCCCGCCTTTTTGTTTTCTAACTTTCCGTAATTGTATTCAATTTCGCTAAGAAGCTATTATAGTACTGTCTACCCACCTGGACCACCGAGCCTTGACTCATAGTAATCTCTTTTGTGGTGAAGTTCTCAATCTGGGTGAGATTAACGATATAGGATTTTTGCACCCTTAGAAAAAGATGAGAAGGAAGGATTTCTTCAATTTCCTTCATCGACTTTCTGATACTATATTCCCGATTTCTGGTAAAAATACTTACCATGTTTCCATTAGCTTCCACGTAGTAGATTTCCTCGTAAGGAACCTTCTCAAATGCGTTGTCTGCCTTGATGAATACTGCATCTGTTACTAAATATGGAGATTCAGGAGCACTAGTAGTGCTAGCGGATTCCATCACTGGCTTTGTTCGCTTATTGTAAAGGACGATCTCCACAATGGCGTGGATGTCATTCGTGTTAAATGGCTTTACAATGAAACCAGCAGGATTGATTCTCTTTGCTCGCTCGATGATGGTTGGATCACTATAGGAAGTGACATAAACCAATGGTGCATCAACCATTTGTTTGACGATCTCACCAAGCTCAATTCCATCCTTATCCCCCTTCAGTTTGATATCCATGAATATCAAATCTGGACGATACTTCTTAATAACCTTTATACACTGGTTGGCTGAATTTGCGATGTCAATGTTGACATAGCCAAGAAGTTCGAGGATTTCCTGAATATTCTCTGCAATACTTATTTCGTCTTCGACGATTAAGATCCGCTCTTCTTTCATAATTAAATCAAGACGGGTGGTAAGGGTGTTTTTTTATCTAATGAGTCATCAAATTTATAGACTCATACCACAAGTAAAGAAATAATTTTCAGAAACCAAATGCTTTTTTGTGCATATGAAATTAAAGGCTCATCATTTCCTTGAACCTCGCTGCCTGCCTTCTACTGACCTCGATTCTGTCTCCTCCTTTAAGGGTTACCACTAAGCCACCATTGAACCAGGGCTCGATTCCTTCTACCCATCCAAGATTGATGATATGCTTTCTACTGGCCCTAAAAAATGACTTTTCATCCAGTCTTTCATCCAAAGCATTCAAAGATTTATGAATCATAGGCTTTACATTATCAAAGTAGACTTTGATGTAATTTCCGTCTGACTCGAAGAGCCGCACATTAGCTAATTTCACGAACCAGCAGCGATCTCCATCCTTCACAAAAACCTGATCATTCAGCGTTAACTTTTTCTGTGGAGAAGGATCTTCTACCGCGTCTTCTTTTTGAGCAGCCTCTATCTTTTTGATAAGCTTATTGATCGCCTCTTCCAGTCTTTTCGGCTCGATGGGCTTCAATAAATAATCGAGAGCATTTACCTGAAAGGCCTTAAGAGCATACTCATCATAAGCCGTAGTGAATATTACATGTGGAACAGAGTCCAGCTCTTCCAGAAGTTCAAATCCAGTCTTTTCAGGCATTTGAATGTCTAGAAAAATCACATCTGGTTTAAGCTCTTTAATTTTTTCTTGTGCATCGTCTGCATTCACTGCTTCCCCCACTATCTCCACGGTCTCCAGCTGATTCAGCAGTGTGGTTAACTCTTTTCTCGCCAGTCTTTCGTCGTCGATTACAATAGCTCTCATGAATATTTATTTTGTTGGGATGATTTTATTCGTTTGGGTATTTTGATTTCGGTGACCACTTGCTCCTCTCCCGTATCGAATATACGAAAGGTAGCATTTTCTCCATAAATTAGTTTGAGACGTTCCACCGTATTGCTCAAACCATGACCTTTCTCTCCTTTTACCTGGAGGTTTGGTTCATTTTCTAAAACCCCGGTATTTTTCACTTGCATATAAAGCTCGTCACCGACTCCCTCTTTGCACTTAATTTCTATCAGTCCACCACGAACTAAGTTCGAAATTCCATGCTTGATTGCATTCTCTACAATGGTCTGAAGCATCATAGGAGGCACTTTATAATCATAGGCCTCATCTTCAATATCATAGACTACATTCAACCTTTCCTCAAACCTGATGGATTCTAACGATAGATAGTCCTTCACCGTGTTTAATTCATCTTCGAAGTTGATTGTTTGGTTTTTATCCATCATCAAAGAGAACCTGAGCATATTTGAGATTCTAGTGATGGCATTTTTGGCTTTTACAGGGTCTTCATCCACCAGAGCTCTTACGCTATTCAGCGCATTAAAAATGAAATGAGGATTCAGTTGACTTTTTAAGTGGTTTAGCCTGATTTCATTGATTCGGGCCTCATACTTCAATGAGGTGTTATAATTATCCAAAAAGTGGAATAGGAAATAAACCAGGCACCAAAGTGCATAGAATAGAAAGCTTTCAAAGAGACTCGCTAAAATGATAAGAATCTGAAAATCTTCTTCCAGGTCAAGTGTTCCAAAAGCTACTGAAATAAGAATTTGGGCTACAAAGTTCACAAAACTGAGCCCAAGAATAGACAGTAATGTCAGTCCTAGAAGTTTTGGAAATGTAAGTTTGAACCAGTCATAGGTTTTGATTACATACCTTAAACCGTGAGTTGAGATTAGATTGAATAATGCCAATACCACAAGGGCCCAAAGCTCAACAGAGGTGATACCACTGGATAGAGTACCGAAGGAGATTTTGACGAAGGCATAAGCGCCCCAGCCCAAAATCTGCAATATCCAATACAGTCTGATTCTATTCATCTAAATCAAAGATAAATATCCTTCACACTTGTGTCGGGATATTTTGATAAGTGGGAAATAGTTGAAAACTAGGCCTCAAGTTCCATTTTAAGGAACCTTCCAGTATGGCTTTTTGGGGTTTTAGCGACTTTTTCCGGAGTCCCTTGTACGATGATGTTTCCGCCCAGGTCACCGCCTTCAAGGCCTAAGTCCACTAAATGATCAGCCATTTTAATGATGTCAAGATTGTGCTCGATGATCAGAACGGTATTTCCTTTGTCCACTAGGCGATTTACCACCAACATAAGTAATTCGATATCCTGGAAATGCAGACCCGTTGTGGGTTCGTCCAGAATGTAGAACGTCTTTCCTGTATCTTTTTTGGAAAGCTCCGTAGCCAATTTTACTCGCTGAGCTTCTCCTCCTGAAAGAGTAGTGGCGTGTTGGCCAAGGGTAATGTATCCCAGACCCACATCATTAAGTGTTTTGATTTTCCGTAGAATCTTGGGCTGATTTTCGAAAAATTCAACGGCCTGCTCCACGGTCATGTCCAAAACATCAGAAATAGATTTTCCTTTGAAGCGAACTTCTAAAGTCTCCCGATTATACCGCTTTCCTTTACAGGTTTCACAAGGAATATGCACATCCGGCAGAAAATCCATCTCGATTAATTTCATTCCGGCACCCTCGCAATCTTCACACCGCCCACCTTTCACATTAAAGGAGAAACGACCGGGTTTATACCCTCTGATCTTTGCTTCGGGTAGCTCTGCAAACAAAGTCCTGATGTCTGAGAAAACCCCCGTATAAGTTGCTGGATTTGATCTTGGAGTTCTCCCAATAGGAGATTGATCTACTTCGATCACTTTATCCAAAGCTTCCAGTCCCGTGATCTTTTCATAGGGCATTGGATCCTTCTTGGATCGATAAAATCTCTGATTTAGGATTGGATAGAGCGTTTCATGAATCAGAGTACTCTTCCCGCTTCCAGACACCCCGGTTACACAAATCAAGGTTCCGAGAGGAACTTCAAGGTTTACCTTTTTAAGGTTGTTGCCAGAGGCGCCGCTAAGCTTTATGGATTGACCCTTCCCCTTTCTTCTGGCCTTGGGAACTTTCATTCCGAGGCTTCCTTTTAGGTAGTTTGCGGTAACACCGTCCTGATCAAGAATTTGCTGTGGATTTCCAGCGGCCACTACATGACCACCATGTCTACCAGCTCCTGGACCAAGGTCCAAAACATAATCTGCGGCAAGCATCATGTCTTTGTCATGTTCTACCACCAAAACTGAATTGCCGAGGTCACGAAGCCTTTGCAAAGCTTGAATCAGCTTTTCATTGTCTCTTTGATGAAGTCCAATGGATGGCTCATCCAAAATATATAAAACCCCAACGAGCTGAGTACCGATTTGAGTGGCAAGCCTGATTCGCTGCGCTTCTCCTCCCGATAGAGTCCTGAGAGGTCGGTTTAAAGTCAGATAATCTAAACCGATGTCTAATAGGAATCCTATTCTCTTTCGGATCTCCTTGAGAACCTCCTCAGCGATGATTTTCTGCTTATCATCTAATCGGTCTTCCAGATTTTCAAACCACTTGCCTAAGCTTCGAATATCCATTTCGGCAAGTTGCCCGATATGGGTGTTGTCGATTTTTATGTGAAGCGATTCCTTCTTCAGCCTATAGCCATTGCATTCAGGGCAAATCTGCTTGGTGGTGAATTCCTGAACCCAATCTCGAATTTTATCCGAGCTTCCTTCCTGATACTTCTGAAGAAAATTGATGATTCCTTCAAAAGTGGTGTGCCATTTAGTCCCTGGGTGTTTCACCGAATCCACGGCTACTTCCACTTTGTCTCCATGCAATAAAATATCTATCACATTTTCAGGAAGCTTTTCGATAGGAGTGCTAATTGAACACTTATAGTGCTTAAGAATGGCTTCGATTTTCTTAAATATCCAGATATCCCTGTATTCCCCTAATGGTGCGATTCCACCACGAGTGATACTCAGTTTGGGGTCTGGAATGATATTTTCTCTCCTGATCTCTTCGATATGTCCGAGGCCATTGCACTTTGGACAAGCTCCATAGGGACTATTAAAAGAGAAGGAGTTCGGAGCAGGTTCGTCATAGGAAAGACCAGTCTCTGGGTCCATCAGATATTTTGAAAAATGATGAATTTCACCTTCCTCATCACGGATCATCATCACTCCCTTGCCATGTTGAAGAGCCGATTTTAGAGATTGACTGATTCGGTATCTATCCTCCTCATCGGCCACGATTCGATCGATGACTATTTCAATATCATGGATTTTATACCGATCTACCTGCATTTTCGGAACTATATCCATCACTACTCCATCCACCCTAATTTTGGAGAAGCCCATTTTTCGAACTTGCTCGAATAATTCCCGATAATGTCCTTTACGGCCTTTGACTACTGGTGCCAAAACATAGAGTTTCTTCCCAGCAAAATTTGAAAAGAGTAGCTCCACAATTTGATCCTCCGTCTGTCGGATCATTTTTTTACCTGTCTTATAGGAATATGCCACTCCAGCTCTTGCGAATAGCAAACGCATGAAATCATAGATTTCGGTGACCGTTCCGACCGTTGATCTTGGATTTCGTGAAGTGGTTTTTTGCTCAATCGCGATAACGGGTGAGAGACCATTGATTTTATCCACCTCAGGTCGTTCCATTCCTCCTAAAAATGATCTCGCATAAGCCGAGAAAGATTCCATGTATCTTCTTTGGCCCTCGGCATAAATGGTATCAAAGGCTAATGAGCTTTTCCCACTGCCACTGAGACCGGTTACCACCACCAGCTTATTCCTTGGGATTCGAAGATCCAGGTTCTTAAGATTGTGCTCCCGAGCACCAAAAATTTCAATAAATTCTTCTTGAGAAGAAGAGATTTGGGTCATAGGTACGGTGAATAATAATCCGCGAAGTTACAAAATATTCAGGCCAAGAGCGACCAAAATACAAAGAGAGTAACCGGAATTACCGTCGATTGGTTTGGTACTTTTCAAACTCAGCTTTGGGTGTCTATTTCAGTGAAACTGTTTTGGGCCAGCCGGCAAATTGAACAGCATCCTGCTGAGTCACATCGGAGTATCTGGGCCAGCATTCGAATGTCACTTCGTCGGTTTCAGTATGAAATCTAATCAGTCCATATCCCGATCCATTAGAGTCAGAATCTGGATTTGCATAGGCATGCATGGTGATTTTATTATTGAATCCATCCAGGTATTGCCCTGTCCAGGGCAAAGCATCATTCGAATTCTTCCCTGGTTTTTCATCTTCAGGCCACCACCATCTGCTGTAGTAATTATTTACGATGGCCGGAACCACAAAAGCCCATGGGCCATCGTCAAATTCATTGATTCCATGTTGGATGATGGTAGCTAGATGCTGATCACCCGCGATATGAACCGCTCCTGCCGCTTGGATTCTTTCCAAGGCCTTCTGCCTTCCTGTCTGGGGCCAGCCGTTGGAATCTAAATCTGCATGAAGACGATTTTCCTGGCTACCGTGCAAATGCGCTCCTCCACAAAAGCCAGTCTGAGAGAGGACGGCTTTCATTTTGTCTTGATTTTGATCAGCCCAGGCGTCTAAGAAATTCAGCTGTCGGTCGCCCAGTAGCGTCAATTCTTCTAAATCAATGCTTTCGGGATCATAATTTGGGTCATTGATGTGGTCTGGTCTTGGACCTGCCTGTGGGATTTTGTTCCTCGGCCCAGATTTGAATTTACGATCCTCAATTATGGCGAAGTCCACATCACCTATTGTCAAACTTGTGAAATAAACACCAATTCCTTGCTCTATGGGTGTAGGATCATATGGATCTGGGAGATGGGCTGTTTGTGCTCTTTCGACCATCTTCACATACTCGGGATGATAAAAATATCCTCCATCAGCCCCATCTACAATGGGAGCCTGGATTCCGTTTTCTCCCCATAAATTCCCCTGACCTATGTCATGATCATCCGGTATGGTTACCGCTGGGCGATTTCTGAAGGTTTCTCGGAATTGCATTCCAAATTTCAGCCAGGCAGCTGTATGCTCTGTGTGATCATAAGATTGATCACCCGCAAAAAAGATGAGATCAGGATCTTGATGATTTATATTTCGAACATAATTTTCTCGTCCTCCGCGATCCTTATTGCTATTGCATGATGTGGCAGCAATTGATATTTCCTCCTTTCCGATAGGGTCTTTCCTAATCAACCCCTCATATGAGGCCTCATCTCCATGGCGCAATCTATATTTTATATCCTTCGAGGTGTCCCAGCTTTCCACTCTGAAAAGTGCAGACCAGCCCAGGTCATTCACTTTTTGGCTTTGCATCTCTTTCCAGCTTCCACCTTCTTCGATCTCAAAAGTCACTTCTCGACTTTCATCAGGATAGAGAGGGAAGAGTTGAGCGGAGAGTTTCAAGGTCTCATTTGAAACTGTATAGATTCCAAATGCAATCACCTCTTCTCGTGGCACTTTCATATCGATGATTGGGCTTGGTCCTCGATTCCACCAGTCATTGGTGGCTAGCGTATCTAACCCTTCGAAGGGAGCAATTACCGGAGGGTCAAGAGTTTCTTTCTTTTCTGGGCTTTCACAAGAAAGATAGAGTGAAAACGATAGGAGGGCTATGTAACCGAAAAAGCGAAATTTCATAAAGCTGGATTTTCTTGAATATAAGTATCCCCAGCCTTGCTTCAAATGGATTTTATGCGATTCTCAATTGCCCAGATTCAAGCTCCAGAAGTCGCTGTTTCCTCCATAGTCCGCCAGCATAACCAGTGAGCTGCCCATCAGATCCTACCACTCTGTGGCAAGGGATTACAATTGCAATTCGATTCATTCCATTGGCTCTGGCCACAGCCCGAACGGCCTCGGCATTTCCCAGAGCTACTGCTTGAGCTTTGTAAGATCGGGTTTGTCCGAACTTAATGTTTTGTAGCTCCTGCCAAACTTGAACTTGGAAGTCGGTCCCAGGAGTTAGCAGAGGAATGGAAAATTCTTTTCGCGAACCACCGAAATACTCCGCTAATTCTTGCCTAAGCTTTGGAAAATGCGGATTCTCACCTTGTACAATGGTAGAATTAAGTCTTTTAGCCAAATCTTTTAGTTCCGTTTCGAGCATTTTCCGATCTGAGAATTCTAAAAGACAAATACCATCTTTCACACCACATGCAATCATGGTTCCCAGAGGGGTTTCAATTCGGGTTAAATCAATAATCCCAGCATTTTTACTCTCGGAAGGGGAGAAACCAAAGACCTTTTTGAAAGAATCTGAAAACCCACTCAAGGAGTCAAAGCCACTATCAAACGCAACCTCGGTTACTTTTTCTCCATTGGAGATTTTCTTAAATGCGTTGTTGATCTTATTCATTCTTTGATAGGCGTGAAATGTGATTCCATGATTCTTTAAAAACCAGCGGCGAATTCTTGCCGGATCGAGTCCTCTCTCCCTTAAGTGAAAATCCTTCAGTTTTAGACTCGGATCACTATTTAACTCGAGAATCAAGCTTTGAATCTCCCTTGGAGTTTCGCCTTTTTTCTCAAGGGGCTTGCAGACTTTACATGGTCGATAACCTTTGAGTATGGCGGTCTTGCTATCATCAAAAAACTCGACATTTTCTGGCTTCGGTTTTCTTGCCGTACAACTTGGTCTGCAGAAGATTCCAGTGGTTTTAACGCAGGTATAGAAGACTTCATCAAAAGTCTCATCCTTTGCGAGAATCGCAGCATATTTCTGATTGAAGGAAAGATTCATGTCCACAAGATAGAACCTCCATCAAGATAGCTACAACCGAAAAATGAACAAGCAATTTTGGAAAACTAACTCTTAGCTTAGCGGAAGACGGATAATGTAAGAATCTCTATTTTTAACCTTGAGCTTCCGATCTCGAAGCCATGGATTATACAGTTTCAGGCTTTTATAATTCGAGTCTTGTTGTCTTGCCCATGAAGCCAAATCCTTTATGTCCTCCTGAACTTTTACCTCTTTGAATTCAGGCAGATAATAAAAATCCTCTTCGGTTAGATTGAAGCCGTATTTGGATGGGTTTTCGAAAATCACCTTGAAGGCGAGGATTCGGAACATATATCGACTGGTTTCCTCATTCAGATACAAGTCATAGTAGTTTTGGCTTAGCTGCTGGTTTTGCCTTCTGGAAAAGCCTGTTTGCCCCATATTGTAACTAGCCGCGACCGAAGTCCAATCGCCAAATTTTTCATGTGCTTCCTTAAGGTATTTTGTAGCAGCAATAGTGGCTTTTTCCATGTGATATCTTTCGTCCACGTCACCCGTTATCTCCAAGCCAAATTCACGGCCAGTATCCCTCATGAATTGCCAGAATCCTCTAGCTCCAGCTGGAGAGGTCACATTCATTAAAGCCGATTCGGCTATCGCCAAATATTTAAAATCATCAGGGATTCCGTTTTCAGCCAGAATCTTCTCGATTTCAGGTAGAAATTTGGTGGACCTCTTCATCAGCATGATCATGTTGGAATGCCAGTATGCATTAACATAAATCTCCCTATCCAATCGTTCCTTAACATCAGGAGTACTCAGAGGGACTTCTTCACCAGCGAAAGTGAGTGAATCTGGGAGCCTGAAAAGAGCCACAGGCTCACCTGAGCTTGGTAAAGTCGGATCATAAGCTACTGCAGCAGTCGAACTTGAGATAGAGCTCGATTTTACCAGGTTGAAAATCAATAATGCCCAACATAGAATAAGCAAAGAATAGAGTAAATAGAGATGGGTTTTGTTCATCAGAAATTAGGACAGAGTAGGTATTGAGAATAGAAGTCGTCAATTACTTTAACGGCTTCTGTTGGCGTATCAACAACGGAAAATAGTTCTAAATCTTCAGCATTTATATAGGAATACTGTTCCAGCAAAGTGTTTTTTATCCAGTCAATCAACCCAGACCAATAGCTTTTTCCAACCAGCACGATTGGAAACCTTCCGATTTTGTTGGTTTGAATTAAGGTGAGTGACTCAAAGAGCTCATCCATGGTTCCAAAACCTCCTGGCAGCACGACGAAACCTTGAGCATATTTCACGAACATTACTTTTCTCACGAAGAAATAATCGAAGGTGATTAGTTTGTCTCTGTCGATGTAAATATTCTCAAATTGCTCGAATGGTAAAACGATGTTGAGTCCAACCGATTTTCCATTTTCAGAATGAGCTCCTTTATTTCCGGCTTCCATTATTCCGGGACCTCCGCCAGTAATTACACCATATCCATGACGGACTAGCTTTGCGGAAATTTCTTCCGCCATTTTATAGTATTTATGATCTCGAGGTGTTCTGGCCGAACCAAAAACCGATACACAAGGGCCAATTTTAGCGAGTTTTTCAAAACCCTCCACAAATTCGGACATAACCTTGAAGATGGCCCAGGAGTCGGAGCTTTTTATTTCATTCCAGTCGCGCTCTTTAAAAGCCTTTCTAATTCTATCTTCTTCAGATTTATTTTCGATTTCAGCCATGGGTTCCGAATTTTAGTTTAAAAATATTGATCAAATAAGGGCTAGAACATTATTGTTAACGTCACTGTCCGATATTTGATCTTTAAATATCCTTAAACAAACCGACAATTCTTTTATCCACTGCTTGTTCTTTTCTGGATAAAAAAAATCATTTCAACTCATTTATCCCTAATTGCCCACAAAGTTGCTATTTCATCATTTTTTTGATCTTTGTATTCGAGTATATTGCCATGAGAAAGGCAGAAAAGAAATTCCTATATGCTGAAAGTTGGAGAAATCGTAAAAACAGTCAAGGGTCTGGTAGAAACCAAAGTGGACCTAATGAAGCTGGAAATCCAAGAGGAATTCCTGGGTATCATAGCCAGATTAATTCTTTTGGTAATGATTGGCTCCATCGTATTATTGGTGCTACTCTATTTCAGCCTTGCCTTAGCTTTCTATCTTAGCTCTGTTACGGGTCATCCCTTCATGGGATTCCTTATCGTTGGTCTCATTTTTATGCTGTTGCTATTTGGGCTTTTTTACGTCAGATATTCCCCTGCCGTACAGGAAAGAATTCAGTTAGCTTTGAGAAATTTTATCCTTAGAAATAGAAAAGATTCTGAAGATGATAACTAAAGAGGATTTGGTTAAGAAAGAGGAGGAGTTGGAGCAAACCCTCGATCAGCAGCTTTCTTTTGCGAAGCAAGATTCGGGTAATATTCTTCGAATAGGTGGATTAGCTTTGGCGGCTGGCCTACTTACCTATGCCATCGTAAATCGAAAAAACCGGAAAGAGGAGAGGAAAATTGAGAGAGCACTTGAGACGCTTGAGCGTGAGGGTCTTCTGAATGAGGAAATAGAAGAGCGACTTACTAATCCGCAGAAAACTACTTTTTGGCCAAGTATAGGTCAGCGGTTGCTGTTGGTAGGTTTGGCATACGCCAAAGAAAAATACCTCCCGGACTTACTGAAAAATCTTGGATTAAATGGCGAGGATCAGGGGGAAGATATTTGAGTCTTTTCGAGAGCTTCACCTTGCTGGACGCAAAGCAATAGCCTGGTTGATCGATCCGGATAAGTCTACTGTTTCTAAGATCCGGGAGCTCGGTATTTCAAAATTTCCCGTGGATTTCATTTTTGTTGGCGGCAGCCAAATGAACATTGACAATTTTGAAGAAATCGTTTCTGAAATTAAGTCTGAAGCTGGATCGAAGCCCATCATTCTCTTCCCCGGCTCTCATTCTCAGCTTTCACATAGTGCGGATGGCCTCCTTTTTTTGAATTTGATTTCAGGGCGAAATCCACGCTTTTTGATTGATGAGCAGGTCAAGGCTGCTAAGGATTTACAGGCCATGGATATTGAGGTATTGCCGACCGCATATTTGCTGGTGAACGATGGCAAACTTGGGAGCGTACATTATGCCAGCCAGACTTTGCCGATGCTAAATTCAGATGTGGAGGAGGTTGTTGATACAGCTCTGGCAGGAAGATTTATGGGTATGGAAATGACCTATTTGGATGCCGGAAGTGGCTCTGACAGTCCAGTAAGTTCAGAGGTAATTTTAAAAACAAAGAATGTGATCGACGGACCATTAATAATTGGAGGAGGATTAGATACGATCGACAAATGTAAATCAGCTTTTGACGCTGGTGCGGATGTTTTGGTTTTGGGTAATGCCATAGAAAAAGACCCCAGCCTATTGACTGAGGTCCTTGATAATATCCAAATTCGAAATTTCTCCTTAAACGTTAATTAGGGATTCTCTTCTCCTCATTTTGCCGGCAGGCACCCCATACATCATTTTAAATCTTCTACAGAAATAAGCTGTGTCTTTATACCCTACTTCCTTACCGATATCTCGGATGGATTTTTTGGTTGTTCTTAGAAGGTCAACCGCCGATTCCATTCGTTGGTATTCAATGTAATCCTGAGGATTGATTCCTGTAAGCATTTTAAAATACTGCCCTACGTAGTCTTCGGAAACATTAGCGACTTTTGCCAAAACCTTATTCGAAAGATCTCCACTCAAATTGTTCTTGATATAATTGAATAGATCAATTAGCCTTGGATCCTTGAAGTATGTGGAATTCGTAGAAAGCTCTTCGACGAATAATTGATTCTTTAGAATATGCCTTAGGATTTCAATTACAAGCACCTCTGTTTGGCAGCTTAAAGATCTTTCCTTGCCAACGCTGTTTTGCTCCTGCTCTTTCATTAAATCCTCAATGATGGTACCTACGCGATCATTAAATCGGATGGTGAAAGGAGGAATGGAAAGGGAATTAAAAAAATTCACCACATCGAAAACTTTAGACTCGAAGCTCATCATGGAGATGCAGTCGTCTTCGGTATTTCGTATGTCGTAGAAACTCAGGCTTTGAAGATGCTTTTTCTTAACATCCCTGAATTTGTCCATTTTAATCTGGTTCTTCTTGGTGCCACCACCAAGCGTCAAATAAGTTTTCTGGCCTCCAGGAATAAAAAGTACTTCGCCCTCATTTACAACTTCCTGATTCTCTCCAAATTTCAAGCTACCCTGATGAAGAAGGATGAGAACATTATCCTTTTCGGAGTAATCGAGAATAGAAAGGGGTTTCTCAATTCGGTAATTGGTACCGCGAAGAAATCGGACTTTTACCGATTCAATCACCTTATTGTAATAATCCATGAAAAATTTGAATAATGAGCAACAAAATTAGCACTATTTAGGTGATAAACTGCAGCCATTCAAAAAATATTGCATCAGAAAATAAAAAAAAGGTGTAAAAATTGATTTTACACCTTGAAATTATGATTATTTCAGGATTCCCCTCGAAATAACAATTTTTTGAATTTCCGAGGTTCCTTCATAGATCTGAGTGATTTTGGCATCTCTCATTAATCTTTCTACATGGTACTCTTTCACATATCCATAGCCACCATGAACCTGCACAGCTTCCACAGTCACATCCATCGCAACCTGAGAGGCATAGAGCTTCGCCATGGCTGATGCATGGGCATAATCTTTACCCTGATCCTTAATGACGGCTGCTTTATAAACCAGCATTCTTGCTGCTTCAATTGTTGTTGCCATATCAGCTAATTTAAATTGAATAGCCTGATGTTGACTGATTGGTTTTCCAAAGGCTTTCCTTTCCTTCGAATATGCTAATGCGAATTCATATGCTCCCGCTGCAATTCCCAATGCCTGAGCTGCTATTCCAATTCTACCCCCATTTAATGTTTCCATGGCAAATCTGAACCCGAAGCCTTCATCGCCTATCCGGTTTTCTGCTGGTACTTTTACGTCGGTGAACATTAAGGAATGTGTATCAGAACCTCTGATACCTAGCTTATCCTCTTTTTTACCAATAACAAAACCTTCCCATCCTTTTTCTACGATGAAAACCGAAATTCCTTTATGTCCCAGGCTAGCATTAGTTTGTGCAATAACCAAGTACACACTAGCAGTACTCCCATTGGTTATCCAGTTTTTGGTTCCATTCAGGATGTAATGATTTCCTTCAAGTTTTGCTTCTGTTCGCTGAGAAGTAGCATCTGAACCTGCCTCAGGTTCAGACAAACAAAAAGCCCCGAGAATTTCTCCAGTTGCTAATCTTTTTAGGTATTTCTCTTTCTGCTCCTCAGTTCCATATTTTTCAAGCCCCCAGCATACTAGTGAGTTGTTTACTGACATGGAGACTGATGCAGATGCATCAATTTTTGATAGTTCTTCCATGGCAAGCACGTAGGAAAGGGTATCCATTCCTCCTCCGTTGTAATTCTCGTTCACCATCATTCCCATGAAGCCAAGCTCTCCCATTTGTTTTACTTGATCTGTCGGAAATTTGGCTTCTGAATCCCTTTCTATTACTCCTGGAAGTAGTTCAGAATGAGCAAAGTCTCTCGCTGCGTCTCTTACTGCTAAATGCTCTTCAGATAACTCAAAATTCATCTTTATTTGGGTTTAATTTTCGAAATGTTGAAGATATCCTAAAATAAGAAAAGGGGCAAAATGCTGCCCCTTTCTCAATTTTTTTTGATCTGGATCAATCTCGATTTCCGAAGAAAATCATGATGTAGTATGCCAGTGTGGCAAGTGAAGCCAGAGCTGCAACCACATAGGTCATGGCGGCCCATTTAAGAGCATCTTTTGACATGGCGTATTCTTCGGTGGTTACCACGTTTCTTTCCTTTACCCATGCAAGGGCTCGAGCACTCGCGTCAAATTCAACCGGAAGGGTGACCAAAGTGAACAAGGTCATAATGCCGTAAGAACCTACCACGATGTAACCGATGAATGGAACTGGAAGACCTAGTGCAAAACCTCCAAAAAGAGAAGCCAATAACACAATGTTCAGGATTCGACCTGAAATATTCTGTAATGGAACCAGTCTGGATCTAAGGTTCAGCCAAGTGTATTGAGTGGCATGCTGAACAGCGTGACCACATTCGTGAGCGGCAACAGCTGTAGCTGCTGCGTTTCTTCCATAAAATACATCAGGGCTAAGATTGACAGTACGGTTCATTGGGTTGTAATGATCCGAAAGTTGTCCCTCTACACATTGAACCTGGACATCACGAATCTGGTGATCTGCAAGCATGAGCTTTGCAATTTCCTCACCTGAAAGGTTAGCCTTAAGGGCTGTTTGTGAATATTTTTTGAATTTACTCTTGAGTCTGCTGCTGACTATGAAGCCAAGCAACGCAAAAAAGCCTACTATTATAAAGATTCCCATTTTCTTCTAAGTTTGAGTTTTTCGATACGAATTTATTCAGTAGCGGTTTTACTTGGTGGGGAGATTCTAAGCATCCAAACCCAGCTTATCAAACCAGCTACTACCATCAGAATCATCTGAGTGCCATGAACGATGGCAGCAAATATTTTTCCATCAGTTTCTGATATCCCGAATTGTATCAAAATCAAGGCCACCAGTGCATGGAAGGTACCGATGCCACCTTGAACCGGTGCTAGCATGCCAATAGTGGCCATAACCATGACTAAAAGGATTTCACCTGAGGACAAAATGGCAGTGCTCTGAATGGCTTTGGTCACCAAATACAAAGTGAAAAAATAGATTATCCATATTAAAATGGAGCTTAGCCAAAATCCCAAAGGATTCTTAATGGCATTGATTTGCTTTAGTCCACCACCAATGTCACGGATGAAAGCCTGGACCTTTTGGATAAATCCATGATTTCTGAATCTTCTCCCAACCATATATAGGAGCAAAATGAAGATAATTGATCCGCCTAGAAAAATGGGAAGATTGCTCAAGACTGAGTCCATCAAGGATTCAAGATTGACAAATTCATTCGCGAGTTCAAGGAAAAGCTGATTCTGTAATATGAAGGCCAGCAGGATAACTCCAAGCATGAACAAGAAATCAATCGTTCGCTCAAGTATTACTGTACCAATAAGATGGCCAAGTGGAATTCCATTACTCCTGTTTAAAGCACCACATTTCGCTACTTCACCAGCTCTTGGTATCAGAAGGTTCACCAGATACCCAATCATGACTGCGTGGTAAGCCCTTGAGGGACTTGGTGGTGTCCCTTCCTCCTCAGAGATTATCAGGGTCCATCTCCAACCTCGAATCCAAAAGCCTAAAAGTGAAATGGCCAGTGAGCCCAGAATCCAGCCCCAGTTACTGGTGTAAAGCTGCTGGAGAAGGGATTCAAACTCTATGTCCTTATATAGAAACCAAAAGATCCAAAGTGCTATCAAAAGTGAGATAGTCACCTGAATGATTTGCTTTATTTTAGGAGAGAGGCTCAAATCACTTTATTATGTTCATCCGGAAAAATAACTGTTGGCTTGAATGATTTGGCTTCTTCAAAATCCATGCTAGCGTATGAAATAATGATTACGATATCTCCGACCTGAGCCTTCCTCGCGGCCGGTCCATTCAAGCAGATTTCTCCACTTCCTCTTTTTCCTTTAATCACATATGTTTCAAGTCGCTCGCCATTATCAATGTTGACAATGTGGACCTTTTCATTTTCGATTAAATTGGCTGCATCCATCAGATCTTCGTCGATGGTGATAGAACCGACATAGTGAAGTTCAGCCTGGGTAATCTTCACCCGGTGTATTTTGGATTTTAATAGTTGGATATTCATTTTCAGAATTTTGCCGCGAACTTAGTCAATAACCGGCAGATTATCGATCAATCTCACATCTCCCACATTTGCTGCTACACAAATAGAGCTTTTTTGACTGCTGTCAAAGCTAGAATAGAGTTTGAAGGACTCGGGGTGAACCAGGTCAAAATACTCCAACTTGGTATCGGCTGAGCTTTGAAAGTCTTTTTCGATATTCTGCCGAACGGCAAACCATTCTTGTCCATCCAATAGTTCCTTCTTTGCCTTGCTCAGGCTGTCAAAGAGAATTAAAGCTGTTTTGCGCTCAGCATCAGAAAGTCGGACATTCCGTGAGGAATAAGCCAAACCATCTGCTTCACGTTTTGTTGGAACCACTTCTATCTGGATTTGAAAAGAAAGGTCGGCAACCAATCTTTTAATTACTGCGATTTGCTGAAGGTCTTTCTGACCAAAGAATGCCGTTTGCGGTTTGACCAGATTAAAAAGTTTACTTACCACCAGTCCTACTCCGCTAAAATGCCCTGGCCTATATTTTCCTTCCAGTACATTTTCCAAACTTCCGAAACTAAGAGCCATTTCTGATTCTGTTGGATACATGGTCTTAGTGCTCGGGGCAAAAACAGCGTGAACTCCGCTTTCCTTCAGCAGCTTCAAATCATTTTCCAGGGTCTTGGGATAGGTTTCGAAATCTTTTGGATTATTAAACTGTGTTGGATTTACAAAAATTGAGACGATGGTAAAATCGCATTTTTTTAACGAAGCTTTCACCAGTTCCATATGTCCCACATGAAGTGCACCCATGGTGGGAACGAAGCCTATGCTTTGGCCTCCGGCCAAAATCTCAATACGCACTTTAGCCCATTCCTGGGGTGTTTTTAGGACTTTCAATTTTGGGTTTTGGAGAAGAGTGAAAAACCTTAAATCTAGATTATTATTTACATAATCAATGCATTACGGCCTTTTTTTCTTATCTTTGCGGAGTTGTTTTTTCACCATTCAATTATAAACTCCCAAAAGTATGTCCAAACTACGTATTCTCTACGTTGCAAGTGAAATCAACCCTTTCTTACAAACATCCGAAGTAGCCAATTTCTTAAGATCTCTCCCTCAAGCTATGCAAGAGCGAGGAATGGAAATCAGAATTTTGGTTCCAAGATTTGGTTTGATAAATGAAAGAAAAAACAGACTACACGAAGTTGTACGACTATCAGGTATAAATATCGCAGTTGGTGAAGAAGAGAAGCCATTGGTAATCAAGGTTGCTTCTATTCCAAATGCGAAGCTTCAGGTATACTTCATTGATAATGAAGATTATTTCCAGAGAAAGCATGTCTTCCATGACAAGCAGGAGAATTTCTTCGAAGACAATGACGAGAGAGCAATCTTCTTCTGTAAAGGTGTAATTGAGACTGTGAAGAAGCTTGGATGGGCTCCAGATATCGTTCATTGTAACGATTGGATGACCAGCCTGATTCCAATGTATCTCAAGACTACCTATAAGAATGAGCCACTATTCCAGAACACGAAATCTGTGTTCGCTATTTACAATAATGGCTTTTCTCATACCTTTGGCGACGATTTGTTAAACAAGGTTAAGATGGTCGATATAGACGACGCAATTTTAGCACCTTTACAATCCAAAGATTTCGAGGGCTTTATCAAAACAGGTATGGAGTACGCTGATTTGGTAGTGAAAGGCAACGAGGTCTCCAAGGAATTAAACCAACTAATTGAGGATTTCTCTAAAGACAAGAAGTTTGAAATCAGCATCGAAGCAGAAGAGCAAGCTCATGATGAGCTTTTTGAAAAATATAACGAGCTCGCCGGTTAAATGGGCCTTTGGGCTCGCCTTGTCCCTTCCTTTTCTTAGTTCTTGCAGCGATCCTTCTACAGTAGGACTCCAACTAGCGCCTGAAAATAATCAAATCGGTGTGTTCTTTGAGGAGTTTGAGCTTGAAGGACAAGTAGTGCTATTGGACTCCTTTAATACAACGAACCAGAGTATTTTGGTTATCGGTAATGAGGTAGACCCTTACTTTGGAAGAAGTGAAGGAACCGGTTATACACGTTTATTCATAGACACTTTCGAGGAAAGACCTAGAGGAGATGCAGCTTTGGACTCCATCTTCTTTACACTTGATATTGTAAGTGTTAATGGGACTGATCTGGATGAGCCAAAGACTTTCAATGTCTATGAGCTCGAGGAGCCAATTCTGGATACCTTGTATTACAACTTTAATTCACTGGCATTTAGTGAATCACCCATTGCTTCCCAAGAGGTGACTTTCGAAGATGTGAAAGATACCACTATGAGACTAGCAGTCGATGGTGATTTCGCAAACGAACTATTCAATACACTGAGAAGAGGTGAGGAGTTCGATGATCTATTCAGCTTTAGGGATTATTTGCCAGGGGTAGCCATTCAGATAGGGGAAGATGATAACACTACGGCAGGTGTGAATTTGGGTTTCGAGACAGGATTTGAGATTTACTACAGTTATGTAAATGACACTGTTTCTACAGAGTATTCTATTTCAACTGCTTCTTCCAGGAGCTTTAATGGTGTAATAAATGACCCCACTGGAACTCCTACCGAAGTTGTACAAGAGCCAGGAGTTGTTTACAAAACGGGGGATAAACTTGGTATGAAAAGTAATCTTGGGATGGTGATCAAGGTCGACACGAGTCCCCTTGATGAATTTCTGGATACTTTACAAGGGATCACATTCAATCAGGTTAATTTTGAGCTGGGAGAAATAGATGAAGTTCCGGAAGGACAGAATCCAATTTCTGAGATGGTGATGTACTTCACAGATGAATCCAATACGATTTTGACCAGATCTATAGATGGTCAGCCGCTGACTGTCCAGCTAGATGGGCAAGCACAGGTCGAGTTAGATTTGGAAGGAAATCTTATTCCGTCCATAATCGCTCCTGCGCCATTAGCTTTTGACGAGACTCAGGACAAGTATATTGTACAAATAACTTCTCATATCAATGCGATTTTCCGGGAGCAATTGATGCGAAAGGACTGGTTGCTTTATGGAGATACTCCAAACACCTCAAATCAAAGTAATACCGCTGGAGATCAATTTAAACGATCTTTCAGGCAATACGTGATAGACGACAATAAAATAAAGGTGAGAGTGATTTACTCGAAAAGGAATTAAACAATCGATTTCGAAAAAGTATATATAATCCACTTTCTTTTTTTAAGGAAGTGGATTATTTTTTTTGTCATGAATGCTGTTTCTTTGCTAATCTAAATTTTAATCAAGCGTTTTTTTAACTATGTGTGGTATAGTCGCTTATGTAGGGCAGCAAGAAGCTCTTCCAATTGTAATTAAAGGTCTTAAGAGATTAGAGTATCGAGGGTATGATAGTGCTGGTGTAGCTCTAATGGACCAACGTGGACTTAGTGTCTACAAGAAAAAAGGAAAAGTAAGTCAACTGGAGGAGCATTTGGCAACTTTCGGGAGGGTAGAATCTTCCATTGGAATCGGCCATACACGATGGGCTACCCACGGTGAACCAAATGATTCTAATGCTCACCCGCATTATTCGGCAAGTGGCAATATTGCCATTATCCATAATGGAATTATAGAGAATTATGAGGTCTTGAAGAAGGACTTGATTTCTAAAGGCTATTCTTTCGATTCGGAAACCGACACCGAAGTACTCGTTAAATTTATTGAGGACATCTTCGTGAATAATCCGGTCAGTTTGGAAGAAGCTTTGAGATTGGCGCTTCATCAAGTGGTTGGTGCCTATGCTATTGTGCTTATGAATAAGGAGGAGCCAAACACTTTGATTGCTGCACGTAAAGGATCTCCATTAGTGATTGGTGTAGGCGAGGATGAATATTTCCTGGCTTCCGACGCTACACCTATCATTGAATACACAAATAAAGTGGTTTATCTGGATGATTATGAAATTGCTGTGATTCGTAATAATCGGCTTCAGATTAAGACCATCCAAAATGTAGAAACCAATCCTTATATCAATAAGCTTGAAATGGAGCTTGAGGCCATCGAAAAGGGAGGCTATGAGCATTTCATGCTAAAGGAGATTTACGAGCAACCAAAATCTATCGAAGATTGTCTTCGAGGGAGGCTAGATGCAAAGGCAGGTCGATTGGTCTTGGGAGGTCTCCGTGATTACATGAATAAGTTCCAAAATGCAGAGCGAATTATCATCACGGCTTGTGGGACTTCATGGCATGCAGGATTGGTCGCAGAATATCTTTTTGAGGAATTTGCTCGAGTGCCTGTAGAAGTGGAATATGCCTCTGAATTCAGATACCGAAATCCGGTCATTGGAGAAAAGGATTTTGTGATAGCTATTTCTCAATCAGGGGAAACGGCGGATACTTTGGCAGCCATCGAGTTAGCAAAATCTAAAGGAGCTACCATTTTTGGAGTTTGTAATGTGGTAGGATCTTCTATTCCTCGAGCTACGCATGCGGGCTCATATACCCATGCCGGTCCAGAAATCGGAGTTGCATCCACTAAAGCCTTTACTGCGCAGATTTCAGTTTTGGCGATGATGGCTCTTAAGCTTGGATATCAGCGAGGCACTTTGCCACAAAGTAGATACATGGAGCTTTTGAGCGAGCTTGAGGCAATACCAAGTAAAGTTGAAAAAGCTCTACAAGCTAATGATGCAATCAAGTACATTTCTGGTGAATACAAGGATGTATCCAATGCCCTTTACTTGGGGCGAGGTTACAATTTCCCGGTTGCTTTAGAAGGAGCTTTGAAACTCAAGGAGATTTCTTATATCCACGCTGAAGGATATCCAGCGGCGGAAATGAAGCATGGCCCTATTGCTTTAATTGATGAGGAAATGCCAGTGATTTTTATTGCTACTCAAGATAGCTCATACGATAAGGTGGTGAGTAACATTCAGGAGGTCAAAGCTAGAAAGGGGAAAATCATAGCTGTCGTTACAGAAGGAGATACAACGGTTCGTGAAATGGCTGATCATGTGATTGAGATTCCAAGGACTCATGAAGCCTTTAATCCTTTGGTTTCGGTAATTCCGTTGCAGTTACTTTCTTATCACATCGCTGTAATGAGAGGATGCAATGTTGATCAACCTAGAAATTTGGCTAAATCTGTTACGGTAGAATAGTGGAATGATTTCTTAGTAAGCTTTGCACCGCGTGCAAGGCCTTAATCGCATTCCCCGGGTGTGTAAGAGATAACACCTGAAAGGTCTGCCGCACAGGCATTCGGGTAGGTGACTTCATTACATCCACAGACTGGATTATAATCTAATGTGCAAGCCCCTTCGGTAATTTTATCCGGATCAATACAATTTTCAGGATCGGTGTCTTCATTGCATTGAAAGGCAGTAAAAAGAATACCCGCAAAGAGAAAAGGGATTATTTTTTTCATTCAGAAGTGCTAAAAAGGGTTGTTCATTCTTACGAAAATATGCGATTGGAGTTTTGCCATAGCCAAAGTGAAAAATTCATATTTTTGCTGACATATTAACTCCGGATGCTAGATAAATTACAAACCCTTAAGGATCGATTTGAAGAAGTTGGACAGCTGATTGTGCTTCCAGAAAGTATGGCGGATATGTCCAAATATACCAAGCTTACTAAGGAGTATAAGGAGCTGGAGAGAATCGTAAAGGCAGGGGACGAGTACAAGCTGGCTTTGCAAAATATCGATAGTGCCAAAGAGATTCTAGAGAACGAAAAAGATCCTGATTTCAGGGAGATGGCTAAGGCCGAATTGGATGAATTAAAGTCCAGGGTTGCTGAACTTGAAGAGGAGATAAAACAGCTTTTGATTCCCAAAGATCCAAATGATTCCAAGGATTGTATTCTTGAAATAAGAGCCGGAAGTGGAGGAGATGAAGCAGCTATTTTTGCCGGAGATCTATTTAGGATGTATGAGCGCTTTTGCGAGAAGCAAGGTTGGAAACTTACCGTACTAGACTTGACTTTTGGTACGGCGGGCGGATACAAGGAAATCATAGCAACTATCACGGGAGCAGATGTGTATGGGATGATGAAGTTTGAATCCGGAGTTCATCGGGTCCAGAGAGTACCAGCCACCGAATCTCAAGGGAGAGTTCATACTTCTGCTGCCTCAGTGGCTGTGCTTCCTGAGATGGATGAAGTGGAAGTGGAGATTGACATGAATGATGTCCGTAAAGACACTTATTGCTCCTCTGGGCCAGGGGGTCAGTCGGTAAATACGACTTATTCTGCCGTTCGATTAACTCATAACCCGACTGGATTAGTGGTGACTTGCCAGGATGAAAAGTCTCAGATCAAGAATTTTGAGAAGGCACTGAAAGTGCTTCGTTCAAGACTATATGAGATCGAATTGGCAAAACATAATGAGGAAGTAGGGGCCCAAAGAAAGAGCATGGTAGGTAGTGGTGACCGATCAGATAAAATCCGAACTTATAATTACTCACAGTCCAGAGTAACAGATCATCGAATCAACAAAACCGTCTATAATCTTCCCGAAATCATGGATGGAAGCATAGAAGAATTTATCTCAGCTTTGCGTCTAGCTGAGAATTTCGAGAAAATGAAAGAGGGCGGAATGAATGAGTGATAATCGGTTATTTTTTATAGCCAATTATTGATAGATTTAGCCTAATATTGTTTAAAAAACTGGGGTTTTAATGGTACTAACTGGGGAGAGAGAAATCAATTTAGTCACATGGAATGAGGCACATTTTCATCAGCTTTATCCATTGGCAAATAACCCCAAGATTGCTATGAATCTTAAGGATAGTTTCCCACAGCCCTATACAATTCATGATGCGCGACACTGGATAGAGCATAATCAAAAGTTTAATCCTCCGCAGAACTTTGCCATCGAATTTGAGGGAAGACTTGCTGGATCAATTGGAGCAGAAATAGGAAAAGCTGAATTACGAACCAATATGGAACTTGGTTTCTGGATTGGAGAGCCTTTTGCAGGAAAAGGAATAGCTACAGAAGCAGTGAAGCTCTTTACTGATTATATTTTTGAAAAATTTGAGATCGAGAGAATTTTCGCCCAAGTCTACGACTTTAATGGTGCTTCCATGAGTGTTCTTGAAAAAGCTGGATATATACCGGAGGCCATTTTAAAGCGTGCCTTTATCAAGAATAATAATGTTGGAGATATCTTCCAATATGTTTCTGTGAGAGGAGAAACGGAAGATTCTATCTGACAATAATTCTACGGATTAATTGTCCTTTATTCCCATTCAATCTGAGCAAAAGAACGCCTGAAGGCAGGTTATTTAGCGTAATTCCCTTTGAACTTCCATTTAGGGGTTCTTCTCTGATCAGCCTTCCTTCTAGACTCCAAATTTCCAAGGAGTTCCACTGAGAGAGATAATCGGATTCTATATTCAGGTTACCTTGGCTAGGGTTAGGATAAATCCTCAGACTAGGATCGCTGGGTGCTTCCAGGGAAGTAATAATATTCACCTCAACTTCTAGCGTGCGTATTTCACCTTCTTCACATTCGTTTCTTGGCGTGATTGTAAGGACATAATTTCCTTCCTCCTCCCAATCGATTAAAACATTTCCAGTGCCTTGACCTGATATTACCCTTCCTCCCTCTGGGGAAAGAGACCAAGTATAATTCACCCCTGATTGTTCATCTATCTGATATCTGCTTTCCCCAAGACCCACAAGGGCCGCCCCCTCAATTTCTGATGGTTGTTCTGGAACTGAATTCACCTGAACTGGGAGAATTATTCTTTCAGATTCTCCACAAGCATTTGACAGAATCAACCCAAGTTCCTGTAGTCCATTTTCAGTCCATATAATTGAAACATTCGACTGACCTTGACCAGCTTCTATTTCTCCACCGATTGCATCCCATAAGATTTCTACTCCCTCTTCGATTTCTATGGAGTAAACTTCAGTAGTTCCTGTGCAGGCTGTTCCACTTCCTTCGATAGTTTGAATCGAAGGAATATCCGTTACCAAAACTTCCAGGGCGGAGGTCTCACCATTCCCACAGAAATTCTCGTTAGAAACGAGTACAGCATTTCTTCCAACCCGTTCCCACTGAACCTGAATGGTTGAGGTACCTTGGCCTTCTAAAATTTTCCCCCCATCTACTCTCCATTCGATAAATGCATCATCGATCTGAGGTTCGTCAATCCGATACTCCTGGATAATAAGGCAACTTTCTTCTGGTCCAGTTATCTCACTCAAAGACCCTGGAGGGGCGCAGGTATAATTCAAAATTGTTCCATCCTCTCCTGCTGAATAAGCAATAAGGGGAGTAGCAATACTTATCGAGTGAAGATTTGACCGTGTACCACTTGGTATTTCTGTCCAAGTTTCACCTCCATCCTTTGTTTGGATGGTGAAACCGTTGTCACCAACGGCCATGCCTAATTCATCATCCCAAAAGTCAACATCGTTAATTCTTTCAGAGAATCCTGTTTCTATTTCGCGCCAATTAAGTGCTTTATCCTCTCCTTTTAGTATCACACCTGCATCTCCTACTACTATGGCGGTAGAAGAATCGACCTTTGCCAATGCATTTAGATTTTCATTCGTCAAGCTTGGTAAGGTTTCCCAATCATTTCCACCATTAGACCAGCTTATTTGACCATTATCACCCATTGCGAAACCGACCTGAAAATCAAAAAAAGTAACATCCTTTAAATCAAGCGTGGTATTGGTATTTACCTGGGAGTCCCAAGAACCGCCAGAGTCGAAAGAGCGTGCGATATACCCATCAGATCCAGCAATATATGCAACAGAAGGAGCAAAAAGATAGAATCCATTAACATCTTCATCCTCGTTGGTTGACACATCGATCCATGTTCTAGCGGAATTCCCAGTTCTGAAAATTTGACCATTTTTACCAGAAACATAACCAAAACCAGTGCTCCAAAAATCAATGCTTTCAATGTCAAGAAGCTCAGGCAGAGGTCTCAGTATGAGGCTTGATCCGGCATTGCCGGTGACATAGACAGCCCCTCTTTCTCCTGCAATGAAGCCAAAGCGATCCGTCTTAAAATCTATACTGGAAAAGTTATTCCGTATGCCGGCAAGTATTGCGGTCCAGGCACCCCCCCCATTACCTGAAGAGATCATGTAACCATCTTGACCCACTGCGACACTATTGTTAGTACCAGGAATAAATTGAAGTTGTCTTAAAAAGCGCGTATTCCCATTCCCCAAGTTGGCTCGCCCAAAGCTATTTCCCCCATTTGTTGATCGAATGGCCGTGGCGTCTTCGCCAATGGCAATAATATTATTTAGGTTGGAGGGATTGACTTTAATCTCATTTAGTTGAGCAGTGACCCCACTATTTAGTGCATTCCAGGTAAGACCAGAATCGATTGATTTAAGGAAAATCCCTTGAGCACCAACTATGTACCCATTTTTGTCTTGATCAAAATAAATTCCAAATAGATCTGAGCTAGTCCCTGTGGGTATAGTTGACCATGAATCCAAATCATCAACTGAAACCTGGAGTCTACCTCCATTTCCAGTCACAAAAATTGAATCCGATTCGGAAAAGAAAAGGTCATTAATGATCAAATCTGGGTTATTAGGGGCCTGAGACCAGGATGTCCCCAAATCGATGGAGAATAGAATTTCGGACTCGGTGAAGACACTTAAGAGATCCTCTTCAAAAAATCGAATGCCTTTAATATCGCCATTAATGCTAGGATCAATTTGAGTCCAGTTTTCACCTTGATCTGTTGATCGAATGATGTACCCTTCTTCTCCTACGGCTAAAATGAGTTGATCGCTAATGAATTTTAGGTCCAAAATCCGAGAATTTGGCAAGAATTCAATTTCCTCCCATGTCAAACCTCCATCGGAAGTTTTGATGATTAATTCTTCACCAGCTGCAAAACCTATATTTTGATCCAACCAATCAATCGTTTCCAGATCCAAACCCCAACTTTGCAAACGCGTCCAAGTTTGAGCTTTGGCCGAAAGACCAATAAAAACCGATAAAAACAATCCGAGAATCAATCCGCGCATCGATCAAAAATAGCATACTTTAAATAATATTAGACTAAACTCATTGCAGAATACTTGGGTTAAAAAGGGAATCCCGGACTTGGATAGGGTCAGTTGAAAAAGTTTAAATTTGGGTATGATTAGAATATGGAAATCGCTTGTCCTTGCGTGTATAATCTCAGTTTTCCTTCTCGCTTGTGGAAGTGGTGAAAGGGTATCTAAAGAAGTATTCGAAGAAGTAAATAAAAATATGGAGGTCAAAAGGCTAACTGAGGCAGAGATTCTCCAAGAAGCCATGATTTGGGGTGATTCCATTACGATTGAAGCTCAAAATCAATTGATATCTGCACTGACCCAGGCTATTTCAGAAAATGGTACTGCGAGTGCCATAGAGTTTTGCAACGTTCAAGCTCTTCCAATTCTTGGCGAAGTATCTGAGAAATATGAAGTAGAGATTCGCAGGGTTTCAAATAGATATCGAAACCCAAAGGATCAGCCCTTTGAAGAAGAAGAAATGCTTCTAGACGCCTACGAGTATAATGCCGAGAATGGGCTAGAAAGTGATCCTAATATTCAAAAGATTAATTCTGGCGAGACATACTTGTACACCAAAGCCATAGTCATTCCAAGTGCATTTTGTTTGAGTTGCCATGGAGAGATAGGTAAGGACATTGATAGCGAAACTGAAAGCAAGATCAATGAGTTCTATCCAGAAGATAAAGCGAAAGGTCATAAGGTTGGAGACCTTCGAGGGATGTGGTCTCTCAAAATACCTAAGAGTTCGGTTGTCAAGAGAATGTGACGCTCAACTTAAACACCTTTCTTTTTCTTGGATATTCTGGTATTTTAAAGGGCTTTCAGTATACCTAGCCCTATGTCCAGCATCCATTTTTCTATTCTATTGTGGTTTATTTCTTTTGCTGACCTGAGTATCCAGACATGGGGGTATGCTACAGAATTTGAAACCTATACCCAGGAAATTCCAGGAACAGAAGTGTCTTTTGATATGGTGCCGATTCCAGCTGGGGAATTTCTGATGGGGTCAGAAAATGCTGATTTTCCTGATGAGACTCCATCGCACAAGGTAAAGCTAGATGCTTTCTGGATGGGGACCCATGAAGTGACCTGGGATGCTTTCGAGTTATTTCTGGATAAAAATTATGAGTTGGCTATCTCGGAGACCCCAATCTCAGAGGAAGTTGATGGCCTTACCAGACCGAGTTTACCTTATTTAGACATGACTTTTGGGATGGGCAAAGAAGGAAAGCCTGCCATAGGAATGACTCAATACGGAGCGATTCAATTTTGCCGATGGCTTTACCTTAAGACTGGAATTTTTTATCGCTTACCAACAGAGGCTGAATGGGAATACGCAGCTTCGGCTGAAACTGATTCAGATTATTTTTTCGGGGATAATTCGGATGAACTCTCTGAATACGCTTGGATCGCTTCGAACTCCAATGGATCGACTCAGGAGATAGGAAAAAAGAAGCCAAATCAGTTTGGTCTCTATGATATCTACGGGAATGTCATGGAGTGGACCTCTGATCAATACGAGAGTGATTTCTATTCGAATTCTCCAGACTCTAATCCAGAAAATCCTTCATTAAAACTCTATCCTCGAGTGGTCCGAGGAGGTAGCTTTAAGCATAGTGAAGGAGAGATTAGTTCTTCTCGGAGATATAAAAGTGACCCTAAGTGGAAGCAATTGGATCCCCAGATTCCTAAATCACAATGGTGGTTCCCAGAAGCGCCATTCATTGGGATGAGATTAGTAAGGCCTCTTGAAAATCCTTCTCAAGAGGAAATTGAAGCATATTATTCCCGAGAACCCATACCAGATTATTAAAAACTTAAAATAAGAACCCATGAATAACTCAAAAACCAGAAGAGACTTTCTCAAAGCTTCGGCACTCGCTTCCGGAGCTTTAATGACTCAGCCTTTTACATTAAGCGGTGCTTATGCTGCACCAGATAATCATCTGAAATTGGCTTTAATAGGCTGTGGAGGTCGAGGGACCGGGGCGGTTTTCCAGGCCTTTGATACAGGGCAGCCCATCAAACTGGTAGCTATGGCTGATGCTTTCCGGGATAGATTAGATAAAAGTCTGGAACCCATGTTGAATAAATATGGAGCGGAAAAAGTGGACGTGCCTGAGGAACGAAAATTTGTAGGTTTCGAAGGGTACAAACAGGCCATGGCTGAGGCGGATGTAGTGATTTTGGCAACCCCTCCTGGATTTAGGCCTATGCATTTTGAGGAGGCAGTAAAACAGGGGAAGCAGATTTTCATGGAAAAGCCCGTGGCTACTGATGCTGCGGGAATCCGAAAGGTTTTGGCGGCAGCCGAAGAAGCGAAAGCCAAAAAGTTAAATGTGGTGGTGGGTTTACAAAGACACTATCAGAATAATTACCGAGAAACCATCAAGAGAATCCAGGACGGTCAGATTGGAGATATCGTAGGTGGTCAGGTGTATTGGAATGATGGCGGAGTTTGGGTGCGTGAGAGGCAAGCTGGTCAGACCGAGATGGAGTATCAGATGAGAAACTGGTACTACTTCAATTGGCTTTGCGGTGATCACATCACCGAGCAGCATGTGCATAATATTGATGTGGCAAACTGGGTGAAAAACGGCTACCCAGTTAAAGCTGAAGGGACTGGTGGTCGGCAAGTTCGAACTGGAAAGGATCATGGAGAGATTTTTGATCACCATGTCATCACATTTACATATGAAGATGGAGCGGTGATTCATAGTGAATGCAGGCATTTTCCTGGAGCCGCGAATCGTGTGGATGAGTCTTTTCAGGGAACCAAAGGGAAAGCATATATGAGTGCTGGAAATCATGGAATTCTTACCGATTGGTCAGGGAATAGCATTTATGAGCATGATCGTGAGAATAATCCGAATCCTTATCAGCAGGAGCACGATGAGCTTTGGGCTGCGCTTGTGAATGGCGATTATAAATTTGCAGATGCTGAAAATGCAGCGAAGAGCACCATGACTTCAATCATGGGGCGATATGCTACCTATTCTGGTAAAGTGATTACATGGGATGAGGCTATGAATGGCCAGGTAGACCTTTTCCCAGAGACTCTGTCTTGGGATGCCATGCCTAAGATTGTACCTAATGAGGACGGATATTATCCCCATGCCATTCCAGGAAAAACCAAAGTTGTGTAATTATGGAAAGAAGAAAATTCATAAAAAATATCAGTGCAGGAGCTACACTGGCGAGTATCTCAGGAGGACTAGCTATCGCAAAGCCAACTTCATTATCTAATCGCGCCGAACCCTTTAATATTGATTTTGCTCCGCACTTCGGGATGTTTAAAAACTCCGCTGGAGATGATCTGGTAGATCAGTTAAAGTTCATGGCCGACCAGGGTTTTCGATCTCTTGAGGATAATGGCTTGCTAAAAAGAAGTCTGTCTGATCAGGAAATGATTGGCAAGACTTTGAATGATCTAGGAATGAGAATGGGGGTTTTTGTGGTAGATGGTGGCCAAAATTGGATGACTTCGTTGACCACCGGGAAGCAAGAATTTATGGATGTATTCCTAGAAACTTGTCGTAAATCAGTGGAAGCAGCAAAACGAGTTGATGCGAAGTGGATGACAGTGGTTCCTGGATTTTATGATAGAAGAATGCCGATTGGGATTCAGACCGGAAATGTGATTGAGGCCATGAAAAGGGGCGCTGAGATTTTTGAACCACATGGGCTTACAATGGTGATGGAGCCTTTGAGCGATACGCCGGAATTATTTCTAAGAAGATCTGATCAGAGCCATATGATCTGTAAGGCGGTGGATAGTCCAAGCTGTAAAATTCTTTACGATATCTACCATATGCAGCGAAATGAAGGAAACTTGATCGCTAATATGGATAGTTGCTGGGATGAAATAGCCTATATCCAAATTGGGGATAATCCAGGGCGAAAGGAACCAGGAACAGGTGAAATACATTACAAAAACGTCTTTGATTTTATTCATTCCAAAGGCTTCACCGGAATCTATGGAATGGAGCATGGCAATGCACTTCCTGGAAAAGAGGGTGAGATGGCTTTAATCGAAGCCTACAGGAAGGTGGATATCACTTGAGAATTCATAAGGTTCTTTTATTCTCTCTTTTCTATCTACTTTTTGTAGAAGGCGCTTTTGCCCAGAAGTATGGGTGGAAGGAGTTTGAAACACCAGTTGAGGTATCATTGAGGGGGTTATCTGCGGTAAGCGATGATGTAATTTGGGCAAGCGGATCTGGTGGTGTTTGGCTTAAATCAGAAGACGGAGGGCAAAACTGGGATCACGGAATTATCGATGGCTTAGATTCCGTGGATTTCAGATCTATTCATGCTTTTGACAAGTCAAATGCCGTAAGCGCTTCAGCTGGTCAACCAGCTGTGATTTATAGGACATCTGACGGAGGGAATTCTTGGCAAAGAGTATTGACTTTATCAAAAGAGGCCTTTTTGGATGGTATTAGTTTTTCAGATCCCCTGAATGGGTTTGTGTTTGGGGATCCGGTAAATGGCGAGTGGATGATTTACAAAACCCATGATGCTGGTTTTACATGGGAGAAGCTGGAGAATACCCCTGAAGTGATAAAAGGAGAGGCCGGTTTTGCCGCCAGCGGTTCTTCTATGGTCGCTACTGGAAATATACTTTGGATTGGTAGTGGAGGGACACAGTCAAATCTCTGGTTTTCGTACGATTTAGGTGATACTTGGGAAAAGAAACCAAGCCCTCTTTCACAAGGCCAACCTTCACAAGGAATTTTCTCTACTTGTTTCATTAGTCCTGAATTGGTTGTGGCTGTTGGTGGAGATTACCTAAAACCTGAAGAAACTGAAGGGACGCTTGGAATTTTTTCTGTTTCAAATGGAAAGTGGATTTCTGGGGTAAGCGAACTATATGGTTACCGATCTGGCGTTGAATATTTGATAAAGAGAGACTTGCTGATAGCGGTGGGACCATCAGGATCAGATTATTCACTTGACATAGGGAAGACTTGGTCAAATTTTAGCTCATCTGGTTTTCATGCCGTTCGAACGACAAAGAATGGATCTGTTCTTTGGGCAAGTGGCAGTGATGGACGCATTGCGAAACTAATTGAATATTAACCCCAGATCATAAAGTTTATAAATTTTGGTTACCAACTTTAGAGTTTTGGCTATCGATAGTATCTTTGAATCCTTTTAAACCTATTCCAGTAGACTGTGAGCAAATTTGAAATCATACCTTCCATTTGGCTAATCAATGGCAAATGTGTAAGACTCAAAAGAGGAGACTTTTCAACAGAAGAGGTAATCTCCGAGAATCCACTTGGGATAGCGCAGTCTTTTGAATCTGTAGGAATTCAAAGAATTCACCTCGTTGATTTGGACGGAGCGAGACGAGGAGAGCCTAAAAATTACCATATCCTTGAAGCAATAGCAGGTTATACCGATTTAAAGATAGACTTCACTGGTGGTGTTAATACGGATGGTGATGTGATCAAATCATTCGAAAATGGGGCGAGCACCGTGACCATATCTTCAGCTGCGGTTAATCATCCCGAGCGATTTGCTCAGTTTATCCTGAGTTATGGAAGGGAGAAGATAATTCTCGCGGCTGATACAGATCCTGCAGACCATAAAATTAAAATTCGCGGTTGGTTGAAGAAGACGAAAATCGATCTATTTGATCATATTGAATTCTTTTATGAGCGCGGTCTGAAGTATGCCAAGGTCTCTGATATTTCCAGAGATGGAGTTATGGAAGGACCTAACCTGAGTTTATATCAGGAAGTGCTGGATAAATTTCCGACTATTTCCTTGAGAGCTAGCGGTGGAATTCGTGGGATTGATGATTTTAAGGCCTTAAAAGACATGGGTGTTCAATCGGTACTTTTTGGAAGAGCCTTTTTTGAAGGGAAGATTACTTTGCAGGAAATCGCTGAATTTAATGGCTAGGTTTAATCAGCCTTAAATTTATCAACGATATACAGGAATAAATTAAACGAGAGGGTCGAAGATCCCTCTTCTTTTTTTGCTACAACTTTTTCGTTGTTTTCCTTTCTAACGGGGGTGCTTGGAACAGCGGTAGTCTTTTGGTTTCTTCTAATAATCAATGATTGATTACTATCTTCTGAACCAGTTTCTAAAGAAAGATCATCAACTTCAATAATTGGATTCTCTTTAATAACCTCAAGTGTACCTTTTTCTTCATCCTTGTCAGATTGAGCAAAGGTTGCAGTTGTAAAACAAAAGATTCCAATCGCTAAAAACGCTACGAACGGTAATTTTTTCGAAGTAAAAGTCGTTCTAAAGGGCATATTTCGCATATTCCTGAGTTGAGTTAACATTACTCGCTGGAAAAGGTTCATAAAAATAGGAAAAAAAACCACTATGCAAACGATTGATTTCAAAGATTTCCAACAAATCGATATACGAGTAGGAACGGTTACTGAAGTCAAATACTTCGATAAAGCCAGAAAACCCGCGTATAAGATTTGGGTGGACCTCGGAGAAGAACTTGGAATTAAAAAATCTTCTGCGCAGCTAACACAACTCTACACCCCGGAAGATTTACTTGGTAAGCAAGTGGTTTGTGTGTGTAATTTTGAACCAAGACAAATTGCAGACTTCATGTCTGAGGTTTTAATAACTGGCTTCGACATCGAAGAAGGAGGCGTGGCGATAACCACTGTGGACATTCCTGTTCCCAATGGAACAAAATTATACTAAATCATTCTGGTAGGGTAATTATCAATCCATTTTGCGAGAGCTCCCATGGATAGGTTTCAAGATCCGAGCAGTAACCTGCTTTCACCTTACCAGTTTTCAATTCGAATCGATATTGATGTAACGGACAAATGATTTCATTTTGAGGGTTGATACTTCCTTGAATTAAAGAAGCTCCCCTATGTGGGCAAAAGGCATCAAAAACATAAAAAATCTCAGCTTTTCTAGTAATTCCTAAGGTCCTGGATTTCGCCTGCAGCTTTTTGATTACTCCTTCTGGGATTAATGATAAGGCCTCTACAGCATTTCGTCCAATCGTTAACCGCTTCATCCATTTACCTTTTGAATCTGAAAAAGACCAATACTGGGGAATTGCTTTTAAATCTTTGATAAGTTTGATTATTTAATTTCACAACAAAAAGGAAAAGCCATGAAAAAACTTTTGATTTTACTCTTTGTATTTGCAATTGGGTATAGTAATGCTCAGGATATCGAGGGGGCTTGGAAGCTTACACATCAAAATGGTCAAATGGTGACCGATATGGAGTATGTTAAGATTATCCAGGATGATTATTTCGCTTTTGGAGCCAAAAATCTTTCCGATAATCATTTCGTGGCCGCCGGTGGAGGCCCCATAAAAATAGATGGCGATAAGTACACTGAGACGCTGGATTTCTTCACACTGAATCCTTTGCAAGTAGGGACATCAACGATTTTTAAGCTAGATATGGTAGATGGAAAAATGGTGATTTCTGCTGACACGGATAATGGGATGCTAGTAGAAATTTGGGAAAGAATCGAAGGGAATAAGGATCGACTGACAAGGAATTGGGTAATCACTGGCCGTAAAAGGAATGATGAAATTAGAAGATCTACTCCTGGTGCTAGGCGAACAATCAAGATATTAAGTGGAGGGCGCTTTCAATGGATCGCGTTTAATTCAGAAACAAAGGAATTTATGGGCTCAGGTGGGGGTACCTACACCGCAGAGAATGGCAAATACACTGAAAATATCACTTTCTTCTCTAGAGATGACAGCAGGGTAGGAGCGTCACTTGAATTTGATTTTGATGTCAAAGATGGCGAGTGGCATCACTCAGGCCTAAGCTCTAAAGGAGCACCTATTTACGAAATATGGTCTCCTTACGAGATTGCATATAAACCAGAAAATAAATGATAAAGGAAGTCTTAAATTTCTTAAAGAATCCGGTTCGTTTCGAAGAGTATACTCCGATGAAGGCCAAAGATTTTTTTATTCTCCTATTTGCGGTCCTAATTGTAATCATTCCTTATGCCTTGATCCTGGATTCGCTCGATCTTCAATTTGACAATATGATTGAGGAATTAATGAGGGATTACAAATGGGTGGTTGTGATTGGAGCTGTTATTCTTGCTCCGCTGCTTGAAGAGCCCGCTTTCAGAATGCATTTGGATTATAAAAAAAGTTCGTTCTTCTGGGGGATAGGGTTAGCACTTCTCTTTATGTCAGAGCTCTGGTATATACCCTTGGCATATATGGGATATTTGTTTTACTGCTGGATGCAGGTAAAAGAAAATAATCCACCTAATCTTAAATTTGTGGTCTACACATCCGCAGCTTTTTTTGGTCTGGTACACCTCGGCAATTATCAGAATGTAGACTGGTCCCAATACTTTTATTTCATGCCTATCCTGGTATTGGCACAGTTCGGGCTAGGCTTGGTTCTCAGCTTTATTCGGATGAAACATGGACTGAAATATGCCATCTTTTTTCATGGGGCATATAATGCAATTATCCTCATTCCTTCAGCTATTTGGGGAGATTTCTAATCAAAAAAGGGAGCTTTAAGCTCCCTTTTTTATACTTCTTCTACGGCGTAGAGTGACTTCAATTTCTCGGTCGTGTAGAGCACATCGTCCATGGTATTGAATCGACTGAAGGAAAACCTTACTGCGTCTCTTTCCGGAGAATGGTTCAATGCTCTCAATACATGTGAACCTACCGTGGCACCTGAACTGCAGGCAGATCCTCCGGATGCTGAAATACCTTCCAGATCAAGATTAAATAAAAGCATTCCTCGATTCGCTTCTGATGGAGGGAGACTAACGCTTAAAACGGTGTAAAGGCTTTTGTTCAAATCGGCGGAATTACCATTGAATTCCACCCCTGGTATTCCGACTTTCAATTCCTCGATAAATCTGGATTTCAGGGCTTCGATGTGCTTTTGGTGACCTGACATGTCTTCGTATGCGATTTCTAGG
The DNA here is from genome assembly GCA_937146645.1 of uncultured Cyclobacteriaceae bacterium. GTDB lineage: Bacteria > Bacteroidota > Bacteroidia > Cytophagales > Cyclobacteriaceae > Algoriphagus. The sequence goes on from CAKZRQ010000016.1 coordinate 135,135, forward strand.
GCTTTGGCTATGCCCACAATACCGATCACATTCTCTGTACCACCGCGCATATTTCTTTCCTGCGCTCCTCCATGGATGAAAGGTGGAATCTTCTTGTTTTTGTTCAGGTATAAAAAACCAGAACCTTTAGGCCCATGAAATTTATGACCACCAGCCACGATAGCATCTATCAGCAAGCCTGCAAGATCGTGAACATAATGTCCTACGGTTTGCACGGTGTCAGAATGGAAAAATGCTCCATATTCTTTAGCTAACGCCCCGATTTTTTCAAGATCATTAATGTTACCAATTTCATTATTGGCTTGCATTAAGGAAACCAGGCTGTTTGGATTTTGCCTTAATAACTCTCTGAGTTGGTCGAAGTCGATTTCCCCTCTTTCGTTTACATCAAGAATACTGAGTTTGATATGACCTTTTTGTTCACAGATTTCAAGCGTATGAAGCACAGCGTGATGTTCCAATGGAGATGTGATCGCATGCTTTATTCCAAGGGCCTCAATACTCCCAATTAATGCCGTGTTATCTGCTTCGGTTCCACCAGATGTAAAGAATATTTCACCAGGACTAGCATTTAGAAGCTCTGCAACCTTTTTCCTCGCCCTTTCGATAGCCGTACGAACTTCCCTTCCATGACTGTGCACAGAAGATGGATTACCAAAATGGTCTCTCATAAAAGGAATCATGGCTTCGATCACGCGATCGTCCATGGCAGTAGTAGCAGCGTTGTCGAGGTAAACTTTCATCTCGCTTCAAGTTTGGGTTAACTCAGGTTGATTTCAAATCAAAGCCGAATTCACGATCTCCTTAATATCCTGAATTATTTTTTGCGCCAGATGCTCAGCAGTAGCTTCAGACGCAGACTCAGAATAGATTCTGATGATAGGCTCTGTGTTTGACTTTCGCAAATGTACCCATTCCTTTTCAAATTCAATTTTCACTCCATCAATATCGTTGATTTCATGATTTTGATACTTGCTTTTGATTTCAGATAGGATGTTATCCACGTCAAGATCTGGAGTCAGTTCGATCTTATTTTTTGAAATGAAGTATCCGGGATAGGTTGCTCGAAGTCTTGAAATAGTCCCTCCTGTCTTTGCCAGATGGGTAAGGAAAAGGCCAATACCCACCAAAGCATCTCTTCCATAATGAGAAGTTGGGTAAATAATTCCACCGTTTCCTTCGCCTCCGATAACAGCATCCACGGCTTTCATTTGATTGACCACATTCACTTCTCCCACAGCAGCAGCCGTATACACACCACCTCTTTTTTCAGTAACATCTTTGAGGGCTCTGGTCGAAGAAAGATTTGAGACGGTATTTCCTGGAGTTTGAGAAAGCACATAGTCCGCTACCGCGACCAATGTATATTCCTCTCCAAAGGCAGAACCATCTTCATTTACGAAAGCCAGTCTATCCACATCAGGATCGACCACTATTCCTAGATCAAAATTTCCTTTTTCGAGCTTCGAAGAAATATCTCGTAGATGCTCTGGCAAAGGCTCTGGATTATGTGGGAAATCTCCTGTTGGCTTACAGAACATCTCTTCAATAACTTCTACACCTAGGGCTCGAAGTAGCTTTGGCACCACAATGCCTCCTGTAGAATTCACAGCATCCACGACGATTTTGAAATTCCGCTCCTTAATCGCTTGTGCATCCACTAGTTCAAGATTGAGAACGTGCAGAATGTGTTTTTCTAAATAATCATCCAGCTGAGTGTAGCTTCCCAGTTTTCTTACTTCCGCAAAGGTGAAGTCTTCGTTTTCTGCTCGTTCCAGGATGTCTTGACCCTCTTCAGCAGAAATAAACTCTCCTTTATTATTTAAAAGTTTTAAAGCATTCCATTGGATGGGGTTGTGACTGGCAGTAAGGATAATCCCCCCGCCCGCTTTTTCCATTGGAACCGCTAGTTCCACAGTAGGTGTAGTGCTTAAGCCTAAATCGATAACATCGATTCCAAGTCCCTGCAAAGTCGAAGAAACGAGATTGGAAACCATTTGGCCAGAAAGTCTCGCATCTCTTCCGATTACTATTTTTCGATTGTCCGTTTGATCCAGAACCCATGAACCATACGCTGACGCAAATTTGACTACATCCACTGGTGAAAGTCCTTCACCCACCTTTCCCCCGATAGTACCTCGAATACCGGAGATTGACTTGATTAATGCCACTTAGAAGATTTTTAGTAAAAAAGAAAGCCTCCTGAAACAGAGGCTGATGATTTATTTGAATTTGGCAAGTACCTTATCTACTTCGTTATCAGGATTTCCACAGCTGCTATTCGCATCTACCGTCTTTCCACAGTAGCTACAAGTTCCACCCTCCTTATTCAGGTAAGGATTTTGCGAAGCACAAGTCCCTTTGAATTCTCCATTTTTCAAAAATAGAAGTCTCACGGACATCAAGATGAAGAACAAAGCGATAAAACCGAGGGTAAGATATACTGTTGCCATAACGAATATTATTGCGCAAATTTAAAACTTTACATCGAGAACGTCCACACTTTCTTCATAGTTTCCTCATCCATGACAAATTTGAGTACCCGAGCCGAAAAGCTAGCGGCATTTGACAGACTTTTAACCATTATGGATGAGCTTAGGGCTCAGTGCCCTTGGGATAAAAAGCAGACGACCGAAAGCTTGAGACATTTGACGATAGAAGAGACATTTGAGCTCTCGGATGCGATCCTGGATGGAGATGCTGATGAAGTCAAAAAAGAGCTTGGAGACCTACTCTTGCACATTGTTTTTTACGCAAAAATCGGTTCTGAAGAAGGCAACTTTGATATCGCTACACTGACTAATGCCCTTTGTGAAAAATTGATCAGAAGACATCCACACATTTATGGCGATTTGGATGCTAAAGATGAAGAGGCGGTAAAGCAGAATTGGGAGAAGATTAAACTGAAAGAAAAGGGGAATAAATCTGTTTTAGGAGGGGTACCAAAGTCGCTTCCTGCCTTAATCAAAGCAATGAGAATCCAGGAAAAGGCAAGAGGGGTAGGTTTTGACTGGGAAGAGAAAGAGCAGGTCTGGGAGAAGGTTGAAGAGGAAATGCAGGAATTCCACGCCGAACATAATGGCGCATCAGCAGAGCAGATTGATAAGGAAAAGGCTACGGAAGAATTTGGCGATATGCTCTTTTCCTTGATTAATTATTCCCGCTTCATTGATATCAATGCAGAAGAAGCTTTGGAACGAACAAACCTTAAGTTCATAAAGCGGTTTCAACATCTCGAGCAGTCCGCGAAAAAGGCTGGAAAGGAAATTTCAGATATGACTCTTGATGAAATGAACGTTTACTGGAATGAGGCGAAAACATTGTGATCAAAATCAACTTTTACTAGGCATAACATGAGCAAGCAAATCATTTATTCATCCGAAGCACCTGAACCTATAGGTCCTTATTCACAGGCGGTTTTAGCTGGAAATACACTTTACGTTTCTGGGAATATTGCCTTGGACACCGAAGGAAACCTGATCAATGAAAACATTACTGAAGAGACTCATGCGGTGATGAAGAATATGGAGGCGGTGCTGCGCAAAGCTGGCTTTGGCTTCGAAAATGTGGTGAAGTGCAGCATCTTCGTGAAGAGTATGGGAGATTTCGTGGCGGTGAATGAGGCTTATGGGCAATATTTCAAAGAGAATCCTCCTGCGCGGGAAACGGTGGAAGTTTCCATGCTTCCCAAAAATGTCAACGTTGAGATTTCCTGCATAGCCGTAAAATGATCTAATGGTTCGTTGGCTTCCATATCACTCAGAAACTCTGGTTAGCTCTTTTTCGAAAGAGGAGGTCAGAGACTGTTTGAAAAAAGCGACAGCTGAAGTGAATTATTTGGATAAAAGAAGTATGACCAAGGAAGGAGTAAAATTCAATGGACTTATTGGGGAGTCTGGATTTCGCATTTCAAAGGTCGTTGACAAGGGAGATACTTTTTTACCGCTCATGCTAGGTGAAATTGAAGATACTCCAAGAGGGTCGATCATCTTTCTGAATTATAAACTTTTCCCAGGGGCGATTTTCTTCCTGGGACTTTGGTCAGTGCTTTTGGTAGTCTTTTCAGTACTTTTTGCCTGGATTAGTGCGGAGTTTAGTTATGCTCTGTTTTGCCTTTTGGCTGCCGGCCTAAACTACTCCGTGTCGGTTTTCTTTTTTCATCGACAAGTCAAAGCTTCCAGAGAGGTTTTCATCCAGCTTCTTGACCTTCAGGTGAAGGATTAATCTGATGATTGGCTAGGCAAAAAACGACTTGGAGCGTATTTTAGCGGTCCATAAAAATCAACACATATGAGCATTCGAATTGAAAAGGATACCATGGGGCCAGTGGAGGTTCCTGCGGATAAATATTGGGGCGCCCAAACCCAAAGATCAATCAATAATTTTAAAATCGGTGGAGTCAAAAATCAGATGCCGATTGAGATCATTCGAGCATTCGCTATTTTGAAAAAAGCTGCAGCTCAAACTAATGCTGAACTTGGAGTTTTGGCACAGGAGAAAGCAGATACCATTTCAAAAGTCTGTGATGAGATTTTAGCAGGAGACTTGGATGATCAATTTCCGTTGGTTGTTTGGCAAACCGGTTCTGGTACCCAATCCAACATGAATTCGAATGAGGTCATCGCCTACAGATCTCATGTGCTTCTCGGAGGTTCTCTCGAAGATTCGGTGAAGAAAATCCACCCAAATGATGATGTGAATAAGTCGCAGTCATCAAATGATACCTTCCCAACTGCGATGCATATCGCTTCCTACAAAATGGTGGTAGAGACTACCATTCCGGGAGTGGAAAAGCTTCGAAATACCCTTCACAATAAAGCCAGAGATTTTGAAAATGTGGTTAAGATCGGTAGAACGCATTTTATGGATGCTACTCCTCTTACCCTAGGTCAAGAATTTTCAGGGTATGTGGCTCAACTTAACCATGGCCTAAAGGCCTTGAGAAGTACTTTGGATCACCTATCCGAGCTGGCTCTCGGTGGAACTGCAGTAGGTACCGGGCTTAATACGCCGAAAGGTTATGCCGAGAAAGTAGCTGGGAAAATAGCCGAGTTCTCAGGCCACCCTTTTGTTACTGCGCCAAATAAATTTGAGGCCCTCGCTGCTCATGATGCTATGGTTGAGACGCATGGTGCCTTAAAGCAAATAGCTGTTTCGTTGATGAAGATTGGGAATGATATTCGTATGCTTTCTTCAGGTCCAAGATCCGGAATTGGGGAAATTTTGATCCCGGAAAATGAGCCAGGGTCTTCCATTATGCCAGGTAAGGTTAACCCAACGCAATGCGAAGCTTTGACGATGGTTGCTGCTCAGGTGATGGGTAACGATGTGGCCGTAGGTGTTGGAGGTGCTACCGGTCATTTTGAGCTGAATGTCTTCAAACCAATGATCGCAAACAATCTTCTTCAGTCAGCTCGATTAATCGGTGATGCTTGCGTTTCATTTAATGATAATTGTGCGGTTGGAATCCAGCCGAATGATCCAATGATTAAGAGGCATTTGGAAAACTCTTTGATGCTTGTAACCGCCCTGAATACGCATATCGGTTACGAAAATGCTGCAGCTATTGCTAAGAAAGCACATAAGGAAGGAACCAGCCTCAGAGAAGCCGCAATTGCGCTAGACCTTCTTACTTCCGAACAATTCGATGAATGGGTAAGACCAGAAGATATGACTGGTGGACTGAAATAGATTTGCTTATTCAAACACAAAAAAGCCCGTGCTGAATTTTCAATACGGGCTTTTTTATGGATAACTATTTCTTAGCTAACGTATTCTTCCTGAAGCTCTCCTTCCGTGCTGGCTACTACCGAGCAGACTGTTGCATCTCCAGTTACGTTAACGGCTGTTCTAAACATGTCCAAGATTCTGTCTGGAGCTAGAATTAGGGCTATTCCTGCAGCGGGCACTGCTATGGATTCCAACACGATGATCAGCATAATCAATCCTGCCCCCGGAACTCCTGCTGATCCAATGGATGCCAGCGTAGCAGTCAAAACTATCATTAGCTGCTGAGTGATACTCAAATCCATACCCAACGCTTGGGCAATAAAAACAGCTGCCACGCCTTGGTAAAGGCTGGTCCCATCCATGTTGACGGTAGCTCCAAGAGGTAAAACGAAGCTTGATACTTCCTCCGAAACCCCAAGCTCCTCTTCCACTTGTTTCATGGTAACAGGCAAGGTTGCTGAACTTGAACTGGTAGAAAACGCGAGCAGCTGAGCAGGTCGGATAGATTTGAAAAATTTCAGGTAAGGTATCTTCGTGAAGATTTTGAGGATGGATGGGTATACCACCAAAATCATAAACATCAAGCCTCCCACTACCACAAGGCTATACTTTAGTAGGGCTAAAAGAAGCGCAAAGGCAGAATCTGGATTATCACCTGCTATTTCCACGATCAAAGCAGCCATTAGAGCAAAAACGCCAAATGGGGCGATCATCATGATGAAATTCACAATCTGAATAATCACATCATTGAAACCATCAAAAAAGGCGATCACTGGATTGGCCTTTTCTTTTGGGATTTTCAGCAAAGCCACTCCAATCAAAATAGCAAAGAATACCACTTGAAGCATGGCTCCATTATCCGTAGTGGCTTGAAAGAAGTTTGGAGGAACGATATCTACCAAAGGCTGCAAAGGGCCTTGTTCCTGAACTGCTTGTGCAGCACCCACTCGGCTTCCCGCATCACCTTCATACATACTCATGAGGTTTTCCCTTGTTTCCTGCGGGAGACTTTTACCGGGCTGGAAAACATTCACCATCAGTAGTCCCATGGTTACCGCCAGCACGGTGGTACAGAGATAAATGCCAATGGTTTTACCCCCGATTCTACTCAGCTTGGAGATATCGCCAAGGTTTGATACGCCCACAATTAGCGACGCCAAAACAAGAGGAACAGCTATCATTTTCAGGGAATTGATGAAAATGGTCCCTATGGGCTTGATGTAATCAATGGTGAAAGAATTTGGAATAGCCGTAAAGATCACCACCAGACCAAATGCAAGTCCCAAGACCAGACCAATGATAATTTGCGTATGTAATGGGATTTTTTTGAACATCTCTTGCTGTTTGGTGAATTACAGTTTATTGCTTTTTGCCAACAAAATATAATCGGCTATGACTAAGGCCGCCATGGCTTCCACGATCGGCACGGCCCTCGGAACCACGCATGGATCGTGTCGTCCTTTTCCAGAGACCGTGACTTCCTCACCGGATTCATTCACGGATTGCTGGTCCTGCATGATGGTGGCTACTGGTTTGAAGGCGACATTGAAATAGATATCCTCTCCATTTGAAATACCTCCCTGAATACCTCCAGAATGATTTGTAGTGGTTTTAGTTTTTCCATCTTCCTGCACGAAGGAGTCATTGTGTTCGGAGCCTTTCATTTTGACTCCGTCAAAGCCACTTCCGTACTCGAAACCCTTTACGGCATTGATACTCAGCATCGCCTTGCCCAGCTCCGCATGAAGCCGATCAAAAACAGGTTCTCCAATTCCAGCGGGTGTGTTCTGAATCACACAGGTGACTATGCCTCCAATGGTGTCTCGATTCTTTCTAACGGAATCAATAAGAGTAATCATCTCCTCTGCCGTGTCGGGATCGGGACATCTCACAATATTTTCTTCCGCCTTGGCCAGATCCATTTCGGTATAGTTTTTTGACAAGGTCAAATCACCTACCTGAGAAACGTAAGCATTGATTGAAACTCCATAATGCTCCAGAAGCTGCTTTGCGATAGCTCCTGCGGCCACTCTGGCAGCAGTCTCACGAGCGCTGGATCGTCCGCCACCTCGATAATCGCGAATTCCGTACTTGGCGAAATAGGTGAAATCCGCATGTGATGGACGGAATTTATCCGCAATGTGGGAATAATCTTTACTCTTTTGATCGGAGTTTGGGATGACAATTCCGATGGGTGTCCCTGTGGTTAATCCTTCGAAAACTCCCGAGAGAATTTGAATGTCGTCCTCCTCTTTTCTTTGGGTGGTGATTTTTGATTGGCCTGGCTTTCTTCGCTGCATTTCTAGCCAGATTTTGTCCTCATCTAGCATCAGTCCAGCAGGACAACCTTCTATAATCACACCTAAAGCTTTGCCGTGAGATTCACCGAAAGTGGTGATCTTGAAAAGCTTACCGAAAGAATTTCCCATTATTTTCTCCGAATTATCAATACGACCAACATGATCACTGCTAGCAGCAGCAAAGCGTTAATCGCCGCGGCAAAATAGTACTTATATTCCTCGTTTAAAAACTTGTTATCCTCGATGGCTATGCGGTCATAAATTCCGCCTAGACGTAGATTGGAGATGGATTGATTTACTTTTGAATCACCACTTACGAGAATTTTAGCGGACGATTTCAAGGTGTCATAAACTTCCCTTTTTGGGTCAAAATAAATCCATTCGAATTGATCCGCCAGATCATATTCCCCCGCCTCATTTATGGTGATGTAGTAATTGAATTCTTTGATTCCTGATACTCGCCCATATCCTCGATTGATTTGCTGTCGAACGTTCGGATCATACGTGGTGAGGTTAGGAACTGAAAGGCTCTCCGGAGGAGAAATTGAATTGATATTTCCGGTTCCACTGATCCCAAAACTATAATCAAAGCCCTGTCCGGTCTTCACAGAAACTTCGTCGATATTTTCTCGAAGCTGGAAATCGCCCACGCTGACCTCATTCTTTAATGGATGTGGCGGCAGCGGTTTTACGGTAATGGTTTTCGGCGCTGAATAGAATGTCTTGATATCCTCCTGCCTATTCGCGCCAAAGAAACTTGGATTCTTGGCTACCTTATATTTTATCATATCCCAAGCGATGGAAGGGATATTGATTTCTCCTTCGGAAAAAGGAAAGAAGGTGGCTTCATAAACCTTGTATCGCGTCCACTGTTTTCCACCAAAATTCACCTTCTCAGGCTCGATATTGGTAATGTTGAAATTCTCTTCCCAAACGTTTTTAGGCTTAATTTCTTTAAGAATCTTATCTAATTGCTGACCGGGCTCATAAAACTGAAATGGGGCCTGATTGTCCTCCGACATATAAAATGCCAGATTCATGGTAAAGCCTTCTCCAGCGTAGATTTCCTCTTTGTCCACGGTTACCCCAAAGAAGGCATCGTCTTCCATTTCTATATATTCAGGTTCTGTAGCTGGGGATCTGGAGAAAAAGTCTGAAAAGGGATCATTTGGATTAGATCGGAATCCTTGACTTGATACAGCTTCGGTGACTGTGATTTGCTGCCCAGGGGAAGAGTATTCACTTCCATTGATTTCTATGGTGAAGGGAGCCAAAGTGGTAGTCCCTTCCTGAAGAGGTCTATAATACTGAATGAAACTATTCGAACTCGTCATCTGACCATTGATAAGATTCATGGAAGATGACTGAGAAACTCCCTGCTTCTGAAATCCCGGAATATCTGGAAATTCCGCATTCGATCGTATTTTTTCATTTTCCAGGGTGACTTTGATCGTGAAAGTCTCGTTAATTCCTATCTCGGTAGGGCCAAGATCGATCGTAACTTCCTGAGCCAAAAGCACTCCCGAAAAAAGAGTTAAGAAAAGCACGAAAGACGTAAGTAAATACGTTTTAAACATGGTTGCGAAAATAGGAATAATTCTTTTTGGATTGGTCCCCAAAATAACGTAACATCTATTGATTTGGCCTCGTAGGTCTACTTAAAATCAGTTAATAACTTTTAAACTCTTTAATTATGATCGAATACGTAAAGACGATTCTTCAAAAGGTCAGCTTCAGTAAGTATTTGTTTGAAAAAGAGCTACGAAAGGGCCTTCGCTTAATCAAGCCCGATGAAGCTGAAGAATTTAAAAACTGGTGTTACCAAATGTTTGAGAGGCTCCATGGAGCGATTCTCAATCGGTATTTCAAACCTGCTATTTAGAACCTATCCCCGATCGAAAGATTGGGGATTTTTTTTGACCGAATAGGTCAAGTCAATATTGACTTAAATCCTTGGCTTGGTGGATAATTGATTTAATTTTGCGACAAATTTTATCAAAGGAAAATGAATCAGAAACCAACACTTTTAGTGCTCGCTGCCGGAATGGGAAGCAGATATGGAGGGAATAAGCAGATCGATGGCTTTGGTCCGAATGGAGAGACTATTTTGGAGTATTCCATTTTTGATGCCATCAGAGCCGGCTTCGGCAAAGTGGTGATGATTGTGAGAGAGGAAATTCTTGACGTAGCCAAGGAGAAGTTTATGCCAAAGCTGGAGGGGAAGATCGAAGTAGAATGGGTGATTCAGTCCTTAGAAAGCTTTGTGCCGGAAGATTTGCGACAGGCAGAAAGGGTAAAGCCATTTGGTACGGCTCATGCCATGCTTTGCGCAAAAAATGTGATCCAGGAGCCTTTCGCTGTTATCAATGCTGATGACTTCTATGGAAAAGAGGCCTTCGAAGTTCTTGGAAAATTCCTTTCTGAAGAAGTGAATCCAAAGCTTCATGCCATGGTGGGTTATGCCATTCAGAATGTTTTATCAAAGAATGGAACCGTGAGTCGTGGGGTTTGTGAAACCAATGAAAAAGGTCAGCTGATAGGGATGACTGAAAGAACATCCATCGCCAGAGAAGGTGAAAAGATAGTTAGCCGAGGTGAGGATGAGGAATTAGTCATCGAAGAAGGAACCCCGGTGAGTATGAATTTCTGGGGTTTCCATGGGGATGTATTCGCAGATGTTCAGCGCATGTGGGATGAATTTCTTCCTGCCAACCTGGACAACCTAAAATCTGAATTTTATATCCCGACAGTTGCCAATAATCTAATTCAGGAAGGAAAAGCAGCTTTTGAAATTTTGCCTGGCGGCAAAACCTGGTTTGGAGTAACTTATACAGATGACAAGCCGGTCGTGATCGACTCATTAAAAAAACTTCATGAATCAGGTGAGTATCCTGAAAAGCTTTGGTAGCCTACATTTGAGTTTGATTCCATAAAAATACCCTCAATTGGGTATTTTTTTTGTCTATGAGAATTTAGAACTTATTGACTCAACGTATTTTAATGGAAAGCTACCATTTATTATTGTTTGGAATTGCTGTCCTTTACCTTGTTCTGGGGCTGTTGCAAAACTGGAACGATGAGGTCTTCAAGCAGAATCGTATCTTTTATATTTTCGCTTCGCTCTGTTTACTTGTTTTGATTTGTCTGGTATGTATTTTCCCAGAGTTTACATCCAATTATTGGTGGGGAATGATATTGTTAGCCCTACCTTATTTTTATCTTCAAATTAAGATGTGGAGGCTTAAGAATAGAGTTGAGTAGAATGAAGAAAGAGGCTAGTTCTCTACATCTCCACAGCTCCAGCATTAATTGAGAAAAACCTTACCTCTGCCTCCAACTCCTTCAGAATGGTCTCAGACCTTTCGGGCCTCGCATCGGTGAGAAATATTTGGCCGAAAGTATTTTGGGAGATTAATTGCATCAGCTGCTCGATTCGACTGTCATCCAGTTTATCGAAAATATCATCTAGCAGAAGTAAGGGTTTCTCTCCTTTGGCTTTTTCGAAGATCTGAAACTGAGCCAACTTCAGTGCTATAATAAATGATTTTTGCTGTCCCTGACTTCCGATTTTTCGCAAGGGATGCCCATCGATTAAAAAGTGATAGTCATCCTTATGTACGCCGGCCGCTGTGGTTTTAATCATCAGGTCACGATCACGTTTTGAATAGAAGTACTCTCCAAAGTTCTCTTCAAGGGCTTTGGTTTCGTAGCTGATTTCTACTTTTTCCTGGCCACTTGATAATTCCTCGTAGTATTTCTGCAGTAGCGGGGCTAATTCCTCTAAAAGGCTTTTTCTTCTGCTTGCAAGCCATTCACTTAAGGAAATAAGTTCTACATCATAGCTTCCCAAAAGTGTGAAATCAGGATTACCTGTCTCAGCGAATCTTTTTAGCAGGGCATTTCTTTGCTTTAAGAAGTTATGATAGCGGATCAGCTTTTGTAAATACTCATGATCCAGCTGAGAAATAAGCCCATCGAAAAACTTTCTTCTACCCTCACTTCCTCCTCGAATCAAATCTGTGTCATCCGGAGCGATCAAAACCAGAGGAATTGTACCGACATGCTCAGAGTTTTTTGCCATAGGATTCTCATCCTGAAAAATGGTCTTTTTCTTGCCCAGCTCCATGGTACATCTCACGTCGAGGTTTTGTCGGGATAATTCAAAGCTACCCTTGATAGTAAAAAACGGCTGCTCATGCAGGACGTTCAGGGTGTCGCTCGATTGGATAGCACTTTTGGTCAAAGAGAGGTAGTGAATCGCATCAAGGATGGTGGTTTTTCCACTTCCATTTAGCCCAACGATACAATTGATTTCTTCCGAAAACTGAAGCTTGGATTTTTGGTGATTTTTGAAATTGATTAGCTCCAAAGACTTCAGGTGCATCTGCGAGTTTAATTATTTGAGGGCTACCCTTTTTTTTAGGTCGGGTTGATTATATTTGAGGCCTAAAAATAGCAAATTTGATCTGTTAGATATGGCAAAAAGACGGACAACAGCGAAAGCAAAAGCGAAATATTCAAAAGAGACCTATGCCTTTTGGTATGAGAGCATGCTCTTGATGAGAAGGTTTGAGGAGAAGGCTGGGCAGCTATATGGCCAGCAAAAAATCCGGGGTTTCTGTCACCTTTATATTGGTCAGGAAGCTTGTGCTGCTGGCGCAATCACTGCTCTTGAGAAGGATGACAAGTGGATCACCGCCTATCGAGATCACGCACATCCGCTAGGATTGGGAACTGATCCTGGTGCTGTTATGGCTGAGCTTTTTGGCAAAGCCACCGGTACGACCAAAGGTAAGGGTGGTTCCATGCACATTTTTGACAAGGAGAGAAATTTCATGGGAGGCCATGGTATCGTAGGAGCTCAGGTTCCTATGGGACTAGGTATTGGCTTTGCCGAAAAATATAAAGGCACTAAGAACCTATGCATCTGTCACATGGGTGATGGTGCTGTAAGACAAGGAGCTGTTCATGAAGCATTCAACCTTGCGATGCTTTACAAGACCCCGGTGATTTTCGTTATCGAGAATAATGGCTATGCCATGGGGACCTCGGTGGAGAGGACTTCAAATGTAACTGAGCTTTATCAGGTTGGTGAGTCTTATGACATGCCAGCATTCCCTGTGGATGGGATGAATGTGGAGGCTATTCATGAAGCCGTAGCTGAGGCTGCTGAAAGAGCCAGACGAGGCGATGGACCCACGCTTCTTGAATTCAGAACGTACAGATATAAGGGGCATTCCATGTCGGATCCTCAGAAGTACCGAACCAAGGAAGAAGTCGAAGAATACAAGCAGCGCGATCCAATCGAGCAAGTGCTTGGAACCATCCGTGATAATAAGATCATGTCGGAAGATGAGATCAATGAAGTGATTGCCCGAGTGAAGCAGCAAGTAGCTGATGCTGTGAAGTTTGCGGAAGAATCTCCATGGCCTGATGGTCAGGCAGCCTTCGAGGATGTTTACGTTCAGGAGGACTATCCGTTTACCATGGAATAGTCTTAAAAAATCAAAAAAAAAGCCATGGAGCAGCGCTTTGCTTCATGGCTTTTTTATTTGTCTTTGAGGTATTTATAAAAACCGTATATTTGCGGCTGAAATTTGAGTAGCATGGCAACTAAAAGAAGCAGAAAGAAGCAACACGACCCAGCGAATGACCTACTGGAGAACCCAGCAGAGATTGCCGAGAGATTGGGACGTGGTGAAGAATTTGTAAAGAATAATAGCAAAATACTTAGTGCGGTTTTGGGTGTTGGAATCCTTGCAATTGCAGTGATTTTATACTTCCAGATCAACGAGCAGAATCAGAATTCAAACGCTCAGGAAGATATGTTCCAAGCGGTTTATTTCTTCGAGCAGGATAGTGTTCAGTTCGCACTAAATGGCGACGGAATTAACGCTGGTTTCTTGCAAATTGTAGATGATTATAAAGGTACGGACGCTGCTAATCTTGCGCACTATTACATTGGTTCTATTTACATGAGTGAGCTGAACTTCACAGATGCTTTGACTCATCTAGAGCAGTTTTCTTCTGATGATTATTTAGTGCAGGCCAAAGCTTATTCCTTAATTGGCGATGCTAATCTCGAGCTAGGAAATACTCAGGAAGCGATCTCAAATTATGAGAAGGCTGCTGACTACCAAGACGACAAATATTTTACTCCAAAGTATCTTTCAAAGCTAGCCATCGCCTATGAAGAGGCTGGACAGCTTGATGATGCAATAGCTGCATACCAGAGGATTGAAGATGAATTCTTCGAGTCTTTTGAGTTTGCGGGAGCACGAAAACATAAAGCTAGACTTGAAGGTCTTGCTTCTAACTAATTGAGTGATTTTATCACAATGAGTAAAGAGTAAGGCGTGCGTCTTACTCTTTTTTTGTTTAAAAATAAAAATTCCTGAAATGGCAACTTCACAAAAAAATCTTAGCGATCATTCCTCAAAAAACATCACCGATGTGAGCAAGAAGACCTTTGCCATCATAGTTTCAGAGTGGAACGAAGAGGTGACAGAATCCCTTTACTCTGGCGCATATCAAACTCTTCTTGACCATGGTGTTGAGAAAGAAAATATCATTCGGAAAAACGTACCAGGCTCATTCGAGCTTTCGCTTGCTTCGCAATGGATGGCAAGTGATTCAAACATAGATGCTGTCATTTGTCTTGGATGTGTAATTCAGGGGGAGACTAAGCACTTCGATTTTATCTGTGATGCGGTGGCTAATGGAATTACGAATGTGAGTTTGAAGTATAACAAGCCAGTGATTTTTGGTGTGCTCACACCAAATACACAACAACAGGCTCTTGATCGCGCTGGTGGAAAGCATGGCAACAAAGGCGATGAGGCCGCGATTACTGCCATCAAAATGCTCGGATTTTAATCATCCACCCACCTATAAAGCTTTTTAACTTATGAGAATAATGAAATTTGGGGGTACCTCTGTGGGACGTCCCGAACGTATGCATCAGGTGATGGAATTGGTATCGAATACTGGAGAGGATACCCTGGTGGTTCTTTCTGCATTATCAGGAACCACGAATTCACTGACACAAATTGGTGAGGCTTTGGCGGCTGCTGATAAGCCGCTGGCCAAAGAAAGAATCGATACGCTGAATGAGCATTACCTGGATTTTTATCCAAAGCTTCTAAAAACTGAAGAGGGTAGAAAGAAAGCCAGAGCGGTGGTTGATGAGCATTTTGAGTTTCTGAATATCCTTCTCAAAATCTCATTTAATGAAGCTTTAAATCTTGACATTTTGGCTCAGGGAGAGCTTCTCTCCACAAAGCTTTTCTTTATTCTTCTCGAGGAGAAAAAGGCTGATGCAGTCTTTTTGCCTGCCCTGGATTTTATGAGCATCGATGAAAATGGAGAACCTGAACTCGAAAAGATTTCCAAGAAATTATCGGCAATTCTTGAAGGGTACGAAGGAGCAAATAGGCTCTTCATTACTCAGGGCTACATCTGTAAAAATCACAGAAACGAAGTTGACAACCTGAAGCGGGGAGGAAGTGATTACACGGCTTCATTGATCGCTGCGGCGGTTAATGCCAGGGTCTGTGAAATCTGGACGGATATCGATGGGATGCACAATAACGATCCCAGAATTGTGGACCGAACCAGGCCTATCGCACAGCTCTCATTCGATGAGGCAGCAGAGCTTGCTTACTTTGGGGCGAAGATTCTCCATCCAGCTTCCATCTGGCCAGCACAGCAATACAATATTCCCGTTCGACTTTTGAATACTATGCAGCCTGAGGCTCAGGGGACAATAATTAAGGATGAAGTTCCTAGAGTCGGAGTGAAAGCTATTGCGGCAAAAGACGGGATCACCGCGATCAAGATTAAGTCCAGCCGAATGCTCTTGGCTTATGGTTTCTTAAGAAAAGTTTTTGAGATTTTTGAAAAGTATAAGACTCCAATTGATATGATCACCACATCGGAGGTGGCAGTTTCTGTGACGATTGACGAGCTTGGAAACCTTGAGCATATTGTGGAGGAGCTGAAAGCTTTCGGAATAGTGGAGGTTGATTCGGATCAGTCTATTATTTGCATTGTGGGCAATAGAATAGCCGAGGATGAAGGAACACTTAAGTCCGTGCTTGACGCCTTGAAGGGAATTTCAGTGAGAATGCTTTCTTATGGGGGAAGTAGGCATAATGTTTCAGTTTTGGTAGATTCCAAAGTGAAAAAAGATGCCCTGTCTCAATTGAATGAGGGAGTTTTTTCTTGGTAAATTTGCGTGACATGAGCGAGGAGATACAGAAAAAAAGCTACCTGCAAAAACTTCAGGATAAGTGGAATTTAGATAGCCTGAGACAGGTAATCATGGTTCTAATCGTGTTTGCTTTCACAGGAACAACCATTCTTTTCATCAAGCAACCTGTGCTTGATTTCTTTGGAGTTGAAAAAGGTGGTTTCGTAAATACCGTCTTCTACTTACTTCTGGTCTTACCTCTTTATCAAATCCTACTACTGATCTATGGCTTTATTTTTGGTCAGTTCAAATTTTTCTGGGAGTGGGAGAAAAAGACTTTTGGTCGCATCGCCGGACTTTTTAAAAAGCGCCAAAAAGACTAATCAGAACTCTTCCTCAAGGATGCTAATGCCCTTCGCATTTTGGAGATTCACAAAATCAATTTCACCGGTCCCCTTGAAGTGGTAAACCAATCCAATAATATCTCCTGGGTTGTTTTCGAAGCTGTCTTCGAATATAATTTCAGATCCTAGAAAAACGGATACTTGTTGGTTTACAACAGAAACTTCCAAATCAATCCATTCTTCCGGTTCGATACCAAAGGCGGACAGATCAGTTTTTTTTCCATCTATCTGTTTTTCTGAAAGAAGTAATCCTAATTCTGAAGTGCAGCCTGGAATCGAAAAGTTAAAAACCATAGGTGCATCCTTAGTTAGGATGAGCATTTGCGCGAATTTACAAGCTTCATTTCCTCCAGTATAAGAGTTTCGAAACTTGGTTTTGAGGCTAAAGTTTTGAGCACTTATCTCTCCCAGATCATCAACGAAATAGATGCTGCTCACGGGTACTTCTGGTTTAAGGGCGATATTTTCCCGGGTGAAATCTTCTTCGGTAAGACTCAGAACTCCATTTCGGATTGATGGATCTTTCTCAAAATATATCGGAGTAGTTTCACGATTTACCAGGGGCAACCAATCACCACTTGGAATCAGAAGACCATGCTCCTTGACTATCTTATTTCCAACGAGCAATTTGGCATTGAAGAATCCCGGATAGTAATAGACTGTTGTAGCCTGATTTTGAGTTGACTCCACCGAAAATTTCTTGCTTGAATCCCATGATTGTTGAATAAATACTGAGTCGGAAACGGAACTTGGCACGTCAAAATCAAATACTACTGAATTTGGGATGCCTTTGGATATGGGCTGGCTGCTGAATGAAAATAAGGTAGGATCTAATTCTTCTTCGTTAGCCTCCGTCTGATTCAAGCCCCAGATAATTACCAGCAATACTCCGACTCCAATTAGAATGGCACCAGCTCTCCAAAAGATGGAATTCTTTGGTTTGGGGGATTCAGGAATTTCCGAGATCGGTTCTGAATTTTCCGCTGGAGGAAGTGAGGCTGTAAACTCCAGGAAGTTTTCGAACCCTAGAAATTGGGCTAAGGCATTCAGCGTAGTCGGTTGGGGATCACTTTCATACTTAACTTTTCCCCATAGTCTTCGAAGAGTACTCACGCTGAGATTAACACCAGTTTTATCAAGAATCTTTTCTCGAAGAAGCTCAAAATCGCTCGTTTTCCAATTTTCACTATCTCCCCATCCTAGCTTTTTTTCGATCTGAGTTAAACAATGCTGAAGGTGATAGTTGGTCTTATTCATAAAGAAGAATGGCTTAGCTGAAGAAAGCTACTAAAAAGATTGAAATGAAAAAGTAATCCCTTTCCAATGGCCTTGAACTCACCTTGAACAGGCTTTGAAATTCTTTTTGCCCCTACTGGTACTACTTTTATTCTGAAATTAGAACATACCATAAACCAACTACCATGAAACCACTATTGCTTTTTTTTATTTCCTTTTTGCTCTGTAATCATCTTTATGCCCAGAATGGAGAATACAGAAACCTTACTCTTGAAGCTGAAAACTGGGAGTCCACTTCAGGTGATATCGAATTTCGAAATGAGAATGGAATCCAAAAAATGATGCTTACTCCTGGAGTCGGCAAAGTCATTGCCAAGGATTTTGAATTCACTGACGGGACAGTCGAATTCACTACGCGAGACACTAAGGCGCTTTCCTTTTTCTTCAGAATGGAGAACAAGGATGAGAACGAGTATTTTTATCTACGGCCCGCCAGGGCTGGGAATCCAAATGCGACGGACGCCTTTCAGTACGCTCCTTACATCAAAGGCGTTCTCATGTGGAATACCTATCCACAATTTCAGTCTAATGCAAACTATACCACGGATGGTGAGAACGACTTCAAGTTCGTTATTTCTGGATCCAGAATGCTTATTTATATCAATAGCGATACACCAACCCTTGAAGTCGATCATTTGGAAGGGAATTTCGATTCTGGCAGAATAGGGTTCGAGGGAGAAGCTGAAATTATGAATCTCAAGGTATCTAATGATGTCGAAGGTCTTTCTTCCATTTCTTCACCTGATCCGACAGCTTATGATCCGCGATATATCCGTGAATGGGCAGTGAGCGAGGCTATTGACATTCCTGGAAAAATTGACTTCAGCTACGAATATCTTCCTTCACCTGAAACCCAATGGACGGTAGAGAAAACCGAGAGAAGAGGATTTTTGAACCTTTCTAGGATGTTTGGGAATGTGGAAGGAAAGCGGCTCAACTGGCTGAAATTGAAAATCGAGTCGGATGAAGATCAAACCAAAACGCTGGACCTTGGATACCTCACGGAAGTCTGGATTTTCTTGAATGGACAAATGACCTTTTTGGACAAAAACCTGGAAGGAAGACTTATGGCTAAAACTCCTGATGGGAGGCTTTCGGTAGATAATTCTTCTGTTCCTCTAGTCTTGAAAAAAGGGAACAATGAATTGATTATTGGTATTGCGAATACTGCCTGGGGAACGGGTGCTATGGCTAGATTCGATAACATGAATGGAATTCGAGTGATGCCTGACCCGACCTTTGATTCCAGAATGATCAAGCTCTCCAAGGAGTCTCTATCAACTTTTGAGGGGAATTATGCTATTCCTGGTTTTGATGAAGATTTGGTGGTCAATTCTGACGAGTACTCGATTATTATCAAAAGTCCGGTTTTCAATGGTACGGCTTACCCAAAATCTGATTCACGATTTTTTGTGAGGGAAATGGAATTGGATATCCAATTTAGTTTCGAACCTGACGGAAAGGTCTCAGTTCTGGACTTCATCGTAGATGAGGCCAGTGTTTTGAAAGTGGATAAGAAATAGAATGGAAAAAGAAATAGCTATAGATCAGGAAATCCGACTCCAATTGACCGCATGCTTCTTTTGATTCCTGATCTGGTTGAGGATAGGTCGATTTTCTTCCTTGCTCAGATCAGGGTCATTTCCTAAAGTCAGCTCTGCTGCATCCCTCGCTAAGGTGAGCAAAGGAGCATCCTTGCTTAGATCAGCGATTAGCAAATCTGTGACCCCGCTTTGTTGGGTTCCCATCATGTCTCCAGGACCACGAAGTTTGAGATCCACATCAGCGATTTCGAAACCATCATTTGTTCTGACCATGGTGTCCAGCCTGACTCTGGAGTCTTTGGAAAGCTCATATTTGCTCATTAGCACGCAGTAGCTTTGCTCAGCTCCTCTACCAACTCGACCTCTCAGCTGATGAAGCTGCGAAAGTCCGAAACGCTCTGCATTCTCGATGATCATCACTGAGGCATTCGGGACATTCACCCCAACTTCGATCACCGTGGTTGCAACCATTATTTTGGTTTCGCCCTTCACAAAACGCTGCATTTCGTAATCCTTGGCATCGGCTTTCATTCCACCATGAACGATACTCAGCGGAAACTCAGGGAAAGCCCTGGAAATACTTTCAAAGCCATCCATCAGGTTCTTCAAGTCAAGCTTTTGCGACTCCTCTATGAGTGGGTAGACAATATAGACCTGACGGCCTTTGAGAATCTCTTTTTTGATAAAGCTAAAGACGAGCGATCGGTCCTTATCATAGCGATGAACGGTCTGGATGGGTTTTCTACCAGCAGGGAGCTCATCGATAACTGAAATCTCCAAGTCACCATACAGCGTCATGGCTAAGGTCCTTGGAATAGGAGTGGCGGTCATGACCAAGACATGGGGAAGAAAATTCTCATTTTTAGCCCAAAGCTTTGCCCTCTGGGCTACGCCAAATCTATGCTGCTCGTCCACAATAGCCAGACCTAAATTTTGGAACTGAACCACATCCTCAAGTAGTGCATGAGTGCCAATCAGGATCTTTAGCTCTCCGTTCAATAGCTCTTCATGAATCTGTTTTCTCTCACTTTTCTTACTTGAGCCTGTCAGCAAAGCGATCTTGAGATTCATTAAATCAGCATATTCCTTTAGACCCTCGTAGTGCTGATTTGCTAGAATTTCAGTAGGTGCCATCAAGCATGCCTGAGCTCCGGAACTAATGGCGAGAAGCATGCAGATGAAAGCAACCATGGTCTTTCCACTACCGACATCGCCTTGAATGAGACGATTCATTTGCTGACCGGATTTCATGTCCCTATAAGATTCCCGAATCACCCTTTTTTGGGCATTGGTGAGCTCAAAGGGAATATGGTCTGCATAGAACTTATTGAGCAAATCGGTATTGGAAAGAACCTGCCCTGGAGATTTCTCCGTGCGCGTGAGCTTCATTTTCAGAAGCCTCAATTGAAGAAAGAAAAACTCCTCAAACTTTAGCCTTTTCTTTGCTGCCTGGAGGGCTTTACCCTCACTTGGGAAGTGAATTTCTTTAAGTGCAGTTTTCTTACCGATTAGTCCGAATCGGTTCATAATTTCCGAGGAAAGGGTCTCCCTAATTTGATTTTGGCTTACCGCCAAAAGTTGTTCCTGAAGCTTGGAAATCCCTCTGGAATCAAGAAATCTGGCCCTGAGTTTTTCAGTGGTAGAATAGACCGGCTGATAACTATTTCTTTGCTCTCTTGACTGAGAGAGAGGTTCCATCTCCGGATGCGCAATACTCCACTTTCTGCCGTACTGTGCGGGCTTACCGAAGAAAACGTAAACGGCCCCGGGTGGTAATTTTTTTTGAACCCATTGAATTCCTTTGAACCAGGTCATTTCCATGGTTCCAGTTTCGTCTATTACCTCGGCTACCAGCCTTCTTTTTCCGCCTGCTCCGATGATTTCAACCTTTTTAACCTTAGCTATCACCTGAACATTTTCCAGGTCTCTACTCAGCTGATTTATTTTCCAGAACTTGCTGCGGTCCTCGTATCGAAATGGATAGTGCTGAATTAAATCCCCGTAAGTAAAAATGGAAAGCTCCTTATTGATTAGGGCGGCTTTTTGGGGGCCGACACCTTTCAGGAATTCTATTTTCGTATCAAAAATACCGGGCAATTGGGAGGGGTTTAAACTGATCCACAAATTAATCCGTCAGCCTTCATCAGGCAATGGAATGTCAGTTTTTGTCAGAAAGGAGCTTGGAAAAAATCTCTCGAATTTCCAATCGGTGAGCTTTCAAGCTTTCTAAAAGAAGCATTTGATTTTTGGTCCTTACGAGGTTTGCCAATGGGTGATGAACATGATAGTACTTGTTGCCATCGAGGTGATCAGTCAGAAACCTCAAGCCCATCATCAGTGTCATGAATTCACCTGCCCAATGGAGAGATTCAATTTCTTCCTTGGTTATTTCTTCCCCAAAACCTTCCAAATATCCTTCAGCCAAACTTTGGAATAGGCCAATCTGTAATCCAATGCTGTCCCAATCTTCATTGTTCTCATCGACTCCAGAAGCTGCTGTCCGAACCAAATCCCCGAAATCATACATGAGAAATCCGGGCATAAGTGTGTCCAAATCTATGACGGCTTTTAAATGTAGAAGGTCCTTTGAAAAAATAAGGTTGTTCAGCTTGGTGTCATTATGCGTGATCCGAATTGGAAGCCTTTTGATGATATTGGAGTACTTTTCAATTATACTTTTTTGTTCTGCGTAGTAATCCACAAGCAGCTTTTCTTCTTCCGATAATTCCTTACCTGGTATTCCTTCGAAAAACTGCTGAAACCTTAAATCGAGCCGGTGAAAGTCTGGAATGGTATCGTTCAGGTCTTCTGGATTTATGTTGTTCATTGCTGCCGCAAAGCCTCCAAATCCCTTAGCTGCTTCCTTTGCCTGAGTCTCGCTCTCAGGATAGTCCACTGATTTACCATCTACAAAATCGAAAAGACGGAAATACTTTCCATCTGCTTCAAAAAGGAGCTTACCCGAACGGGTAGCAATAGGTAGCGGAACTTCAAAGGATAAAGCTTCAAAATGGGCTTCCCTAGCTACTTGGCTTTGATTCGAGGCAATCGTCTCAGGAGATTTGAAAACCGTGGAATTGAACTGCTGAAGTATGAATTTCTTTGTGCCTGCTTGCACCAAAAAGGTACCATGGATATGACCATTGCCAAATCTCTTAAGCCCTGGAGCAGTGGCTTCGCTAATTGGATATTCCTTTAAAAGGGACTGGATCTGGTCAAAATTCATGTGCTAAATCTACTGAAGGTTTTCAGATTTTCATGAATACTATTCATGTTGAATGCATATGATTTGAGCTCATTTCAAGGGGCTTAACCATCCAAAGAAAAGGAATCAGTTTTTGGGAAACTTAATTGTATTTTTCTTTCCTCAGTAAAGATTTTTAAATACATTGCTAAAATATTTATAAAAGTTTTTCTTCTTTTATAAAAAAAATTGATAAACCTTCTTATCACCCCAACCTAGAAGCTATGAATGTAACCGGAATCGATTGGGCCATAATCGGAGCCTTTTTTCTTGTCTCACTTCTGATCGGTCTTTTTACCTCGAAGAAAGCTGGATCCTCGGCAAAGGAGTTTTTCCTCTCTGGACGAAACATGCCCTGGTGGCTATTAGGTGTTTCCATGGTCGCTACCACCTTTTCTGCGGATACTCCAAACCTCGTTACTGATTTGGTGAGAAAAAACGGTGTGGCTGGAAACTGGAGTTGGTGGGCATTCCTGCTTACTGGTATGTTGACGGTTTTCGTTTACGCCAAACTCTGGAGAAGATCTGAAGTAACCACGGACCTGGAGTTTTATGAACTGCGCTATTCAGGCAAAGGAGCTGCATTTCTAAGGGCCTTTAGAGCACTTTATTTAGGTGTATTCTTTAATGTGGTGATTATGGCCACAGTTTCACTGGCAGCGATTAAGATAGGAGGAGTAATGCTTGGTTTGACTCCGGTACAGACCCTTTTGATTGCTTCGATAGTCACTGTGGTTTACAGTTCTCTGGGTGGTTTGAAAGGGGTTCTACTCACAGACTTTTTCCAGTTCTTTATCGCGATTATTGGTTCCTTTGGAGCAGCTTATTATATCATTGATCTTCCAGAAATTGGATCAGTTAGCAACCTGTTGAGTCATGAGTTGGTTGCGGATAAACTAGATTTCTTTCCGGATTTTTCTGATCCGAATGCTTTCATTCCTTTGTTTCTGTTGCCCATAGCAATTCAATGGTGGGCGACTTGGTATCCAGGTGCTGAGCCTGGAGGTGGGGGCTACATCGCCCAAAGAATGCTTTCTGCCAAAGATGAAAAGAATGCCATGGGTGCCACCCTATTCTTTAATGTGGCGCATTATGCATTAAGACCTTGGCCTTGGATTTTGATTGCCTTGGCCTCGCTGGTGATTTTCCCAAATATCAGTGATATGCAGGAGGCTTTTCCAGCCATCACCGAAGATAAGCTTGGTGATGATTTGGCTTATTCTGCTATGCTAACATTCTTACCCACAGGCCTGATTGGAATTGTACTGGCCTCTCTTATCGCGGCGGTGATGTCCACTTTATCCACTCATTTGAATTGGGGATCTTCCTATATCGTTAATGACTTCTATCTGAGATTTGTGAAGCCTGAAGCTTCCGACAAAGAGCTTGTAGCGGTTGGAAGAATTTCAACGGTATTACTAATGGTTTTCTCAGCCTTTTTGGCTTTGGCACTTTCAAGTGCTCTGGATGCCTTTAATATTCTCCTTCAAATAGGAGCAGGTACCGGGCTTATTTTTATTCTGAGATGGTTCTGGTGGAGGATTAATGCCTACACTGAAATCTCAGCTATGGCAATTTCTTTTGTGGTGGCTATTTTCTTCGAGGCTATCAATCCAAATATTGGACTCATTGCTATTCCAGAAGATCAAGCCTATCTGAAGCTGATCTATAGTGTTTCTATAACTACCGTGGGATGGCTTTTGGTTACTTTCCTTACACAGCCAGAAAAGGATGAAATTCTGCTAAGCTTTTATGAAAAAGTGAAGCCTGCAGCCTTTGGCTGGAAGAAGGTTCTGGATCGCTATCCTGAAATCAAGCAGAATCCAGGTCAGTTGCCAAAAGAAATCGGCATGATGCTGTTGGGTTCAATTATGGTTTACACCGCCTTGTTCTCCACAGGTTTCTTCATTTACAGCGAGATGCTGGGTGGGGTAATCTGTGCGATTGTTGCTTTGGCCTCAGGAGGCCTAATGCTCAAAACCTGGAAAACTCTAGGTTAATTCTGAAAAGTAACTGAATTCATCAGGTGCGCCATGTCTACTTTGATGTATTCGATCACGGGTTCAAGGGAATCATTTTTCATTGCCGTATTGAAATACAAAGCACCTCGTAAAAAGTGCTTAGTAGAATCCGTCACGAAAAACTGGAATTGAGTGGGAACTTCACCTTCAAGTTCTGCGACTACTCCTGTGTAGCCATTAGGGGTGATTGTCACTGCCTCTTCGATGCCATAAGCTTTGATCTGATGCTTTGCGGTAAGCTTAAAAGCATCTTCAGATAAAGTACGGAAATCCACAGTTTTTCCATCGATTTCCTTGTAGGTCATATGAATTTTGGCACCAAAATCCACATAGTGGAGATTAATCCAATTCTTTTCTGCAAGATTAAATGAATCCGCTTCCACGCGGCTAAACTTCGAGTATTCCAGTTGATAGGGGAGCTCATTTGCCAGAGATTCGAATTGGTGCTCAGGAAGGTCAATCCGATTATACCCAGGAGGTTTTGGCAAATAGTTTTCCGAGCAGGAACTCAAAAAAAGAATAGAAAATAGGATCAGTGCCGATCTTTTCATAGGGTAAAATTAGACTATTCAATTTGAAATAGCGGGGAAATAGTACGATTTTAACGTAGAATCAAACACCACATTATCATGAAAAGCTTTTCAAAATTATTCGGAGTATTGGTTATGCTCTTTTCTTTTCTTGCTGTAGGGACTCTTCAGGCCCAGACTACGGTTGAGGAATTCGTGGCAAAATGGGGAAATGGAGAGAAATTTACGCTTGACGTTTTAAATGCTATGCCTGACTCAGGTATGGATTATAAACCTGCTGATGAGTCCATGTCTTTTAAGGAGCAGTTACATCACATCGGTGGCGGTATCGTTGGAATTAGTCAGGGATTTTTAAACGGTGACGAGGCTTCCGCCCCCAAACTAGATTTAGAGGGAGCCTCTAAGGAGGATTTGGCTAAATATCTGAGCGATGCCTATGCCTACGGCAAAGCTACGGTTGCTGCTTTAAGCGAAGAGGAGCTTGCCGAAGTAATTCCCGTTTTTGGAACCGAGGCATCACGGAGACAAGTGATTGCCTTAATTGACGATCACTGTACTCATCACCGAGGAGTTGCAGTGGCCTATCTAAGAGCTAATGGAGTGAAACCTCCTTCATTTGTTGGTTTCTAATTCAAAATTTAGAATTATTTAATTCTACCTTTTTGTCACATTGAGCGCCCGCCTGACCCCGGGCAGGGAGTCGAAATGTTCTTCTACGAATCAGAAATAGACTTCGACTCCGCTCAGTCTGACAGATTTTTCTATTACGAACAACCTTTTTTTACTCTGTTACCCAGGCAACTTTTTCATCGAGTGATTCTCTCTTGCCTTCCGGCCAAAGGTCTGAAGCCCTTTTGGCCACATAGAAAAAGCCCATTAACATATCCTCTCCTTCAAGCCCAAAGTCTTCTCTTGCTTCCTGCCAAAATGTAGGCCCACCCGTAGACCAGTATGCTGCTAAGCCATGAGCTGAAGCGGTTAAGTACATGTTTTGAACGGCCATAGCTGTGCAGGCAATTTCTTCCATCACAGGGATAGGAGTGCCTTCAGTTCTTTTCATCAGGATGGCGATGATATGAGAAGCTTTGGTGGGGGCCAGCTTAAATTTTTCATACTTGGCTTCCACAAATGGAGTCCCATTTTTCTCAGCTCGGTTCCTATACATATCAGCCTGATAATTGGCAAATTTCTTAAGCCCATCTCCCTTGTAGACGATAAATCTCCAAGGTTCGGTTAGCTTATGTGAGGGAGCCCAACGGGCATTTTCAAGCATCTCTTCGATGATGGAATCATCGACAGGATCGTTTTCCTTGAACTGAGCAGGAAACATCGATCTCCGCCCACGTATGATCTTATTTACTTCTTCTATATTAAAATCAGGTATCGCCATATTTTTTATTTATAATAAATCTAAATAATTTGGATTAGTTCCCCGATCTAATTATTTAAGATTCGACTCCAAAAACGCACGAATATCTGAAGATAAAGCATCGAAATCTTCCTGACGATTGTACATCATGTGTCCCGCTTCATAATAGGTCATTTGAATGCGATCCTGTGGGAATTCATGTCGAGAAAATGTGAATTCAGAATCGAAAAATGGAGTGATTAAATCGTAGTATCCATTCGCGACTAAGACCTGTAGTTGTGTATTTCTTCGCATGGCCTCACTTAGACTTCGAGCGGTGCTCACGTAAGAAGGTTCCCAGTATCCACCAGCCGATGGCTTCCAATCCCAACCTGACATACTTTGTGAGGAGGTATAATATGGACGATCCATTTTTACTTCCAGATCATTCATCAGGTAATCATTGAACGTGGCCGTGTAGGCAGCTCCTGTCATATATCCACTTGGATCACCTAACACCGGGCCTTCAGCAACCGCTTCTGTTTCCTCATTCAGAAATCTCCCATCCAGAGTTCCGATTACTTTGCGCTCATCGCGCAAAAGCTCTTTCTTAAATCTTCCCATCAGGATTTGATTGTCCGAAAGGAGAATATAATCCTTATCCAAACCTGTAAAATAGGCTAGCTTCTCGGCAATCGCATTCTTTTGCTCAGGTGTCTGCTTCTGTGCCAAAAAGAGCGATTCCAGATATTCTCCGTAAGCAAACTCCCTTGCTTCCTGAGCAAATTCCTCAATCGTTTTACCTTGACCAGCTTTGCCATGGTACCAGGCAGTCACGGCTTGAGAAGGGAGATAGGTGAAAAGTGAAGTCAGATTATCCTTTGTAGAAGTGGAACCTGCATAGTCAAGAGCCTGAGAGATCAAAACCAATCCATTCAAGGCCATGGTTTGACCTCCGCCCTGAAGTACTTCGGTGATCAGTGCAGCTCTGGTGGTTCCAAAGCTTTCTCCTGCTATAAACTTTGGTGCTTGCCAACGATTATGTTTGGTCACCCAAGTTCTCATAAACTGAGCAATGGAACGTGCATCTGCATTTAGTCCCCAAAAGTCTTTTCCTTCTCCTTTGCCTTCAAGTTGGCTGAATCCTGTTCCGATGGGATCTACAAAAACCAGGTCGACCAGATCAATCAAAAAATCTGAATTGTCCACCATTTCGTAAGGAGCCGCTCCATCGTCCTCATCTGCATCGCTATCCACTTTGACCACCTTTGGTCCAAAAAAACCCATATGCAGCCAAACCGAAGCAGAACCAGGACCTCCATTGAAAACGAACATCACCGGGCGTGTGGAATCAGTACTTCCTCCAGATTTCAAATAGGAGGTACTCCACATGGAGCCGATGACTTCACCCTCAGAGTCTTTAATGAAAGTTTCTCCCACAATCGCATCATATGAAATGGATTTTCCACCGAAGTTGCCTTGATGACTGGTCTTAAATTCTTTGGGCTCTCTTGGCTCCCAAGATTTTTCCTGGTCCTGGGCGAAAGAGATGCTGCTGATCAGAATCAGCATTAAAAGTGTATTGATAATTCGTCTCATAGTGTTTAGATGAAATCTAGTAGTTGAAGCTTAATTTAATTCCTCCATACCAGTTTCTGGCAGGGGCTGGCTGATAAAACCGTCCACCAAAAGGATTGAGATCATTCCCCAAGGAATAAACCTCATCTAATAAATTGTCTATTCCTGTAAATATCTCCAAATCCCATCTTCCTCCCAGGTTACTTGCCCATCCTACTCTCAGATTCATCAGGTTAAAGGGATCCTGATAGACGGTATTAGCATCATTGAGAGGAATTTCAGAGACATATTGATGGGTTAGATTCAGATAAATTCCTGGAGATGTACGAAGATCGAACCTGGTGACCAAAGTCGTTTGGGGAACGCCAGTTAGGTCATTTCCAGAAAAGTCATTCTCTCTTTTTTGATAATCCACAAAAGTGAAAAACTGACCCGTGTAAGCCGTTCCCAGACTTAGATTTCTGATGGCCCCTGAAGCATTTCTGATAAAATCATAATCGATGGCGGCCTCTATTCCTTTCTGATCTGTGGCTCCGGCATTTTGGAAAAGTACAACGCCTTGCTCATTTGTAAAGGTGGTGATCGTTTCATCCAGCTTGAAGAAATAGACAGTGAAATCCACGTTTAGCTCATCTTTTCCATGGCGAAATCCTATTTCATAATTTTGGCCTCGCTCGGCTTCTAAGTCCAAATTCAGACTGCCTTCATTGGTTCGAACCTCGTCAATCGTGGGAGGTGAAAAGCCACTACTGATGCTTCCATAAACTGCCGTAAAATCAGAAATTCTATAATTCAGAGCTACTCTTGGAATCACGATGGGATCGAAAGTTCTTTCTTGAATTCCAGTGGGTCCTCCGGATGCATCTACCTGCCTGTCTATTTCGAAACTTGAGAAGTTCTCGCTTAAACCAAGCGTGAAAAGGAGCTTTTCGGTTAAACTCCATTCGAGTTGCTGGAAGAGGAATGCCTGACTTGCTCTTAGCTTATCAGCAAAGCGAATGGTGTCAGCCACTCCATTTACATTTCCAAAGTTCTGAGCATCCGTGATGCTTCCCTGAGCTTCTGCCCCGAGGACAATTCTCATCGGTTTTTTGAGAAGATTCCCGTTGAATTCAAAGCTCGTTCGTCCACCATACCCAAAACTCAATTCCTTTTTGTAATCCAGAATAAAAGGGTTTTCGAAATCGGTAGTGGTAAGGTAAAGGGCTGTGGTATTCTTACTCTTCTCAGAAAAGGTATAGGTTTGAGCGAGCGAACCGAAAATGGTTTGCTGATCTATGGAGCTATTTTGGTCTTCCGACCTGGGTCTTGCCTGAGTTGGGTCCTCATTAAATTGTTCCTCATTAAGGCCTCCTGGAATTTCATACTGAAGATCAGAAACTAAAAGCTGGGTTCTGATCTCCTGCTTTTCAGATGGATTGAAGCTTCCTGAGAGCTGGAAAACTTTGCGATCCATCGCAGAATGATCGCGGTAGCCATCTGCTTTTTGGCGCACAAAAGAAGCTTCCAGTCCTCCGGTTCCTATTTTTTGAGCCAAACCAAGACGATATTTTACCAGACCAAAATCTCCCAAAAGTAGATCGGAGCTAACCCGATTACCACTGACTTGAGCAGGGCTACTTAGATTAATCACTCCGCCATTTCCTGCACCATAGACAGAACCAGAAGGACCCTTGATTACTTCTCCAGTCCGAATATTTGTAAGGTCCAGAAGGTTCAAAGGAGTGGTGCCATCAGGTGCGGTAAATGGAACTTCATTCCAGTAAACCTTCACATTTCGCACTCCAAAAGGCGCACGCAAAGAACTTCCGCGAATAGAAACCCGATAACTGGCAGGAGCTCGCTCTTCTATTCTTACCCCGGGCTTTGTATTAAAGGAATTGACAATGGAAGTTTCATTGAATCGATTGAAGTCGGCTTCTCGCAGGACCGCAATGGATGCCGACTGTTCCAACAAAGGTCGCTGTGTTTCAAAAGCTGTAATGGTAACCTCGGAAAGGTCTATGGCCAGCTTTTGTAAAAAGACCACATTCTCTCCCATTGAAAGTCTGACTCTGAGGGTTTGATATCCCTCCTTGGTAATAAGAAAGGATTCAGCAGATTCTAAATTAAAGGCAACTTGTCCTGAAACATTACTTAATTCGGTTCTACCATCTTCACTTTCAACGATGACATCCGGCAGAGGTAACCGACTTTCCTGATCCAGAACCTTGATTGAAATTTGCCCATGGCAAAGAAGACTAATAAAAAGAAGCAGAAGGGTGAAAATTCTACGCATGCGGCGAAGTTAAGGGCTTTTTTGAGAATGAGCTTTTACCTGAAAAGACCAGTGGTCAGCTAAGGTGATGGGCTAGCAAATTGTACTTTCTATTCCGGATTAGAATCCGTAATATTCCTATTAACCATCCTGCCATGAAAAAGTATTTTTTTGTTTTCATTCTCTTTGGATTTTGGGCTTGTGAGCCTAAGGTTGCTCCTCCAGAACCGGTATTTCCTATCCCGGAAGAAAGGCAGATTCTTTGGCAGGAACTCGAATATTATGGGTTCATCCATTTTAACATGAACACCTTCTCGGATCGGGAATGGGGCTTTGGAGATGAATCTCCTGATCAGTTTAATCCTAATGAACTTGATACCCGTCAGTGGGCGAAGGTTGCTTCGGAAGCAGGAATGAAGGGCTTGATTTTGACGGCAAAGCATCATGACGGATTTGTGCTTTGGCCATCGGCCTACACAGAGCATTCTGTGAAAAACAGCCCCTGGAGAAATGGAGAGGGCGATTTGATTCAGGAATTTGTGGATGCCTGTAGAGAATTTGGGCTTCAGCCTGGCATTTATTATTCCCCATGGGATAGAAATCATCCCGACTATGGGAAGCCTGAATACATCACCTACATGCGAAACCAGCTGAGAGAATTGCTTACGAATTACGGGGAGATTTTTGAGGTGTGGTTTGATGGTGCAAATGGGGGAGATGGATGGTATGGCGGAGCCAATGAAACCCGGAAAGTGGATAAGCTGACCTATTACGATTGGCCGAATACGCATGCTCTGGTTCGAGAACTACAACCCAATGCCGTTTTATTCAGTGATGCCGGTCCAGATGTACGCTGGGTGGGAAACGAAAGTGGCTTTGCATACGAAACCACCTGGTCGAATTTATTCCGAGATTCCGTTTATGCAGGGATGCCAGAGTATGCTCAGGAATGGTCGGATGGACAGGAGAATGGCTCGCATTGGGTTCCCGCTGAGACCAACGTCTCCACGCGTCCAGGATGGTATTACCATACCTATGAGGATCATAAGGTGAAGACTCTGGACAGACTGGTGGATATTTACTATGAAAGTATTGGCAGAAATACATCGCTACTCATCAATTTCCCAGTGGATACCAGAGGACTAATTCATGAACGAGACGAAGAAGCTGTCCTGGCTTTGGCGGCCAAAATAGAAGAAGACTTTGCCTATAATTTACTTGGTGAATCTGAAATTATCGCCTCGTCTGAGCGAGGGAAAGGCTATGAGGCTACTAATCTATTTGATCAGGATTATGAGACTTACTGGAGCGTTCCGGATGGTACTTCTGATGCTGATTTAATTTTTGATTTTGGGAAGGAGACTACTTTTAATAGGCTTTTGATTCAGGAATATACCCCCTTGGGGCAAAGGGTAAAATACTTTGTTCTGGAAAAAGAAACAGTTGATGGATGGGATAAAATCGCAGATGGGACTACGATTGGTTTTAAAAGGATTTTAAGATTTCCTGAAGAAAAAGCTCAGCGAGTCAGATTAAGAATTCTAGATTCGAAGGATATTCCTGTGATCTCCGAAGTTGGAATTTATCATGCCCCAGCTCTTCTTTTGCCTCCAAAAATATCCAGAGAAAAGAATGGAATGGTTACACTAAGTTCTACTGATAATGATCTGGAAGTTTACTATTCACTTAATCCAGATTCGGAAATGCAACTTTACTCTGAACCCTTTATGGTGAATGAAGCAGTAACCTTGAGGACTTTTTCAAAAGATCCAGGAACTGCAGAGATGAGTGTTGAAACTGAGGTTAGAATAGAGAAAAGTAAGGCTCTTTGGCAGAGCGACGAAGAAAGGGCGATCGATGAAAACCCACAGACCTATTGGACCAGTGAAAATAACGAGATTGAAATAGACCTGGGTGAAGAAGTGGAGCTTTCAGGATTCACTTATTACCCCATGCAAGCCAGATATCCCAGCGGCTTTATCAGCAGCTATGAATTTCAGGTGAGTCAGGATGGGAAACTTTGGAAGAAGGTTTCTGAAGGTGAGTTTTCAAACATCAAAAACAATCCCATTCAGCAAGAGAAAAGGTTTGAGGTGGAGACAGCCAGATTTATCCGTTTGAGGGCTATTCAAACCGTAGATAATCAGGCAGCCACTTTTGCCGAAGTAGGAATTATTACTCCATTACTATGAAGAAAATATTTTTTTTGGTAAGCCTTTTGGTTTTGAGCTCTATTTGCTTTGCGCAGCAAAAACCCAATGTCATCATCCTCTTCGCCGATGATATGGGTTATGGGGATCTGGGTATCAATGGACATCCGACCATCCAAACTCCAAATCTGGATCAAATGGGGATGGAAGGGATACGTTTCACAAACTTCTACTCGACCTCTCCAGCCTGTACTGCAAGTCGTTATGGATTGCTCACAGGTCGATATCCAGACCGATCAGGATTTTCTTGGGTTTTAAACCCAAATTCTCCTAGGGGGATTCATCCCAAAGAATACACTCTGGCGGAATTTCTTAAGGATCAAGGATATGCCACTGCCATGTATGGGAAATGGCATTTGGGTACTACGAAGATGGAATATCTACCACTTCAAAATGGCTTTGATGAATATCTGGGACTTCCTTATAGCAATGATATGATTCCTCCGAAATGGCCGGATATTCCATTGCTTTCAGGGAATGACACCCTGACGCTTAATCCTGACCAGACTACCCTCACCCAACTTTACACCGAGAGGGCGATTGAGTTTATGGAGAAAAATCAAGATGATCCCTTCTTCATATATATGCCTTACGCTATGCCTCATGTGCCGCTCTATCCTGGCGAAAAGTTTCAAGGAAAATCAAGGAGAGGACTTTACGGCGATGTGATTGAGGAGATTGATTGGTCAGTTGGACAAATTCTGGACTATCTCCGTGAAACTGGGTTGTCAGAAAATACCATGGTTTGGTTTACTTCAGATAACGGTCCCTGGATTATTAAGGATGAATTAGGGGGTTCTTCAGGGCTTTTCCGCGATGGCAAAGGCTCTACTTGGGAAGGAGGACAAAGAGAGCCAGGAATTCTTTGGTGGCCTGGAGAAATAGATGAAGGAGCTGTTTATATGGAAATTGCTTCCACAAAAGATATATACCCCACTATCGCCGGGATTCTAGAAGAAGAACTTCCTGAGGATATGGTTCTTGATGGAATAGATATTTTCAAATTCTCTTTATTCAAGGAAGAGCCAGAGCGAACGTTTTTCTACTACGGATATGACAATACAGTTTTTGCCGCCAGACAAGGAAGATGGAAGCTTCACATTCGCACTAATTCCCAAACTGGGAAAACCTATTTTGATGATCCATTACCATTACTTTTTGATTTAGAAACGGATCCATCCGAGCAATACAATTTGGCTACTGAACGTCCGGAGATAGTAGAAGAACTACAAGCCCTTATTCAAACTCATAATGAAGAATCTGCAGCTAATCCTGATTTCTATACCCTTGAAGAGAGTAATGAGAAGTAGACTTTTTACGGCCTTCATTTTGGTCTCAGCTATTTTGGCTTGTTCTGGTCCGCAGCCTGAAAGCCGAATCTCATCCCAACCGAATATCCTTGTAATCCTTACCGATGATCAGGGAACCTTAGATTTGAATAGTTATGGAAGTAGGGATTTAAAAACCCCTAATTTGGATCGTCTCGCTGCCAATGGGGTTAGATTTACCCAATTCTATTCTGTGGCTCCGGTATGTTCTCCATCACGTGCTGGCTTGCTGACAGGAAAGTATAATTATAATGCAGGTCTTTTTGGAAATGTGAATACTCCGAATAATGATCCAGAAGGGAAGTCGGGAATGCCCACGGAACAGGTGACCATGGCAGAGGTATTTAAACCGGCTGGTTATCGAACGGCTTTGATTGGGAAATGGCATCTTGGCCACACCCTGGAAAAGCTTCCGAATGGTCAGGGTTTCGATTATTTCTTCGGTCATCAAAGAGGCTGCATCGATAATTATTCCCATTTCTTTTTTTGGAACGGACCTAATCTTCATGATCTCTATCAGAACGAAACTGAGGTTTATCATGAGGGTCAGTTCTTTGGAGATTTAATGGTAGATGAGCTAGTGAATTTCACTCAACCCAAGCCCGACCCTTTTTTTGTGTATTGGGCGATTAATATGCCACACTATCCCTATCAGGGTAGAGAGAGTTGGTTGAATCATTACGCGGATTTACCAAGTCCCAGAAAAGAATATGCTGCTTTCATTTCCACCATGGATGAGTTGGTTGGTAATGTATTGGATCATTTGGAGGCTATCGGTCAATTAGAAAATACCATCATTGTTTTCCAATCAGATCATGGTCATAGTGTGGAATCAAGGGCATACTTTGGTGGAGGGAACCCAGGACCCTTTAATGGGGCGAAGTTCAGCATGCTGGAAGGAGGAATCCGAGTTCCAGCGATTATCTCATGGCCTGCTGGAGACCTGCCAAAAGGTGAGGTCCGAAATCAATGGGTTGGAGCTGTAGACTGGCTTCCGACTTTGACCGACTTAGCCAAAGTTGATTTACCTGAATCCGAGGATCTGGATGGTTTTAGTCTTAGGGATGTGATTTATTCCAATAGTCAGTCTCCTCATGAAACCATGTTTTGGGCTACTGGAAACCCGGAAGTACGAACTAATTCCTGGGCTGTCAGGAAAGGTGATTGGAAGCTTTTGGGAAACCCAACAGACCCGAGGAATGAATTGAACTTTGCGGAAGCCGATTCGCTCTATCTGGTGAATTTAAAGCAGGATAGCACCGAAAGTAAAAACCTGGCAAAAGAGCATCCACAGGTACTTCTGGAGCTGAAATCGCTTCATGACGATTGGCGCAAAGAAATATTGAGCCAACAGTAAAATAGGAGTGGTTTTTCGGCGGGGATTTGCTTAGTTTATATTCCTAATTACCCAAAATACCATTATCTATGAATAGAAGAATTGCTCTCAAACATCTCGCTATGGTAACCGGAGGTATCGCTTTGATTCCTTCTTGCGATTTTAGCTCAGATGACATTATTGCGGCCTATGAAAAGCTTCAAATTAAGGCCTCTGAAAAAGAATTACTTGGAGCTATTTCAAATACCATAATTCCAGCAGGAGAAATAAAAGGCGCTCTCGACATAGAAGTTCCAGACTTCATATTAGTAATGGTCAATGACTGTGTGAAAACTGAAGACCAGATCAATTTTATGGCTGGACTCAGAGCTTTCCCTGAATTTGTCAAAACACAAACGGGAAGCAGCTTTTCAAGTTTAAGTGACAACGGAAGAGAAGAAATAATCAGAGAGGGTTTGATAGTAGAAACCGAAGAATCAGTTAATGTGAAATACTTCCTTCAAATGGCTAAACGCTTCACTATTCAAGGCTATATGGCCTCTGAATATATACAGACGGAGGTAATTCCTTATTCATTGATTCCGGGAGAATACAATGGAGCTGTTATGATCTCAGATATTAATAAACCTCAAATCAATGGCTAATCTAAATATTCAAAACAAGCAGGAACGAACCTATGAAGCCATTGTGGTTGGCTCAGGTATTTCTGGGGCCTGGGCGGCCAAAGAGCTTTGCGATTTGGGTGTAAAAACATTGATGATAGAACGGGGAAGGAATGTGGAGCACATAAAGGATTACCCCACCACGAATATGCTCCCTTATCAATTCGAGCATCGAAACCAGCTTACCGAAGACATCAAAAAAGAGAATCCTGTCATTAGTAAATGCTACGCATTCAGAGAGGATGCTATGCATTTCTTTGTGAAAGATAAGGAGCACCCTTACGTACAAGAGAAGCCATTTGATTGGATTCGTGGGTATCAGGTTGGAGGAAAATCTTTACTCTGGGCGAGACATGTCCAAAGATGGTCTAAATATGATTTTGAGGGGCCAGCGCGAGACGGATTCGCTGTGGAATGGCCTATCACTTATGATGAAATTGCGCCTTGGTATAGCCATGTGGAGAAGTTTGCCGGGGTTTCAGGAAATAAGGATGGATTAGCTCATTTGCCTGATGGTGAGTTTTTACCCGCCTTTGGGCTGAATGTAGTAGAAAAACATTTACAGGAAAGTCTAAAAAAGAATTATGGTAATGATCGCCATATGATCGCTGCCCGGATGGCTCATATTAATGGGAGTCCTGAGAAATTTGTAGAACAAGGTAGAACTCTTTGCCAAAGCCGAAATTTGTGCCAGCGTGGTTGTCCATTTGGTGGATATTTTAGTAGTAATTCTTCGACTATACCATGGGCGATGAAGACTGGTAATTTGACTTTGAGACCTATGTCCGTGGTCCATTCCGTCATTTATGATGAGGAAAAGGGTAAGGCTACGGGTGTGAGAATTATTGATGCCGAGACGAAGGAAATGGAGGAGTTTTATGCAGATGTAATTTTTCTCAATGCCGCAGCTTTGAACACCAACGCTATCCTTTTGAATTCCAAGTCTGATCGCTTTCCCGAGGGATTAGGGAATGATAATGGGCTCCTAGGTAAATACATTGCTTTTCATAATTATCGGGCTCGGGTTTCAGCTGAATACGAAGGACTTTCTGAATTCACTACTTCAGGAGGAAGACCAGTTGGTGGATATTTCCCAAGATTCCGAAATGTTTACAAGCAGGAGACCGATTTCCTTCGTGGATACGCGGCGGGCTTTGGAGCCAATAGAGGTGCATACGCTGATACCGATGCCATAGGGATGGAACTCAAGAATAATTTGTTAAATCCTGATAAGTATGGACCATGGAGAGTCGGCTCGCATATGATGGGTGAGACCATTCCTAAAGAAACCAACTACGTGCGATTAGACCCAGAACTTACCGATGACTTTGGAATTCCTCAGTTGAGTGTATCTGTGGATTATGATGAAAATGATGAAAAGATGACTGCTGATTATCTTGAGCAGATGACTGAAATGTTCGAAAAAGCAGGATTTACGAATATTAGAACCAGTGATAGTAAACAGGCTCCAGGATTGGACATTCATGAAATGGGTGGTGTGAGAATGGGTAAGGATCCAAAGACCTCTTTATTAAATAAGAATCATCAGCTTCATGCCGTGCCAAACGTTTATGTGACTGACGGAGCCTGCATGACTTCTACATCTACGCAGAATCCATCCTTGACCTACATGGCCTTTGCTGCAAGAGCAGCACATCATGCAGTGAAAGAGAGTAAAGGCTAATAGAAATAGAATTTCATTGAATAGTCCTATTGGAAAGAGTAGGACTATTTTTTTTGCCTATTTTTTCTTAACTTATTGATAACGAATCTTTTAGAATTATTTTTTCTTTTCACTAAACTCTTTCAACTATGTCTGACTCTATCCTCCAGTACAAATTTTCTTCCCTCGAATTAGCTAACCCAGACGGATCTAAACCTGCCACAGTTAGAAATTGTGTCATCGGTACCGGGCCCATGCGAGTTTCGAATTGGGGCACATTTCGTGATTCCTTTCAATTTGATGGAACTAGCTCAGTAAGAGTGAGTACTCCAAAGGCTGAATTCGATGACAAGCAATTTTCGATTAGAATGATTTTCAGATTAAATGAGAAGCCTACTGGTCGAATGAATATTTTTGAATCGACTGCACTTCCAATTGCTATTTATGCGATGCCAGGAACTCGATCAAATACCTATTGGCTTCAAGTTTCGGTCAATACAAAGCACTACGGTTGGTCTGCAGTTAACTCGAAATTTGAAAGTGTCTTAGTAGTTAGTAATTGGACTCAACTTGAAGTTGCTTTTGATTTGGATACTCTATTTGTGAAAATTGGAGGCCGTACCAAACTCATCCAGGCTTTCCCAAAAGGATTACTGAAGCCGGGAACTGGCTCCTCTACTTTTATAGGAACATGGGTCGATGGTCGTCGGAATCCATTGAAAGGAGCAGTAGCTTATCTTGAAGTTAATAAGGGAATTTCCACATCCCTGGAGAGTGAGCTTGATCGAATGCGAACATCACCAGAGTGGCATATTGGGTACAAGTATCAAGATTTTATTGATGATCGAAACCTTGGGAACCCAAAATCCAAAGTGACTAGAATCTCCGAGGGTTACATGCGCGATTATGACCATGGCAAAATAATTTATAGTCATCAATTTGGGGCATTTGCTATGTATGGTTCTATCTGGGCTTTATATCAGAGATTATCATCTGCAAAAAAATTCGGTCTAGGGCCTTTGGTGACAGACGAAATAGCAGGAAGGAGGTCCGGAGTTAGGAAATCTGTATTCCGTAAAGGTGCGATCTATTGGTCTCCTGCAACTGGAGCTGTGGCGGTTTTAGGGCAAATCTACCTTGATTATGAAAACATGGATGGCGAGCTGTCAGTCATGGGTCTACCTACCCAAGCTGAGCGTAATATCACCAGAGGTCGCTACCAACAATTCCAAGGTGGCAGGATGTATCATAAGACTGGTGCTCCTAAGGCGTTTGAAGTCCATGGGGCCATACTTAGCAGATATTTATCACTTGGAGGCCATACCAAGGCTGGTTACCCTCTGTCTCATGAAATGGATGTCAAAAACGGAAGCAGGACTGTAGGGAAGGTATCTGAATTCGAATCCTGGACTATATATTGGAGTGGTTCCACAGGTGCTTTCGAAGTACATGGGGCTATTCGAGCGAATTACACTCGAATAGGAGGGCCCACTGGAGTGCTAGGGTTTCCAACATCCAATGAGGTCAATATCCCAGGGACCTCTGGGCCAAAAATGAACTCGTTTCAGAATGGCTCCATCTGTTGGTTTGGGAGTCGAGGAACATTTATATGCTATCCATTTGACATAAGGCTAGATCGAGTTAAGGTCAGAGATGCAGACAATGATATCATTTTTAAGGATGACAGTGATATCTATGCAAAAATTACGATCAAGGAAAATGACCACCAAGTTCATAGTTCTGTTAGGCCAAGAAACGGAACCTACTCAAATACCACTGAGGCTAATCTGAATTACACAGTTCCTAGGCGGATTATTCCAAATGCTATTAATAAAAGAGTTGATTTTGCTTTCCAGGCTTGGGATAGTGATGATGGCAGGCCTTGGGGCGGCAATGACGATAACCTTGGACTTTATTCCAAAAGATTAGAAGCTTCAAATGCTTGGGGATTGCTAGATAATAATGGTATCTACAACCAAGCAGGTGGATCTCATAGTTTAAGGCTTGATTGGTCTGTGAGGCCAAAAATTCCACAGGGGAATACCTCAGATCGAGACTATTATTTCTGGGGTCAGGCTAATCGTGGTACAAGTAACATTTCATGGAATACCTATGCCGATGCATTTAGGGATGTTACCCGAGGAGTAAATTTCTTTGATCACGTCTCTTTGAAATCTCTTTTTTATGAATTGGTTGTTAAAGGTTTGGCGAATGGTGGGAATTGTTTTGGCATGTCCCTCGAAGGGATCTACGCCATGAAGTGCATGAGTAGATTTGGTAAACCTCTTAACAGGTTTAGCTGGTCTCAAATTGAACGAGAATTTAATATTAAGCATCAATATCAAGTTGGCGCGAGTGCAATCTGGTGGTTTGTAGGTCAGTTTATTACTGGTAATACCCACGATCCAGTAGATGTTTTTAATGAGAGTAACAGGTACAATTCCAGAGGAAATAAACCAGTAATCTGTATAGCCCAGAATTATGACTTCAGTGGTGCACCTCACTGTATTTTCCCATGGAAATGGACTAAAAATGGTTCGAATTGGCAGATCGAATGTTTCGATCCGAATAACCTGGATGGATCCAGAACCATCCACATTAATTCTAGAAACAACACCTTTTCCTATAATAATGGTAGACAATATCGAGGAGGAGAATGGTCTGGTGGACGTCTGCATTATATGCCTTGGTATATCTTGAATGAAGCTCCTAGAACTCCGATTTGGGATGTTATTCTACTTGTACTTGCTGGGACAATTTTAATTTTTGCGGATAGCGGAGAAACAGAGTCACTTACCGACGCATCAGGGAATAATCTGAATGGAGGTAAGATGAGAAAGTCAGATGCGTCAAGGAGATCCAAAATGTTCATCCCATTTAATGGGTTGAATTCTTCTATGGATAGCAATCTAATGATCCAAAAAGGTCAAGCTATGTCAAACAATATGACTCATAAAATAAGAGCTACAAAGACTAAGAAATTCGATTATGGTATAGCTAATCTGAACGGAGAGATACGATATAGCACTAATTTCAAACGGGGTGAACTGGAAACCTTTAAAACTACCAAACTCGGTACTCAGGATAATCAAGTTTCAATTCTGAGCAAGGAATCCAAACTCTATAATTTGGACTTCAACCAAAAAATAGGAGAGGATACTATTCGAACTAAAATTGAGAATCTACCGACAGGTTCCAATAAGGATTTGCTTTTCAGTTTTGAACCTGGAATGGAGGGAGTGGATATCGTGAGTTCTGGGGGTTCTGCAAATGCAAAGATTTTTACTGAAGTTTATGATAGAAATAATAAACTGAAGAATAAGCTCCAGTTCGTTTTGCCTATCGAAGGTGCCGTTCGTTTAAGAAATTCTTCTGTGCTAAGCTCTGGAATTCTAAGCACGTCAAAAATTGAGAAATTGAAGGGAAGTGTAATTGATTTAAAGACTATTCTTCCTAAGTAAATCTTGAGTATTTATGATCAACTCAATATTTAGGCTGAATTTTTGAAGTGAGTAGTGGCGACAAAATTCAGAATAATGAATAATCATAAGTATTCACTTCTATGGTTACTTTCCTTCATAATTATTGCTAGTTGTGGAGATTCAGGAGACCTATTGCCGCCAGCTCCAGGTCCTGGACCAGGAGATGACGTAACCTTCGGTATTCGTGGGGATCTTGACTTAAGCGATTATGAGCGAGTAGCCAGGAATGATGCTCCTTACAACACGAGCGAATATCCGGACTTTTCACCGATAGTGGCTTTTGTCTACAGTATCGATGGATCGGATCAATATGATTTTGTAGCCTCAGGAGTTCTCATTAGTCCGGATTGGATTTTGAGCGCGGGACATAATTTCTTCGTTTCTGAAGACCAATCTTCACCTGCTCCAGCATCAGGAATTCGAGCTGTTTTTGGGAACGATCCTAATAATGAAAGTAATTATGTTGAGGTAAAAGAGGTTGTTTACTTCCCAACCTGGCTTGAGGACGATGATATATTTGGCAAGGCCAATGATTTCTGTCTTGTAAGATTGAAGGAGCCATTAAACGGCATCACTCCAGCCAAAATGCTGACTACTGAGTCAGAGCCTTTGAATACTTTGGTCTGGGCTTGCGGTTTCGGAGATTATTCCCAGCAGCCGGGCCAGGACCCAGATTTATATTCCTTGAAACATGCCACTTCCAGTATTCTGGATCGCGTGGTAGGAGGAATTACATCGTCATCTTCTGCAGGAACATTTACTGGTGGATTGCTAGCGGTGGATTTTGATTCCCCAAGTGGACAAATCAATACTCTTGGTGATGATTATATCTCACCGGATGAGCCTCTTTTGGGATCGGGCACAAGTAGTCCAACCCTAACCGAATTCGAAGCAGGAGCTGTCCAGGGAGATAGTGGAGGCCCTCTATTCGTTCGTGTAAATGGGGAATGGTTAGTTGCTGGTATTCTTTCAGGTTCAGCGGAAGAACCTTACATCGGCCACGTTGGAAATAGTTACGGGGAAATAGATATTTATACCAGAGTATCTTTGGCCTACGATTGGATCAATGAAGTGACAGGATTGTAGGATTTAGAAGGGAAGTTTTTCTAAATCCACGTTTCCGCCGGAGAGGATTATTCCCACTTTCTTTCCTTTGAACTTATTTTTATTTGCTAGCAAAGCTGCCAAAGGAACAGCACATGAGGGTTCTATGATTATCTTCATTCGCTCATAGATCAATCGCATGGCTGCAATGATTTCTTGATCACTCGTCAAGAGAATATCCTTAACGTATTTCTGGATGATTTCGAAATTCAGTTCTCCTAAAGAAGTCAAGAGGCCGTCAGCAATGGTATTAGGGCCAGTCTGAGGGATCAACCTTCCCGCCTTGAAAGATTGATAAGCGTCGTCCGCACCTTTGGGTTCAGCCCCATAAACTTCAATACTTGGATCCCAGTAATGAGACAATAGTGCCGTGCCCCCTAGCAGTCCTCCTCCGCCCACTGGTGCCATTAAAACTTCAAGATGCTCTTGCGATTCTAACAACTCCAAGGCACAGGTTGCCTGGCCCTCGATCACATCCATGTAGTCATATGGAGGAATAAAAGTGGCACCTGTTCTTTCGACCACCTCGGCTAAGTTTGTCTCTCGTGCTTTTAATGTGGGCTTGCATTCGATGATTTCTCCACCATATCCTTTTACTGCCTTTTTCTTGATCTCAGGTGCATTAGAAGGCATGACGATGTAGGACGGAATTCCGGCTACTGTAGCGGCTCTCGCCAAAGCTGCAGCATGGTTCCCACTCGAATGAGTAGCCACCCCTTTTTTCTTCTGCTCATCAGAAAGCTTCATTACAGAATTGGCAGCCCCTCTTGCTTTAAAAGCTCCAACTTTCTGGAAATTCTCACATTTAAAATAAAGCTCACACCCAGCAATATCATTGATGGCAGTACTCGTCAAAACGGGCGTGTTATGGATAAATGACTTAATCCTTACCGCAGCAAATCGAATGTCATTGAAGCTAGGGAATTCCTGGTTTTCCATGTGGAAATGTAAAGATTAATCCTCGACAAAAGAAGTCCAGAAAGGCTGACTTTTTACATGAAGTGCATCGATTAAAGAAGCATTTTTTCCACATTTGAATATGCAATGGAAGGAACCATCGATCTTCCCCGTCATGGGAGAAGAACTTACCGAATCGAATAGTCTAAAACTTGATTTCACTCCCTCTAACGAGGCCTTATCAAAAGTTGATTTAACTGATACCAGTGTCTTTGATGATTTCGTTTTTGATCAGCTAAAAGCGGCCAATAAAAAATATGGGCTAGGGGGATATCTTGAGAAAAGAGCGATTTATCAGAGAGCTCCTATGTTCGCGACGATGGGTGAGAATTTCAGAAATATCCATCTTGGAGTTGATATTTGGGCAGAAGCTGGGACTGAGATTTTTTCACCAATGGACGGTGAGGTTTATAGTATTCAGGACAATCAAGGCTTTGCAGATTATGGGCCGACAATTATTCTAAAGCACGATTGGGAGGGTAAAGAGATTTACTCCCTTTATGGTCACCTTTCAAGGGAAGACTTGAAATTTTTGGAGAAGGGTCAGCAGGT
The DNA here is from genome assembly GCA_937146645.1 of uncultured Cyclobacteriaceae bacterium. Taxonomy (GTDB): domain Bacteria; phylum Bacteroidota; class Bacteroidia; order Cytophagales; family Cyclobacteriaceae; genus Algoriphagus. The sequence continues at coordinate 178,872 of CAKZRQ010000016.1, forward strand.
GATATCCGGCGAATTGCTTTGCCATATGGGACCCTATCCCGAGAATGGCGATTGGCCTCCACATTTACATTTCCAATTGATGTGGGATATGGAGGGAAATGTTGGAGATTATCCAGGGGTTTGTTCCGAGAAGGAAAAAGAACATTTTTCGAAAAATTGTCCAGACCCTAACCTCTTCCTTAAATCCAAGGTTTTAGACTAGTCATTTGCCAAGGTCATCAGTCGAAGTCCTTGTAGGGTGAGATTTTTGTCTGATTCATCAAAAACTCCTTCGAGATTCGTGAGTATTTCAGACAAGCCTCCAGTCGCAATGACCTTAAATGAGAGCTTGGTTTCCTCAGTAATGATTTGAATCATTTCTTTCACTAGGCCTGAGTAGCCAAAAAGAATTCCCGCTTGAATCGCATGAACGGTGTTTTTGCCAATTGCTGATTCTGGCAGTTTGAGGTCGACCTGGGGTAGCTTGGCAGTGTTTGATGAAAGTGATCGAATAGCGGTTTTTAAACCTGGAACTATACTTACTCCCAAAACTTGTCCAGAATCATCGATCACGGTAAATGTCAAGGCAGTACCGAAATCCACAACAATCGTAGCCTGCCTAAAACGATCCCAGGCCCCCAAAACATTGCACATGAGATCAGTACCGATCTCATTTGGTCTGATCGTTTTCACTGGAAGTTTTGCGTAGCTCTGGCTAGTTATGAGGTAAGGGTCTGTTCCGAAAAAGCTTTGGCAGTATGCCTGAAGAATAGGATTGATATGGGGGACCACCGAGCTAATTCCTATTTTTTCAATGTCCTGAGGACTCAGCCCATGTTCTAAGAAATATAGAGGTACCTTTTTAGTTAATTGACCTTGAAGACTATCTGGCTCAGTGTCCACTCGAAAATGGTTCGTCCAGGTCTGATTTTCTTCATTAAAAATGGCAAAAACTATATTGGAGTTACCAACATCAATTGCTAAAAACATATATGAGGCTTTTGATTAAATTTAATCCTTCCGATTTTCAAAATCTAATTTAATCTCAGATTGTAAATATGTTCAGGCTAAGAGAAGGTGTAAAAGAAGATTTGCCAAGAGTTTTAGAGCTCATTGTGGAGCTTGCAGTGTACGAGAAAGAGCCAGATGCAGTCACCAACACAGTGGAGTTAATGGAAGAACAGGGATTTGGAGCCAATCCGGTTTTTGGATTTTTTGTATGTGAGAAGGAGACCACTGGTGAAATTATAGGCACCGCTATTTATTATTATCGCTATTCCACATGGAAAGGGAAGCGCATTTATCTTGAAGATTTAATTGTGACAGAGGAGGAACGGGGTCAGGGAGCAGGCAAGATCCTATTCGACTCCATTATCAAAAAAGGTCTGGAGGAAGGTTGTTCAGGAATGATGTGGCAAGTCCTGGATTGGAATGAACCAGCCATCAATTTTTACAAGAAGTACTACAATGCTCAGATTGACGAGGAATGGTTCAACTGCAGCCTGGATAGTCCTGAGATGAAAGAATTATTAGAGAAATAAAAAAAGGCTGGTTAATTAACCAGCCTTTTCGCTTAAGATTTAATGCTATAATTCGGAGCTTCTCGTGTGACACTCACATCGTGAGGATGTGATTCTTTCACACCAGCAGCGGTGATTTTCACGAACTTCCCGTCCTTCTTCAAATCTTCAATGGAACCTGTACCACAGTATCCCATTCCAGCCTGAAGTCCACCTACTAATTGATAGAGTACTTCGGCTACTAGACCTTTGTATGGAACTCGTCCTACGATTCCTTCAGGAACCAGCTTTTTGATGTTGTCCTCGGCATCCTGGAAATATCTGTCCTTCGAGCCTGACTCCATGGCTTCCAAAGATCCCATTCCTCGGTAAGACTTGAATTTTCTTCCCTGGAAAATGATCATCTCACCCGGTGCTTCTTCAGTTCCGGCTAGAAGCGAACCAATCATGATGGAGCTTCCACCTGCAGCGATAGCTTTGACCAAATCACCTGAATATCTAATTCCACCATCAGCGATTACCGGAACGTCTCTTCCTTTCAGGGCTTCCGCGCATTCAAAGACAGCGGAAAGCTGAGGGACACCGACCCCCGCAATGATTCTCGTCGTACAAATGGAACCTGGACCCACACCTACTTTTACAGCATCTGCTCCTGCATCTGCAAGAGCAACCGCCGCTTCAGCAGTCGCAATATTCCCCACGATTACTTCAAGGTCTGGGAAAGCCTCCTTGATTTTGGTACAGGTTTCGATCACACCTCTGGAATGCCCATGTGCCGTATCAATTGAGACCACATCTACCCCGGCATTGACCAGTGCATCCACGCGATCCACAATGTCTGCAGTAACTCCGACAGCTGCACCCACTCGAAGTCTGCCATACTCATCCTTGCAGGCATGAGGCTTGTCCTTTCTTTTCAGGATATCCTTATAAGTGATCAGACCAGACAGCTTATTATCCTCGTCTACGATAGGAAGCTTTTCGATTTTATACTCCTGAAGAATTTCTTCCGCTTCTTCGAGAGAGACTCCTGACTTTGCTGTGATGACATTGTCAGTTGTCATGATTTCTTTGATTGGACGATTTTGATCCTTGATGAATCTCAGATCTCGATTCGTGATGATTCCTTTGAGTACCCTCTGCTCATCCACCACTGGAATACCACCGATGTGATATTCTCTCATGATGGATTCTGCATCTTTTACTTTTGCACTGACGTGCAAAGTGATGGGGTCTAGAATCATACCTGCTTGTGACCTTTTCACTTTTCTCACTTGAGCCGCTTGCTGCTCAATGCTCATGTTCTTGTGAATAAAGCCTAATCCACCCTCCAGAGCGATAGCAATTGCCAGCTCAGCTTCTGTCACCGTATCCATAGCCGCAGAGACCAATGGAATATTCAATCGGATTTTTTTAGTAAGCTGTGTGGAGGTATCTGTGTCCCTTGGAAGAACTTCCGAGTATCCTGGGACTAGAAGCACATCGTCGTAGGTGAGTGCTTCGTAAAGAAACTTGTCTGAATTTCTGTTCATAGCAAATATCGGTTGTAGGTAACCCTATTTGCCCGTCAAAGATAACAACAAATTTTCGAGTGGCAGCAAGCCTTCGGCAAATTTTATTTTGTCAAAGGAAGCCAAGAAAGCTTTTGCCCTGCAAAGCGTACCAAAGAGTGCCGGATGAAAGAATAATATAGATCAATCCAAAAATCCAGATGCCTTTTGGATTTTCTTTGAACCAATACCAACCGGCTAGAGAAAGCACTTGCAGGCCATGTAATCCCAGGAAGTGAAATATTCTCAAATCACCATAAGCTTTGGCCCAGCTCAAAAAGAAAACTCCTTCCTGTCCATCAGCTGCACCAACGGTATGGCTTAATCTTCCGGCCATCATATATCCCTCATATCCTCCGATAAGAAAAATCAGCAGCCCTAGGATCACTCCGATTTTATAGCCCTTTTCCAAGCCTTTTACTCGGACAAAAAGAATCAGTAGATAGATGTAAAATAGTGAGTTGACAAAAATTAGAATTCCCATCATGGCGAATAGAATTCCATCGGTTGGGGAGGCCACATTGAAATGTGAGGCTTTGCCCTGAACAGCCTGTAGTGTGATAATTACCAATTCACCTACCAGACAAAAGAGAGTTCCGATACTGATAATTTTCACCGACTTGGGATTAGGTATGTCGTTCATGAGCCAGCCCGTAGTCCAAAGTAAAACTCCTATGGACAGATAAAACTTAATGGGCTTGTTCCAGATATTGACACCAAAAAGCTCTCTTCCATCGAAGAAGGAAAGGATCACCAAGCAAGCTGTGATGATGAAACAAAGAAGGCCAGAATCGGCTAGAAGTCTATTCCGCCGGACTAATTCAAAATACCAATTCTTCATCGTAGGGGTGATGTGGGAACTTCTTCAAATGAACAGTTCTAATGATGGTATATAACAGTAGGCCGGCAGGGCCTAGCATGAAAGTACCAACCAAACAAGGTAGAGTTACCCAACGATTTATGCCTCTTTTCTTCGCATCCTGAGTGATCCACATACCCACGAAAAGGTCGAAAACCAAGTAATGAATCCATCCGGCAAGTACTGCCTCATCCTTGGTGAATAATGCTTTGACATTCGCGAGACTATCGAACCCACCTTGGGATTCTCCTCCCAAACCTTGCGCAATGAACCAGATATAGGTCAGGGACATAAAAACGAAGACTCCTGAGAACAAAACCGTGAAAAGCCATTTCTTTTTGTAAAACACAAAGAGAAAAACCCAGCTAAAGAAGGCCGTCGAATTGACGATGGAAAAAACTTGTTCTAGTGTCATAAGGTCTGATTTTCCTTTAAAGTACATAATTGTACCCTAAGACCCAGACCAGAACCTTTTACTTTTTCTAAGCCTTGCGATGTAGAATCCATCGAAGCCACTCTCCTGAGATAAGATTCTTTGCTCCTCAATCAGTTCAAAATCCTTCCCCGCATCACTGGTGAGAAACTTCTGAATTTGCTCTTGATTTTCTGAAGGTAGAATACTACAAGTGGCATAGACCATCTGTCCACCTGACTTCAACATGGATGGATAGCTCTGAAGGATTTCAGCCTGAGTCTCTCTAACCTTTTTGATCGAATCTTCCGATAGCTTCCATTTGGTATCTGGGTTTCGACGAAGTACGCCAAGGCCCGAGCATGGAACATCGAGCAGCAATCGGTCTGCTGATTCTTTCAGTCTTTTGATAGTCTTACTTCCTTCTATGAGCTTTCTCTCGATGATGGAAACACCGGACCTTCTTGCTCTCAGTTTGGTTTGTTGGAGTTTCCACTCTTCCAGATCCATGGCCAGGATTTTTCCTTTGTTTTCCATTCTTGCAGCGATGTGCAAAGCTTTGCCTCCGGCACCGGCGCAGGCATCGATTACACGCATTCCTGGCTCCACCGCAAGGGCTTCTGCTACAAGCTGCGAGGAGCCATCCTGAACCTCGAAAAGACCTTCTTTAAATGCAGAATTTTTGAAGACGTTCTGTCTTTCCTCCAGGATTAAAGCATCTGGATAGCCTTTGATGGTCTGTGTGATGATTCCATCTTCTTTTAATCGATTCTTGAGTCTTTCCCGATTAATCTTTAGGGTATTCACTCTCAAGACGACTTCGGCTTCCTGATTTAGGCTATGGACTTCATCCATCCATTTTTCTCCAAGCTCTTTATCGCCAAGACTGTATAACCAATCGGGAAAAGATTCAATGGTAGCGGGGTCTTCAAGACCCTGATATTTTTCCTTTAATCTATCTGGATTAAGACCTTTGAATTCTTCCCACGGCGGAAGCTCATGTCCATTCATCAGCCAGTAAGTTCCGAAGAGATGCCAGTAATCGTTGGACTTGCTTAGGTAATTGATCAATCGCCACCAACGTACCATTTCATACGTGGTCTCAGCAATGAAAGCTCGATCTCTGGCTCCCCATTTTGGGTTAGATTTAAGCGTTCGCGCAATAACCTTATCGGCGTATTGCCCCTCTTCGAAAATAGCTTTCAGAGCAGAGTGAACTCCTTTGATGGTATTGTTATGTAACCTCATCCGATGTGCAATAAGCCACAAAGGTAGGATTTCTTTACGAAGGAATCAGTCAATTAAAATGGGCTTAATACTAAACCAAAGCGGATGCCCTGTCTTCTTATGGCAGACCCAAAGTCAGTATAGGATCCAAGGTATGATTGTGCTACGCTTGAGATAGGATCTGGAAATGGTAGAATGGAGGCAAAGTCTTCAGCACTCGATAAATTTTGCCTTCTCAGCTCTAAAAGATTCGCACGAATCTCCAGTTTAATCCATTCTCCAGCCTGATAGGCAAAAGCTGCATCTACACCGAATCTCCAGTTTTCTTCTTCGATAGGAATTTGCAGGGGCCCCGGCGTAATACTTAGACAGTTTACGCAGGGATCAAAAAATCCAAAGGGATAGAAAATATTTAGACTACCTGAATCACCTGATTCCCTGATCGCATAGGGGCTTAAATTAATGGAAGTCTTTTTTCCCAAAGGGATATGTCTTCTTGCAAAAAGTCCCACTCCGAAAAGATTATTATCAACAGAAACATCGTAAATATCGGTGCGAGTGTTGGTTCCAATTACATTTCCATCTCCATCAAAAATCGGGTTTCCAACCGTGTATGAGAAGGAATTGTAAGCCTCCTCATAAGAATTGATGCTGGTCATGATGCCCACATCCCATTTGTCACTTACCTTGAGGCCTATCATGGGACGAATGCTGGAATAAAACTCCTTTTCAATGCCAAAATCATTTCCGGATTTGACAGAATTCTGCCAGTAGCTTCCATCTACACCAACCCAAAATTGAGATTCGGTCTGAGCCGAAGCCAAAGTAGTTACCAAGCACAGTAGATAGATAAAGTAGAATCTTTTCATAGTTGATTGTCTAGTTTGGTACTTTTACGACAAGACCAAATGTGAAAGTTTCCTAATGAGCCAGTTTTTTTTGAAGATAAAAGAGTGGGCAACTGAGCTTGAGGATTACGAACCTCAGGAAGCGGAGTCACTGATTTCCTGGCTTCTGGAAAAGCATTCAGGTATTTCCAAAAAAGATTGGTTTCAGGACTTGGATATCGAAATTCCAGATCAGTTCTTTCATGATTTTGAGGAGTTAAAACAAGGTAAGCCTATTCAATATATTCTTGGCGAAGCACCATTCTATGGACGTGAATTCAAAGTGAATGAATCCACTTTGATTCCTAGAAATGAGACCGAAGAACTTGTCCATTGGATACTGAAGGAGATGCGATCAGGGGACTTGAAATTTCTGGATATCGGCACCGGTTCCGGTTGTATTCCCGTCACTTTGCTTCTTGAATTTGGCAGTGGAGAGGCATTTGGAATGGATATTTCGGGTGAAGCTTTGGCAGTGGCCAAATCCAATCAAGATGCTTTTCAAACACTAGTTAGTTTCATTCAGGGAGATATCTTAACAGAGATTCCGGAGATGGATCAACTGGATTTTGTGGTTAGTAACCCACCTTATGTATTGGATTCAGATAAGGTTCAAATGAAGAAGAATGTACTAGAATACGAGCCGGAAGAAGCGCTTTTTGTATCTGATGAAGACCCACTGATTTTCTACTATCGAATTGCAAAAATTTCAAAAATTCTACTCAAATCTGGAGGAAGACTATACTTTGAAATTCATGAGGAATTTGGAAGTGAGATAACTGAATTACTTCAAACTGAGGGGTATGAATCCATAGAAATCAGGAAGGATTTGAACGGAAAAGATAGAATGGCTAGAGCTATCTGGCAGCCTTAAGCTCTTCGCCTATCCAGAAAATCTCCTTGGCCTCCAGACTAGTCGTTCCCTCCGGCACTTCAATTTGTGTCAAATACAAATTAGGGACAATTCTATCCTCGGAATCACTACTAATTTGAATTGGCAAATCATCCTTTGCCAATAGTCTCAATGTCGACTCCATAAACCACTTGGAAAGCTTTCCATGTCTCACCGAGTAGTATTTCCAGTCGTGATCGATAATCGTTAGGTTGATTTTTTCCAGCAGTGGATGCAAGTCAAGAAATTTGGAGTGATCAAATCCTACCAGATGCGCCGCGAAATGATCTGTAGCTAGCAGATATCGAATTCCATTTTCTAAAAATGCATCACTTTCTGATTGTAAAAACTTCAAGGGATACTGTTCTTCGAGCATATTCTTATGGCTGGACTGAAAGTCTTCTGTTGAGATCAAAACATCCACTTTGATCCCCCAGCTGAGTACCTTTTCCAGAGAATGTTCTGTGACAATTACCGTGGGCACCCATTCCAGCATTGGCCCGATTTTGTCGAAAGAAATTCCATCAGTTTCAAGGATAAAGACTGCAGGTTCTTGTTGTTCTTTGACAAAGTGATGCGAGGACATTAGCTCCAGAGTTTTTGATAAAAGTTGATGACATTTTTATAAGCCAAATCTCTTAGACTCTCTTCATTCAAAGAGGATCCAAGGTGCGCTAAAATCGATGGATATTTGCTGGCATTTTCTGCAAGTGGGAAGTAAAAAGGAAAGCGATTTGGGTCTGGAAAATCTTTGGTGTAAAAGAAGTCAGCTCCAAAGCAGATGCTTTTTTCAGCGCCATTTTCAAAAGCATATAGAATGTGCTCATAAAGTCGCTCAGGGACTTTGTCATCCAAAAAGGCCCTTAGAAAATTTACCCCTAAAACTCCACCTCGTCCAATGACCTCCTGAGCAAACTCATCTGAAATATTCCTTTTGTGATTCCAGATGGATCGGAAATTCGAATGGCTGGCAATGACCGGAATGTCCAATCCTTGACTATCGATGTGGGTTAAAATTCCTTCGGCTAATTCATCTGATGTATGAGAGAGATCAACAGGAATTTTTAATCCATCCATTAAATCAAGAAGCTTTTTGCCATCATCCTTGATTCCAATACTTGAAGTGTAATTTCCACCTCCGAACCTGTTTTCAGTATGATGAGTCAGACTGATATAGGCAAGCTGACCCGTCAGTCTTCGAATTTCCTCAAACTGATGTTCTATCTCCGAAAATGAAACGTCTTCATTTCCCAGCCCAGCAGCATTCTCAATGGATGCGATTAGGGATACCTTTTTAAGCTTTGGCCATGAGGCCAAATCACCATCTAGATGTGTGAGATCATCAGAATATTTCGAAGGAAGCTCACTAAAAACTCTAGCCTGATTCAAAGCTGATTTCATGGAATCTGGAGAAACGCCGGTGTAAATGGCACAAACCTGAGTTTTGACATTTCCTTCCTGAAGAAAAGGAACCGCACAAGGCAAATGCTCACTGGCATCATATGGACTTGCATCAGGATACTTCCCTAGGAAGGAGAGCAAGTCACAGTGCATGTCAAAAACCGGAAGACTCATATTAGGGACGTTTGAAACAAAGTAAACCAAAAATCAATTGGATTTTAATACTTTTAATTCCGATCAGATAATAATCGAAAGCAGACATGAGTATTTCTAAGCCCTTCAATTTTAATAAGTGGATCGATGATAATCGGCATTTGCTGAAACCGCCGGTTGGAAATCAACAAGTTTATAAAGGCAATGATGATTTTATAGTCATGGTGGTTGGCGGTCCAAATGCCCGCAAGGATTATCACTATGAGGAAGGGGAAGAATTTTTTTACCAGGTGGAGGGAGATATCGTCCTTAAGATTATTGAGGATGGTGAACCGAAAGATGTGGAAATCAAAGAAGGAGAGATTTTCCTGCTTCCGCCAAAGGTTCCCCATTCTCCACAGCGCCCTGCGAATACCGTGGGTTTAGTCATGGAACGCTATCGCAAAAAAGGTGAAAAGGATGGCTTCCTTTGGTTCTGCGAAAACTGTGGAAATAAGCTTCATGAAGAATATGTGGAGCTCACGGATATCGTAAATCAGCTTCCTCCGATTATGGAGAGATTTTGGAATGACGATAAGAAGAGGACTTGCACCGTTTGCGGGACTTACATGAAGAAATAAACACTTTCTTTCTTCCAGGATTATACATCTATGAGCAAAATCGACTATCAGTTTAGCGAGGAATTTGCAAACCAAATGGATCAGAATGATTCGCTTGCAAGCTTTCGTGAAGAATTCATATTCCCTCAGATCAATGGCAAATCAGCGATCTATTTTTGTGGGAACTCTTTGGGCCTACAGCCCAAAAATGCCAGAGCCTACATCGATAAAGAATTGCAAAACTGGGGTAATCTGGCTGTAGATGGACATTTTGAGGGTGAGGATGCATGGATGTTTATTCGCCAAAAATCAAAGCCCGCCCTGGCGGAGATAGTTGGAGCTCATACCCACGAGGTAGTGGCCATGAACAACCTCACGAGTAATCTACACTTTTTGCTGGTCAGTTTTTACCAGCCACAAGGCAAAAGAAATAAGATCATTTGTGAGGCTGGTGCCTTTCCTTCTGATCAGTATGCTCTAGAGAGTCAAGCCAAGTTCCATGGCTTGAATCCTGATGAGGTTATCATTGAGCTTTCGCCCAGAGAAGGTGAGCATACCCTTCGAACTGAGGACATCAATCAAAAAATCGATGAGATAGGAGATGAGTTGGCACTTGTGATGATGGGGGGAATCCAATATTATTCCGGACAGCTATTCGATATGAAATCAATTACTGAATCGGCTCATAAAGTCGGTGCATACTGCGGATTTGATTTAGCTCATGCTATGGGAAATGCTCCTTTAAGTCTCCATGATTGGGGTGTAGATTTTGGAACATGGTGCAGTTATAAGTACTTGAATTCAGGACCTGGGAATATTTCAGGAATTTTCGTTCACGAGCGATTCGCTGATAGCATGGATTTGCCAAGATTTGCTGGCTGGTGGGGACACGATGAGGATCAGAGGTTCCTTATGGAGAAGGGTTTTATTCCGATGCATGGCGCGGATGGATGGCAAGTTGCAAATTCCAACGTCTTAGCCTTGGCGGCACATCAGGCTTCCCTTGATTTGTTCCACAAAGCAGGGATGGAAAACCTGAGGAAAAAGAGTGAAGCCTTAACTGGGTATCTGGAATTTTTAATTGATGCAATAAGCGGAGAATCAGGAGTTTTGGAAATAATTACACCAAGAAACCCCTCTGAAAGAGGTTGTCAGTTATCTTTGCTGATTCATAAAGGAGGTAAGGCAGTCTTTGACACTTGGTACGGACAGGGTGTAGTAGGCGACTGGAGGAATCCAAATGTGATCAGACTTGCTCCCACTCCTATGTATAATAGCTTCACGGACGTATATAAATTTGGTCGGATTTTGGAACGATCCCTTGCAGAGTTCGCTTAATGTCTTGATAGTAAATTAGTTCCTGATGAAAAATAATGAGGTAACTCTTCTTGGCGCTGGCTTGATCGGCTCTCTGATGTCCATCTACTTCCAGAGACAGGGGTTGAATGTCAAGGTGTATGATAAGCGACCAGACACGAGAAAGACTCCTTTCACTGAAGGCGGGCGATCCATTAATATGGCTTTGAGCCATAGAGGATGGAAAAGTCTTGAGCAGGTTGGATTGAAAGATCAGGTTTTGCCTTTTGCTATTCCAATGTATGGCAGAAGGATTCATGATGAGCATGGAGGAACTACCTTTGCGCCTTACGGCAAAGAAGATCAGGCTATTTATTCTATCTCAAGAAGTGGATTTAATCAGTTATTGGCTGAAGAAGCTGAGAGGCTGGGAGCTGAATTTATCTTCGATCACAAAGCAGTAGAAACTGACTTCAGGACTCAAGAGATAACTTTTGAGACTCCTGAGGGGGAAAAGAAAATCCAATCCGACGTGATCATTGGTGCGGATGGGGCCTATTCGTCTTTGCGCATGGCCATGCAAAAGCAAATCCGATTTAACTATCGTCAAGAGTATATTTCTCATGGATATAAAGAATTGACCATTCCGGCAACCGCCGATGGTGAGTTCGCCATGGATCCAAATGCATTGCATATCTGGCCAAGAGGGAAATTTATGCTAATTGCTCTCCCTAACCCAGACAAGTCTTTCACCTGTACCTTGTTCCTGCCTTTTGAAGGGACAAAGGTTTGTTTTGACAAAATTGAAGATGCTCGAGATTTGACTAGCGTTTTCAAAGCCTATTTTGAGGATGCTTATCAGCTCATGCCTGACTTGACAGAGGAGTTCTTTAGAAACCCAACCTCTGCCTTGATCAATGTAGAGTGTTATCCCTGGGTGCAAGGCCAAAGCCTACTGATAGGAGATGCCTCCCATGCCATGGTGCCCTTTTATGGTCAGGGGATGAATTGCGGATTTGAAGATTGCTTCATTCTGAATGGTCTGATTGAAAAGTATGGAACGAGCAGCTGGGATATGGTTTTTGAGAAATTCCAGAAAATCAGAAAAGGTGATACCGCAGCTATCTGCCAAATGGCCATGGATAATTTCGTAGAGATGCGTGATTCAGTGGCCGATCCTAAGTTTATGCTCAGAAAGAAAATTGAAGCGAAGCTTCATGAACTTTACCCCAAAGACTGGATTCCACTTTATACCATGGTTACTTTTTCGGATATCCCATATTCTGAAGCTTATGCTCAAGGGAAACTGCAGGAAGCCATAATGGATAAGGTGATGGCGAATCCTCTGATTACGGAGAATTGGGATAAAATGGATTACGAAGAGATCATTAATCAACTTGATTCAGCCAAAGCAGTCTAAGGACTGCTTTTTCGTTTTTAGGGATCGCTGCCCAATTTCAAATGGATTTTTTACCGAATGTCCCGGATGGCTTTGGGAATACCATCATTTAATGGTAAAATATATTCACTTAACTGATTTTCAGGCAGGTTAATGCGGAATAGTCAGTTTAGGAATACCCAAAAATATCCATGATGTTACGTAATTTATTCATTGGCTCTGCTGTTGGACTGTTGCTGTTGACGGCTTGTGAAGAAAGAAAGAGCATTCCTGTTGAAACAGAGGATTCGCCTGCGCGATCTGCCGAAGAGGAGATGGAGACCTTTGTCCTCGAAGAAGGCTTCAAGATTCAATTAGTAGCTTCCGAACCCCTTGTCCAAGATCCAATTGCTATGTCTTTCGATGAAGATGGTAGACTTTGGGTGGTGGAGATGCGAGGATTCATGACTGATCTGGAAGGATCCGAAGAGGATAAACCTATAGGGCGAATATCCATTCTTGAAGATTTGGACTCAGATGGTCAGATGGACAAAGGAACCGTCTACTTGGATAGCCTTGTCATGCCGAGAGCTGTGGGATTGGTTAAAGGTGGAGCATTGGTCGCTGAGAATAATTCACTCTGGTTGACTCAGGATTTAGATGGTGACTTGGTTGCTGATACCAAAGTTCTTTTTGATTCTACCTACTCCCAAAATGGTATTCCTGAACATTCGGATAATGGATTGCTTCGAGGAATGGATAATTGGTATTACTCAGCCAAATCCAAACTAAGATATAGAGAAATCGATGGTGAATGGATCCGGGATAGTACCGAGGCCAGAGGCCAATGGGGGCTTAGCCAGGATGATGAAGGTCGATTGATTTATAATTACAATTGGTCCCAGCTGCATGGAGATTTAGTTCCTCCGAATTACCTATCCAGAAATGCTAACCATAAACCTTCAACGGGAATCGATCATGGTCTAACCATAGATCGAAAGGTCTTCCCTATTCGTTCAAATCCTGCAGTGAATCGGGGCTACATTCCCGGGACTCTTGATGAGCGAAATCGATTATTGGAATTTACAGCTGCTTGCTCTCCCGTTGTTTATCGAAGTGAGACTTTCCCTCAAGAATACTATGGAAATATATTCGTTTGTGAGCCATCTGGTAATTTGATTAAACGTAATGTGGTGGAAGAGAATGGCGCTATTCTTAGTGCTTTTGATCCTAATCCGGGATTTGAATTTTTAGCTTCTACGGATGAGCGCTTCAGACCCACCAACACGGCACTAGGACCAGACGGAGGTCTTTACATTTCTGATATGTATCGCGGTCTGATTCAGCATGGAGCTTATGTGACGCCATATTTGAAAGAGCAAACTATTGAGCGTGGATTGGTTTTACCAGTTCATTTAGGAAGAATTTGGAGAATTGTACCGGAGGATTGGGAGCCAACACCTAGTCCAAAATACTCTCAGGCGAACACCGAAGAATTGATTCAGGCGCTCGCTCATGAAAATGGATGGCATAGAGATATGGCCCAGAGATTATTGGTAGAAAGGAATGATCCAGTCTCAGTTCAATTATTGAATGAGACCTTAAGAGAAAGTGATTCCGATAAAGCTAAGCTTCATGCACTATGGGCGTTGGAAGGTTTGGGGGCATTGGATAAATCTATACTTTTTGAATTGCTGAATGAGAATTCTATTCCCTTGAAGAATGCAGCTATTCGACTTCTGGAAAGAGAAGCAAAGAATTCCGAAGGGATTAGAGTCCAATTGGCTCAAGTGTTGGATCAAATGTCCAAGACCCAAAACCAGAAGGAAGCCTTGCAGATTGCCTTAAGTTCAGAGGCTCTCGAGACATCCTCAGCGATTGAAACGGTGATGCCTCTTCTTGCCAATCATGGAGAGGAGCCCTTGATTCGGGATGCAGTGATGAGTAGTCTTGAAGGTAGAGAGTTTGAGCTGATGCAGGCTGTTTGGGATAACCCAAATTGGTCGGAAACTAGTATAGACCGGGAAATATTTATGGAAAACCTGGCTTCCGCTATGGTCAAAAATGGTAATTCCGCTGAGTTGGATAAGACTTTGGCAATGCTCAATACCTCTGATGAGAATTTTGATTGGAAGCAGAAAAGTGTTTTAACTGCAATGGCTATTCAAGCTGCTGATCCAGAATATATCGGGTCTATACAGCTAGCTAGTTCTCCTGAGCTATTTTCTCGAGTGGATCTCCCGTTGGATGAAAAAAAATCAACGGCTTTGAAGAGCCTCTTTTCATGGCCCGGACACGAGCCTGAGTGGATCGCTAGCTCGGCTGGACTTTTAGATGAGGGGGCCAGAAAGCAGTTTGCAGAAGGACGACAGAAATACTTGACCAGCTGCGCAGGTTGTCATGGATCGGATGGAAAAGGAGCCACTAGAATGGGACCTCCTTTAGCTGGATCTGAATGGGTTCTAGGGGATGAAAAACGTCTCGCCTTGATTTTGTTGCATGGTATGGAAGGTCCTCTGGAAGTTGGCGGAAAGACGTACGATGCCCCAGATATATTACCGGTAATGCCGGCACATTCCACCATGGATGATCGAAGTATTGCTGCCATTCTCACCTACATTAGAAACGAATGGGGTAATGAAGCCCCTCCAATTACCGGCAGAACGGTGGGCTTTACGAGGCATCGATCCCAAGGAAGGGTTTACCCCTGGAGTGCACCTGAGCTCAATGAGCATATTGCCAGAGAGGCCGAAACCAAACCTGAGGAATAGCTAAATATGAAAGAGCCCAGCGCATTTTTTGAATCAAATTCCAGAAGAGCCTTTTTACAAAAGTCCGGCTTGGGTCTGCTGGCTTTGACCATGCCATTTACGTCCTTACCCAAACCTCTACGAGGGGTAGGTATGGGTGTGGTCGTACATTCTTATTGGTCGAGATGGGGAGCGAACAAAGGCTCGGATCAGTATCCTGGTATAGCAAACGCTATAGAATTGATGCAGCATTGTCATTCCATCGGTGCAGGTGGTGTGCAGGTTGGGGTGAAAGGATGGGCGAATGACTTCGCAAAGCAAGTGCGTGATGAGAGAGAAAAGCTTGGACTTTATTTGGAAGGAAGCATTGGACTTCCAAAAAATGATGAGCAAGTAGCTGTTTTTGAGAAGGATGTTGCTGCGGCTAAAGAAGCTGGAGCGTCCGTTTTGAGAACCGCTTGTTTAAGCGGACGCAGATATGAGACCTTTGATTCTGCAGAATCTTATCAAAGCTTCAAGCAAGAATCCATTCAGGCAATTCAAAGGGCAGAGCCTATTGTTCGAAAGCATAAAATGAAGCTTGCGGTCGAAAATCATAAGGACTGGTTTTCTCTGGAATTGGTGGAAATCATTGAAAATACTGGAAGTGAGTGGGTAGGAGCTACGCTTGACTTTGGAAATAATGTCAGTCTCTTGGAGCATCCCATGGAGGTAATCAGGAACCTTGCACCGGTTTCATTCTCGACACACGTGAAGGATATGGCCGTTAGAGAATATGAAGGTGGATTTTTGCTTTCCGAGGTTCCACTCGGCGAGGGAATCGTCGATTTAGAAGAAGCAGTTAAGCTTTGCCAAAAGGCAAATTCAACTATCAGGTTTTCGCTTGAAATGATTACCAGAGATCCCTTGAAGGTTCCTTGCAAAACAGATCAGTATTGGCAAACTTTTGAAGAAAAATCAGAAACTACTCTCCAAAGTGCTATGGACTTAGTCAGTGAAAATCGCTTTGCAGGGGACCTGCCAAAGCTTGAAGGATTAAGTACGGAGGAGAAATTCGCAAATGAAGAAAATAATATTATCGCTTGTTTAGATTACAGCAAATCTGAACTTGGGCTTACATAAAATCAATTCAAACCCACACTATGAGCACATCTAATACCCCATTACCAGGAATCAAACTTTTTGACTTAAGCGGGAGAACCGCAATCATCACCGGAGGATCCAAAGGATTAGGCCTGGCGATGGCCGAAGGCTTAGCTTCTGCTGGCTGTAACGTGGTTTTGGTGAGTAGAAATGGGGATGAGGGAGTTGCATCTGCAGCAAAAGTTGCTGAAGCCTATGGAGTAAAAACCAATTCATTCGCAGGGGATGTAACCGATCTTCCAGCCATGGAGCGGATGGCAAAAGAAGTCTTCGATGAATTCGGTCGGATAGATGTTCTGATCAATAGCGCTGGAATAAATATCCGAGGAGCGATTGATGAGTTGACTCCGGAAGATTTCCAAAAAGTCATGGATATCAATGTGAATGGTACCTGGAATGCCTGCCGGGCAGTGACGCCATACATGAAGGAAGCGGGAAAAGGAAGCATAATTAATCTTGCCAGTACTTTAGGCTTGGTAGGATTGGCTAATCGAACGCCTTATGCCACGAGTAAAGGTGCAGTAGTGCAGTTGACTCGTGCTCTAGGTCTTGAATTCGCCCCATTCAAAATCACCGTGAACGCCATTTGTCCAGGTCCATTCCTGACTGAGATGAACACTCCAATTGCCAATACGGAAGAGGGGAAAAAGTTTATCGTTGGGGCGACAGCCTTGGGTCGCTGGGGCAATCTAGAAGAGATTCAGGGTGCTGCAATTTATTTGGCCAGTGATGCAGGGACCTACATGGTTGGATCCATGCTAACTTTGGATGGTGGTTGGACTGCCAGATAATTAGGAATTAGTTTCCTCTGGGATCATTTCCAGGATTTCTTCTAGAAATGTTCGCTCATTCGAGAGTCTAGGGACCTTATGCTGTCCACCGAGCTTTCCTCTTTTTGCCAGCCAATTATTAAAAATACCGGATGGAGCCTGATGTATGATTGGTTCTGTCAATGCGAGATCCTTATATCTTTTGGCGTCGTAATCAGAATTGATTTCACGAAGATTCTTATCTAGAAGAGCGCTGAATTCATCTAAATCTTTGGGGGAAGAATCGAATTCAACAATCCACTCATGAGCTCCCTTTGAGCCATCTCCTCCAAAGTAAACGGGGGCAGCTGTAAAGTTGGAAATGGTGGCTGAGGTTTCATCTGCAGCCTTCTGGATAGCTTTTTCTGCATTTTCCACGATCACCTCCTCACCGAAAGCATTGATGAAGTGTTTGGTCCTTCCTGAGATTCTGAAGCGATAGGGTTCGGTAGAGGTAAACTTAATCGTGTCTCCTATTTTGTATCTCCAAAGACCTCCATTTGTGGTGATCAACAGTGCGTAATTCTTATCCACTTCTACATCCCCCAAAGGAACTACTTTAGGATTTTCTTTTTCCCACTCTTCCATAGGGATGAATTCAAAGAAAATGCCATAATCCAACATCAGAAGTAGCTCATCTGAATCAGGCTGATCCTGCAATCCGAAAAAGCCTTCAGAGGCATTATAGGTCTCCATGTAACGCATCTTAGAAGAAGGGATTAGCTTTTCAAAAACAGCTCGGTAGGGGCCAAAGGCTACGGCTCCATGAAAGAATACTTCTAGATTTGGCCAAACCTCAAGAATGTTGTCCGCATTTTTCAGCTTTAGAATTTTCTGCAGCAAAACAATGGTCCAGGTGGGAACACCGGTGATGGTGACCACATTCTCATCCATGGTATCCCTGGCCAGCTTTTCGATCTTTGCTTCCCACTCATCCATGAGCGCAACCTCCAGACTTGGGGTTCTGATGATCTGTGCCCAAATAGGTAGGTTTTGCATGATCACCGCCGAGATATCTCCAGCTTTTGCCGTTCCCTGAGGATTCAAAGGGTTTTTCTCAAGACTTCCTCCGATTGCGAGATTCTTTCCGATAAACATCTTGGTGTCCGGATTATTCTTCACGTAAACCGATACTAAATCCTTACCCCCTTTGTAATGACATTCTTCCAGGCTTTCCGTGCTCACCGGAATGTATTTGCTTCTACTCGATGTAGTTCCAGATGACTTTGCGTACCACTCTATATCCGTGTTCCAGATTACTCTTTGCTCTCCGGACATGGTCTGATCTATGTAAGGCTTGATACTTTCATAGTCATGGATTGGAACTCGTTCTACGAAGTCTCGATACGATTTTATATGCTTGAAGTCATGGGCCTTCCCGAATTTGGTCCTTTTCCCTGCTTCGATTAATTCATCAAAGATTTCTTTCTGGGCCTGATGAGGATTGGATTTGAAATTCTCAATTTGCTTTAGTCGGCTTTTGAAAAGCCAGGCCATGAAAGAATTGATGATCTCCATCAGCTAAAAGTTTTTCTCTTCAGTTCGAATTGGCTTCCAAGATAAACTTTTCTGACTTGCTCGTCGGCAGCAAGCTCCTCTGCACTTCCAGCTTTTAATAGGGACCCCTCAAACATCAAATATGCCCGGTCAGTAATGGACAGTGTTTCATTCACATTGTGATCTGTGATCAAAATTCCAATGTTCTTATTCTTAAGCTTTGCAACGATAGTTTGAATTTCTTCTACAGCGATCGGGTCAACTCCGGCAAAGGGTTCATCCAAAAGCACAAACTTCGGATCCACGGCCAGAGCTCTCGCAATTTCAGTTCTCCTTCTTTCACCTCCAGAAAGGACCATTCCCAGATTTTTCCGGACGTGCGTCAAAGAGAATTCTTCTAGTAGGCTTTCGGTTTTTTCCTTTCGTTCGGCTTTGGTCAAATCCGTCATTTCCAGCACGGCCATAATATTTTCCTCCACCGATAATTTTCGGAAAACTGATGCTTCCTGAGCTAAGTAACCTATTCCAAGCTTTGCACGCTTGTACATTGGAAGACTGGTAATGTTATCTTCCTCCAAAAAAATCTCTCCGTGATTCGGTTGAACCAGGCCTACGATCATATAAAAGGAAGTCGTCTTACCGGCGCCATTTGGGCCAAGAAGTCCCACGATTTCGCCTTGCTCCACTTCAACAGTGATATCATTCACCACCTTCCTTCCTTTATAGATTTTTACCAGATGTTCACCTCGGAGTTTCATATCAGTCAAATTTGATGTCTTTCACATAAACTTGCAAACTACTATTGCCTCGAAAGACATTTTCCCGAATCTCTCCTACCATGTTGAAGCGAATTTTGCTTTGCAAAAAGCCAAGGGTAGTCCGGTCGGGATCTTTAGCAGTATCAGCCAATCCAAAGGCCAGACAGACTAGCGTCTCATCCTGATCTTCCTGATGAACCGTGAAGCGTACGTGTTTCTCCTTCAATACGGATACATTCTCTGCATGGACATTTTTCAGCATAAATATTGGCTCTGGGTTTCCAGGGCCAAAAGGCGCCATTTGCTTGAGGATGCTATAGAATTTTGGATTGATTTCTCCAAGACTGATCTCATCGTCAAACTCAATGACCGGAGTGAGATGTTTTTCTTTGATTCGATCTTTGACCACTTCCTCGAATCTCTCCTGAAATTCCGGGACCTTTTCGATTGGGAGAGTTAGACCTGCCGCATATTTATGGCCTCCGAACTGTTCCAGTAAGTCTGAGCATTCCGCAATGGCCTTGTAAATATTAAATCCAACGACAGATCTTGCACTGCCTGTGGCTTTTCCATTTGACTCCGTCAAAATGATGGTTGGCCTATAATACTGCTCAATGCATCGACTCGCCACAATTCCGATTACCCCTTTATGCCAGTCATTTTTGAAAAGGACTGTGCTGTTCCAATCTCTTTCTTCTTCCCGGCTAGCGATCATTTCCAAAGCCTCTCGGGTAATATTCTCATCAAAATTCCTTCTGGTACTATTCACTACGTCCACAGCTTTAGCCAGCTCGTCGGCCTCCTGAAAATTATCGGAAATCAAAAGCTCCACACTGGCTCCGGCATGCTCCAATCTTCCAGAAGCATTAATCCTCGGGCCAATCTTAAAAACGATATCTGAAATGGTGATGTCGTTCCCCAGCTTTCCAGCCATAATCAATGCCTGCATCCCAGGCCTAGGAGAGGAATTAATCTGCTTCAGCCCGAAATATGCCAGCGTTCGATTTTCCCCAGTGATCGGCACAATATCAGCCGCGATACTCACCACCAACAAATCCAGAAGAGGGTAAAGCACATCTTCAGAAATGTCAAATTTTTGGCACAAAGCCTGAGCGAGTTTGAATCCAACCCCACAGCCGCTGAGTTCTTTGTATGGATAATTACAGTCCTTTCTTTTGGCATCCAGAATGGCTATTGCAGGGGGCAATTCTTCCCCCGGTGTATGATGATCGCAGATGATAAAATCTACTGAAAGTTCCTTTGCCAGAGCCACATTTTCCACAGCTTTGATTCCACAGTCCAAAGCAATCACAAGCCCAAATCCTTCTTCTGCAGCGTATCGAACTCCTTTTTCTGAGATTCCATATCCTTCCTGATAGCGGTCGGGTATGTAATAGTCGATTTTGGAATGGATAGTTTTCAAGAAGCTGTACAGCAAAGCCACCGCGGTGGTTCCATCTACGTCATAGTCTCCGTAGATCAGGATTTTCTCGTCCTTGGAAATAGCCTCCTGAATTCTTTTGACAGCTAAATCCATATCCTTCATTAGGAAAGGATCATGAAGAGTTTTAAGATCAGGTCTGAAAAATTCCTTGGCCTCTTCGAAGTCTGAAATCCCTCTTTGGAGAAGGATATTTGCCAAAATAGAGTTGACATTGATGAGCTCCCGTAGGTTCGCAATGTCAGCCTCATCGGCTTCAGGTACAGACTTCCAGACGTACATCATAAGACTAAGTTAAACAATAGACAGGAGACCTCAGGTTCCAAAATTTTTGGTCAGCAACACCGAATTTAGAAAGCCCTGATTATCAAGTAAACGGCTTAATGTAATTTTTTTGAGGATTTATATTGCGAATAAAAATAAGCTGGAAAAATCAATGCTTTCAGCTTCCAGTCGTTCTTTTCACTCAAGCTCAATTCTTCATCTGCATGGATTTCCCGATACATTTTCCCAGCTAATAGGCAGTGACCTATCAGCAACAAAAAGACCACAGCATAAATGATTAATTCCGTCATGGTTTTTTAAAGATTATCGCTGCCCAATCATCTTTCACGCTTGACTTGGAAAAAGATAAACCTAATTTCTCAGCGGCCTCCCTCAAGTCTTTCACATCCGAATCGTAAAAACCGCTCAGCAAAAGCTTTCCTCCGGAGGCCATGAGACTCGCATAAATTTCTATCTCATCCAGAAGAATGTTCTTATTGATATTGGCAAGGATGATATCGAAAGATCCGGATGGTTTGATCTCTCTGATGGTTCCATGTCCCATTCTGATGGATAGACCATTGAGAGAAAAGTTCTCATTTCCATTTTCAACTGACCATTCGTCAATGTCAAAAGCCTCAATCTCCGATGCTCCAAGCAAATGCGCCATGATGGCTAGAATTCCGGTCCCCGAGCCTACGTCCAGAACCCTTTTTCCTTGATGCTCCTCAGAAAGCTCACCTTGGTGCTTGAGCATGAGATAGGTGGTGGCATGATGACCAGTCCCAAAAGACATTTTCGGATTGATCAGAATTTCATGTTGAAACCCGTCAGCGGGTTCATGGAATGAAGCCCTAACATAAACCAAGTCATCAACCGAAATAGGGTCATAATTCTTTTCCCATTCCTCGTTCCAATTCTTCTTTTCCAGCTCTCCCTCATCAATTCGGAGAGAGGCAGGTTCTTTGTATTGGCTGATTAAAGTATCGAAGCTCTGACGATCAAAATCATCACGCAGGATATAGGCATCAATCCCGGAATCAGTTTCCAGAAAGGAATCAAATCCAATATCGGATAATTCAGCCATCAGGATTTCCCTGAACTCCTCCGCACAGGAGATTTTGAATTCCAGGTAATCCATTACGGCTTAGTAAGACTTGATGATATCTACGAAATCTCGAGATTTTAGTGAAGCTCCGCCGATTAGGCCTCCATCTACATCCTCTTTGGAAAGTAATTCCTGTGCATTCCCAGGCTTCATACTTCCTCCATAAAGGATGGAAATTTCACTGGCGATCTCTTTCCCAAACTTGCTTGCAATATGTCTTCTGAGGGCAAGATGCATTTCTTGGGCTTCTTCAGCCGTAGCCGTTTTTCCTGTTCCTATCGCCCAGATCGGTTCGTATGCGATGACTACTTTGGACATGTCCTCAGGAGAAAGGTCGAATAAGCTTTGTGTCAACTGGAACTTTACATTTGGCACATGAGTCCCGGCGGTTCGGATGTCCAGGGATTCCCCGCAACAGAAAATGGGAGTCAATCCGTGTTCCAGAGCCTTTTTGACTTTGTCTGCCAAAAGTTCGTTATCCTCCTCAAAATACTCTCTTCGCTCGCTATGGCCCAGAATTACAAAGTCTGTATCGAAAGACTTCAGGATTTTAGCAGAAACTTCTCCAGTGAAAGCTCCTTCCTCTTTATCAGAGCAATTTTGTGCACCAACAAAAATATTAGAAGCTCCTCCAATCAGTTTCTTGACGTTTGAAATATGCGGAAAAGGAACATTCAGCACCACTTGTACATCCGAAATTGACTCGTCCTTGTACATATTCACGATCTCCGAAGCAAGCTTTTGCCCCTCCTCAGAAGTCATATTCATTTTCCAGTTACCGGCAATTATTTTTTTCCGCATGATCTGTTCGACTATTTTAGATTTATTAAAAAAGGATTGATTAAGAATTAAGCATCCCAAATTACGGAATTTGTCCATGTGGCGAAAAGATTACTCAAACGAAGCCCCAAAAAATTCCTGGCAGCCGGAGCAGGTGAAGGAAAAAATGATGGCGTATTGCGCCTATCAGGAAAGGTGTATTTGGGAGGCCAAAAGAAAGATGTTTGAAAAGAAGGTGGATGAGGATGTGCAGGAAGAGGTGATTCGTTACCTGCTGGATGAGAAATTTATTGATGAAGAGCGCTTCGCCAAAGCTTTTTGCCGTGGTAAATTCAATATGAAAAAGTGGGGGAGAAAACGGCTTTCTATGGAGCTCAAGATGCGGAAGATTCCCGAAGATTTGATTCGCAAGGGGCTAGCTGAAATCGATCCGTATGCTTACTACGATACTCTCTTAGCAGAGCTGGAGAAAAGATGGGAACGAGAAAAAGAGAACGATTCAAAAAAGAAAAAGTACAAAGTCACCCAATACCTGATGTCTCGAGGTTTTGAGTACGATTTAATTCGAGATGCAATTGAGGAGTTCGGAGTAAGTTAGTTTTTTGGGACTCGGTATTTTATCACAACTCCTACACCCAGATAGGTCCTGGTATCATTAAGAGGGTTAATCCGAATTTCAGGGGCCAATATGAATTCTTCAGAGAGATCGAAATCCTTGCTGATTTTTCCCATCAGACCTAATGTAACTCCGGGATCTACATCATAGTCTTCTACATTGATGTCCGGTTTCCCTTTGGTTTGGTTCCAACCAGTGAACACGTCGAAGCTCGGTCCTAATGAGATATCCACTATTCGAGTATGAAATTTATAAAGAACAGGAATGTTCAGATATAATTCCCTTACGGAGTAAAAGAAAAATTCATTACTCCCATCTGGAAATGTAGCCTCAACATTAAATCCTCTTTCAATATTCCTGGTAATAAACCCAATCTCAAATCCACTTCTTTTTGTGATTCTTTGATCAATAATTAGACCTCCTTGAAACTTCAATCCACCCTCTGGATATTCTTCTACCACTCCAATTAGTCCTATTTTGGTCTCCTTCTGAGCCAAAGTAGGAATAGCTAAAATTGATAAAAGTAGAATTAGGGTGATTATTCGGGCTTTCATTTGGCCAAAATAAAGCTTAAGGAAGTCTCAAAAAATACCCTCTACAGGGTATTTTCCAGGGGTATTTCTCTCAAAGCCTAATCAATCATCTCCGTCATAATCTTTGCTGAAAGCAAGCAAAGAGGAATGCCTCCTCCAGGATGAACACTTCCTCCACAGAAATATAAATTCTTAATATCACTGGAGAAATTGGCATGTCTTAGGAATGCTGAAAACTTATTGTTCGAGCTGTTACCGTAAAGAGCGCCCTGAGCGGATGAGGTTTTGATTTCTATGGTCCGGGGATCTAAAATCTCCTCAACAGCAATCAATGGCTCGATATCCGTTTTCAGAATCCTATTCACCTTATGGATGATATTCTTCCTGGCATCATTGATAATTTTCTCCCAGTCCTGCCCCTGATTATTCGGCACATTAATCATGGTAAACCAGTTCATGCAGTCCTTCGGGGCATCATCTGACTTGTACGTGGAGGTGATGTTGATATAGACCGTGGGATCCCGGTAGGGTTCTGTTTTATGGAAGATATGGTCGAACTCTTCCAGGTAGTTATCCGAAAAGAAAATATTATGCAGATCCAGCTCGGGGAAGACCCGCTCTATGCCCCAGTAGAAAATCAGCGCAGAACTGGACTTCGGTTGATTGAGCAGTTTTTTTGGTTGCTTCTGCTTTTTCAGGATGGTCTTGTAGGCATTGACCATATCCATATTATTGACCACTAAATCTCCGTGAATCGCTTCTCCGTTAACCTGAATCCCGATAGCCTCTTTATTCTCCACCAGAATTTCTTCAACCTTCTGTCCGAAGTGAAATTTCACTGCCAGCTCTTGGGCAAGCTGGTAAAGACTTAGGGTAATGTCATGCATTCCCTTTTTTGGGAAGTAAGCCCCGATGTTGAATTCCAAATGTGGAATAATGTTGAGTGTGGCAGGAGTCTCGTATGGATTGGAGCCATTATAGGTCGCATAGCGATTGAAAAGCTGTACCAACTTCGGATTGGTAAACTGCTTTTTATTGGCCTCATCCATGGTCTGGAAAATACCCAGCTTACCCATTTTCAGATAAGATTTTACGGCATCAGGATGAGTCCAGGTGGAGAGCTTATGCAGGGATTTATGCATAAACAGCGGAGCCAAATGTTCGTAGATGAACCTTGAGTTCTCCAGTGATTCCCGAACATTTTCAGCAGGTTCTTCCAGTTCTTTTTCTACCTCTTCGGCTAGCTTATCTATATCTGCATAGGCCTTCAGGCTTTTCCCATCCTCCCAAAAATAATGGCAGGCCACAGGAAGTTTGAGGTATTCGAAATGATCTTCGGTCTTTCGCCCAGCCAACTTAAACAGCTCTTCCACCTGCTCAGGAAGGGTGAAGAGGGAAGGACCGGCATCGAAGCGGTAGCCACCCTTTTCAATCTGAGAAAGCTTACCTCCGGGATAGGTATTCGCCTCAAAGACTTCCACCTCAAAACCCTTGCAGGCAAGTCGGATGGAGGAAGCAATGCCAGCAATTCCGGAACCAATGATCAGTGCTTTTTGACTCATAAATTTCTAAGAGTAAAGCTAGGGAAAGGCCTGAGCTATTTCTGTTAAAAAACTAAAAAATCCCCGAGGTGTTGTGGGGATTTTTGGAATGCTGATAAGAATCAGGTGTTTGAGGGAGTTGGGATTAAGGCTACGCTAAGAAAAGTGGGGCTTTTCGGAAAACTATCTTTTCCGCCCGTGACGGACTAAACTACGAAGCTTCTTGCTAGCTTTCAGTTCGTGTCGCCCCATGTCTTTTAGCGATTGTTATAATGCGTTTTTTTATTTTCAAAAGCTTCCATCACTAACTTTTCCAATTCTGTGAAATTTACATTTAATACGGTGGAAGTGATATAAATAGGAGTTCCGTATGACTTGACGTTTGAGTTCAACCGCCACTTTTTAAATCTACTTTGAGCTTTTTCAATATATTTTTTTGGATAATAAGTATAAACGAGTAACCAACTTGTTGTGTTAAATGATTGTACTCGTATTTCTTTTATGTCTTTCCACTCTACAAGTCCAACACTTGATAAGTTAGAATTGTCGATTATTCCACGTTCATTTATTTCTAATCCGAATTTATTTGAACTGAGTTTATATGGAAGTGCCAAAGCTATAGTTCCAAAAAATAAAATTCCTAGAACTGAAACCCCTTTATTTAAAGTTTCGCTAGGAAACATCAACGTACTAAAACCATTTTCGTCAAGTAAAGTCAGAATGCCAAGAGTAACGAAGCAAAATGAGCCAACAAGAGCAAGAGTGATCTTTATTTTGCTGTATGGTATTTTTGTTTCCTTCGTCACGTCAGTCGAGATTAAAGTGTCATCTTTGTATTGAAGCCTTTCTAAGGTATTGTCGGTCGGTTTAATTAATGCATTACAATGTTTATGTATACGCCACTCAGTGGCGTTTATATTTAAAATGGCTTATGAAAAGTTCTCATTAGGACTCCGAATTGGTTTACTAACATGAGTTCTTTGAATTTCGCTTAAAATTTTAATTGGATCAAAGAGAATATCACTTTTTCACTTTTCAGGACATTGGATTGGAAATCCTACAACCAAGCTTCGGAATTGCAAATTCCGAAGAGTAGTAAGGTTACTCGGAATTTGTAATTACGAGTTTTTCGTTAGTCCCCAATTCGTTCGGCTAAAATAGTTGGGAGAATCTTCCTATAAGATTGAAGGAACCAAGCAGCAATTAGCAGTTCGAATAGTCCAACTTTCCTAAACTCCTTGATTGTGTTCAATCGAGTCTGAAAATAGTATACAAATAGGAGAATTAAACCGAGTGCGACAAAATATGTAATTAGCCCAACGTTAGCGAGAAATTCACTTTGTTCAGCGGATGTTGTTGCAATGAATACTGCGAGTCCACCGAAATACAATATGACAGATGCGATTAAAAAAGGACGAGTTCTATTCTTCTCTTCTTTTGATAGTAATTGGAAAAGTTCGAAGTTCATAAGCACTGTTATTATCAATATTCCGACTATTAGCCAATTGAAAATAAGACCTCCCCAAAAGAAAACCCAATAAAGAATTGCAGATTGAAGTGGGTGCTTAAGGATCATTTGTGCTTCATAATGTTCATATATACGCCACTCAGTGGTGTTTATATTTCATAAAGATTTTGAAAAGTTTCCGTAAACCCTCCATATAAGCTGGCTAACGGGAACTCTAGGAAGTTCGCTTAAAATTTTAATTGAGGCAAAGGATGGTTTCTTTTTCTGTTTTCAGGACATCGGATTAAAAATCCTACAACCAAGCTTCGGAATTGCAAATTCCGAAGAGCCAAGTCGGTTAGCCTAAGTTTTCTAAGTCTTGTTTGCCGATTATGGTCATAATTTCGACTACACCATCTGCAGTCCGAAAGTAGATAGTATCTACACCAGAAACGCACCTACTATAGCCTTCCTTTATGTGATCGACCGCTTCATAAGCGAAGGGATTTTTTGCGATTCTTTCGAATGAATCAAAAAAGGCTTCGAAGTACTTGTCGGCCTGGTTTTCTCCAAATTGCTCTACTCCGTATCGATGAATTCTTATTAAGTCTTCTTTTGCTGTGTTGCTAATTCTATAATTAGCCATTCATTCTTGATTTGGATAATGCCAAGATCTCGGACTTTGAATCATCAGTAAAGCCACTTTTTTCTGCCTTTTCGATTTTCAATTTAATCCAATCTATTTGGGCTTGTTGTTTTCGAGCCTGCCTTATCAAATCGTTGATTAACTCACTCTTACTAGCATACTCTTGGCTTTCTACCTGTGCTTTGAGCCATTTATCGTTGGGCTCCGTAAATGAAATGCTTTGTCTGGACATGTGGCTTGAAGTTTGGTGTAAATATACATCAATAACGCATCTAGTCAATTAGAGTTTTGGATGTGATTTAGAAATCCACCATAGACCTTCTGAATTACAAATTCCGAGTCGGTACCGTAGGGTTTGTAATCCGCACAAATTCAATTAAGCAAAAGAAAAGCCTTGAGATCAAATCCCAAGGCTTGTTTACTGTCTGTAATATTCGCTTAAAGCTGCTCGAAAACTCTTCGGAAGCTGGTTGCTTGTGCAATTCTTCCTTGAAGTTCGGAAATAGCTACTCGCTCCTGTTCGGTGGAATCTCTATGTCGAATAGTCACCGTATTGTCTTCTAGCGTCTGGTGATCCACTGCGATACAGAATGGCGTTCCGATCAGATCCTGACGCGTATAACGCTTTCCGATAGAAGCCGCCTCTTCATACACGATATTGAAATCATACTTCAGCGCTTCCACGATTTCCCTGGCTTTTTCAGGTAATCCATCCTTTTTGGTCAATGGAAGTATCGCAGCTTTTACTGGCGCTATGGCTGGATGGAATTTCAGATAAACCCGCTTTTTCTCATTCACCGTTTCTTCCGTGTATGCGTTGCAAAGGCTCAGCAAGAATAATCTATCGGCCCCAATGGAGGTTTCGATGACGTAAGGGATGTAATTCTTATTCACTTCAGGATCGAAGTATTGCTGCTTCTTTTTCGAAAACTCCTGATGCGATTTCAAGTCGAAATCTGTTCTCGAGTGAATACCTTCCACTTCCTTGAATCCAAAAGGGAATTCATATTCGATATCCATGGCTGCATTGGCATAGTGCGCCAACTTCTCGTGGTCATGCTTTCTAAGCTTTTCTTCAGGTGTGCCCAAAGCTAGATGCCATTTCATTCTCGCATCTGCCCAGCTTTGGTACCAATCCAATTCAGAGCCTGGGCGTACAAAAAACTGCATTTCCATCTGCTCAAACTCTCGCATTCTAAAGATGAATTGTCTGGCAACGATCTCATTTCTGAAGGCTTTTCCGATCTGAGCGATTCCAAAAGGAACTTTCATCCTTGCGGTCTTCTGCACATTCAGGAAGTTCACAAAAATCCCCTGGGCTGTTTCCGGTCTCAAGTAAATCGTGTTGGCATCCTCGGCCACAGAACCAACCTGCGTTGAGAACATCAGGTTGAACTGACGAACATCAGTCCAGTTGGAAGTTCCACTAATCGGGCAGGTGATTCCTTCATCCACGATCAAGTTTTTCACTCCTTCCAGATCTTCAGCATCCAGAAGTTTGGCAAGCTTTCCAGTTAGCTCATCAGCTTTTTCCTGATTGCCTTCTCTTTCGAAGATGGCTGCATGCTCTTCCACCAAAACATCCGCACGGTATCGCTTTTTGGAATCCTTATTATCAATCATGGGATCGTTAAAGCTATCCACATGACCAGAGGCCTTCCAGGTGGTAGGATGCATAAATATCGCAGCATCGATTCCCACAATATTATCTCTAGTACGAGTCATGGTTTCCCACCATAGCCGCTTGAGATTATTTTTAAGCTCTACCCCATAAGCACCATAATCGTAGACCGCCTGAAGGCCATCGTAGATTTCGGAACTGGGATAGACAAATCCATACTCTTTGGCATGGGAGATGATATCTTTCAGTTGGGCATTCTCAGCCGGAGTTTCTTTTTTTGCCATGGCGGCAAAATTAAGCAAACAATTCTATTTGGAGACTTGAAATCAGCGAAATGAGTAGCTAAGAGCGAAAATTTACCAGCCTCCTTCTTCCTGCGAAATTGACCTGTTTTCCTTTGAGCTTAGGAAGGAAGCTTCAATGATTCTTAAAACTGAAATGGCCTGAGGAAGAGTCACTTTTAGCTCAGCTTTGCCAAAGGCTGCATCAGCAATATTATCATAGAAAATTCTATAATCTCCCGGTATGGTAGGATAGGGTCGGCTTTCCTCTTCCAGATAAAGCGTTCCAAATTTTTCCATGGATTCCACTCCCCAATCTTCTCCTTCAGGTTTGATCCCTTCCTTAAAAGCGGCTTCCTGAACATCCAGTCCAAACTTTTGATAGGATCCCTTTTTACCTAGGAGCAAAAACTTTGGGGTAGGGGCATTAACCAAAACTCCGGCGGTTACTCTTGCCTTGAAGGAGCCAAAGTCCATGGTGATATCGAAATAATCATCGGCAATCGTATTCGTTCTTTGCTTTCGGATGTCTGCATTAATCGAATTTGGAGCCCCAAATTCTAAGACTACCTGATCGATAAGATGCGTTCCAAGATCGTAGGTCACTCCATTTCCCGGAACGTCCTGATCTCTCCAATTGTCGCGAAGGATGGGCCTAAAGCGATCGAAATGGGATTCCAAATAGACAAGCTCTTCCAATAAATCTCGCTGAATGATTTCTTGTAAGGTCATGAAATCGCCGTCATATCTTCGGTTCTGAAAAACAGAGCATACCAGTCCTTTTGCCTTAGCTAGCTTATCTAATTCTTCGGCCTCCTCAGCAAAAACTGTGACAGGCTTATCCACCACCACATGCTTTCCAGATTCCAGCGCCGCTTTGGCCATGGGGAAGTGGTATTCGTTCGGAGTGGTGATCACTACCAGATCAAAATCATCTCTGGAAACCACCTCGTCAAAACTCTTTAAAACCTCGACGTCTGGAAATTTTTCCAGACATCTGTTGCCACTTCGTTCGACAATGCCGACAAGGTCAATTCCTTCGCAAACTTCTAGAAGAGGACCATGCATTTTCTCCGCTACGGATCCATATCCTACCAGTACAGTTTTTAGCGTTTTGCTCATCAAATATTCATTTGGTGGATTTTATTGATTAGCTCTATTCGCGAGCTTACCTGAAGCTTTTGGTGGATGTTTTTTCTATGGGTTTCCACGGTTTGAACGCTAAGGCTCAGCAGGGAGGCAATTTCCTTATTCATATTCCCTTCTTTGATCAAATGAATGATCTGGGATTCCCTTTTCGAAAGTTTGTACTTTTCTCGAAATGCATCAAAAAAAGAATCTGGATCAGCCTGTTTCAGTACACGATTGTAATCCAATACATGTCGACCTTCATGCACTTCATGTATTGTGAAAACAACCTCATCCGGATCGGAGTCTTTTAGCAAAAAAGCATCCGCTCCTTTCTTGACACATTGCTTAAACATTTTCTCCTCATCGTACATGGACAGCACCACTACTTTAGGTCCAAGCTTTTTCTTTTTCAACTCTTCTAAGACACCGAAGCCATCCAGAATTGGCATGTTTAGATCTGTCAGTACCACATCCACTGAGTGAGTTTTAAGAAAGTCAACCAACTCTTGTCCATTTGGGAAAAGGCCTAAAATCTGGAAATCATCATATTCCTCCAGAAGGCCTTGAAGTCCTTTTGCAAAAAGTGTGTGGTCGTCAGCTATGGCGATTCGAATCATTACTCTAAGGGCGAACTACAAGTTATACTATGATTTTTGTTTTGGCAAAGAAAGTCTGGGATCGACCCCAATATCCATTTGAAATAAACTCAGGTCCCAAAGTAAGGCTCTTTCTGAAAAAGGTTTGGTAGTCTTGGAACCGCTAAAATCAGGACCAAAATCAAAAGGTTAAAAATTCCCATGACTCGATCAATGGACATTAAACTGATTCCCAAATCAGGGTTTACTTCATATAAATAGACCATAGATACCCAATTAATATAGGTAAGTGAATAGGTGAACATAAAGAAGGTGACCTGCCAAAAAGAAATCAATTTTAGGGGTTTGGAGTTCAGGAACTTTTCATCCGTGATTAGTCCAATGAAGTATAATCCACAACTTATAAGAATTAGGTTTGCACTTAGGGCGAAAGTGATTGGCTGATTCAAGTAGATGGGTTCTGCCCAGGTTACAAGAAAAATCAAAATGAAAAATAAGTACCCGTAAATCATCCATTTCACGTATTTCTTTTTCGAGGTGGGTAGCCAGGATTTGATCAAGAGTAAGTAAAAAACTGAGGCTATATATTGATTAAAAATATTATACACCCAAGAGTTGAATCTTGGGTTCTCGGTGTTACCAAAAAATGCGTTTACCCTAGCGTTAAATTCTCGGTCAAAACTAGTATATGAAGCCAGGTTCTCATAAAAGAAAGTAAGTGCTAAAATTGCCAAAGGAATCCAATAATACTTGCCCTTTCTAATTTCCTTGGGCAGTACAAAAAAGAACAATAATCCTGTGACAAAACACAGGTTGACTGAAATTACGTACCAATCTAGAAAGGATTCCACAGGTTGATTTTTGGTCTAATTTTTAATGTTCCCTGTTTGGGGAAGCATGGCTACGTGAGTTCTAATTTGGCAATGACAGTGTAATTTCAGTTCCCTCTCCGACACCAGACAAGATTTCGAACTTTCCACCTATCGTGTTCATTCTTTTATTTAAGTTTGTCATTCCGGACCCCTGGGAGGCAATACTGGTGTCAAAGCCTTTTCCATCATCTTTTATTACCAAATATTTACCATTACTACTCTGGTTGATATTGATTTCAATCTTCTTTGGAGATGCATGCTTCATTGCATTGTTCAATACTTCCTGAATGACTCGAATGAGAACCAGTTTATGATCTTTTTGCAGCTCTAATGGAACAGTGTTTACATGGAGGCTGGTATGGCAAAACCCAGTTGACTCAATTTTTTCTAACTGTTGCTCAATAAACTCTACAAGGGTGATATCTTCCACCCAGTCAATATTTAGAGTCTTTGAAAGTCCTCTGACTTCTTGGATGACCTGATTTAGTAGAGTTTGTCCTTCTGATTTTTTTTCGGGTTTTGAAGAATTGAAATTTAGCTTGGCTAAAGAGAGGAGCTGGCCAATATTGTCATGAAGCTCGCGACCTATATGGGTGAGCGTTTCTTGCTGAATTTCATTTTCTATATCCACCAGAGTCTTTTCGTATTCTGCCTTCACACGTTCCATTTCCTGTTGATTTTGAACTTGGCGCTGCCTGTGGATGAATATCATGGCAATGACGAAGGTGGACATTACCCCAGCCAGAAGAATCGTCGAATAAATGATAATGTATATCTGATTTTCAAATTCCATAATAGGGTTCTCTCTGGAAGGTTCTCGGAAAATTTGGTGAAGCTAAAATCAGAACTAATATAGCCAGATTGATCACGCTTAAAAGCATATCTACTATGATAAGACTATCAGCCATATCCTCGTTGATACTATAAACGTAGGCTAAGGATACGGAATTAATGTAAGTCAGGGAATAATTAAAAAGAATGAAGGTGACCTTCCAAAATGAAAGAAGCCTTATCGGTTCGGAGTTTAGATACTTATCATCCGTGATTAATCCGATGAAATACAAGCCGCATCCGATCAAAATTAGATTCGCTCCAATAGCATAGGCAACAGATTGATTGAGGTAAAATGGCTCGAATTCTAAGAGCCAAATAATCGGGGCGATAAGGGTAAAACTGACTATAAATGCGGTAAGTATTTTCTTACGGGACGGAATGATCCACAAACGGATTAGGGCCAGATAAAGAATGATCCCCAGATAATAAAACGTAATGTTCTTCAGCCAAAGATTGTATTTGGGGTTTTCGGTATTGCCGAAAAAAGCATTCACGGAGCGATTGAATTCACTGTCTAAGGTAAATGCACCCACATTTTCATGTGCTACCGTGAACACCAAAATTAATAGAGGAAGCCAATAAAAAATGTTTCCTCTTTCGCTTTTGGATAGCCTGAAAAAGTGAACGATTCCAATCAACATAATTACGTTGATTGAAATCGAATACCATTCATAAATGATTTTCAAGGTGCCTTAGTCCTATTTATTCACATTTAGGAGGGCATTGCTGGCCTCGGTTGGCATAAGTACCTCCATTACCATCATCCGCATCCTTGGCTGTATCACCCTCTAAATTAGCTGGGCTCATAACCAATGTTAATCGGCCATCGTACTCCTCTGCCTCCTTACCATAATAATGCTCAGCAATTTCTGTAGTGTATTCGGTGAAGTAGAATTTGATTCCTGAATTTTTTGGGTCTTTACCCGCTTTATCAAGCAAGCCCTCCAGGGTTTCACGATCAAAGAAGACCCAATTGGTTTGCTCCTTCACCTCACCTCTTCTGCGGGTTCCAGTACGGCCTTTTTTGACTTCCCTATCATACTTTGCTTTCATTGATTCAAAATCTTTGCGACTGATGTCCATAAAAATGTTGTTTAAAAATGATTAGTTTGATTTACTAAAAGATATTGATTTTGGCCTGATAAGAACAAAAAAAGGGCGAGATTTCTCCCGCCCTTCTAAGCTTGTTTCCTTTGGCTTAAGCCAACTTTTTCTCCGGTTCTGAAGATTTAGAACCTTGCTTCTGAAGTAAATCTACTACGATTGGAGTAGCGATAAACACAGAAGAATACGTACCAATCAATACCCCGACAAGAAGTGCGTAAGAGAATCCTCTCAATACTTCACCTCCAAATAGGAATAGTACGATCACCACAATTAACGTTGTGAAGGAAGTAATCAACGTTCTTCCCAAGGTCTGGTTAATGGCATCATTAAAGACCTTGATCAGATTATGAGTACCTCTCGCGTCTATGTTTTCCCTGATTCGGTCAAACACAATCACGGTATCATTTATGGAGTAACCAATCACCGTTAAGACCGCGGCGATAAATACCTGATCAATCTCGAAGGTAGCTCCAAAAGCACTTGCGATAGCAAAAGCTGCCACTACAAATGCCGTATCGTGAATCAATGCAATGATAGAACCAAGAGAGAACTGCCACTTTCTAAATCTCAATAGGATATAAAGGAAGATGGCAATCAAAGCCACGATCATAGCCTCACCAGAAGATGCCTTGATATCATCTGCTACAGTAGCTCCGACTTTAGAGGAACCTGTGATCGCGAATTCTGTATCCGTCAAGTCTTCGGCATCAGTAGTGAACACAAGCCCAGTTACCGTCGCTATACCTTCTTTCACTCTAGTTTCAACTTCAAGGTTTGAAGCGGCATCGTCTTCATTGATGAGATAGGATGTGGTGACTTTAAGGACGTTGTTCGCACCATACGTTTTCACCTCGACAGATCCATCAAATTCTCCATCCAGACCAATCTTCAAGTCAGAAGCAGACATTGGCTGACTGAATTCAACGATATAGGAACGACCTCCGGTAAAGTCTACTCCGAATTTCAATCCATTGATTGCTGCGATTCCAAGTCCGATCACGATGATCGCTGTGGAAGTCATATAAGCAATTCTTCTCTTGCTTAGGAAGTCGATATTGAGCTTGCTGAGTACGTTCTTAGCAAGTGGAGTTTCGAAGCTGATTTTGCTTTGGTTTCCTTTCTTACTCATCCAGGAAACAATTACTCGAGTAATGAATACTGCCGAGAAGAAAGAAGAAGCAATACCAATCATCAATACGATCGCAAATCCTTTTACAGGACCCTGACCCAATGCATAAAGAATAGCACCGGTTAGGAAGGTTGTAACGTTAGAGTCAAGAATCGCACTGAAGGCTTTGTCATAACCAGCGCTGATCGCTTGTAGTAACCCTACGCCATTTCTAAGCTCTTCCTTGATACGTTCGAAGATCAGCACGTTCGCATCGATAGACATACCGATGGTTAATACGATACCCGCGATACCTGGAAGAGTTAGCGCAGCACTCAACTGAGCAAGAATTCCAAGAATAAAGAAGATGTTGAAGACAAGAGCAGAGATCGCTACCAAACCACCTTTAGCATAGTACGCCACCATGAATAGAACCACGATCACCAAACCAGCAACCATGGAAATTAATCCTTGATTCAATGCTTCCTGACCCAAGGTTGGGCCTATGATACTTTCTTCAACGATTTGCGTAGGAGCTGGAAGAGAACCTGATTTAAGAATATTGGCCAAATCCTGTGCCTCCTGAACAGAGAAGTTTCCTGAGATTTCAGAAGATCCATTAGGAATCTCACCATTCACTACTGGTGCAGTGTAAACATAATCATCAAGCACTACGGCCACTCTTCTGCCAATATTTTCTGAGGTGATTTTTCTCCACTTTCTGGCCCCTTCAGCATTCATCTGCATAGAAACGGCAGGTCTTGAAGTCTGATCAAGTGTCTGGCGAGCGTCTGTAACCACATCACCTTCAAGGGGAGCTTCGTCAGAACCTCTTCTCATCTTGATGGCATAAAGCTCAAGATTCTCAGTTCCATCATCAGCAACTTGTGGCTTAACAGCCCAGAGTAGCTTGATATCTCTTGGTAGAATTCTGTTGTACCTTTCTTGCTTTAGGACCCTGTTTACAGCCATGGTGTCTTTAATGTCGTACACCATGCCCAGTTCCATTTTCATTAAGCCAATGAGCGGAGAAACAGAATTATTTTGGATTGGATCGATTTCCTCTAATTGCTTCTCAAGTGCATTGATCAAGGAATCTTCTTCAGAAAGACCTTCAACTGGCTCTTCTTCCACTTCTTCCTCATTTGCTTCTGCGGCAGCTTGATCAGCCACCCAGGTGGAGTTGATCGCTTCTAATGATTGACCAACTTCATTAAACTCAGCTACTTCCCAGAACTGAAGCTTTGCAACGCCCTGAAGAAGGTTTCTAACTCTTTCCTGATTATCCACACCAGGAAGCTCAATCTGGATTCTACCAGATCCCTGAATTCTCTGAATATTCGGCTGAGAAGTACCGAATCGGTCAATTCTTGTTCTTAGAATATTGAAAGAACGGTCAATTGCATTCTCGATTTCATTATCAATGATTTCCAGAATTTCTGCATCAGTAGACTCTAAAGAAATTCTTCCACGGTTAGCCGCAGTGGCGAAAATAGAACTCAGATTAGTATCAGGATTTCTTTCTTGAAATGCTGCGTAGAAAAGATCGATATACTTTTCATTCGAAGTTTTAGCTTGCTCGCGAGCAGTTTCTACCGCTTCATTGAAACCCTCATCTTTTGGGTTACCAGCCAAACCTTTAACGATCTCCACAGGGGAAACAGCAAGCGTTACGTGCATACCACCCTGAAGGTCCAAACCAAGCCCGAGC
This sequence comes from uncultured Cyclobacteriaceae bacterium, assembly GCA_937146645.1. Taxonomy (GTDB): domain Bacteria; phylum Bacteroidota; class Bacteroidia; order Cytophagales; family Cyclobacteriaceae; genus Algoriphagus. The sequence goes on from CAKZRQ010000016.1 coordinate 215,619, forward strand.
TCAGTTTCTTTTACTTCCTGGAAGGTATAATCTGTTCCAAGGAAGTTATAAACAGGCTCTCTCCAGATCGAGTCTAGGTAGGTCCTTCTTTCGACAAAGTCTACATTGCCGGAGGCATCAGTCGCATAGGCTTGCGCCTTTTCTTTGACACCGTTTGATACAAATGTGAATGACAGATAGTACAGACAAAGGCCCGTAATGATCACTGTCAAAAACACAATGACACCTTTATTTTGCATAAGGATTTAATTATTAGGATTTAGATAAATACAAATAGAAAGACAGGCAAGGAATCTTGCTGTCTGAAAGTCAATAAGTTAGAAGGAGACTAGGGCCCCTGCGGGGAAATGATCCGTTCAAAAAACACCTCTCCGAGCGATGCCGAATAGCCAATAGGGGCTGAAATAATTCCAGTGAGCTTGGATTCTGAATCGACTAGCTCATAGATTAATCGGAATGCGGTTTGGGTGACATGAATCGCGAATGGAACAACGGCATCAACGGCTACTGAAAGGAAAGTCTGATTTTCATCTTCAGAACTTTGCTCCTGCTGTTCAATGGCGTTTTCCTGAATGGATTCATTGAGGTATTCCAGACTGCTGAAGAAAACACAGAAAAGCAAAGCAAACCCCAAGGCGAGGCGCTTTCTCAATAAATCGCTATTTCTGTTCATTTGCTTCATGCTGCGCAAATATAGCCAATATTTAAAATCTAACCTTTTCTCCTTCTAAAATTTTGAGGAGGCTCCCGACTTGATACTCAGATAGGAGTGTATTACATCTAAGGCCCTGTCGAAGTTTTTGTTATTTGGGATAACCAAGTCTGCTTCGTTTTTGTAAGGCCCAATATATTTATCGTATGCGGGCATCACATGGTTTTCATATCGGTATAAAACATCGTCTAAATCGTAGCCTCGTTCTACTTTATCACGAAGGATTCTCCTTTTCAGCATCAAATGCTCCTTGGCATCGATGAAGATCTTCAGGTCAAGAAGATTTGCGAAAGAAGGGTGGTAAAAGACAAAAATTCCCTCGACCACCAAAACCGGAGCAGGCTTGAAGGTCATCATTTTTGGCTCTTGGGAAGTATTATTAAAGGTATACTCAGGCCTACTTACTTCTTTCCCAGACTGAAGCTTCTTTAAATCTGATTCATAAGCCTCAAAATCGAAGCTCTCTGGGATATCAAAATTTTCAATCCCATTCTCATCTTTTTGTTGAAGGTCAATAGACTTGTAATAGTTGTCTTGTGAGATCAAACAAACCTCATCAGGCTTAAAGCTATGAATGAGCTTTTCCAAAAAAAGTGTCTTTCCAGAGCCAGAGCCCCCGGTAATTCCGACGGTAAAAGGTTTATTCATGTCCAAATTTATTGAATCTGTATGGATCAGGATTCTTTTTGGCTGAGAAACTCTGAAAGCTTCTTCACCGCCAACCCACGATGGCTGATTTCATTTTTCTCTTCCGTGCTCATTTGAGCAAAGGACTGAGTCTTACCAGAAGCCATAAAAACCGGATCGTAACCAAAGCCACCATCTCCAGTTCTCTCTTCTAGAATTTCTCCATTCACAATTCCTTCGAAGGAATATTCTTTATCCCCGAGTAAGAGAGCAATGACCGTCTTAAATCTGGCATTGCGGTTTTCTTTCCCATCCAGATTGTCAAGCAGCTTTTGAATATTTCGCTCGTCTGATCTAGGCTCGCCAGCATATCGCCCCGAATAAACTCCAGGCGCTCCGTTTAGGCTCTCTACCTCCAGCCCAGTATCATCTGCAAAGCAATCCACTCCATAATTATCACGAACATATCTTGCCTTTTGAAAGGCATTGTGATCGAGCGTGTTTCCGGTTTCCGGAAGCTCTTCATGGCAACCAATTTCTTTCAAGGACACAATTTCGAAGTGATCTCCCAAGGCTGATTTTACCTCTTCGATTTTCTTTGGATTATTCGTGGCAAAGCAGATTTTCATCACCCAAATAAAACCATAAATTCGCTCATTGCATAGCTGGAAATTGCGGCTGTCAGATTATCCTTTTTAGACTCCTATCAGATGAAAAAAATCACAGTTTATTGCGGCTCGAAAATGGGCAATTCGGAAATCTACCGAGAGGGCGTTGCCAAACTAGGGAATGAGATGGCAAAGCGGGATTTTAGCCTGATTTATGGAGCGGGACATGTCGGTTTGATGGGAGTGATTGCCGATGTAATGTTGGATCAGGGGAAGGAAGTGATTGGGATTATTCCCCAGAAACTAGTCGACCGAGAAGTGGCACATCAGGGCTGCACTGATTTGGTGATCGTGGAAACTATGCGTGACAGAAAGTGGCTTATGGCTGAGCGCGGCGATGCCTTTATTGCCATGCCTGGAGGGATCGGAACTCTGGAAGAGCTTTTCGAGGTGATGACCCTGAATCAGCTCCATTACATTGAGAAGCCGCTGGCCCTGTATAATGTGGGAGGATATTATGATCCATTGCTGAAGTTTTTAGACCATGCCACTGAGGAGGGTTTTCTGTATGGTTCTCTCGAGCAAAGCTTAATCGTCTCAGATAATCCAGTTGAGATTTTGGATAAAATTGAAGCCTTTCAGCCAACCGGAAATTCGGATTGGTAATATTGCGTTAAGAGCAATTCAAAAGCTCCATTGACCATTTAGAAATTTTTCGATGGCAAATGGGCAATAATCCAAAGCTTATTCGGTTTCAACTGTAATATTTTCTACTTTTGATTAAGTCTTTTTCACATGATCGAAAAAATCTATCCTCTTGACAAAAATTACATCCTGCGGCAGGCTCAGTTTGCCATGGAAGAGGAGTTGATGGAGCAAATGATCTATGAGCTCAAGCGATCTTATACCTATCTGTATAATCCTCTGAGATTAATGGATGAGACTTATGCTCAGATTCTGGATACCTTCGAGTTCCCTACCGATCGATTGAGGTTGATATATCGCCAACTTTGCGGTATTTACCGCTATAAAAACGAGGACAATCAGCTAGCGATGCTTTTCGATGGGCGATCCCATTTCGATGCTTTCAAAGAAGAATGGGAGGCAGGCTTAATCGCATATGTGAAGGAGCTTGGAAATCACGAGCAATACGTGAAGACGCTTCTTAGAATGACCATTTTATATGATAATGAATCCCGAGCTGAGTGGGCCGAGAATCATTGTAAATCTTTTATTAACCAATACTTTGGCGTAAAAGTGGTCAAGACCTACGGGGAGCTTAAGCTGAAGGTAGGCTAACTCAACTTCCTGATTCAGGAATCCAAACCACTTCTAAATCTGGATCTTCCATATCCTTATCCAATGGGAAGATGGGTCTAATCAATCGTTTATAAGGCAATCTTTCAAGATCCTGATCTACTCCACCTGGAGTTAAAGCCATGATCCATCCTTTTCTCATGTTGTAGAGTTCTGGGACTAAGTAGCCGATCTTAACTACGACGATATTGGTGTTCCTTGGATCCAGTCCAAGGTTGGTGAAATCTTCCTCCTGATGGTAGGGCTTTCTGCGATTAGTCACGATTACCCTGATGCTTCCCACACGAACCACTACCTCTACATCCGCATCTACATCGCCTTCCAGAATACTTTCAATTTCGCCTTCCAGAAGAATGGGAGGTGCATAACGGTCATCCACTTCTGCACCGATCTCTGCAGAAACTTCTCCTCCAACTCCTATTTCAAGAGCCTTTTTGACCAGCTTTGGACCGGGTATGGATGCATAAATCAAGGAAGGTCCAGATTCTGATTTAAATTCATCTCGAGCCAGTAATTCTTTTAAAGTCCAGGTCACGTCACCCGCTCCTCCAGCTGTAGGATTATCGCCCATATCGCTTATGAGAAATGGACTTTCTTCGCTTTGTAAAGCCATCTCTAAACTTTCATCCAAAGTGGCTGTAGGGGCAACGAAAACGAACTCATCCCGAACATCCCAGAAGCTTTGTGCCAACATCTTAGCACCTTCTTCTACATCTTCTTTTCCATCCCCGGTGACCATGATGACGCCATGGTTTCTGGGTTCATCTGCCCATGGGTAACTCATCCAGATGGCAGCATCGATCACGCCGGGTTTCGCTTCTACGCCAGGAACTTTGGCATATAGTCCTTTCCCCGGCTCAATTCGGGTACTGGTCTTTTCCCCTGGCAGAAGAATAGGAACGCGGACCCAGGCCTTGTAAGCAGGTTTGCCCTTCCCTGATTCAAGCCTGTCCAAAAGATTGGTTACAGCGCGTCGTTTCGATTCAATGGCATCCTCATGAGGCGCCATGCGATAACAGGTGATCAAGTCGGAGTTTTGCGCAAGATCATGGGAGACACTTCCATGCAAATCCATCGAGGTGGAAATCAGCGTTTCATAACCTACAACTTCTCGAACTCTCTTGATGAAATCTCCTTCCGGATCATCCAGGCCCACCACGCTCATGGCACCGTGGATATCGAAGAAAAGTCCATCGTAGGGTAAATCTGCTCTAAGTTTTTCGAGGGTCTCTTCTACCAATTTTTCATAAACTTCCCGCTTTACTGCGCCTCCCGGGATTGCATGAGCCCGAAGGGTAGGTACCCAATTCGCTGAATTTCTGAGAATAGAATCTTCTCGCATAAATGGATAGTAGGTAAAGACTTCTTCACCTCTACGAGCTTTGAACGCTTTTTCATCGGATAGAGCCGGCGAAAAGGTGCTGGATTCTATGGCTAGGCCTGCAATGGCAATTTTAGGAAGTTCCTTTTCCTCATGACTTTGTTCGGCGCAGCCAAAAAGGATAAGGATGGCGAGTAGGTAAATGCTATTCTTCATTTTAGTAGTCGGATTTAAAAATTTGATCCATGAGTATCCATTTCTGTCCTGGCTTTGCCCAAGGCAATGGTTTTTGGAAAGTCCACATCAGATCTTCCCATTTTTTGATCATAGGATTGGCAGCATCTTTTTTGGCCTTTTCCTCAAAGCTGAAATCATCTTCCGTTTCCAAAATCAGAATCATTCGATTTCCTGTTCGGAAGATTTCTATGGATAAAACCCCGCAGGCTTTATCGTGGGCTACTACCTCAGGCCAGGCGTTTCCGGGAGCATGATACTCTTCGTATTGTTTGATGGACTCTTCATCGTCAATAAGATCAAGGGCCAGATAAAATCTTTTCATTGAGCTTCTTATTTAAAAAATTGATTGAAACTATCGATGGTCATTTTTGCGGCAGCATCAGGGTTGGGATTTGGAAATGCCTCGGCAGAAATAAACCCTTCGTATCCACCTTCTTTGATCGCTTCAGCAATCGGATTCATATCTGTATGACCTGCACCGATTGGGGATCGATTGCTATCAGCGAAATGAATATGACCAATGCTCGAGGCATTTTCCTGTATGGCAGTAGCTAAATCCGTTTCTTCGATATTCATATGAAATAGATCAGCCAACAGTTTTACTCCATCAGCTTCTGCTTCTTTAATTAAGCGAGTGCCATCTGATAGCTTATTTATCAGGTTGGTCTCGTATCGATTGAGTGGTTCGTAAATCAGGAAAGTATCCAGGCTTTTGGCCAAAGCCCCGAGTTCTTTCAATGATTCCTTCAGCCAGTTTAGACTCCTTGATCTGGAGTTTCCGGAAAGCGCATGTCCCTGCATAGAACCAATGATAGCCGGAGCGCCACAGGCTGCGCCAAAGCGAATCATTCCTTCGATAAAGGAAATGGCTCTATGCCGAATACTTGGATCTGGATCGGTCAGCGTCAGTCCATGAAGAACTTTTCCTGCACCAGTTCCCACAGCCGCAAGTTCCAATGAGTACTTCTCCAAAAGCTCGTGGAGGTATTCTATTTCCATTAGATCAGGTGACGGAGTGAATAATTCGATCCCATCGAAGCCCAAATCATGAGCTTTTTTCATTCCCTCTTCCAGGTCCTTCCAAAAAATCCATGGACCGGTTTTTATCTGAGGCACTAGTGCTATGGTAACTGCTGATTTTATCATGCTTTCTCGAAATCAATCATAATTTTAATTATTCCCTGGGCATCTTTGGCCCAGGATTCTAAAGTTTCAGGACCTTCCTCCAATGCGATGGTTTTACTGATTACACCCTCCACTGGGAATCTTCCAGACTCGAGATACTCAATCACCATCGGGAAATCCTTTCGGCCAATGCAGTTCCGCGAACCCAGAATTTCTATTTCCTTCTGTACAAAAAGGGAAGTGTTAAAAGAGACTTCATGCTTTGCATAGCCGATGCAGACCACCCGGCCAGTAAAAGCTACTTCTTCCACGGCCATTTGATAGGTTTGGGGGCTGCCTACGGCTTCAATAATCACATCCGGCCCATGTCCATCGGTCCATTCCTTTAGCAATTCGGAAGGAATGGTATGCGTGGGATTAGCTGTGAATTTTGCGCCAATCTCTTCTGCGATTTTCAATTTGGAATCATCCAGATCAATGGCAATTACCGTCGCTCCTAGTTCCACAGCTCCCGCCACAGCCCCCAGGCCTACGATTCCACATCCGATTACTGCCACGGTATCCTCAGCACTCACCCTTCCTCGATCCACAGCATGAAACCCTACGGTTAGCGGCTCCGCCAAAGCTAATTCTCGTGTGCTGAGTTTTTCTGAGTAAAACAAATCTTCCCATGGCAAAACGATGTAATCCGTCATCGCACCTGGTCTTCGAACCCCCATGGTTTTATTATATCGACAGGCATTGGGTCTTCCATTAAGGCAGGCCTTGCATTTGCCACAGGCGAGGTAAGGGTAGATCGTTCCCCGGAGACCACGACGAATGGTTTTAGGAACTGCATCTCCAATTTCCTCTACAATTCCGCCCACCTCATGTCCCAGGATATTTGGGTATTCCTGGAGCGGAAACATGCCCTTGAAGGAATTCAAATCCCCACCACAAAAACCAACCTTATCCACTTTGAGCAAGATTTCCCCCTCTCCAGCAGAGGGTTTTTCGATTTCTCGGATTTCTGATTTACCAACGTCAGTTAAAAAAAGTGCTTTCATAGGCTATAGGTTGTTTTCAGGTTTTCCTTCGAACCACATTCGATTCTTGAAAGGAGCAATAAGAGTATGGATAGATTCCATCAGCTCATCAGGAATATCCAATTCGATGGCTTCAAGATTCTTCTTCACAATTTCAGGTTCGCACATTCCCACGATCGTCGTGGCAATTCCTTCGTGCTTCATGGCATAATTCATGGCTACCTGGCTGAGCTCGAATCCATGGCTTTTGCAGAGCTCAATTAGCTTTGGCTGCAAAGTCTTCACCTCATCAGGAGATCGGTGCCATTCCGGTAAACTTGCATCCGAAAGGATGCGCTGCATCAGAGGTGCTGCGTTCATCAGGCCTAAATCTTTTTCTTTTGCCAGTGGTACTAACTCCTCATTAATCTCATCCTCAAGGAGATTATAATGGCCCCAGGAAAGAATCGTGTCGATATCCACCTCCCGTGCAATATGAGCCAGATATCTAACCGGAAGTCCAGTGATTCCTACAAAGCGCGCCTTACCGGATTTCTTGACTTCCTGAATAGCAGGGATAGCCTCTTCGAGGATGATAGATTTATCCACGAACTCAATATCGTGGAGCTGATAAATATCCAGATAGTCAGTTTGGAGTCGCTTTAGTGATTCATTGATGCTGGACAGAATCCGGTCTCTGGAAAAATCAAATTCCTCCAAATCATATCTACCGCATTTGCTGGCAAGAATGATCTTATCTCTATGCCCTTTGAGAGCTTTCCCCAATCGAGTTTCGGCAAGTGTCATCCCATAAAATGGGGCCACATCGAAAAAATTGACTCCTTGATCCAAGGCCAGATGCACCGAGGTCAAGGCTGTATATTCATCTACTGGATCAAACACATTTCCCATAGGTGATGCCCCAAATCCAAGAATAGAAACCTGTAAGTCCGTTTTCCCCAGTCTGCGAAACTTCATCCTTTAAGATAGAAGTTTTACCGGCAAAAAAATATGGGGATGGGTTGAATGGTATTTGCTACCGAAATGAAGAATCCAATCTACTTTTTCCTACCCAAAGGAAGGAGCATAGGCACTCTTCTTTTATAGTCCTGGAAGGCTTCAGGCCTCTTTTTCATCATTTGCTTTTCCTTCATGGGAATAGATGCAAAGACGAACATGGTCAACATACCAACTGGACCTAAAGCGGTGTACCATGGTGCACCATAAGCAAAGCCCATAAACATCAAGCCAAACCAGAAGAGAATTTCACCCAGGTAGTTCGGATTACGCATATATGCCCAAAGGCCAGAATCAAGTAAGTCTTCCTTTTTGGGGTTAGGTCTTTTTCGAAAGCGGATTAGATCCCGGTCTGCGAAAAGCTCGAGTAAAGTACCGATTACTCCAAAAGCGAAGCCTAGCCAAAATAACACAGACGATTCAAGTTCACCCAGCTCATACACCCAGAATAATCCAAGTATACTCGCGAATACGATTAGGGTGGGATATAAATGAATGGCTGAGAAGTTAATGGGCTGGAAATATTGCTTGAATTGATTTCTGAAATTCACGTAACGGAAATCTTCATGATGCCATCCGGGCCAACCGATTCCCCAGTTAAATGTTAATCTCCAGGACCAGAAAGAAACCACGAAAGCTGCAGACCAATGGTAGATCGTCCAGTCTTCACCTCCGAACGCATGATACCAGGCCAGAATGAAATAGAAAGGAATCACACTCCAGTAGGCATCATACATGCTACTATTTTTCTTGATCAAAGAAAAAATGAAGGTTAGCACTGTCATAGCGATATCAGCATAAAAAAATCGTGATATGCTACTTTCTCCTTCAAAGTATTCAAAAGTAAACCAGCCGCAGGCGGCAATAAGAAGATAATAGATGCTTACTTCAATAAGTGCTTTTGCCTTCATGAAAGAGTGATTTGGTTATAGTGATCCAGGTGGTGGTATCGATCTGCAAGCCATGGGATTTGCTTGAGTTCATTTTCAGCTTTGGCCCGGGTAATCTTTGCGAATTTTGATACGAGCCCGGTTGCATGCTTGTCTTCGTCATGTGTGGCGAATACATGCTTTGGATTCAGAATACCCACTAATTCCTTTACATTCTTCATTCCAGGAGATACTGTCCCGCCCAGCAAGGCCGGTAATTGGTACTCGTTAAAAGGAGTGATTAAAACTTCACAAGGGACATCCTTTTTCATAAAATCCACTTGCTCTGGTGTAGGGTGAAAACCATGAGTTGCCAGAAAAAAACGTTCTTCTTCGGACTCCAGCATAAAAGCATCGTAGATAGGATCAATCTTTCTGTAAGTCGGCAAGAAGGTAATTTTAGTACCCAAGAACTCAATCTCTGGTTGTTCCTTGCTCAATCCAACTACCTCGGCTTCAGGCAAAATCTTTTTTAATGCCTTCTGAATGCTTGCGGGAGCGATAATCTTTTTGGGTTGCAGTTTTTGTAGGGTAAGCTTATGAAAGTGATCTGGGTATTTCTGAGTGATCAGAACGGTATTGAATTCAGGCACATCTTCAAAAGCGAGTGGCTTGGTTCTATGCCATTGGGTGTTAAACCAGGAAAAAAAATCCACTTCTGTACCTTCAAGCCATGGGTCAATCAATAGCCTTAGCTCATTGATTTGAAGAAACCATGAATTATCAAGATTAAGTCTTTGGATTTTGATCATAAGGAGAAGCCTTGGGCCACGAGGGCATTCGCTTCACTATATAATCAGATTATGGGGGATAGGCAATGGAAATTCGTTTCAAATAAAATGTTAATCCTCCCACTCTGTATGAAATATTCCGTCCCGATCTAGTCGCTCATAGGTATGGGAACCGAAGTGATCTCTTTGGGCCTGGATAAGGTTGAGAGGAAGTCTGCCCGAAGTATAGGCGTGGAAGTAGTTCAGTGAATTGGCTACTCCTGGAAGCGGGATGCCATTCCTCATGCCGTAGGATAAAAGACCTTTGGTTGCGGCAAGGGTCTCATTCACCTTATCTACGAATACAGGAGATAGAATAAGACTATCCAACTCTGGAAGTGCTGTGTAAGCATCTGAAATATCAGCAAGCAGCTCGGCACGTATAATACATCCCGCTCTCCAGATTTTCGCGATTTCTGATAAGTTGAGATCATAACCGTATTCTTTGGAGGCATCGGCAAGTTGATGGAGGCCTTGAGCATAAGCCATGATAAAGGAAAAGTACAGAGCCGATTCGGCTTCTGCGATCAGTTCTTCCTTAGGTCTGGATTGAATTTCACCTTTTGGATAGATGGATTCAGCTTTTACCCGCTCAGACTTTAATGCTGAAATCTCGCGCATACTGACGGCCACATCGATAGTGGGAATGGGAATTCCAAGATCCATGGCGTTTTGAGAGGTCCACTTACCTGTTCCTTTTTGCTTGGCTTTATCCAGAATGGCATCCACCAGATATCCATCAGCCAGATCGTCTTTTTGTTCGAAGATTTCGGCTGTGATTTCTACCAGGAAGGATTGCAATCGACCTTGATTCCAGCTGGAATAGACTTCATGAAGCTCTTCATTACTAAGTCCAGCTCCTTTTTTCAGAACATCATAAATCTCCGAGGTCAGCTGCATCATGGCATATTCTATCCCGTTGTGCACCATTTTTACATAGTTTCCTGCGGATTTTGGTCCCAGATATGCGACACAAGGCTCTCCTTTGTATTTGGCAGAAACAGCTTCGAAGATGGGTTTTACGTGTTGATAGGCTTCACGATTTCCACCCGGCATGATGCTGGGCCCTCGTCTGGCTCCTTTGGCACCGCCAGAAACTCCTGATCCGAAAAAGTTAATGCCTTTGCTCTGCAAATATTCCTCTCTTCGATCTGTATCGGTAAAGAAAGAGTTGCCTCCATCGATGATAATATCTCCTTTATCTAAATGCGGAAGCAAATCTTCGATCACCTGATCCACGATTTTACCAGCAGGAACTAAAAGCATGATTTTCCGGGGATGAGAAAGCCCTTGGGTGAATTCTGTCAGATCACCCGTAGCATTCACCCGATCAGGATTTCCTCCTTCTTCAATTAGGGCATTAACTTTTTGATCGTCCAGATCATAGCCTAGGGCTTTGAAATTATTATCAGCCACATTGAGTATAAAGTTTCTACCCATGACCCCTAGGCCAATCAATCCGAAATCGTAAAAATCCTTTTTCATGCTTTCTTTTTCTTCGTTTTCTGTAAAAATGGGGAGCTTTGTGATAGCAGTAAAATAATGTCTTCCTGTATCTGAACCCAGAGCCAAAAATAAGAGTTACCTTTGAGCTTTTGAGGATGAATGTGGAGAAAAAGTGGCTGAATGGAAATTCCTCATGCATTAAGAACCTGACCAAAGTTTTTGAATGAAAAAAGTTGCCAACCAGATGCTTGTGATTTTTGGAGCATCGGGAGATCTGACAGCGAGGAAACTTGTCCCGGCTTTATATAACCTTTATAAGGGGGATCATCTACCTGATAATTTTGTGGTGCTGGGGACCAGTCGTAGTTATATGACAGATGAAGAGTTCCGGAATAAGGTAGTCACAGAGAGTGCATTTTTAGAATCTAAGCTCGAAAAGGAAAGCAGTGATTTTATAGATGCCTTTGTTGATAAAATCTATTACCAGGATTTGGGTGATAATTACACCGATTCCTATGATAAGCTGGCCAATCGAATTTCACATCTGAATGAGGAGAGCGGCACCGAGGAAAATTACATTTTCTACCTATCCACCCCACCTAGCCTGTATGAAACCATTGCGAAGAATCTTTGTGATGAGGGACTCACGAAGGAGGATAGAGGCTGGAAGCGAATTATTGTAGAGAAGCCCTTTGGGTATGATTTGGCTACCGCCAAAGCATTAAACCAGGGATTACACAAATATTTTGAGGAATCCCAGGTGTATCGAATTGATCATTATCTGGGTAAGGAGACGGTCCAAAATCTGCTGGTCACCCGGTTTTCTAATAGCATTTTCGAGCCGCTTTGGAATAGAAACTATATCCATCATGTGGAGATCACCAATGCAGAGACGGTTGGTGTGGAAAAGCGTGGAGGATATTACGATAAGTCAGGAGCACTTAGGGATATGTTCCAAAGCCACTTGTTACAAATCGTATCCTTGCTCGTCATGGAGCCACCGATCAATTCCAATGCAGAGGAGATTAGAGACGAAAAAGTAAAGGCCCTGAAGTCTCTAAGAATAATGAGAGAGGAGCAGGAAATATTGGAAAATACACTTCGTGGCCAGTACGTGAGTTCAAAAATCTCAGGGAAGAAGGTGAAAGGCTATCGGGAAGAAGAGGGTGTGGATCCGGATTCTACCACGGAGACCTTCGCTGCGGTTCGATTCTTCGTGGATAACTGGAGATGGAAAGGAGTTCCTTTTTATGTTCGCACAGCGAAGCGTATGCCAACCAAAGTCACTGAAGCGGTAATTCACTTTAAGACTCCACATCATCAGGTTTTTGCCAGTCAGGATGTGTATCGACAAGACAATAAACTGATTATCCGAATCCAGCCGGATGAGGGCATTCTAATTAAGTTTGGAGTGAAAGTTCCGGGTCTTGGCTTCCATGTAGAGCAGGCCAATATGGACTTTTACTATTCCGATCTTGATTCTGCTCAGGTAATGGATGCCTATGAAAGACTGTTGCTAGATGCCATGCAGGGGGATAGCACTTTATATGCTCGTGCTGATGAAGTGGAAGCAGCCTGGGAGTTTGTAGATCCTATTTTGAAGTGCTGGAAGGAAAGCGAAAGTGCCACCACCTATGGTTATGCTTCTGGCACTTGGGGACCAAGGAATTCCGATGAATTTATTGAGGAAAAGTTTGGCTGGAGAAATCCTGGAGACTTACTTACCGATGAATCAGGTTTTTGTATTTTGTCCTGATTCTAAACCTCAATTTAACCTTTTACATAATCCATGGAAATTCGAATTTCAAAGACCAAAGAAGATCTGGCGGAAGCCTTTTCTATTTTTTTCAAATCACTAGTCGAGGTAAGCGAAACTGCAAATGTCGCTGTATCTGGAGGCAATAGTCCAAGAGCGATTTTTGATTTTCTGGCTGAGCATTTCGGAGATGAAATTGATTGGAGAAAGGTCAATTTGTACTGGGTCGATGAACGGTGTGTGCATCCAGGGAATGAGGAGAGTAATTATAAAATGACCAATGATCATCTTCTTTCGAAGATTGAAATTCCTAAGGATAATATTTTCCGAATGAGGGGAGAGGACAATCCTGAAAAAGAAGCCAGGAGATATTCTGAACTTCTGAGCAAGAACCTTCCTCAGGAAAATGAAGTGCCCCAATTTGATTTGGTAGTACTTGGACTTGGAGATGATGGTCATACCGCTTCCATTTTTCCTGAATCGATGGAACTTTGGGACTCAGAAGAAAACTGTGTTGTCGGAACTCACCCCACTTCAGGTCAGAAAAGAGTCACCATCACCGGAAAGGTGATCAATCATGCTAAGGCCGTAGTATTTATGGTTACAGGGGATGGCAAAGCGGATAAGGTAAGAGAAATCACGCGTCATCAAGGAGACTACAAAGACTACCCAGCAAGCCATGTGAATCCTGATACCCCGGATTTTATTTGGTTTCTGGATGAAAGTGCAGCTTCCGAGCTGGATTAAAGCCCCTTTTCTTCAGGAATCGAAAAGCGTACCTGTTCCAGAATTCGTTTTTAAGTTTAAATGCTTGTACGCTAATTCTGTAGCCACACGGCCTCTTGCCGTACGCTTCAAATATCCTTCCTGGATAAGAAAAGGCTCGTATACTTCCTCAATGGTTTCGGACTCCTCCCCACAGGCAGTTGCGATGGTTCCTAACCCAACAGGACCTCCTTTGAATTTCTCAATAATGGTCAGAAGAATTCTGTTGTCCATTTCATCTAGACCATTGCTATCCACGTCGAGTGCATCCAAGGCCATTTGAGCAATGTCCAATGTGATTCGACCATCACCTTTGACTTCTGCGAAGTCACGAGTTCTGCGAAGTAGCATGTTCGCGATACGAGGAGTTCCACGACTTCTTCGGGCTATTTCATACGCTGCAACTTCATCTATTGGAGTGTCCAAAATCCCTGCTGAACGCGTGACGATATCCGTAAGGAGTTTTGCATCATAATACTCCAGGCGGCTGTTGATACCGAAGCGGGCACGAAGCGGCGAAGTCAGTAATCCTGAACGCGTCGTAGCTCCAATTAAGGTGAAAGGGCTCAGGTTAATTTGGACCGAGCGTGCATTTGGTCCTGAATCTAGCATGATATCGATTCGAAAGTCCTCCATTGCAGAATACAGATATTCTTCCACAATTGGATTGAGTCTATGAATCTCATCAATAAAGAGGACATCACCTTCTTCCAGATTTGTGAGAAGACCAGCCAGATCAGATGGCTTATCCAATACCGGGCCTGAGGTAATTTTGATTCCGGTATTCAGCTCATTGGCGATGATGTGACTGAGCGTCGTTTTTCCCAAGCCTGGAGGTCCATGCAAGAGAACATGATCCAAAGACTCTTCTCTTTTCTTTGCCGCAAGGACAAAAACTCTAAGGTTTTCTACGATTTTGGCTTGCCCGGTGAAGTCCTCGAAACTCAGTGGCCTGAGTGCTTTTTCGAATTCACGATCGTTGGAGCTCAAATGCTCATCATCTGCTGATAAATACTCTTCTCTCATAATTTTGGAGCTAAGCAAATATAGGAAAATACCCTATCCTCACTTAATTGATTCCGCACATCGGATATTATCATTTAAATTTGGGACAAAGATTGACGCATGCGACCAAACGCCCGAAAAAATATTGTCTATTCCCTGATTTTACTGCTGATGGTAGTGATTGTTTACACATACCGAAACAGAGATTCTGAAGCAGTCCAGACTGAGGAAAAGAAAGAAGTCGTTGGGAAGATTAGCTTGAATGGACAAACCATGGGTACTACCTATAATGTCACCTACCTGGATGAGTCAGGGAGGGATTTTAAGGCTGGAATCGATTCGGTACTTTTGGTTTTCAACCAAAGCTTATCCACCTACATTCCCACTTCAGAAATCAGTCGCTTTAATCAGGAGGACACTCTCGTTTATGAGTATCCTTTTATGTATCCCATTTTAACAAGGAGTAGGGAAATCTATGAAGAAACGGATGGGGCATTTGATCCGACTGTAGGACCACTTGTGAATCTTTGGGGCTTTGGACCGGGAGGTCCAACACTCAAGGATTCTGTGGATATCGAAAGGATGGTAAACTCTGTGGGTTTTGATAAGCTTCGATTCGATGAGAATCAGCTGACCAAAAGAGATTCGGCGATTTATCTGGATTTTTCGGCTATCGCTAAAGGCTACGGAGTCGATGTGGTAGCTCAATACTTGGCTGATCAGGGAATTCAAAATTATCTGGTAGAGATTGGTGGTGATTTGGTGGCTAAAGGAGTGAATGATAAGAATGAACTTTGGAAACTAGGTGTGAATCGCCCAAAAGAGGAATCTTCTTCAAGTGATATTTACAGCATCGTTGCTTTGCAAGACAAGGGAATGGCTACCTCCGGGAACTATAGAAATTTTTACGTTCGGGATTCTGTGATGATCTCTCATACCATTGATCCGAAAACCGGATATCCTGTGAGACATGGGCTTTTGAGTGCTACAGTCCTCGCTAAAGATTGTATGACTGCAGATGCCTATGCGACAGCCATGATGGTCATGGGTACGGATAAGGCAAAGGCTCTTGATGAAGCTCTTGATGAGATAGAGGTCTTTTTAATCTATGATGATGGCAATGGGGGATTTGAAAGTTATGCTTCAGAAAGCCTGAAGCCATACCTATCTTTTCCGATGGAATAATTTCATAATGCAACAGTGTTGAATCTTTTTACCTTTGCGCTGGTTTATACTCCATCCGAAAGTCAGATTACGGGAAACTAGTCCATGGTAATAAATTTCTTACTCCTTTTTTTTACGGTTATCGCGGCCGGTTCTTTGGTGCTGTTTTTCCCAAATTACAAGGAGAGATATTACAAGCTGGCCCTTGTTTTCGCTGGTTCGTATCTTTTCTCTATCACCATTCTGCATCTGATACCAGAGCTTTTTAGCAGTGGATTTCCTCCACACCGAATGGGGCTTTGGATTCTACTGGGTTTCATTTTGCAACAGATTTTGGATTACCTTTCCAGTGGTATAGAACATGGGCACCTTCAGCATGGAGAAAATAGAATTGGTGCAATTACCATCATGGTGGGACTATTTCTTCATGCCTTTCTGGAGGGCACTTTGCTCTCCCATTCTGAAATTATGGGGTTTTCAAATCATATCCCTAACCATGATCATAGTCATAATGGGAGTACTATTTTGCTAGGTATTCTAATACATAAAGGTCCGGCTGCTTTTGCTTTAGCTGCCGTCTTGATCAATTCTCTTTCAAAAAAATGGGCTACCTTATTACTTGTGATATTTGCGCTTGCCTCTCCTTTGGGAATGATCTCCAGTTCTGTTCTTTACGATAGTGGATTACTGAATAGGGAAGGAGTCATCATCTCGTACGGCCTCGTGGCTGGAGGTTTTCTTCATATTTCAACGACTATATTTTTTGAAAGCAGCCCACATCACAAAATAAAATGGAATAAGTTGTTCGTAAGTCTGCTTGCTGCCGGACTTGCTATAGCCTCGGAGTTTTTGATTTGAGTGCTTTTCGCCTGAATTAGTATATTCACAAAGTAAATATCAGAACACCCTGATCCTCCAAGTAATCCAGTGGAGAACATTTTAATTATATGCCAAAACCAAAAGAGAATCAAAAGTCCTACTGGAGAAAGAATTTGCGGACATTGGCCATTCTTCTCACCATTTGGTTTCTGGTTTCATTTGGCTGTGGAATTCTCTTTGTCGAAGAGCTAAACCAAATCCGGATTGGAGGATATAAGCTAGGATTCTGGTTTGCGCAGCAAGGCTCTATTTTCACTTTCATTCTCATAATTTTTGCATACGTCTATCGCATGAATCAGCTCGATAAGGAGTTTGATGTAGACGAAGAATAAAGCTATCTCTCAACCAAATTTCATCCCTTAGCCATCAATGGAGATTTTAACCTGGACCTATATTTTAGTCGGATTCACCTTTGCTCTTTATATAGGGATTGCCATTTGGTCTCGCGCAGCTTCAACTAAGGAATTTTACACTGCTGGTGGAGGAGTCTCTCCTTTGGCGAATGGAATGGCGACGGCAGCCGATTGGATGTCCGCCGCATCGTTTATTTCCATGGCAGGAATTATAGCTTTTGCAGGCTATGATGGATCAGTTTATCTCATGGGTTGGACTGGAGGATATGTGCTACTAGCATTGCTTCTGGCTCCATATCTGAGAAAGTTCGGGAAGTTCACCGTACCAGATTTCGTGGGTGACAGATATTATTCGAAGGGCGCCAAGGTAGTTGCGGTGATCTGCGCATTGTTCGTTTCATTCACTTATGTAGCTGGGCAAATGCGTGGGGTAGGGATCGTTTTCTCAAGGTATTTAGAGGTGCCTATTGAATGGGGAGTCATCATAGGCATGTGTATCGTTTTCTTCTATGCGGTTCTAGGAGGTATGAAAGGAATTACTTACACCCAAGTTGCTCAGTATTGTGTGTTGATTTTCGCTTACATGGTTCCTGCGATTTTTATTTCCATGCAGCTGACAGGAAATCCTATTCCCCAATTAGGTCTTGGAGGGGAGGTCGCTGATGGAACAGCACTTCTGGATAAATTAGACGGGGTGCTGGCAGAGCTCGGTTTTAATGAATATACCGAGGGAAGAAAGGGACTTGTCGATGTATTAATGATTACTCTGGCATTGATGGTAGGCACAGCAGGTTTACCTCATGTTATTGTAAGATTTTTTACCGTTCCAAGGGTAAAAGATGCTAGACTCTCTGCTGGGTATGCCTTGATTTTCATTGCGATCCTTTATACCACCGCACCCGCTATTGCAGCCTTTGGGATTTATAATACAATCGATAGTACTTCGGAGACCGCTTTGGAAGATTTGCCTCCCTGGATTTCCACTTGGCAGAAGACCGACCTCATTCAGGTAGATGATAAAAATGGGGATGGCAAGATTCAGTATGTAGCAGATGCAGAAGCTAATGAATTGACAATTGACCGAGATATTATGGTTTTGGCGAGTCCGGAAATTGCTCAACTTCCAAACTGGGTGGTTGGGTTAGTGGCTGCTGGTGCGATGGCTGCAGCACTCTCAACAGCCGCAGGCTTGCTCCTGGTTATTTCTACTTCAGTTTCCCGTGATTTATTTAAGACTTTTCAACCTGAGATTTCAGAGAAAAAGGAGTTGAGAATTGCACGGATTTCTGCGGCTTGTGCAGTAATAATTGCAGGTTACTTTGGTGTTAACCCTCCGGGATTTGTCGCCCAGGTGGTGGCCTTCGCTTTTGGCCTTGCTGCCGCATCATTTTTCCCTGTAATCATTATGGGAATTTTTTCGACCCGAATAAATAAGGAAGGTGCCATTGTTGGGATGATTACAGGTATGCTTTTTACTGCGGGTTACATTGTTTACTTCAAGTTTATTAGCCCCGAACTGAACACCGCTGAAAATTGGCTTTTTGGGATTTCACCTGAAGGAATAGGTTCCATAGGCATGTTTATCAATTTTCTGATTTGCGGAATAGTTTCACATTTGACCCCGCCCCCGCCGCAGTCTGTGAGAGATATGATTTCAGACATTCGCGTTCCTCGTGGAGCCGGTAAGGCCACGAAATTCTAATCTGATTTATGACCACAATCTCATCCATACTTACCATTCATATGCTTTGCAGTTTGGATGGCTATGTTACCAAAAAGGATGGTTCTGTAGATTGGATGAATACAGGAAGCCAATATCCCAAAGGAGAGGAGTTGACTGAGAATGAGATTCAGGAATTTCTGGAATCCGTTGACTGCTATGTGATGGGTTCCCGAACCTATGAACATGCCCTGGAATTGGGATGGCCATATGGCGAAACACCGGTTTATGTTTTCTCAAATGGCAATCTTCAAGATGAAAGAGCGCAGGTAAAATTTTTATCAGGGGATGTAAAGGAAGTAGTGGAGAAGGGCATTAAATCTGTTCATAAAAATATATGGATGGTGGGAGGTCCAGATTTGGTTTCGCAATTTTTTTATGCTGGTTTAGCCGATGAGCTTGTGATCACTTATGTGCCAGTTCTTCTTGGAGAAGGGCTACCTTTTTTCAGTAAAATAGCTGCTGATATCCGCCTTGAAACTTTGGGGACTAGGGCATTTAAGGATGGGATGGTTGAAATCCGCTACAGGGTTTTGAAGTGATTGGGAAAACCTGATTTTCATAGATTTTTAATAAAATTTTGTAATTACCCCATACATTATTAAAAATTTTCATGAATTAAATCACAAAGCCCTTTCAAAAGAAGGTCTTTTTCACTTTCATTTTTATCTTGTTTTGGAATTTGCCGGAAGGGCGATTCCAGATCAAAAAACCCTAAATAACCCATTGCTATGAGTGATCGAATTCACACCCTCAGCGGATATTTATACGAGTATCAAAAAAGTGTTGCCCAGCCAGAAGAATTCTGGGCTAGAATAGCAGATTCATTTCACTGGAGACAGCGATGGTCCCAGGTTTTGGATTGGGATTTTAAGGGTCCGGATGTCAAGTGGTTTGTAGATGGAAAGCTAAATATCACTGAGAACATTTTCGAGAGACACCTTTATACCCTCGGAGATAAGCCTGCTATTATCTGGGAAGCGAACGATCCTAATGAAGAAGGAAGAACCCTAACTTATCGGGAGCTTTTTCGAGAGGTTTGTCGATTTGCAAATGCCCTTATGGAAAAGGGGATTGGTAAAGGAGATAAGGTGATCATTTATATGCCAATGATCCCTGAAGCAGCTATCGCCATGCTTGCCTGCGCCAGAATTGGAGCTGTTCACTCAGTGGTTTTTGCTGGATTTTCCAGCAATGCTTTGGCCGATCGTATCAATGATTGCGATGCGAAAGCTGTTTTAACCTCGGATGGTAATTTCCGCGGGAAAAAGCAAATTCCAGTGAAGGCCGTGGTAGATGAGGCTCTCGAGAAATCCTCAGTAGAAACTGTTGTGGTTTATCAAAGAACGAAGCTCGAAGTTCAAATGACTGAAGGCCGTGATTACTGGTGGCATGATCTCATTGAGGGAGAATCTACAGAGAATATCGCTGCGGAAATGGATAGCGAAGATATGCTATTCATTCTTTATACATCTGGATCTACGGGTAAACCAAAAGGGGTGGTTCATACCACTGGTGGGTATATGGTTTATACCTCTTACAGTTTTAAAAATGTATTCCAGTATACTCCAGGAGATGTTTATTGGTGTACGGCGGACATTGGTTGGATTACGGGTCATTCATACATAGTCTATGGTCCATTGCTTGCGGGTGCCACCACACTCATGTTTGAAGGGGTACCGACATATCCCGATCCGGGAAGATTTTGGGCCGTTTGCGAAAAGCACAAAGTAAATGTTTTCTATACAGCCCCTACTGCCATCAGGGCACTTCAGGCCTATGGAACTGAACCGATAGAGGGTTATGATTTAAGTAGTTTAAAAGTTTTGGGATCAGTTGGCGAACCTATCAATGAGGAAGCTTGGCACTGGTACCATACACACGTGGGAAAGTCCAATTGTCCTATCGTGGATACCTGGTGGCAAACTGAGACAGGAGGAATCCTGATTTCACCTATTGCTGGAATCACACCGACTAAGCCAGCCTATGCGACTTTGCCTATGCCTGGAATTCAGCTTTGCATCGTAGATGCGGAGGGAAAGGAACTCAAAGGGAATTCTGTAGAAGGAAATCTTTGTATCAAATTCCCATGGCCATCCATGATTCGGACCACTTACGGTGATCACGAACGCTGTAAACAAACGTACTTTTCTACCTATGAAAATATGTATTTCACGGGTGATGGGGTCAAGCGAGATCATGACGGCTATTACCGTATTCTAGGTCGAGTGGATGATGTGATCAACGTTTCCGGCCATAGAATGGGGACAGCTGAGGTAGAAAATGCGATAAATGAGCATCCTTTGGTGATCGAGTCTGCCGTAGTAGGTTATCCTCATGACGTAAAAGGCCAGGGAATCTATGCTTATGTGATTTGTGACCTGAGCAATCGAACGGAAGATAATCTCGTCAATGAAATCAAGACGACGGTTTCTAAAATCATTGGGCCCATCGCCAAGCCTGATAAGATTCAGATAGTACCTGGATTACCAAAAACCCGATCAGGTAAAATCATGCGTAGAATTCTAAGAAAGGTGGCTGAAAATAGTCTGGACAATATGGGTGATACTTCGACACTTCTAGATCCAGAGGTGGTAACAAAGATTATTGAGGGTAGGAAGTAATTCCTTTGTTTGGGTCATCATTTTCCTGCTTTTCCACTAGTTCAATCTTTGATTTGATGGATTCAGGGGAGTCTTGCTTCTGCTGATAAAAGTTATGTACGCCCACCATAAAGGCGACAATCAATGCCCAGATAAGTTTTCTGGCTGATTTCCAGAAGCTTTTCTTTTCTTCCATGTTTACTCGTAAACAACTAGTATTCCAATTGATCTTTCATGTCAAATTGG
The DNA here is from genome assembly GCA_937146645.1 of uncultured Cyclobacteriaceae bacterium. Taxonomy (GTDB): domain Bacteria; phylum Bacteroidota; class Bacteroidia; order Cytophagales; family Cyclobacteriaceae; genus Algoriphagus. The sequence continues at coordinate 237,223 of CAKZRQ010000016.1, forward strand.
CCGGCTGGTTTATTTTTCAAGAAGTAAATGTTTTGTAATCAGGCATTTAATAGGTATATTCTTATCCTTTTTTTTCGAAGTATTTAATTTTTCACTATGTCTAAATTCAGAATAAATCCCGATTTAGTACTAAAAGAGAAAGTCAATTGGGAAGTCTTACAAAAGCTAAGGCCAGTTCAAATTCATCCTATCACCGTCAAACATTGGTCTCTTGGAGGCAATAGTGGCTGGATGGGTACAAGTACTACGACGATTCGGACTTGTCCAGATGGCGTAGGTCAATTCCAGCACTTTGTACATGGTTCAATCTACTACCACCCCTCTCATGGTGCGCATGAAGTGCATGGTTCGATTAAGGCTCGATGGAAGTCTTTGGGATGGGAAAGAAGTGTTTTAGGGTATCCTATTACTGACGAAACAAAAACTCCTGATGGTATTGGTCGGTTTAATCACTTTCAACGCGGAAGTATTTATTGGAGTCCCTCCTCTGGCGCATGGGAAGTTCATGGTGCTATTAGATCCAAGTATTCCAGCCTAGGTTGGGAGCGCAGCTTCTTACGATATCCACTAACCAATGAAACTACGACGCCTGATGGGATAGGTCGATTTAATCACTTTCAAGGTGGGAGTATCTATTGGACTCCTTCTACAGGAGCTCATGAGGTACATGGTGCAATTCGTGCTCATTGGAAATCCTTAGGCTGGGAGAGAAGCTCTCTTGGCTATCCTACTTCCGACGAAAGAGTTGTCTTTGGGGGTGATGGAAGAATATCAGATTTTCAAGGTGGAAGTATATACTGGTCTCCTACCCTAGGCACCAGGGTTCTTACAGAGAAGGTCAAGATCCATGTCAAGATTCTGACTAACCCTACTGGTTTTACTTTGAATGAACAGTTTGCTGCGATGCAGGAGGTATTTGCGGTAGCAGGGATAAGGGTAGATTGGGTAACAACAGAAAATCTTAGTCTTCCCACTCTGAATGATGTGGATGTGGGAGGGTGTACCATGGGTAGCGTGTCCTCGGAACAGACTTCCCTTTTTTCTAACAGAAACTTTGTGGGCAACAAGGAGATGGTGGTCTATTATGTAAGAAGTACTGTTCCAGCTTATAATGGCTGTGCTTCTCACCCCAGTAATAGGCCAGGTTGCGTAGTGGTTAGAAATTCAAGTAGATGGACTCTGGCCCATGAATTCGGTCATATTTTGGGAATTCATCATGTCAATAATAATGACAGACTAATGACTGGGAATGGGACATTTAACATTACCAACCCACCTCCAAACCTCACAAATACTGAATCAAGAAAACTTCGAAACTCAAGTCTTTCTATTAAACTTTAACTTTTTTACTCATGGCAAAATCAAAAAAAATTGATCCTAAATCACTTCGTCCTGGTAGATTTGATGAAGTGGATTTTTCAAGGATAGAAGGTAGCTTGGGAAGCATTGTAGCACCTATGGGAAGTGAAATTCCAGAAGAACTAATCGCTTTTCTAAGGCAAGATGAATTGGATTATCCAGGAGCTGCGAAAAAATTTGGTGAAGATGTCCTCCCAGCCTTAGAGCTGATTATAGAGGGTCAGGATGAAAATATGGCTGCCAAAGCCACTTATCTTGCAGGATACATAGGAGGTGAAAATTCAGCGGGTGTTTTAAAGAAAGCGGCTGAGATTGGCAGTTCGACTGTAAGATTGGCAGCTGCATTTGGAGCCAAGCAGGTCAAAGGTAAAAGGGCAGAAGAGATTTTGAAACTTTCTCTCGCTGATCACGATCCCGGAGTTTTGAAGCTTGGATTGAAATCTGTGAATTCTTTGAGATTACAGAAGAACTTCAAAACTGAATTGGATAAAATATCGAAGGTTTCATTAGAGAAGGATTTAAAAGACATGGCTGTCAAATCCTTAAAAAAAGCCCAATAGCTTTTAAATCAAGCATCGGACCGCTTATTTGATTTCGGTATTCACTACTCCGTTTCCTAAGAAGTGGATGATGAACTCATTTTCCTGTGGATAAAAGGTAGGTGTGATTTTCAGATCTTCTACTTTAAAAGATCCGATAGGGGTGTTCAATTGTAATCGATCTTCGAATCCAGCTATGCTTTCAGTCATAACATCTCCAATGGGGAATTGGGCTCGCTTCTGCATCTGACGGATGATCTTTTTTCGCTTCAGCCAAGCTCCCGTTTCGGCTTTAAAGCTGTCGGAATCCAAATCGAAATTGATTTCTTCAAAAACAAGACTCTCAATGTCTTCGCGGTAGTTTGGTTTTCCAATTAGAAATAACTCACCCGAGATTTCCTTACCATTCGTGCGGGTAGCTACAAAGTCCATGTTTATTCCAATCAAGGAGCCAAAGGCCTCACTTCGGAAGTTTGATGGTTGGAAGCTGGTCTTCTTATCCACCTGATAAATCCGGTTTCCCAGATTCTCTTCTAAGAGTTGATCCATTTGCTCATAGCTCAAAGAAAGAGGAATGATGATATCGAATTGGTCCGAAGAATCTTGGTTTTTGCTTAGCTGGGGCAAAGGAAAGGCTCGGCTCGGTGCTGCATTGGCAGGATGCGAATTGATCTTTCCTTCCATGCCGAGCCAGATATTAAAATTTTCCCCCTCATCGAAGAAGTCATACCAGCGAGCTTGGGTAGGTTGAATGGAAACAGCTTTGGCCACTCCTCTCCACTCTAACCCTACAGGTTTGCCCACCTGCTCCCAGGCTAAGTCTACATAAGGTTTTAAGGAAAGAAGGCTCTCGCTCTCGAGTAAATTAGCCTCGGCGAATCTCTGCATCTGATCCAAAAGCAGCTTGTTTAAATCCATCTGCATTCCAAGAATATCGAGGCTTACATCTCCACCAAGGTCCAGGATCTCAAATGCAGAAACTCCAACTGACCAATCCGAATTAATTCTGGGATCTAAAAGAACGGTTGGCTGGATTGATTCCTGAATAGGTAATCTTCCTTTTATAAAACTTCCAATTCCCGATCGCTTAAGGCCAACTTCCCCTTCTATGTTGAGCGGAATGGTGAGCTGAACTAATTGACTATCCACCGGTGTAATGGAGATCAAACCCGTTCTTTTAATTAAAATGTCTCCTTCGAGTCCATTCCCAAAATCCATATCCTTTCCGCCATAAATATTAACTGGGACCTGAGAATTGACCACTTTTTCAAAAGTGGCCTTTGGGATTTTAATGTTTGCATTAACCTGCGAAACAGCAGGCGGAGGTGCCAATATATCTCCTGGCTCAATAGCAGGAATACTAGATTTACAAGCAGAAAGAAACAGACCAAAAATCAGTGCCAGGAATAAAGGCCTATATTTTTTGAATGGGTGAAAAAGGTGCATAAGTTGGGAGTCCGAAAGAAGGGAACTTTTAGAGCTTATAACGGATTGCTCAAAAGTAAGATTTAATAAAATGAATTGGAATACCCTGACTAGTCCAGAACAAATTGAGGAGATCAAAAAATTGAGTGAGCAGAAGCCTGTTTTGATCTTTAAGCACAGCACGAGATGCAGTATTAGTAGCATGTCTCTTGATCGACTGCTCAGAAAATGGCAGGATAGTGATGGTGACAAGCTAGAGCCATTTTACCTTGATTTAATTGCCTATAGGGATATATCCGATCTGGTCGCTAGGGAGTTCGGAGTCTTTCATCAGTCCCCACAGGCCATCATTATTAAAAATGGAGAAGCTATTTACGACAGTAGCCACTTCAATATTTCCTATCAGGACATCCTTTCTCAAAGCTCCTGAACCCATAGTTATATAATACCACTTATCACGGTCATTTCCCTCTCCTGTTTTAATTGAGGGCGGGTTTAAACCTTTAGCTTTTCGTAATTGTCAAAGTAGTGTAATCCCAACGTACATGGTAAGAAAATTTACTCTGCTATTATTATTTTTTGGTCTTTTCATTTTTGAAAAAGCCGATGCTCAACGCTCTCAAAATCAGAGAGCTCCAAGGAAATTTACAGGTACCGTGATCGATGGTGTGGAAAAGAAGCCCATGGTCGGTGCTAACGTCTTGATAAAAACAGTAACTGACTCACTTTTGGTGGGCACTGTCACAGGAGCTGATGGAAAATTTGAAATCGAGAGACCTCGAATTCCTGATGTAAAAGTTGAAATCACCTTTGTTGGATATCGGACCATCACTAAAACGCATAATTTTCGACAGCCTGTTGATTTTGGAGAATTGGTGCTTTTAGAAGATTCCAAAGTTCTAGGAGAGGTTCTTATTGAGGGTGAGGTACCTGTCGGCGAAATGAGAGGTGATACCACATCTTTTAACGCCAATGCTTTCAAAACTCAGGAGAATGCTCAGGCCGAAGATCTGGTTAGAAAGTTACCTGGTGTTACTATTCAAAATGGGCAAATTGAAGCTCAAGGAGAACAGGTTCAAAAAGTATTGGTCGATGGTCGAGAATTTTTTGGTTCAGACCCAAGTATAGCATTGAGAAATTTGCCAGCCGATGCGGTAGCAAGAGTCGAGGTTTTAGATCAGAGATCGGATCAAAGCCGATTAACAGGGTTTGATGATGGGACATACACTAAAACCATAAACATCATACTTCGGGAAGACCGAAAGAATGGACAGTTCGGAAGAGTTTATGGTGGTTACGGAACAGATGATCGATACACAGGTGGAGGAAGTATCAACCTATTTTCAGGAGACCGCAGAGTATCGATTCTGGGATTATTTAACAATGTAAATCAGCAGAATTTTTCTAGTCAGGATTTGGCTGGTGTTACTGCCAATGCCTCAGGTGGTGGTGGAAGAAGACGTTTTGGTAGAAGAGGTGGTAACAGTAATTTCTTCGTTGGGAATGATATTGGAATAATCAATACGAATTCTGTTGGGCTGAATTTTAGCGATAAGTGGGGTTCAAAAGTAAACTTCACAGGAAGCTACTTCTTTAATAATACCGGTAATACTCTCAATCAAATAACCAACAGAGAGACTGTGGTAAATGAGGATGTAAGACAGTTATATCAGGAGAACCTTATAAACACAGTAGACAATTATAACCATAGGGTCAATGCTAGAATAGAAGCTGATCTTAATGAGAAGAACAGTATCATTGTAACACCGAATATTTCTTTTCAGAACAATCGGACCTTCAGCGATCGAGATGCACTCACTTTAGCCAGCACCGGTGATTCTTTAAGTGCTTTAAGGTCTATCTCTAATTCGGAAACCATGGCCTTCAATATCGCCAATAATATTACCTATCGTTACAAGTTCGATAAGCGGGGGAGAACCTTGTCAACGGATATTTCTACTACATGGAATGAGCGAGATGAAGTCTCGGATCTTTTAGCGGCTAGTAGGGATTTTCAGCGAAATCTGATTGATACTACTCTTCAGGAGACAAATGCGATTTCTAATGGATTTAACTACAGAGTGAATTTAAGATATACAGAGCCTCTGGGTGAAAAGAGTATTGGTACACTAGAATATCGTATAGGAAACAATAAAACGTCAGCTGACCAGAAAACTCAAGTACTGGGCCAAGATCAAGACTTCTTCGAGCTGGATACTGCGTTGAGTAATGAATTTGAAAACCGATTTATCACCAATCGAATTCGTACGGGCTATGCCTGGAATAACAATGGATTCAATCTGAATTTCACAGTTGATTATCAAAATGCTCAGCAAAGAAATGAGAGCGTTTTCCCGACCGTTGGAGACTTTAATCAGGCATTTAATAATATCCTGCCAAGTGCAAATCTAAGCTACCGAAATCGCGAAAAGGGAGTTTCTTATCGAATTCGTTACCGAACCGATACGGACGAACCAAGCGTGAATGAGCTGCAGAATGTAATCAATAATCAGAACCCATTGAATATGACTGTGGGTAATCCGAACCTTGGGCAGAGTTATAACCACAACATCTTCATGAATATGAGTAAGGTTAATCTTGAGAAATCCAGAACCTTCTTCATGTTCGTAAACTATTCCGGAACCAGTAATTTTATCGGGAGTAATACCTTTATCGCCAGTCAAGACACCTTGATTAATGGGGAAGTATTACTTCGGCCTGGAGGACAAATCACACAACCTGTCAATGTGGATGGGACTTTCAGAACTCGGTTTTTTGCGACATATGGATCCCCTATTGCGAAGTCCAAACTTCAGTTCAACATGAGGACCAGAGTTAATTTTAATCGTACCCCGGGGATCATTAATGGTGAAAAGAACTTTAACGATAACCTTGACCTAAGCCAGGGAATCACCTTCACTAGTAACATCAGTAAGGACTTTGATTTTACTTTGAGCACTACCGGTACTTATACGATTGTGAATTCAAGTTTACAGGAGGATTTGAATAATAACTATTACATCCAAGAGTCAAATATCCGCCTGTACTATTCACCGAATGGTGGAAAGCTATTCATCGGGAATAATGTGAATAATACGCTTTATCGAGGTCTTTCAGAAGGCTTTGATCAATCTGTATGGCTTTGGAACATTGAGGCAGGTTGGAGATTTGCTAAGAATAATAAAGCTGAGTTAAAGGCGATCGTTTTTGATCTCCTGAATCAGAATAACAACATCTCCAGAGAAATCACGGACGTGGCTATCACGGATACTTTCACCAATGTCTTAACAAGGTATGGAATGTTGACATTTACCTATATCATCGGGAATTTCAAGGAGCCTGAACCTGACGATAGTCCCTGGAGCAGAGGTCGGTCGCGAGGCGGACGGACTTGGTAGGCCAATGAATTATGAAGCAGGATTTACTTCCTGCTTTTCTTTTGCCCGGAAAAGATGAAAACTCTTAGCTTTGTAGCTTGATTTGACGCAAGCGATGTATCAAGAAAAAATAGAAGAGATCAAAGCTGCCATCGCTGCAGCGAGTGCGAATACCAAGGAGGAATTGGAAGCTTACAGGATGGAGTTCATCTCCAAAAAGTCTGTAGTCGGTCAGTTGTTTGGGATGATGCGCGAGATCCCTAATGAAGAAAAAAGAGCCTTTGGTCAATTAGTAAATGGAGTGAAGCAGGCGGCTGAAGCCAAATTCCAGGAATTGATCGAAAAGGTTAACTCTGGGAGTAAGAGCTCGGGCCGGAGAGGTTTAGACCTCACTTTGCCTCCCGGTAATCAGGCGATGGGATCTATTCATCCGCTTACAGCTACCCGAAGAAGGATCATTGAGATTTTTGAACGAATTGGGTTTAACCTTTCAGAAGGCCCGGAGATTGAAGACGATTGGCATAATTTCACCGCCTTGAACTTTCCGGAAAATCATCCGGCCAGAGAAATGCAGGATACGTTCTTCATTGAAAAGAATCCTGATATTGCATTGCGGACGCACACTTCATCTGTGCAGGTTCGTGTGATGGAAAATCAAAAGCCACCAATTCGAACGTTATCTCCGGGTCGAGTTTACAGGAATGAAGCGATTTCTGCCAGGGCTCACTGCATATTCCATCAGGTGGAGGGGCTGTATGTAGACGAGAACGTGGGTTTTGCGGATTTGAAGAATACCCTTTATCACTTCGCAAAGGAGATGTTCGGGAAAGATACCAAGGTCAGATTTAGACCTTCCTATTTCCCATTCACAGAGCCTAGTGCAGAAATAGATATCTCTTGCCTGATTTGTGGAGGTAAAGGCTGCAATGTTTGCAAAGGAACTGGATGGGTAGAAATCGGGGGATCCGGTATGGTCGATCCAAATGTTCTTGAAAACTGCGGAATCGATTCTAAGAAGTATACTGGATTTGCTTTTGGAATGGGAATCGAGCGAATTACCATGCTAAAGTATCAGGTCAATGACCTCAGGCTGTTCACTGAAAATGATGTTCGTTTTCTGAGGCAGTTTGGCTCACTTATGACTTAGATTATTAAATAGATCAAAAAATAAAAGCTCGGAATTTTCCGAGCTTTTTTGTTCTTAGACTTCAAGGTTCAGAATTTGGGTTTTACACCTCAAGCCCCTTATCTCTCATTTTTTTGAATTCGTCAAAACGTCTGAAAATCGCAACGCTGAATCCGATCAGCATGATGATCGTTCCAATCCAAAGTACATTGATGTAAGGCTTTACAATTGCCTTCATCACCACGTAATCCTTTTGATATTGATTTACCTTGAAGACAAATTTGTTCTCTTCTGGGAGGATGTTTTCAAGACTTACTTTGAGTCCTAGCTCCTCATCAATTACAGGGAGTTTCCCGACTTGATTATTTCGGATAATAAATGTGGGTTCAAGAACCTTTTCTATATCATAATCCAAAATCCGCAGCTTTGCCTTCACGGCAATATCTCCTTCCTGCATGACATAATCATCCATTTCCTCGAGTACTTCAGCACCGTCGAAATAGGTGACAAAATCAGCTACATGGAACTGTTCTCCAGGAGCTACCTCATAAATTTCATCATCTTTCCACTCCGGGTCAGAATAATCATTCATGGCAGCGACGTAAGTATATAGATCCTTATTCAGGTAGATTTTTGAATCTGGTGAAGAGATAAGACCACCCATACCTTCATTGAATTGAGACATTGGGCTCAAGGAGAATTTAAGGACCTCATTTTGGAAGTAATCAATCTGGAAGTAGTCGTTCTCCTCCAGCACGATATCCACTTCTTCGCCTTTTTTGAAATACTCCCCGTAATCAGCCTTCGCAATCATCTTATTCACCTCAGGAGTGGTTTCAAGAATTCTCGCTGGTACATATTCGGGAACACCGACCACCTTCTTATGACGACCACGATAAACCACCGTATAGTCCTTCATTTGAGTAGGTTTATTGATCCAAAGAAGAACATGCTCCTTGTTCATCTCATCCTCCCAGCTATTGCTGTAAGTAAGCCCTGACATATTGACTGAGATGATATCCGAATAGCCGGAGCTAAACATGATTCCAATCAGAATCATACCCAGCCCAATATGAGCCAAAGATCCACCTGCAAGTTTGAAGGTACTTTTCTTGAGAAGCTTCGCAAGGATGGTAGCGTTCGCTACAATGGTAAAGGTTCCTGCTACGACTAAGATTATGTATTTCCAGTCAAAGACCTTCGCGAAAACGATGATGGCTGCTGAGAATAGCAATGAAATCACATAGGGAGTGATCAAAGCATTTTTCAGCTTTGATTTATCCATTTTCTGCCACCAGAAGAACTGCCCTACCGCTGTAAGCAGTGCCAAAGCAATGGCAAACCAAAGCTGGAATTTTGTATAGAATTCCACCTGATCTGCCGGGGGGGCCATGTTCGATATTCCACCAAAGCTTTCAATCAATGCATTGTACGCTGGAATAGAGGTAGGAAGAATAACCTGAAAAGCCATAAGCCCAAGTGTAGTAGCTCCTATGAAAATCCAAAACTCCCTGGAATATACCGAAGCTTCTCTTTCGGAACTTGGAATATGCTTCCAGGCTCGAATAGAAAGGAAAACTGCCACTCCAAGGAAGAATAGCATATAAATCAACAATTGACCGGAAAGGCCTAAATCAGTAAATGAGTGAACTGACGCATCGCCAAGGACTCCTGATCTCACAAGGAAAGTCGCATAGAGTACCAGCACGAAAGACATAATCACCAATACGATCGAAGTCTTAAGAGCTGTAGCACTTTTCTTGAAAGTGATCATGGTATGGATAGATGCAACAAGCACCAGCCATGGAACGTAAACCGCATTTTCTACCGGGTCCCAATTCCAATACCCTCCAAAATTCAAGGTCACATAAGCCCAATAGGCTCCCATGATGATTCCCATTCCAAGAATCATGGCAGAGAAAATTGCCCATGGCAAGGCAGGTCTAATCCATTCAGAATATTTGCCTGTGGCCAGCCCAGCCATCAAGAAAGCAAATGGAACTAAGGTAGACGCATAACCAAGGAATAGAGTAGGTGGATGGATGACCATCCAAATATTTTGCAATAAGGGATTTAAACCAGTTCCGTCTTCTGGAACAAAGTCGGGGTTGACTTGGAAAATAGGAGCCTGTGTAGCGTCTCGGAGTAGGATGAAGGGTGAAGATCCGATTTTCAAATCGCCGATCACTACTCCCAGAATCATGGATACAAGGAATGCCTGAACTAAAGCAAAGACTATCATCACCGGGGCTTCCCAAACCTTGTTGATTCGAATCAAAAAGGCACCCAGAATCACATTCCAAAACATCCACAGAATGAATGCCCCTTCCTGTCCTTCCCAGAAGCTGGAAATCATGTAATGTACAGGCAAAGCCTTGCTACTATGCGAATAGGCATAGAAGTACTCGAAGCGATGATTATAAATAATCGTGAAAAGGGAACCAGCAATGAGCACGGTCGCAATGCCATGAATGGCAAAGCTGATTCGGCTAAATTTAATCCAGCTTTGCTTCTCTATTTCGTTGGCCTGATAGGTTTTGAAATAGGCATAAGCCGTAATCAACGAAGAAACAAAAGCTATTATGGTCATCAGGTGACCGAGGTCACCCAAAAAGGTATCTAGCATCTCAAAAGGGATTATCTCTCACTCACATTCCTGCCGCCTGCACTTCTGTCTCCTGATATTTGGATGGGCATTTCATCAGGATTTTATCCGCTACGAAGATCTCTTCATTCTTATAGGAACCGATTACTACGACCGACTCGGATCGAGTGAAATCAGCTGGAACTGGCTCATTGTAAAATACCTCTTGCTCTGTTCCATTATTGTCCACCAGCACAAAGGTGAATGAGACCTTATCCTCTCTCACATTAAGCCCTACTACCTCACCAGTATCATCTTTCTTCAATTCTCCGACCACGTGAATGGCTTTTACTTCACCATCCAGCATCATCTCCTTTGCCGTGTCAAAGTCTTCATAGCTACTCGCATCACCGATGGAAGTCATGATGATGACGATGGCAATAGCTATAATTCCTAATCCAAGAATATGTCCTTTTTTCATCTCTCCTTAGGGTTTTTTCTGACCGAGAGCAGCAGGAAGCTGCTTCTCTAATTTACTTATTTTTCTATCCGTGCTTACCAGGTAGAAAGTGATACCTACGAAAATGATCAGGATGATTCCGACCAAAACGTAGATTTTTCCATTTGACCTCATCATGTCAGCCATCTCAACAGAATTATTGCTGTAATCGGCTTCCGTGACTGGAGTTTTTTCCTGTGCCAAAACCGATAGGCTGAAAACCAGCATCACTATGGTTAGAAGTTTTTTCATCATTATGAGTTAAGGAAATGGTCCTCCATCTCCCGGTTTATTCGACGTGATCTTACTCGCAAAGTTGCTATCCAGGCACCAAATAATGTCCAACCAATAATCGCAGGATAAAAGACCATTCTAAGCTTGGAATCCAAGTCGTAGGCATTGAATCCAGGATTCCCCCCATTTCCGGGGTGAAGGCTATCTGTTAACCTTGGTAAGACGAAAATCAAAGGAATAAATGCAGCGAATGCAAAAATGTTATAGATCGCTCCAATTCTCGCTCTTTGATGATTATCGATAAGAGAATTACGAAGAATGAGGTAAGCGAAATACATCAGAATGCCTATAGCGGCTGCGTTTTGCTTTGGATCTCCACTCCAATAATCTCCCCATGCAAATTGTGCCCAAAGCATTCCTGTGGCTATGCCGAGTACTCCGAAGACAATGGCGATGTTTGCAAATTCAACTGCCAGGTCATCATAATTCAGATCATTGGTCCTAAGAAATTTTACACTGTAATAGACAGAAACTATTAACAGGAGGATCATTCCGAACCACATGGTCACATGAAAATGAAGCGCCCGAATGGTCTCATTCAGAATGGGAAGTCTTGGAACATCCATCAGAAGACCTGCGATAAGGGTATAAAGCAGGAGGGCTACTCCTAAAATTTTCCACCAGTTTTGGCGCATAAAATCTCTTTGCTTTTTCGAAGGGCAAAAATAAGGTATAAGTTCCTGAAAATGGCGGTTTTTGTAAGGTTTTTGGCCCCCTGGCTCAGGAATTTGATGAAGGGCAAATTAAGATAAATGACCTTTATGATTATGATATTCAATCCTATCTGATCTACTTAGGATCGCCATAAATATGGGAAGAGAATATAGGCTGTTGCGCCCACAATAGCATTGATGGCAAGAAGTGACAAAAGCTTGTCACCGCTCACACTCCAGTCTAATCCGTCCAGGGCATTTTTAGAAATTCTAATTGCCATGAGAAGGATGGGAATAATCACTGGAAAGCTTAGAATAGCCATGAGGGTCGCATTATTTCCCGCTTTGGATGCTATTCCAGACACCATGGTCAGGCTGGCAGAGAAACCCATCGCCCCCAGAATTAAATTCAGCAGGAACAATCCATGATCTTGTACTGGATTTCCTAAAATCATGGAGAAAACGCCATAACCCAATAAGGCCAAAATGAGCGTTAGACCTGTGTTATAAATGATCTTAGAAAGAATAATCGCCTCAGGAGAAGCAATCATATAATAGTAAAGCTGTCGCCCCTGATGTTCTTGTACAAAGCTTTTCGCCACGGCGTTGACAGCAGAAAACAGAATAATGATCCAATAAAGAGAATTCCATGTCGGAATAGACAGAGCTCCGCTTCGGGCTCCAAAACTCAAATAGGTAATAAATACCGCTGAGACCACGTAAAGCAAAATTCCATTGAGGGCAAACTTCTGCCTCCATTCGAGGGTAAGTTCCTTCCTTATTAAAACAGATATTTGCTTTAGCATGGCGTAAAGATAAGATGGAACGGGGATTTACGATTTAAGATTTGGGAATAATGAATTTCGAATGCTGAATGATGAAGTTTGAAAATGATCAACTCTATTTAGGACGATACAGACTGTATACTGCCAACTGAAAACTGATAACTGGGCTTCGCCACTGCCAAATTGACACCAATTTCCGTTTGGAACAGGCATTGATATGCATGCCATGTCAAAAAATTGTGTTTAACTAAACCTAAGTATAATCATGCAGGAAAAAGGTACGATCTCGATACATACCGAGAACATTTTCCCGATAATCAAAAAATTTCTTTACTCAGACAATGAGATATTCCTTCGTGAGCTAGTTTCTAATGCGGTGGATGCTACCCAGAAGATTAAGCGTCTCGCTACACTTGGCCAATATTCAGGTGAACTGGGAGATACCACTGTGGAGGTATCATTTGATGAGATGAATAAGACGATAACGATTTCTGATAAGGGTCTTGGAATGACTGCTGAAGAGATCAAGAAATATATTAACCAAGTTGCGTTCTCTGGGGCTGAAGAGTTCGTTGAGAAGTTTAAAGATGCCAAAGACGCCAATGAAATCATCGGTAAGTTTGGTTTAGGTTTCTATTCAGCATTTATGGTTGCTGATAAGGTTGAGATCAATACCCTTTCTTATCAGGAAGGTGCAGAACCGGCTAGGTGGACTTGTGACGGAAGTACCGAATTCGAAATTGCGGAAGGCGATCGAAAAGAACGAGGAACCGATGTGATTCTTCACATCAATAAGGATTCCGAAGAGTTTGTGGACAAATTCAAGCTTCAGGGAATTCTTGATAAGTACGCCAAGTTCCTTCCAGTTTCCATCAAGTTTGGAACCAAGACTGAATCTGTGGAGGACGGCGAAGATGAAAAAGGCGAGAAGAAGTGGAAGTCTGTTGAGGCCGATAATATCATCAACACTACAGAGCCGATTTGGACGAAGTCCCCAAAGGATTTAACCGATGAGGATTACCTGAAGTTCTATAAGGAGCTTTATCCTATGTCAGAAGATCCACTTTTCTGGATTCACCTGAATGTGGATTATCCATTCAACCTTACCGGGGTGTTGTACTTCCCGAAGGTGAAAAATGAGTTTGAGCTTCAGAGAAATAAGATCAAGTTATTCAGTCGACAAGTATTCATCACGGATGAGGTGAAGGACATCGTTCCCGAGTTTTTGATGCTTCTTCATGGAGTGATTGATTCTCCGGATATTCCACTGAACGTGTCCAGAAGTTTCCTTCAGGCCGATTCTAATGTGAAAAAGATCAATAATTACATCACTAAGAAGGTAGCGGATAAGCTGGCTGAGCTTTTCAAGAAGGACAGAGAGTCTTACCAAAGCAAGTGGGATGATATCGGGCTGTTTGTGAAGTATGGAATGATTTCGGAGGAGAAGTTCTATGATAAAGGAAAAGACTTCGCTCTTTTGAAAAATACCAATGGTGAGTATTTCACTTTCCAGGAGTATGAAGATAAGGTGAAGGCCCTTCAGACAGATAAGAATGATCAAGCGGTTTACCTATACGCGACTGATACAGATCAGCAAGATGCCTTCATTCAGTCTGCGAACAAGAAGGACTATGATGTCTTGGTGATGGATTCTCCGATTGACAGTCACTTTATTCAGAACCTTGAGGCAAAGCTTGAGAAAACCCAGCTGAAGCGTGTGGATGCTGACGTGGTGGATAAGCTAATCCAAAAAGAAGATGCTCAGGCTAATTTGCTTACGGAAGAGCAAAGCAAAGAAGTGAAAGAGCTATTCGAGAAAGCTATAGGCGATCAGTCATACACTGTAGAAGTAGAAGGATTAAGTCCTGAAGAGATGCCGGTAACCATCACTATGGAAGAGTTCATGCGTAGAATGAAGGAAATGGCTGCTACTGGCGGTGGAGGAATGGGCTTCTATGGAGCTATGCCTGATGCCTACAAAGTAGCGATTAATGGCAATCACCCGGTAGTCGATAAGATTATCAAGGCCAAAACTGAGAAGACCAAGATGAAGCTAGCTAAGCAGGCATTTGACTTAGCCAAGCTCTCTCAGGGCCTATTGACAGGTAAGGATCTCACTTCCTTTGTTCAGCGAAGTGTAGATTTGCTGTAAGCCAAAATTGATTTGATAATAATTAAGCTCCGGAGGCAATAGCTTTCGGAGCTTTTTTATTTCCCTACTCCAGTTTTGCTGCTTCTCCAGAAGCAGCATTTTTATTAGATAGCTTCAGCATCTGGGGACGCAGGACAAACAAAGCAGATTAGTCCAAAGCTCAGGTTTTCCATAAAAATGTAATTCAAATAAATAAAATAGCAGTTGGTGAAAATATGGCTCAAACGAGCTATTGAGTAATAAATAAAATTTAGTCAATGAGTATCAAGTAGTTAACTATCTTATTAATATTATTTATAACTAAATCTTGCTTTAATGGAATTAAGGGGGGGGTATATTTAGTTCAAGTTTTGGGCGCTGGGGACTTTTTAATGAATCGTTTAATTTTAAATTTTTATGAAAATGAAAAAAATGTTTTTGTCTTTTGCATTGTTAGGCGTCTTTGGCTTCTGCGGAATAAGCTATACCACCGCACAAGGTCTTGGAGGTCCTGGTTTGGGAGAACCGGAACTCAAGAAGCAGTTCTGTAATTCTCAAAAGAACACATTCGAATGTAGGTATTTATCAGAGGGTGAGGATTGTCCTTTCACTAAACCCACGAGTTGTCTCTAATTTTGAATTTAGGGGAGTTGAACTCCCCTATCTATTTGTTTATGAAATTAAGGCTAATAACCAGTATTATTCTACTCATTTCATGGTCATCCTGTTCTTCAGATAATACCACCATTGAAGAATATAGCTTGATGACTGTACCATACAATTTTCCTACTTCTGCGATGATTTCATTGTCAAATCCGCATCATGAAAGAAATGATACCTTATATAGTTTCGATGCATATCAAAAAAAATTAGTGAAGCTCTCTCTTCTTGACTCGGCAATTATAGAGATTCAGCTAAATTTCGATTTTGACCTCGATCCTTATTCTTTTCATTATATCGGGAAAGATTCTATCCTTTTTACTACAGGGAATCAACTTTTCCTGAGTGACCGAGAAGGAGGAATTTATCATCAGGTGGGACTGTTTGCTGGCCTGAACCAGATAGAAAACGAAGTCTATCAGGAATATCCCTACGATGGAATTGCTTCCCATTTGTTCTACAATTGGCAGTCAAAAAGCGTACTCTTTTATTTTGCCAAGAGAAGTCAAATAGATCGACGAAAAGTATGGGCTGAAATAAATATCACAAATGGTGCTTGGAAAGTTTTTGACGCTTTTCATCCGGAGGAATACGATGGCGAGGCACTGAATTATACTACTTTTCCTAGTCCGACATGGGGCCCTGAGGGTCTATATTTTCAGTATTCAATCGCGCCAATTGTGAGCCGAGTGGACACTCTGAATGCCAAACAACATGATTTTAGCATTAGAAGTTTTGACGGGGTTCAATTTGCAGAACCTCAAACTTATAGAGAAGATTGGACATCAGACTATTTTGAAAACTGGGTTCTAACTTCTCCAAACTATTTGAAGCTGATTTATGATCCTTTCAAGAAGTTATTTTACAGATTTTCTCATCCGGCATTGAATACCTTTCCATCTGCGGGTGAAGATTATTATGAGTACCTGATAAAAAATAGAGAGATCCATTTGACCGTTTTAAATGAAAATATGGAAGTGGTGCTAAATGAAGAGCTACCAAAAGGGAAATATGATGTAGCTAAAAGCATGGTCTTTTCCCGAGGGTTGCTTGTTCCTCTCGAGATTGGGGCTCTTCAGGATGAAGAAAAGCTATATGCAGATTTGTTTCAAATAGTTAAAGACTAAACAAATTGTCTTTAGCTCTAATCTAAAACTGGTGGTTTGGATTTTTAGATATAATTCTAAACGAGGAACGCTATTTTCACTACCAATCATACGTCAATTACCGAGTTTAACAGAATGAAACCTATCGCATAAAGTGGTCTCCAAGACCTCGGATGGTATTTTATTTCCCTACTCCCGTACTAGGCTATTCCAAAGAATGGTCTATTTTTGTTTATGCTTTCGAAGAAAACCAAATATGCTCTTCATGCCTTGACTTACCTGGGTAAGCATAGAGAAGAAGGAGCGATTGCTATCCATGATATTTCGGAAGAACATGGCATCTCCCATAAATTCCTGGAGAATATTCTTCTAGAGCTAAAGAAAGCGGCTATGCTTGGTAGTAAAAAAGGAAAGGGCGGAGGTTACTACCTGATTAAAGAGCCCTCCGAAATTCCACTCTCTAAAGTTATCCGATTACTGGATGGGCCGATCGCAATGCTGCCCTGTGTAAGTTTAAATTACTACGAACCCTGTGACGAATGTAAAGACGAGACCACCTGTGGAATTCATAGAGTCATGATTAGGGTTCGGGATGAGACCCTGAAAATCCTCGAAAACAAAACCTTAGAGGATATTTTGAAGGAATAAGAAAATTTTTTACCCATAAACCCTATTTTATTTATAGGGTTTATATACTTTTGAAATTCTTATCCGTATAGAACTCTATGTTTTTAGACCAAGCACTTAAGAAAAAGATCAACCTGAAGGAGGGCAAGGACAGCAACTTGAAGAGTATTCTCAAGTCTGTGTCCTGGAGAATTCTCGGGACGATCGATACCATAGTAATTTCCTATTTAGTGACAGGAAAACTGACTATGGCTGTATCCATCGGTTCGGTGGAAGTGGTGTCAAAGCTTCTGCTTTACTATCTGCACGAAAGAGTTTGGGAAAATATTTCAAAAGAGAAAACGCATGAAACCAACAAAGAATTTGCATGAGCTGGAAGCTCGGCTCGATCAGCTTAGTCCATTAGAAGGCTTGGCTTTGGTCGCAGACCTATTTCCCGGAAAAACTACCTTCTCTACCTCATTGGGGCAGGAGGATCAGGTCATTACCCAATTGATTGCCGAAGGCGGATTGGATATCAAGATTTTTTCACTGGATACTGGTAGGCTCTTCCCTGAGACTCTAGACCTGGTGGCAAGAACTGAATCCAAGTATGACATGAAGATTCAGATGTATTATCCGAACACAGAATCGGTAGAAAATCTGGTTTCTACTAACGGGATCAATGGATTTTACGACTCGGTGGAAAATCGAAAGTCCTGCTGCTTTGTCCGCAAGGTGGAGCCACTGAGAAGAGCACTTGCGGGAAATGAAGTTTGGGTGACTGGTTTGAGAGCCGAGCAAAGTGCAAATCGTTCCGATATGAAACGGATAGAATGGGATGAAGGAAATCAGATCATCAAGTTTAATCCGCTTTTGGATTGGTCTTTTGATCAGATGATTGAGTATATCAAAGCGAAGAGCATTCCTTATAACCCACTTCATGATAAAGGCTTCGTCAGTATAGGTTGCGCTCCCTGTACTCGAGCAATTCTTCCTGGCGAGGATGCCAGAGCCGGAAGATGGTGGTGGGAAGAGTCCAAGAAAGAATGTGGATTACACTCAAGATAAAACCTATTAAATCAGAGATCTTAGGATCAACTATTAGTTAAACCGCAATTTTTTTTGCTCAAAAACCTATTAACCCTATAGGGTAAAATTATGCAAAGTTTTAGAACAGAGATCGAGAATCCTTTAGTGGAGAAGGATATCCTGGAATTGGAGCGAAAAATCGCCCTTTTCAAGGAAGGCAAAATTGATGAAGAGAAGTTTAGAAGCCTACGTCTCGCTCGAGGTGTTTATGGGCAGCGACAGCCAGGCGTCCAGATGATCCGAATCAAGCTACCCTATGGTCGGGTGACCGGTCCTCAGCTTAGACGTATTTCCAAAGTTTCTGAAGATTATTCTACTGGCCGTCTTCATATCACTACGCGCCAAGATATTCAGATCCACTATGTGAGTCTTGACAGGACCCCCGAACTCTGGGCAGAGCTGGAGAGAGATGATGTTACGCTTCGTGAAGCTTGTGGGAATACTGTCCGAAATGTCACTGCTTCAGAATTGGCTGGAATTGATCCTAATGAGCCTTTTGATGTTACACCCTATGCAGATGCTACCTTCAAATACTTTTTGAGAAACCCGGTTTGCCAGGAAATGGGCAGGAAGTTTAAGATGGCCTTTTCTTCCTCCGATGAAGATACCGGCTTGTCTTATCTCCACGACCTTGGCTTCATTCCGAAAATTAAAAATATTGAAGGTTCTTCTCTTCGTGGCTTTAAAGTTTTGTTGGGAGGTGGTTTGGGTTCACAGCCTAGACATGCTGACGTGGCGACAGAATTTATTTCTGATGACGAATTAATACCCTTCATCGAAGCAGTTTTAAGGGTTTTCGATCGACATGGAGAGCGCGCAAGACGAAATAAGGCTAGAATGAAATTTCTGGTAAAAGAGCTTGGGATTGATGCTTTCCTCGAATTAGTAGAGCAGGAAAAAAAGGCCTTGCCTTATCAGACTTATTCCATAAATTCTGAAGACTACGAAGCCTCCCAATCACTCCCGAATCCAGAATCTCCTACACTAGATGAGGAGTTGGGCTTAGATTTTGAGCTTTGGAAGCAAACCAACATACTAACTCAAAAGCAGGAGGGATATGTTGCCATTGGTGTCAGAGTTCCTTTGGGAGATTTCTATATTTCACAAGCCAGGGCCTTGGCAGATTTGGTGGAGAAATATGCGAATAACGAAGTTCGGTTCACTATTCGTCAAAACTTTCTCATTCGTGATGTTCGTGAAGATTTGGTGCCCTACTTTTTCCAGGAACTAAAGAAAATCGGCTTGGCCGAAAGAGGTTATAATTCTCTTGGGGACATAACCGCATGTCCGGGCACAGATACTTGTAATCTTGGAATCGCGAGCTCTACGGGAATAGCCAAGCAGCTTGAAAAAGTGATTTTCGAGGACTATCCACAGTACGTGAATAACCAGGATTTGGTGATCAAAATTTCTGGATGCATGAATGCTTGCGGTCAGCATAATATGGCGCACATTGGTTTTCAAGGCATGTCCATGAAGGTGGGTCAAACGGTGATTCCAGCCCTTCAGATTCTTTTGGGTGGTGGAAATCAAGGGAATGGTCAGGGTAGATTTGCCGATAAAGTAACCAAGGTGCCAAGCAAGCGAGGACCTGAGGCGCTTAGGTTGATTCTGGATGATTTCCAATCAAATTCAGAGAGTCTTGAATTCCTGGAATACTATGATCTTAAAGGGCAGCGGTACTTTTACGACTTACTCAGGGAACTAGCTGATCCTAACAATGTGACCGAGGCTGATCGTGTGGATTGGGGTAGAAATGAGAATTACGAGCGAGCTGTTGGAATCGGTGAATGTGCCGGTGTGGTAATCGATTTGGTGACCACTTTGCTTCTGGAAGCGAAGGAGAAACTGGATTTAGGTGATGAGGCCTTGGCCGATGGCCGATGGTCTGATAGCATTTATCATCACTATGCTGGATTGATTAATGGTGCCAAAGCTCTATTGCTTAGTGAGGATATCAGCACCAATAGCTATGCGAGTATTGTTCATCTTTTTGATGAGCACTTCGTGCAAAGCGGAAGAGTGAACCTCAATAGCACTTTCGCTGATACGGTCTATCAGATTCGTGAAAATGAACCCACCGAGGAATTTGCAAGAGCTTATGCCGCAACTTCTCAGGAGTTTTACGAGACATTGAAATCTCTAAGAAAGGAGGAGGTGCCAGCATGATTCATTCTAGCAGAGCGAAAGTCACACTTGTTGGTGCTGGTCCTGGTGATCCGGAACTGATCACGTTAAAGGGAGTATTGGCGCTAAATACCGCGGATGTGGTATTATACGATGCGCTCATCGATCCGGTGCTATTAAATCATGCTCCGAAGTCTGCCATTAAGATCTTCGTGGGTAAAAGGGTAGGAAAGCATTCCATGCCACAGGAGGATACGAATCAGCTTTGCGTGAGCCTGGCCAAGAAGCATGGACATGTGGTCCGTCTAAAAGGGGGTGATCCTTTTGTTTTTGGTCGAGGCGGTGAAGAAGTGGAATACCTTGAGAATTTCAATATTCCTTCTGCCGTGGTTCCAGGGATTACTTCTGGGATTGCCGTTCCAGCTAATGTTGGGATCCCGGTTACTAAGCGTGGAATCGCTGAAAGTTTTTGGGTGGTGACAGGTACGACTTCTGCTCGTGAACTATCGAGAGATCTACAGCTTGCTGCGCAAAGTTCGGCAACCATTGTGATTTTGATGGGAACGAGAAAACTGCCTGAGATCGTCAGAATCTTTCAACAAGAAGGGAAAAATGATCTGCCGGTAGCCATCATTCAGAGTGGTACCACCAATGAAGAAAAAATTACCGCAGGAAGAGTTTCTGATATTTTGATCAAAGCTGAAAGAGATCAGGTGAAAGCGCCTGCCATAATTATCGTAGGCGAGGTGGTGAAGGAAAGTGAAAAGCTAGCCCATGTTTACAGAGAAGCTGTGAGGCTCTAACCAAAGCTCTAAATTTTGAAATCATGAATCATTTATATCCGATTTTTCTAAAGCTTCATGAGCTAAATGTTTTAATAGTGGGTGGAGGTTTTGTTGGAACTGAAAAGTTGCAGTTTATTCTTAAATCAAGCCCTGAAGCTCAGGTGAGGGTGGTTTCAAAAGAGTTTTGTTCGCAATTTTTGGAGCTAGCATTGGAAGCCAAAAATGTAACACTAATTGAAGATTCTTACCATGAAAAGTATCTCGCAGGGAAGCATTTGGTCATTGGGGCAACGGATGACAAGAATGTGAATCTTCAAATTCGAAATGAAGCGAAAGAGAGATTCCTGCTGGTGAATGTTGCGGATACTCCTGAACTATGTGATTTCTATTTAGGAGGGATTGTGACCAAAGGAAATCTTAAGGTAGCCATCTCAACTAATGGAAAATCTCCAACGGCCGCAAAAAGAATCAGGCAATTACTGGAAGAAGTTTTACCGGAAGAATTTGATGATTTGCTTGATAACCTGAATGCTTATCGTGCTACCCTCAAAGGAGACTTTGAGTATAAGGTCAAGGCAATGAATGAGGTTACAGAGGAGTTGGTGAGGAAAGTTGAGGTTTAAGAAATCAGCCTTCAGTCACAGTGGGTAGTGTTTTGAGTTGTCTGTTTTCGGTTGTTGGGTGTAGGCCCTTAGTTTCTTGATTCTTTAGGCTTTTCTCAATTCAACATTTAGTAGTCAGCTTTCGAAATTCCTCATTCCTAAATCATAGACCCCAAAATCCTCATTCCCAAACTCGCATCAACGGATCCACACCGGTCATTTCCCAATGACCAAGGGCCATAGGAATACAACCAATGGAATTCAATAAATCAAAGAATTCCTTAACCTGAAATTCTTGCGCATTAACTTCCTTAATTCGAGCATAATCTGCTAATGCATCTTCCAAAAGGTATTTTCCTGTAATGTAACTAGTCCCGTATCCGGGTTGACGCATATAAAGATGTTGCTCAAAAAGAAGTAACTCTTTTTCGGTCTTCATCCAGCCCCTAGGGGTGTAATCAGAATGGATACCTCCTGCCTCTACCATTGTCATTTCATTTGCATGTGCATAAAGCGAACCCAAACCCCTGGCTGCTCTTTGAGCAATCATGATATATACGATCTCTCTAGACCTTGGAGAATCTTCGTATAGCCCTGCATCCATAAACATCTCCTCCACGGCAGTTGCAACCCCTTCGTTTCTGGAGTCAAAAATGTTATAAAGTAGTGGCTCTCTCCGGATCAATCTTTCATTGGGCTCATTATCCATTCGTGCCAACTCGAACCAGTGATAGAAGTGAGAGTAAAGCGGAAGTGGATCATAATGCATTCCTATGTAGAAAAAATTTCTTCTCTCTTTAGGAATGAAAGTCCCCTGATGCTCTCGTAAAGCAGGTTCGAAATAGTCTTTCACAGTGAGTATGTTTTGGTCTTCAAGGAATGACATCATTTTTTGAACTGATTCTTCTGTCAGTTTATCGAAATCTTTCTCAGTGTTAGCCTCTGGCAAAGGAGGAAGATTACGATTTTGATGTTCCTCTAATTTTAAAGAGCTCCATGCCCTGGCAAGCTCTCTTTTCAGAATGATGACTTCATCCTCCCAGGTTAAGGGTACTAAATGAACATTCTGTAAATACCAGGTGTAGTTTTCTTTTCCTATCCCCGAAGGGTCGGTCTTTTTCGAGGCTTCCGTCTCCAACCAACTTACAAGGTCTTCTGTGGAAGAAATGGCTTTTTCTATCTCCGAACGGATTTCCGCATCCCCCATTTCTGGAATTTCAAGGAAGCCTTGTAAATCAGATACTTGAGTACGGATACTAGGTATGCCTGCAGCCCAAAGCTCTTTTGCATTCCCAGTTAGGTTAGATTTTGCCTGAGAGTTTATGGCTGAAATAGACTTTAGCTCGAAAAGCATTTTTGCTCTGCTTTCTTCATTTAATGGGAATTCATACTGCCAAAACTCCAAGACTCCATGATGAGTAGGACCCTCATGGGCTGGGACATCACTACGGCTCATCCAAACAGATTTATAAAAGGCCGGGTCTCTTTCCCAAGGCTTTAGCACCCTGTAATTAAAATCGTAACCGTTCATTTCAGCCCAAACCACCCGATAGTCCACCTGATCTGGAATACTCCATCCGCTGGTATCCATTCTGTCCAGCTCAGACTTTAATTCCAGAAATTCTGGATGTCTGGATTCAAATGTGGCTTTTCTATAGTCTGGGGCTCCTTCGAATTTGGGAGGATTTTCAAAAGCTCTCCATCTTTGGAAAAGGTCCTCCAGATCCCCAAGTGTAGCAGGTTCCTTGGTATCAGAACTTGCTGCATTTTTTGGTTCAGAGCAGGCAAGAAAGCTGGTAAAAACAAGAGTTAAAAGCACATATGAGTATTTCATAAGGTTTGATTTGGTCGGCTGGGTGGAAGATAGTAAAATTTCAATTTTAGGATAATAATTCTATCCGATCCTTATCACCGCATAATTGCTTTTTGTTTGTTATTTCAGGCCATTACCCTATTTTTGGGCTTTCGAAAAACGCAAGAATTCAAGCAACCCTTTATGGCTTATCTATTTACTTCAGAGTCCGTTTCTGAAGGGCATCCCGATAAAATTTCTGACCAAATTTCTGACGCATTAATTGATCACTTTCTGGCTTTTGATCCCAACTCAAAAGTGGCCTGTGAAACCCTGGTGACTACTGGGCAGGTGATGCTTGCAGGAGAGGTAAAATCCGGAACGTATCTGGATGTTCAAAAGATCGCTAGAGATGTAATCAACCGAATTGGATACACCAAAAGCGAGTACATGTTTGATGGGAATTCTTGTGGGGTTCTATCTGCGATTCATGAGCAATCAGCTGATATCAACCAAGGCGTGGACCGTGAAAGTCCAGAGGAGCAAGGTGCCGGTGACCAGGGAATGATGTTTGGCTATGCCACCAATGAGACGGATAACTACATGCCCTTGGCTCTGGATCTTTCTCATATGATCCTTAGAGAGCTTGCGGAATTGAGAAGAGAGAATAAGGACATTGATTATCTGAGACCTGATTCTAAGGCTCAGGTAACTATTGAATACAGTGATGATAATGTTCCTCAGCGAATTGAAGCGGTGGTAGTTTCCACGCAGCATGATGACTTTGGTGAGGAAGAGGCCATGCTGGCTAAAATCAAGGAGGATATCATTTCTATCTTAATACCAAGGGTAAAGGCTAAACTCAAGCCCGAACTTCAGGCATTATTTACAGAAGATATCAAATATCATATCAATCCTACCGGGAAGTTTGTCATTGGAGGTCCACATGGAGATACCGGTCTGACTGGAAGAAAGATTATCGTGGATACCTACGGTGGGAAAGGAGCTCACGGGGGAGGTGCATTTTCTGGCAAGGATCCATCGAAAGTTGACCGTTCAGCGGCATATGCCACTCGTCACATTGCCAAAAACATGGTGGCCGCAGGTATCGCAGATGAGGTATTGGTTCAGGTTTCTTATGCAATCGGTGTTGCAGCCCCGATGGGAGTTTATGTGAATACCTATGGAACTTCTAAAGTTGGTTTAAGCGATGGTGAGATTGCTAGAAAAATTGAGAAAATATTCGACATGAGACCTTATGCGATAGAGCAAAGGTTGAAGCTTCGCAATCCTATTTATGAGGAGACTGCGGCCTATGGACATATGGGTAGAACCAATGAGGTGGTTCGCAAGCAATTCTTCTCTCCGGATGGTGAGAGCATCATTTTAGATGTGGAGCTATTTACCTGGGAGAAGCTAGACTTTGTAGATACCATAAAGACAGAATTTGGAATTTAATTTAAGCCTCCTGGAAAGGAGGTTTTTTTGTGTAGAACCAAAGTGTTTCGCAACCGTTCTTAACACATTGATCTTAAGCTCATGCGATTGAAAAACCTAAGACTGTTTCTATTCCTTTTCTTGTTGCCATTACTTGCCAAGGCTCAGAATCCTCTTCAAATCGATGTCCGCTCGAATTTCATCAGCCAGAAAATCGACTTTATTGATGGGACAAGGGTCTTGACAAAGGCAGAGGTAAATCGCCTGATGTCTGAAAGTGACCCTGAGACTTATGAGTTGTATCAAAAGGCAATGTCAAATCAACAGCTGGGTTCTATATTCTCGATTGCCGCATTAGGGGCTGGTTTAGGAACCGTTATCTATGGCTTATCTCCCCAAAGTCCGAACTCGCCAAACCTTTTTCTACCTCTTGTGATTGGAAGTATTGGATTGGAAATTGCCTCTGGGATTTTTCGGAGGAAGTCGATTCCACTAGCCAAGGAAGCGGTTGAATCTTACAATTTCGCATTAGACCAAGGGCCTACTTATTTCGAAGAGCGAAGGATAGATTCACCTTTGTTTTCGTATGTGATCAGATTCTGAAAAAGTAAGAAGTGTGAATTATGAAGTCTGAAATATTTCATACTTCTGACTTCCACCTTCAGCCCTACTTAAGCATTTCTTCAATTAACTCCGTGTAGAAGTCTTTCACTTCCATACCAATCGCTTTCACCTGTTGCGAAATGAGGCTCGTTTCTGTCTGACCGGGAACGGTGTTAATTTCGATGAAGAAACATTTTCCGGACTCATGCTCCAGGAAGTAATCCATTCTTACCGCACCCTTACAATTCAGTTTCTCATAAACCTGAGCCGCTATTTTCTCCACTCTCTCCTTCTCCTCTTCATTCATCCTCCCCGGAGTAATTTCTTCTGTAACTCCTTCAGAGTATTTCGCCTCATAATCAAAGAACTCTTTGCTACTCACAATCTCCGTGGCCGGTAAAACCTTCACTGTTCCTGAGGTCTTGTACATTCCTATGGAAAACTCTCTACCAGAAACGAATTCTTCTACCAGAACCTGAGAGTCTTCTGCAAAAGCTTTAGTCAAGGCCTCATTCAAATCTCCCCAGTCTTTCACCTTACTCATCCCAATGGAGCTACCCCCATTATTTGGTTTGATAAAAAGTGGGAGATTTAAAATGGTTTGAACTTCCTTTTGTGTATGATCTGAATTTTCGAATAGTTGTAGAGACCGAGCAACGAACAGCTTGGGAATGTCTTGAATGATCGCTTTGGTGTAACCCTTATTCATGGTGATTGCTGAAGTCAGTGCATCACAAGTGGTATATCGTAGCCCAATCATATCGAAATATCCAGCCAGCTTACCATCCTCACCAGGCGCTCCGTGAAGGATATTAAAGACCCCATCAAACTTGATTTTCTCTCCTTCCAGAGTGATGCTAAAATCGTTTAGATCCACAGGAAGCTCATCACCCGATTCTGTCAAATAGTGCCAATTTTCAGGGTAAATCAGAATCTTAAATACATCGTATTTTTCTCTGTCAATGATTCGCTCTACTACCGCAGCGCTCTTCAAGGAAATCACAGATTCACCGGTATATCCACCAGTTACAAGGGCGATTTTTTTCTTCATCGTGGTCTAATTTGGCTGCGAAGTAATTCAATTTAAATCTAAGAAAGAAGCAAAATTCAAAGGAAATTTTCGCCCCTTGAGTGAATCCCAAAATTTTAGATTGTAGCTTCATTTAAAAGCCAAAGCTATGCCATTCTTTTCTATAAAGTGACATGTTTGAACTTGTTAAACGGTGGCGAATTCGAACACTATTTTTTTATCTTCGTGACGATTTGAAATTATCAAGAAAACCCATGAAATACAGACCAAATAAAGCCATTCTTACCCTGGTAGCTCTTTTGATGATTAGCTTTTTGGGCGTTGCCCAAAGCAAGAAAACGGTAACCCTGGAGGACGTCTTCAAGAAGGGTACATTTTCCCAAAAGAGTGTTCGAGGAATCAACTGGATGAATGATGGACAATACTATTCGTCCTTGGTGAATGCCATGGGTTCCAGACAAGTGGTTAAAATGAATCTTGCCACTGGAGAACAAGAAGAAGTGCTTCTAGATGGAAGAGCTCTTGGGGTAAATTTCCAAAGCTATTCCTTCAATGCCGATGAGTCCAAAGCATTAATAGCTACTGATGTTGAATCGATCTATCGTCGTTCTTCCAAGGGTGTATTTTATGTGGTGGATATGGAAAGTGGTTCGAAGACAGAGCTTGCCGATGGCGAAAAGATATCTTACGCCACCCTTTCTCCAGATAATGATAAGGTTGCTTTTGTTAAGGAAAACAATCTTTTCATGACTGAACTAGCCAGCGGAAAGACTACTCAAATTACAGATGACGGAGAATGGAACAAAGTCATTAATGGTTCTGCGGATTGGGTGTATGAGGAGGAGTTTTCCATGGCTCAAGCCTTCAAATGGTCTCCTGATGGAAAGAAAATAGCCTTTATCCGATTCGATGAATCTGAAGTTCCTGAATTCAATATGCAGCTTTGGGGACCACTTTATCCAGAAGATTACAAGTTCAAATATCCAAAAGCCGGAGAGAAGAATGCTTTGGTAAGCATTCATGTATATGATTTGGCCTCCGGCAATACTGCCATGATGGATGCTGGAGAAGATACTAATATCTATTTGCCTAGAATTTATTGGACGCAGGATCCAAATCAACTTGCCTTTATTCGCGTTAACCGACTACAAAATCAGCTTGATCTTTTCCACGCCGATGCGACTACAGGGGAGACGGAATTGATCATTTCGGAGTCGTCCAAGACCTATGTGGATCTAAATTATAATGATGACCTTCAATACCTTTCTGATGGAGAATCATTTATCCGGACTTCCGAGCAAGATGGCTTCAAGCATATCTATCATCATGCGATGGATGGTTCTATGATTAATCAAATCACGCAAGGTAATTGGGAAGTGACTGAGCTGGTTGGAATAGATGAGGAAGAGGAAAAGATTTACTATATCTCTACAGAGGAGTCTCCCCTGGAGCGAAATCTTTTTGTGACCAAATTCAATGGAAAAGGTAAAGAGCTGTTGACACCAATGAAGGGTACTCATACCATTAATATGAGTAAGGATCAAAAGTACTTCATTGATTACTATTCAACTACCGAAAAGCCATCAACAGTCACTCTTATGGATTCCAAAGGAAAAGAGGTGACCCTTCTCGAAGACAACCAGGAATTGAATTCTACTCTCGCCTCTTTTGATCTGGGAGCAAAGGAATTCTTCGCCTTTGAAACCGTTGATGGGACCGAATTGAATGGATATATGATCAAGCCGGCAGACTTTGATCCGAGCCAAAAGTATCCGGTTCTTATGTATGTCTATGGCGGACCAGGTTCCCAAAATGTGCTTAACCGTTGGGGAGGAAGTCGTGATATGTGGCATCAGGCGATTGTAGCTGAGGGCTATATCGTTGCATGCGTCGATAATCGAGGTACTGGTGCTCGAGGTAGAGATTTCAAGCATTCTACTTACGCCAATCTTGGTAAACTAGAGACCATAGACCAGATCGAAGGAGGTAAATATCTCGCTGGGTTAGACTATGTAGATGAAAGTCGAATCGGAATCTGGGGATGGTCTTACGGGGGCTATATGTCCTCTCTTTCCTTGATGATAGGAAATGAGGTATTCAAAACCGCCATCGCTGTCGCTCCGGTTACAACCTGGAGATATTATGATACCATTTATACGGAGCGCTACCTTCAAACTCCTCAGCTCAATGCTGCAGGATATGATGAAAACAGCCCCATCAATCATGTGAATAAGCTTAAGGGCAACTTCCTCCTGATTCACGGGACTGGTGATGACAACGTTCACTTCCAAAACACGGTTGACTTGGTGAATGCGCTTATCACTGCCGATAAGCAGTTTGAGACCTTCTACTATCCAAATAGAAATCATGGAATCTATGGTGGAAACACCACTTGGCATCTGTACACTCAGATGACAGATTTTATTAAGCGAAAGCTTTAAGCGAAATAATTCCAAAAGAAAACCGGGTAGTCAAAGCTATCCGGTTTTTTTAATCCAACTGGATTTGGTCCAGGTAAAACTTCATTCGTGTGTGATTCCTGGGTAGGAAATCAATCTTATCGATCTTGTCCAGCTTGTGATTATAAAAGACTTCAATGTATTCATTGTCTAAAAGGTATAGGTTCACCTTGTGACCATAATATCTGATCCCCACCACGAAGGTTCCTTCAGTGTACAAGAGTTTTATCTTCTTGTGAAAAGGGAGATTATGGAAGTCTTCTTTGCTCATTTTTTAAAAGGAGGATGAATTTAATGAATTCATGCCTTTTTCCTTAACGGAAGGCCCATTTACCTGTTCGGCATTATCCTTGATTAATCATGAAAAGTATGAGAAACGTGGGATTTCGATTTTTAGCATCAGGATTATTTCTTTTAACACTCCTTGCTTCTTCATGTGCTTCTAAAAAGAATGCAGCCATGGAGCCCTTTAATGTGGTGATTAATACTGCTCGAAGCTATACTGGAACTCCGTATAAATATGGAGGGACCACTCGTTCAGGTATCGATTGTTCTGCACTGATTTATCGATCATATTACCCAGTTGGTATTACCATGCCCAGAGTATCTTCTGATCAGGGCAAAATGGGAAAGAAGGTGGGAAAAGGCGATTTGAAGCCTGGTGATTTGGTTTTCTTTGCGACGAGCAAAAAGAAAAAAAGAGTGACCCACGCAGGAATCGTGACTGAAGTTTCGAGGCAGGACATCCGATTTATCCATTCGTCAAAGTCTCTCGGAGTGGCTGAAGATTACCTGAGCAACCGCTATTGGTCCAAAGCTTATCTTTTCGGTAGAAGAGTTTTGGATTAAAAAAAGGAGATCCGAATCCGAACCTCCCTTTTCAACAGTTTAAACCTATGATTAAAACTCTGTACTTCCGTTTGGCTGTAGCGCAAAGCGGAAAGTATAATGTGCGCTTGGCGTGGTAAATGGGTCAATATCAGCAACTGGAGGATTTCCTTTGTAATAGCTTAAAATCTCCATTTTCACGTAGTTTCCAGCTGTAGTTTTTACGAGGATCACGCGACCGGGAATGGGCGTGATGGTATTCAAAGCAGGATTGTAATTATACCAGCCATTGCCCCCTCCGGTAGGAATGGCAAATTCTGTTTCTGTATCAGTTGCGAAGGTAGCCTCGGCAGGCACTGAATCGATTTGATCAAAGATTCCAGTCACGATTGCAGCAGATACATTTTTGGAGGCATTCACGCGGATGGTGGTTCCTTTAAAGGCAAGATCCCAATCATCTCCTTCGGTTACTTGTCTGTTTTGCTCCAGGCTAAAGAACTGGAAAGGCCTTTCTTCCACGATGGTACCAGTTGCTCTGTCGATTACATCATTTGCTGCTTCGAAGTCCTCAACCATTTGGGTTTCCACGGGAACCATTGGCATAGGATCATCACTTTCATCACAAGCTGTGAAGAGGCCTAAGGCCAAAGTGGAAATAGCGAGGTGTTTGATAGAAATTTTCATTTTTTACGTTGGATTTTAGTTTTTGAATATTGAAATGTTGATCCCGGCGAAAATTACTCTTCCCGGGTTATTAGGCTGATTTGGGGTTTGGGTATTTAGAAGGTTTGTCCCTCCTAATTCCAGATTAATTCGGTCATTGAAGCTTTTGGAAGCTGTCAGATTCAAGCTGACCCAGCTGTCCGCATACTCTGATGGATCGTCCAGAATCAGATTTCCATTCAGGTCTGCAAAACCGAATTTCCCTCGGTAGATACCTCGCAAAGCCAGATTGATTCCGGTAAGCCTGTCCTGATAATTGATTTTGAAATTCCCACTATGTCTGGACCGATTAAAGAGCCCTCCATAATCCGATCGGGTGACCAAAGTGGTGATGTTGTTCTCGTCTCTCTTGAATAAATCACCTTGATCAATTTGATCAAGAACGTCCAAATCTCTCGTGTCAAGGAATGCATAGCCGAAACTGAATCGAAGGTTCTCCCGGAAGGTATAACCCAGGTCGATTTCCACTCCCTGAGTCACCACAGAATTGATATTAAAATAGGAGAAAGCATTTTGGCCTGTCACCAAACGTGCGACTGGAGCAGTTTCGATGAGGTTTTCGATTCTGTTTCTATACCCATTCAGCTGAACTCTGATCCGTGGATCAGGATTCCATTTAAATCCCCCATTAAATGCCCAGGAGCTTTCTGCTTCCAGTTCGCCGATGCTCGCAGGATCAATTAAAATCTGAGCGATTAAACCCTGCTCTTCGAGATTTCGAATTCCTTCCTCTGCAATGGTCGATCCGAATACATAATAGCCTGCTGCGGCATTATTGAAGTTTAAAAGTAGCTGCCTGAAGTCAGGAGCTTTAAAGCCTGAACCAATTGAGCCGAGAACTGAGAATTTTTCGGATACTTCATATTGGGCAGAAACCTTTGGGCTAAATCGGCCTCCATATTCGCTATGTAAATCTGCACGGAATCCGGAGATCATATTAAATCGATCTGAGGGATTCCATTGATGCTGAAGAAATAGATAGCCTGCATCGAAGCGATTCTTATCATCGTATCGGGTCGCTTCAACAGTTTCGATAATCTGGCCTAAACCGAAAGTCAAAAGATTTCGATCGTTTGCCTGAAAGTCTGTTTGTAGTTCAGTTCTATGAAAAAACTGATCAAACTCCTGTAAGTCGAATTCTTCACCCGAGCTGGCCACTCGGGAATCTGCCAGGGTCGAATACCAGTTGCTCATTCCCCGCAAGGATAGCAGCCATTTTTGATTGGGTTTGAATCGAAGGGTAGGATTAAAATTCCAATCTCTAAGCTGATTATCCAGTGAAATCAATCGCTGACTTGGATCACCTGCATTCACTTCCAAAGCCCCAGAAGCATTCTCCAAATACCCCCTGGCAAAAAGGCTCAACTCAAGCTTTTCAGAAAGATCTCCCTGGATCTTGACTTGTGCAGTTTGCGCATCATACGGATTTTGAGTTTGTCCTACGACCTCCGGAGTCAGATCAAATCCGTCCGTCTGGAAGTAATCATATAGGGCATCAATTTTCCACTTGCCCTGATTGATTCCTAGTTCAGCATAAGGGTTCCAACTGTTGAAACTTCTATGCCTTAATCCTAGATTTAGCGTTTTTGGCTGGGTTCCGGATTTGGTGATGATATTGATCACACCAGCCATCGCCTCACTACCATAAATCGCGCTGGAGGGTCCACGAAGAATTTCAATTCGCTCAATATTCGAAACTGAGATTCTATCCAGATCAAAGGTTCCTGCCGTTCTCCCAACCAGTGGTTCACCATCCAGTAGAATCAAGATGTAATCTGAGTCCAGACCCTGCATCTGAAGATTCGAACCATGTTCAGAAGTTATTTGGAGGCCTGTCTGCTCCCGCAAGACATCCGAAAGTCGGATTCCACCGGTCTCTTGAATTTTGTCCTGACTTAGAACAGTTACCGGCATGGGCAAATCTTCCACGCTTCGGTCTGTTCGGGTAGCAGAAACCACCACTTCATCCAAGGATTCCTGATTGGGCTCCAGGGTGATGACCGCTAACTCCTGATATTCCTTGGGGTTGAGCGCCAGGGTTTCATAACCCATGGCGAACACCAGAATTTGGTTCTTGGTAGAGCTCTCTTCAATCGTAAATTCCCCAAGTGAATTAACCGGAATTGGTTTCTGATTATCCACCTGGATGAGTGCATGAACGATGGGTTCCCCATCGCTGTCCACCACCTTCACCCTATCCGCACCAAATACAAATTGGGATGAGAGGCTCAGAAAGGCCGATAAAAGTATTTTAATTAGACTAATTCTAAACATAAAGTCAAAAATTTTGCGGGAGAAAAGCCTCCCGCAATTATCTTTTACTTCAAGCTATCTATGAGATCTTTCCATTCAGTTTTTTGAGGGATTCCCGGCTTTCTCAGGCCAAAGAATTGGGCAACCATTTCACCTTCCTTATCGAAAAGTTCCAGGGCAGAAACCAAACCATCGTCTGTGTTCTTATGCACCACGAATGCCTTGTCAACGGTGTCTTCGTTCAAATGCATATTGAATTCAGGATCCATCACATTCAGCCATTGGTTCAAGGGTCTGATGGTGCGAACAGGTCCCTGATGAATTTGGATATTGCCTTTGTTTCCAGCGAAAATCATGATTGGAAGCTTGGTCTCAGAAGCCACGCGAAGGACTTCTCTTACCGCCAATCTATCCACTTCATAAGCCCACTTATCGTCGATCCACTTTACGGCATCCAGCCGGTTGAGCTTGTGTCTTCTCAGCATCCCGAAGAAATCATGCGTATCCTTCATCTCTTCCCACTCCTTTTGGAATGAATCGAAATCCAGATCCTCTCTGGAAGTGTACTCGGGAGTATCGAAGCTTTCAATTTCCAATTCCGAGCTTTGAATTTCGGCAGTGTGTGCTCCCACCAAAACTTCAGAGGCATCATAGTCGGAATGCTCCTGAAGAAACACCTTCAAAATTGCATTTCCAGCCTTATCAAAATATTGCAGGCTAAACATTGGACCTCTTGGCGTGTCATTGCTTACCGCAAAGCCAAATTTCCAGGAATGGAAGAAAAGTCTTTGCTCGATGGGTCCGATTACCGTTGCAATCTTATTAGGACCGGCAGACATGATGTCAATCTTCTGAAAAGTTCCTTTGTGCTCAAGCACGCAGCCTTCATTTCTGCAAAGTGCCATTACCTTTCCAAGTGTTGGGAATTTCTGAACCTGCTCTACAAAATCATCGCTGAGTCGGATCACATTCTCACCAATACCGGTGGCTAGAAGCTCAGCTTCAGATACATTAAGTTTCTTTGCAGCATCCCGTATTCTGAGCTTTGGTTCTTCCTGCTTTAGTTTTGCCCAGGATTCTTTCAGGCTTGTGTTTTGAAGGGTTGAAGTTTCCATGATTATGCTTGATTAAGATTT
This sequence comes from uncultured Cyclobacteriaceae bacterium, assembly GCA_937146645.1. Lineage (GTDB taxonomy): Bacteria > Bacteroidota > Bacteroidia > Cytophagales > Cyclobacteriaceae > Algoriphagus. The sequence continues at coordinate 271,234 of CAKZRQ010000016.1, forward strand.
TGATATGCTTGATTTTGAAGACCTGAGGCCACGATGCATCCCGCAGCACAGGGGTATGGAATGAGCTGAACCGGATGTTCGAATACACGCTCGAGCAGCTCCTCATCCATTATTTCTTTGACATTGCCCCACTTTTGAAGAGTGCCGTCTTTAAGCAGAGCGATCCGATCAGAGTATTGCGCAGCCAAATTCAGCTCATGCAAAATGATCACCACTCCAATATTCCTTTCAGTCAGTTTCTTAAGAATTTTCAGCACCGCATGCTGCTGAGCGATGTCCAGACTGGAAGTTGGTTCGTCCAGAAGCAGGTATCGCGGATAAGGCTGTCTTTCCCAAATCTGGCAAAGCACACGAGCAAGCTGAACCCGCTGTTTTTCACCTCCTGAAAGCTGCTGATAAAGCTGGTTTGAGAGCTTCTCAACCTGAGTGATTTCCATCACTTCATTGAGAATTTGCTGGTGCCTTGAAGATTTAACCTGATGCAATCCAAGTGAAATAACCTCTTTGGCAGAGAAGGGAAAATTTACTTGTGAATGTTGTGGAAGAACCGCTCTGATTTTCGCGAGATCATGAACTTTAAGCTCTCCAAGTCCTGTGTGATTGTAGCTGACAAAGCCGCGCTTACATGGAATTTCTCCGCTGAGAATTTTAAAAAGCGTTGATTTTCCAGCTCCATTTGGACCGAGGATGGAAAGAATCTCACCCGGATTCACCTCCAGGCTCACTTCATCGACGATGGGCCTTTTATGAATGCAATAATGAAGGTTTTTCGCAGCTAGCATCGGGGTTATGATTTTTTCAGATTAAAGATGAGCCAGATAAAGAAGGGTGCTCCGCACAAAGCTGTGATCACTCCGATTGGCATTTCCGCAGGAATTACAATGACTCTAGCAATCAGATCAGCCACATTTAGAAGAATGGCTCCCAGCAGGAATGATCCCGGAAGTACGATTCGATGATCCGCACTGAAGATTAGTCTCACTAAATGAGGAACCACTAGTCCTACGAAGCCAATCACTCCTACCATCGATACGCCTACGCCTACGATCAAGGCTGAGCAAATCAACAATTGGATTTTTACTTTATTCACTGGAACTCCCATGTGAAATGCTTCCTGCTCACCCAATGAAAGTGCGTTGAGCTCCTTGGTTTTTTGAAGGATGAGAATAGAAGGAAGCCCGATTAGAATTAGTGCAAAAGGAAGCTTTTGCCAGGTGGCTCCACTCATATCCCCCAGACTCCAAAAAGTAAAGCTTCTGAGGGCTGAGTCATCAGCAAAGAATAAGACCAAACCGATCAATGCTCCGGCAAGTGCATTAATGGCGATACCCGCCAAAATAAGTGTGGCGGTATCAGATGTTCCCTGATTTGTGGAAAGCTTGAAAACTGCAGCCACATGGATCAGTCCTCCGACGAAAGCAAAGAGTGGAAGTCCAAGACTACTCAAGAATCCAGTGCTGGTTCCGCCTGAAAAGAATACGATAAAAATGATCGCAAAAAGCGCGCTTCCAGTGCTTACACCGATAAGCCCAGGTTCAACCAAAGGATTCCTAAACATGCCCTGAAGAGCGGCACCTGCTATCCCCAATCCTCCACCAATTAGAAGATTCAAGAGAATCCTTGGAAGGCGAATTTGCAGAAGTACGTTGGCCTGGCTGGTTTCAAAGTTTTCTGTTGCTATTCCGAGGGAGTTTAAAAGAATGGCAAGCGTGTTCTCCAATGGAATCGCGTAGGCTCCAAGACATAAGGAGGCAATGCAGATGAAAAGAAGGCCAGTCCCAAGCAGGGATAGCCTTAATACATTTTGATTGCTATATGTCTTAAGTGCGGCAATCACTTTTCTCTAACCGCTTTAGCTAAGTCTAGTGCTGCCTGACCCACTCTTGGTCCAAAACCAGACAAGTAATTTCCATCCAGAGCCACGATGTTTCCTTCCTGAAACGCGGTGGTTTCGGTCATTCCTTGAATGGCGGTAAGACCTTGCTCTCCTCCTAGAGTTTGGATTCCAGACTCAAAAAAGACCAGATAGTCCGGATTGATTTTCACGAGTGCTTCGGGAGTAAGTGGCACAAAATCCTCAAACCCGGTACTTGGATATTCGATTTTTGCCAGCCCGAAGATTTCTTCTGCAAAGGTCTTTTCACCTGCCAGGAAAACGGTCTGTGGCCCTCTGGCCATGATGAATGCAGCTTTTGGCTGAGTCTCCTGGCTTTGGAGGTACTGCTCCAACTCTGCTATATCTGATTGGATAGCTTCTTGTAGTCGCTTAGCCGCTGACTCTGCTTCCAGATACTTTCCCAAATCGCTAACCAAGGTGTAAGTCTCTTCTACCTTTTTAGGCTTTGCGAAAGCATGAATCTCAATCTGGGCTGCTTTCAGCTGCTCCACCACATCTGGAGTGAGGTAACCTTCTTCCATCAGGATCACATCAGGGCCCAGGGCCAAAATTCCTTCCGCCTTGATCTGATTTCTATATCCAATAGATGGAAGATCCTGCATGGAAGCAGGGAAGGTGGAGGTGAGGTCTGTAGCGATGATTTGATCACCAAAGCCGAGGGCATTTACCACTTCAGTAACGGTACCCCCGGCCGTGATGATTTTCACCTGAGCAGGCTCATCATAGTTGGTTTCAGTCTTCGGAGCACATGCTCCAATCAGTAGGGTGAAAACAACCAGTATTCTCGTTATCATTATTTAGATCAATTATCAATTACAGCGCAAAGATATGCTTACTTAGATTCAATCCAAATAAAAAAATGCTAGAATATATTTATGATTTGAATAAGGAAATCAATGGAATACTACGCGGTATGAATGGGGGAGAAAGCGGCTTTGCGGTAGCTGAAAAATTAGAAAATCAACATAAATCAAAATCTTCCAAGGGCCCTGAAAGAGAAGAGGTTTATTTTTCCAAATATCCTTTGGGTTTAGGCTTTATTGATTAATTTTGCGCTCGAATTAACAAAGCAGATTCAATCTACAATTCATTTCAAGCAAATGGCAAATATTGGTAAGATAACACAGGTGATCGGTCCGGTAGTGGACGTATCCTTCGAAGGTGGTAAGCTACCTAACATCCTTGACGCGGTGGAAGTGACTAAAGAAGACGGCCAGGTGGTCGTAATGGAAGTTCAACAGCACCTAGGTGAGGATAGAGTAAGAACTATCGCCATGGACTCTTCTGAGGGTATGGTAAGAGGAATGGAAGTGACTGATAAAGGTCAGCCGATTTCCGTACCAACCGGTGAAGGAATCAAGGGTCGTCTTTTTAATGTGGTAGGTGAGGCCATCGATGGTCTTCCAGCTTTGCCAGAAGGCAAAAGACTTCCTATCCACAGAGCGGCACCTAAGTTCGAAGATCTTTCTACTTCTACCGAGGTACTTTATACAGGTATCAAAGTAATCGACTTGATCGAGCCATATGCAAAGGGTGGTAAGATTGGATTGTTTGGTGGTGCCGGTGTAGGTAAAACCGTATTGATCCAGGAGCTGATTAACAACATCGCGAAGGCGTATGCAGGTCTATCTGTATTTGCTGGTGTGGGTGAAAGAACTCGTGAAGGAAACGACCTTCTTCGGGAGATGATCGAATCTGGTATTGTGACTTATGGAGATGATTTCGTAGAGACTCTGGAAGAGCAGGGTGGATGGGATCTTTCCAAAGTTGATTTGAAGAAACTAGAAGATTCTAAAGCAACCTTCGTATTCGGTCAGATGAACGAGCCTCCAGGAGCACGTGCTCGAGTGGCCTTGACAGGTTTGACTTTGGCAGAATATTATAGAGATGGCGAAGGTGATGGAGCAGGTAAGGATATCCTATTCTTTATCGACAACATCTTCCGATTCACTCAGGCAGGTTCTGAGGTGTCCGCACTTCTTGGTCGTATGCCATCTGCGGTAGGTTACCAGCCAACTCTTGCAACAGAGATGGGAGCTATGCAGGAAAGAATTACTTCTACCAAGAATGGTTCGATTACTTCTGTACAGGCCGTTTACGTACCTGCGGATGACTTGACTGACCCTGCTCCTGCAACGACTTTTGCTCACCTGGATGCGACTACCGTACTTTCAAGAAAGATTGCCGAGCTAGGAATTTACCCTGCGGTGGATCCACTAGACTCTACTTCCAGAATTCTTTCTCCAGAGATTCTTGGTGAAGAGCATTATGGATGTGCTCAGCGTGTGAAGGAAATCCTTCAGCGATACAAGGAGCTTCAGGATATCATTGCGATCCTTGGTATGGAAGAACTTTCTGAGGAGGATAAGCAGGTGGTACACAGAGCAAGAAGAGTTCAGCGTTTCCTCTCTCAGCCATTCCACGTGGCAGAGCAGTTTACCGGACTTAAAGGAGTGCTTGTAGATATCAAGGATACCATCAAAGGCTTCAACATGATTATGGATGGTGAGCTAGATCACCTACCAGAAGCAGCATTCAACCTTGTAGGTAGCATCGAAGATGCCATCGCTAAGGGTGAGAAGATGCTTGAAGAGACGAAGTAAGTCGGTTGGCAGTTTTCAGTTGGCAGTTTGATAACGGTAACTGAATCTAATTAGAAATTTACCTGGGCTTTTGCGAAGGCCTAAAACATAAAGGATTAAATCCATGCATTTAGAAATCGTAACACCGGATAAGAAAGTATTTCAGGGCGAGGTGTCTGAAGCAAGCTTTCCAGGTGCGGGAGGTGCTTTTCAGGTTTTGAATAATCACGCCCCGATAGTTTCGGCTCTCGCCAAAGGTGCAGTTTCATTTACTACTTCCGATGGAAAACAGTCCATGATTGTAGATGGAGGAGTAGTAGAAGTAAAGGATAATGTAATCGTCTTACTTGCTGAAAAAGTAGTGGAGTAAGGGGTTATTTGGAATTGAATAAGAAAGCCTGTTGAGAGATCGACAGGCTTTTTTTGTTGGGAACGTTCAGGTATATGGCGTGGCCAGCTCGTAGCTCCCCCAGTCCTGAGTGTCCGTCGTAAGTCGGACCTAAAGATACCACTGGGCGTCGAGTTCGACAAAAAGCTGGATGCGCTATATGCCATGTTGTAGGTAGTTAATTCTTTCTCTCTATATTCATAAATTCTTTTTCATGATAAAGGTCTTCCAAATCCGAACGAGCTATTATATATGACTCTTCATCATAGTTTTCTGGAACATCTATGTCCTTGATGTCAACATAGCGATCAATTGAATATTGATTGTAAACAAATTCTACGCTGTCAGAAGTGACATAAATTAGCTTCAATGTAGAATAATCATTTGCGTCATCACGAAAAGTATACACATCGCCTATTTTTGGATTTTGGACGAAAGTGAGCTCGCTTGCGTTGTCTTCTTTTACCGCTAAATAGAACCAAGCAATTAGGAATGCAAGCAGAATTAAACCAGAGAATTGCCAAAGTGGTATTCGGGTCCTGGTTTTCTGATCTTCGAATACTTGCTTGGCTTCGGGTTCCATCTCATATATGTATTTTGCAAGCTTACAATGACTACATTGGTACACCCCTTTACGACCTAGAGGGATAAACGGAATCCAAAATACATGGAAATGTCTACTGTATATGGTAAAAGTAAGTGAGCCTTGAGTCCCACATGAAGGACATACATGACTTGTCGACTCCTCGGACAACAAGTGTTTATTTTTTGTTCCAAAAATTATCACGTATCAGAATTAATTACCTACAACATTGTGTATTAACACATTTTGTGTCATTATTTTGCAATGGATTTCAAAAAAGTAGCATTAGCTAGCCTAATTGAGAGTATAATGACACTTTTATTAATCTAAAAAATTAGTGAGAAAGTAGCTAGAAAGGGGTATGGGTTTTTGATGTCTAGTGAATTGTTAAAATCTTTTGGTTTTTTTAATTCTGGATTCGATTCTAGGTGCTCTGTACTACTAACTGACATTTGGAAAAATCTCCTGATTTTAGGTCCTCCTCCTTTATCATATAGTAAATAGTCCCAAAGCCGAATTCTTCAAAAAAATTGAACTCTCTGCACATGGGAGAAACCTGAAATAACAATTGCCAGTCTATTGCATCTTGGGATATCTCATCGCTGTGAACTCTACTATTGAAAATTCGTTCTGCTTCATAGGCTACACAATTCTGCACGTTGTCGGGGTATCCTAGGAACTTGTTCACTTCCTCGTCAATGTATTGCTCCATGGTTAGCTCTCGAAATAAGGATCTTAAAGAATCATATCGACTCGAGTCTTCCTCTGTAAACTTATGATACTTAATAATTGAATGATCGTAATCTGGCAAATCCAAAATAGGTTTGATTTTGAAGTTGACCGGTGTGTCAAAACCACCTACAGGATGGATGCTTTTTTTGTCATGGTCTTGAAGAACTCGGAAATCACCTTTGGATTCTGGCCACCCATTTACGGTATCCTGTATTTTGAGATAAAAAGACAGATTTGGTATTTCTTTGATCTCAATAGGTTTCTGACTGAATTCGCTCAGATTCAGTGTCGCAAGATGAAAGAGAGGATGACTGTTATTATCTAGAATTTCTGACACAGAGTGCTTTGGAGCACCGACATAATGAGACTTCTCTGAATTTGATTTTTTGTTAGGAATGCATAAATATCCGGGTTTAGCGAAGCCTAGAATTAATTCTTTTTTATCCGGAATGATTAAATCTGCTAGTGCTGATAAGAGAGATTGCTTTGTTTTTAATGAAGAAAGAGACCTTTTCTCAGTTCGAGTGAGACCGAGTAGGACAGAGCCAATTTTAAGAGCACCATCTAAAGAATATTCAAGCCCACATCCAAAAATAATATCAAATTTAAGTTCCACTTTGTATCCTTCATCCTCTATATTTTGGTGGGTGTTTATCCTTCCCTTGTATAGTTGATCTTCAATTAATAGCACTTGGTCTACCCTATCGAATTCACCGCTAATTTTATCTACCGACATAACTACATGCCCAGACTCGGGATTATTAGGATGCTCTCCTGGAAATCTAAAGAACTCTTCTCCTGGCTTCAGGTCGAACATATTCTTTCCCTCCCACTTAATAGGCTTGAATTCTTCTATACTTCGGATTTGTAAAAGGAGCATAATTAAGATTAGTTTCTCAATGCTAAAGAATCAATAGCAAATTGACTAGAGAAATAGTTAATTTTTTGATAAGATGCTAGAAATTGGGAATGAACTCCTATTTGGAGTTTCTCAAAAAAATCTAAAGTTCTATTTAGAAACTTGAAACCCTAGTATTCGATAATTCAGAGAATCTGGAGTTTTCTTGATTAGGGAATAGCCATTGGTATTCATCATCTCGATTAGCTCTTCCATACTATAAAGCCGCTTTCCGCAGTCAGGGTCAGAGCAGAATTCTCCGTTGCCATGATCTCCGTGAAAACCGTCACGGATAAAGAGTTTTCCGGATGGTTTCAGCTTCTTTTTGAGGTCTTGAAGCATTTCATTCGGATAGTCAAACACATGCATCACCGCACTGGAATAAATAATATCGAGTGAATCATTTGGGAGGTTGGACTCTTTGAAGTTGCCATAGACCAGATGGAATTCGTTGGGATGTGTTAGGCCATGTTTTTGTTGACCGAAATAGTAGGTGATCATTTTATCCACATTTCCCTGATCCAAGGTTTCTGGATCTATATCCTGAATGAAAATAGTGCTGTTTTCCAGCTGCGTGGCCATTCCTACGGTTAGCGCCCCTGAGCCCGCTCCCACATCTGCTATGGCCATTCCCGGTTCGGCTTCCATAAACTCCACCACTGGACCGAAGGTTTGCTCAGCAATCTCTTCCGTGAATACCGGTCCCTTTTTGTAGGGAGCGCAAGAGGAGAGCAGAGCTATGAAGATGAGTCCTTGGATTGGGTTTTTCATTTAGGAGCTTGGTTAAGTCTTATTAAGTTAAGTTTTTAAAAAGGTAACGCTGGGTTTAATAAGTCTATTTTCTTTCTGCTTTTTCTTTATTCCTTAGACCTAGGTTCTACATTTTCCTTTCTTTTTTCTTGGTAAAAAAGAAACAAGACCCCGATAGCTATCGGGGCAAGTCATGGCAAAGCCTGTCTGACGCTAGGCAGGCTTCTACCCACGAGGCTTCCGCCTGGCCCGCTGCCATGACGACCCACCCGCATGGAACGACTCGTGTCATTTAAACGAATCCAAGCTGCCTTTAAAGGTTCTGGTTTTTCCATTCGAAGTGAAAGCGGTGAAAAATTTGGTTAGTCCTGGGCTTGACATGGGAATCCACCAAATTTCAGCTTGAATGAGAATTGAAAAATCAAATTGGAACAATTTGAAAGAAGATTTAGGGCTAGTCCCGATAGTTATCGGGATGGTTACTTTTGGTCTTCAAAAGTGACATAGAAAGGCTTTTCTGTGTGCTTTTGCCTTGATGCAAAAGCACCAAAAGATCAAGTCACAGCAAACCTTCCGCCCACAAGGCTATCGCATGGCCCGGTGCTGTGACGGCCCGCCCGCAATAATTCAATTCGTGTTGGAATTTGAGGTGATGACCTTCAATATTGTCCTATTTCATCAAAAAGGATATTTCGAGTTTCCAAAAAATAATTCAATCCCCCTTCACCCCCTTGCTAAGGGGGAGTTGGTTGCACGTAATTTTTTTGTCGAGTACTATTCGAAATTTTGGACAATGTAAAAATTCCCCCTTTTTAAAGGGGGCATGGGGGATTAGTAAGGATTTGGATTTTGTAGCTCACCTTGCATTCGCCATCAAGCGAAAAGACTGATTAAAAGATAAACCTAAGATTAGCTACTTTAAGGCCAGTGAATTTGCCAAACCTATGAAAGCCTTCCGAATTGTTTTTTGCTTGTTGCTGCTTGGATTTTTTCAACAGGAGTCCTTTGCACAGCTGACTCATACCGGAGAGGAAGGTTTTAAGGAATGGCAAAAGGAAAGAGAGGAAGAAGTACTGAATGAGGATGGTTGGCTGAATCTGGCTGGACTGGAATGGCTGAGTGATGGAGAGTTTTACTTAAATGAGAAAGAAGAGAAATTAGCTCTAGAGACCTCAGCTGAATCTAATAATCTTGGTTATTTCAGTGTTGGAGGAGATTCGGTTTGGTTTATGCCTTCTCCAAATATTCAAAAAAAGCATGGCCTTGCTGCAAAGGCTCTTCAGTATCCGGAAGAGAATTATGGAGAGTTGGCCGTAGAAATTGGGAAATGGAAATGGTCGGTGATTGAGCGAGGAGGCCTTTTTGGTGTACGAGTTCGAAATCTGGAACATCCAGCTTTGGACGCCTTTGAGGGGATTCCTGTCCTGGAGTACAATCCTGAGTGGAACATTTCTGCAAAATTTCTTCCCAGATTCAATCAAAGTATCCCTATTACCAATGTGCTTGGTCAGGTCAATGAGTGGAATGTGATGGGTGTGATTCAGTTTTCTTATCAGGGGAAAGAATATGAGTTGATTACCCTGGAAGAGGAAGGAAAGCTCTGGGTTATTTTCTCGGATGAAAGCAATGTGGAAGCAACCTATCCTTCAGGAAGATATTTATATGTTGGCTATCCGGATAGCAAGGGAAATTTAAATCTTGACTTCAATTATGCCTATAATCCCCCTTGCGCTTTTACGGCTTTTGCTACCTGCCCAATTCCACCTCCTGAGAATCGACTAGATTTTTCGATTTTGGCTGGGGAGATGTTGCCGGAGGTTGTGGAGGGTCATTGATTTCGGCTGGCGACAGTCAAGAGTTAATTGGTTCCTGGGAAATTTGTTTTTTATGGAGTCGATTGGGCTTACTTTATTAGGTATTTGTTACAGAAGACCAACCTAGATTTTTGTGAATTAATAGGTACTCTACCATTTACCGATATTATAATTTATCGGTAAAACCATGTAGGAATCTATAGGCTCGCCTTCTTTCGTTGCTGGCTGCCATGGAGGCATCCTACCGATGAGCTCCCAGCCCTCAACATCTATATATGGATCTACACCTTTTAGGATTGAATAAGGAATAGCCTCTCCCTCCTTCGAAATAATGAAACAAATTAGGAGCCTGCCGGTACTTCCTAATTCTCTCGATTCCGTTGGGAATCTCATATTGTACCTCATGAAGTTGTTGAATTCTGCCTCACCATTCATGAAGGTTGCTGAAGTACAATTTTCACAACTCAGACTATCACTGGCATTATTATAGGTATCTGGAAAGGGTTTCCGGTAAGCTACTTCAGAAATTAGTTCTCCATTATCTGCGTATTGAAACCAAGTCCCAATTGGGTTTCCAGATATCCATTTTCTTTCTCTTAGAATGAAATTATCTGATAGTCTGGATACCTGTGAAATAAGAGTGTCCCCAGATTCGAATTCTGATTTGAGGTAATTGGCTTTCTTTTCTGATGCCTTTTTAGTCAGCTCCTCGTCTTTGAAATAGGCTTTTTCCTGAGCGATGGCTGAAAGGGTTAGGAAAATTGAGAGAGATAGGGCTAGGATATTCTTCATTGAGGGATACTAAATTGATAACCTGTTCCATCCGACTTGAAAAGGGTAGAATGTAAAGGATCATTGAATTTTCTAAATCTAAAGAATTAGTAAATAAATGACTAGGGGGATAGGAGGATTGTAGACAGAAAGCCTGATAAACGATTATTTTTGGTTTTCAATTAATTCAGGGAAAAGAAAGTGTTGAAAGTTCATGAACTAATTTTGAAAATAGGTCTATGCAATTATTCTAATTAACTCGGTATTAAAATATCTTTTCCCTATCTTCGCATCCGCGAAAGGAGGTGTCCACTTATGATAGTAGTAAACGTAAAAGAAAACGAATCAATCGAAAAAGCGCTGAAGCGTTTTAAGAAGAAGTTTGACAAGACTGGTGCAATCAGAGAATTGAGAGCTCGTCAGGCATTCACCAAGCCTTCCGTGAAAAGAAGAGATCAGGTAATTAAGGCTGCTTATAAGCAGAGAATGCAGTCAGAAGCGAATAAGTAATTCACTTCAGAAGTCAATATTCAACGCAACTCCATCGGGGTTGCGTTTTTTTGTGTGTCTATATCAATATTCCTTGCGGTGAATTGAATTCTTTAAGTCTTTCAATCAAGTGTTTTTAGAACACCTCGCTTGATATATTTCTTTTCTGATTTCTTTAAGCTCCCTTCAAAAAAATATAAAGTATCCATCGATGCGCCGGCAAGAATTCCAAGTTCTGAGGGATCAAAATATGTGGTTTCGTAGACCTTTTCTATTTCTAGGTTTATCCAAAAAAGATGAGAGCTCGCTTTATAAGTTTCCAATTGAGAATTATCTCTCATTTCGGATTGCAAATAAAGATTACTCCCGTTTTTGGCAATTGATTCAAAAAAGTGTGACGTTGGAAACTGGATTAGATTTTTATCGACCTGTGGGTTTATAGGTCTTGGTAAAGTTTGAAGGTTAAAATCGAAGTATCTACTACTTTTAGGAAGATTATAAATCGACGATGTATTAGTGTTTTTTTCATCTAAGGTCAAAACCTCGCCTGACGCTGGGAAAGCTATAATAGGTTCGCTTCTAGTATTGTCAATTACAAATGACTTATATGCCATTAGTGGTTCATCAAGGTTGCTTAATTCCTCAGGATATTGTAGAAATGAAGAAACTAATTCTCCATTGAGATTGAATTTCCCGATTATACCAGAATCTGATTTATAAAATTCAGGAATGCTGTTGTTTGGGTTAGATGGATATAACTCAATTAAAAATTGATCCTCTCCTGCTAAGAAAAGTGATTCAATTGTTCTAATTATTTTGTCCTCCGGAAATATTAGCTCTATTCTTCCTAGAAACTCTCCAGTAACAACATTGAATTTGTCAATCTTATTCAGTTTAGGATGTAGAATGTAAACTATTGGGAATTTTGAGACATCAATTGCAGCTGGGAAAATAGAGATTTCCATAATCTCTTCATCCACTATCCTATGCTTGATTTTGCCTGATCCAGTGTCTATGAACCAGACTCCTGGGGTGAGATAACTTGATACAGCGATCAAACTATCCCCGATTAATTTAACCTCTGAAGGAATCGAGAAGAATTGGTTTTCTTCGCTTACTTCAGTGGAATCAATAATATGGAGTTGAGCCATCTCAGGGAGTGGCTCAACTCTCTCATTTACTTCTTTACAAGAAAATGCTGAGACTAATAAGGTAAATAATACACAGCGCTGTAGTACCATTGATTCCCTATTTATTGTTCACCAGCGAAGCATCGCACATATGACCCCTGTTGGCCACAATCTACGTAGAGACAGTCTCCACACTCTGAGACATAACATGACCCGTCAAATATCGCAGGGCCACAAGGACCGCCTTGTGCTTGGACAGGGGTAGACCAAAAGGTTGCAGTCATCATTAGCATACTTGCTATTCCAAAAATCAACTTCTTTTTCATAATTAATTAAATTAAAGTTTAAGTGTAATTAAAAAGCTAGCTCACCTATAAATTTTAAAATAAGAATTAGTTAAAGAAGAAATCAGGATAACCATAATGTAGGTTTTACATATGAGGCAAAATCTTGTGGGGGGGGGTAAAAAATTAGTCCAAGCGGAGAGTGAAATCTCATTCAGCCTAAATTAATTTTAGTTTTAATTAAACTAGGGTTACAGATTTTCGGTTTTTGAGAAGGGAAGGAGCCGTTGAGAAAATTCGCTAGCTCCGAGCTTGCCCTCGGAGATCCGTGAATTTTTAGGTGGATAACCTTCTCAAAAAAATCATGCTGAAAGCTGATAGAAAAGCCCGCCTGCTGCAGGCAGGATCAAAACCTTGACTTTTGCAACCCTGCGACTGGCTTTAGGCTAAATTGATTCGCTGAATCAATTCTTAACGCCTAACCCTGGGTCAAGCCAAAAGGACAGGGCATGCTCTTAACAGGATGAAAAGCGAACTCATCTAATCACAGGCTTTATTCAGGGAATTGTTGAGCTGGATAATTTTCCAAACTCCGTCCTTCTTTTTCCAAATTCTAGCTGAAGTTTCCCTCACGGTATCGCCGAGGCTTTTTCTCAAATAGAGTTGACTCACATAATCAAAAGCCATGTCTGCCGTTAGAAGTCTCTGTTCAGAAACGGTGCTGACCACTTCTTTCTTGGGCAAATGAGGACAAAACTGGACGAGCATTTCATGAGTCATGCTCAATTCCTTTGTGAATTGAATTTCTGATAAAACCACATTCTCGTCGATTACCTTCATGAGATAATCACAATTTTCTCCACCATCCATATACTTCTCCTGAAAGGTTTGGGCTACTTTTGCAAATTCTTGCTTCTCAGCATCTGTTAAGGAATCCTGGCAATAGGAACTAGCTGCAATTCCCATGAAAAAAGTAAAACAGAAAAATAGAGTCTTCATAAGCTTGGAGTTTGTCCTAAACAAGTTAAAGCAAAAGGAGTAAAAAGCCAGTGCCTGATTTTAATCCGGTCTTTGAAATGGCTTCTTCGCTTTCCTAAACATTTTCACCTATCTTCAATCAAGCACTCTTGTATGATTGATTCCTTTGTAAACTATCTCCAATACGAAAAAAAAGCCAGCGAGCATACCGTTCAGGCGTATTCGAAGGATCTGGAGCAGTTCGCAGATTTTGTCAAGACCTCATTTGAATTGGATGAAATAGAGCAGGCCAGGCATGCTGAAATCCGTGCTTGGGTGATAGATCTGGTGGACGAAGGAAAGAGTAGCCTAACGGTGAATAGGAAGCTTGCTACGCTTCGATCTTTCTACAAATTTCTTCTTCGCTCCAAAATGATTGCGAAGGATCCGACCTATAAGTTAAAATCTCTGAAAAATCCGAAAAAACTACCTGAGTTTGTACAAGAACTGACCATCGAATCCGTATTAGAGGAAAGTAATTTTAATTCAGATTTTAAAGGGCAACGAGATCGAATGGTCATCGAGTTTCTGTACCTCACTGGTGTGAGACTTTCAGAGCTCATTGGGCTAAAATGGTCGGATATAAATATGATTGAGAATCAGGTGAAGGTGCTGGGTAAGCGAAAGAAGGAACGAATTATTCCGATCACATCAGGCCTTAAACAGAATATAGTTTCGTATCAAAAAGTATTTGGGCAAACGTTTCCGAAAGCAACTCAAAGTCCCTATTTTATTGTCAGTAACCAAGGCAAACAGAGTTATCCTATGATGGTATACCGTATTGTCCGCCAATATCTTGATATTTTCGCCCAGACTTCGAAGAGAAGTCCCCATGTGCTGAGACATACCTTTGCCACACATCTATTAAATAAAGGAGCTGACCTGAATGCTGTAAAGGATTTGCTCGGGCATGCTAATTTGGCTGCCACCCAGGTTTACACCCATAATTCACTTGAAAAACTTAAGGCTGTGTTCGATCAGGCACACCCTAAAGCATAATTTAATTGTTTAACCCAAAATGTATTGCTTATGAAATTGCAAATGCACTCCATTCACTTCGATGCCGATCGGAAATTGATCGACTTCATTCAAAAGAAGGCTGACAAACTCGACGTATACTACGATCGAATAATTGATGGAGAGGTTTTTATGAGACTCGATAAAAACGACAATAATGAAAATAAAATAGTTGAGATTAAGCTTAATGTCCCCGGAAAGCAGTTTTTTGCGAAGCATCAAAAAGATTCTTTCGAAGCTGCCGCCGACGAATCCATCGAAGGCCTAAGGCGACAAATAAAGAAGTATAAGGAGAAAGTGGTTCTGGCGAAATAGAATCAATATTCTCTTAAATTTGAGCACTCTTTGGAATTCCAGAGAGTGCTTTTTTTATCACCGCATGCAAAAGACACCCAATTACAGTCTCTATTTTTGGATTACTACCCTTGCTTTGGCTGCCGCCAAAGTGATTTTCACTTTCCGACCTGAGATAGATCTTTTTACGGAGGAAGCTCAGTACTGGCTCTGGTCTGAAAACCTGGCCTGGCACTATTATTCTAAGCCACCAATGGTGGCCTTCCTGAATTGGATTGGAACCTCGATTTTTGGGAATACAGAAATAGGCGTTCGCTTTTTTGCCATGGCATTTGGCCTAGGTACAGCCTTTATCACCTTCAGATTTGGCTCCTATCTGTACAACGATAAAGTTGGATTCTGGTCCTCCTTGATTCTTCAGGCCATGCCATTCTGGTGGATGATTTCCACCTTCCACACCACGGATACCTCTGTGACTTTCTTCTGGGCGCTGATGTGTTTCTGGCTTTTTCGGGGGATTAAGGAAGATAAAAAACGCTGGTGGGCTTTGGCGGGACTTGCAGGAGCTCTGGGACTGACGTCCAAAGCTGTAATGCTACTGGCATTTCCATTCCTGATTTTCTACCTGTTCCAGCGAAAGCAGTTGGCTCGAAAATGGGTAAAGCTCCTGATTTTCTCAGGGATCATGGTACTTGGGTTTCTTCCGGTTTTGATCTGGAACTTCCAAAATGATTTTCAGACGTTCCGACATCTTGCCCAGCTTTCTGGAGCAGGAACGGCCGAAGATACAGATTTCTCCTTTGGCCAAAAGCTAGTCCAGTTCTTCGAATACTTGGGAGGTCAACTGGCGATGATCTCCATCTTTTTTATCCCGCTGCTTTTTGGGTCTTTAAAAAATGTCTTGAAGTTCAGAAGCCAGGAAAAGTTCTATCTGATTCTACCCGCTATCCTGACGTTTGCTGGTTTTGGGGTTTTAAGTTTTGGGACGGAAGTCATTGTAAACTGGCCGATTTTCGCTTACACTGGATTACCAATTGTGATTGCTGCATGGGCAGATGAGCAGTCAATAGTTTGGAAGAAGATTAGAAATTGGGGAGTGGCTATTGGGATTGGCTTGCCAATGATTCTCGTGCTTCCGGATTTTACGTTTTTGAAATCAGTAGAGGCCGTAAAAAAGGGGGAAAAGGCTGTTTTTAGAAGAATGTCTGGCTATCAACCTTTGGCGGATCGCCTGAATCACCTGCGGGATAGCCTTCAGATTCAGGAGCCTTTTTATTTTTCTGAGACGTATCACATGGCCTCTGAACTAGCTTTTTATCTGGAGGGTAATCCACAAACCTATATGCTGAATATGGGTGCAAGAAGAAATCAATTTGATCTATGGCCTGGGATGGATCAGTTTCTAGAGGTTGAAAAGACAGGGATCTTCGTGAGCTGGAATTACGACTCGCCCGGAGAGTTTGCTTCGTTTCAACGACTTGTTTATGAGGAGAAATTCCCTGTGAAATTCAGAGGTCTTCCTCTTCGAACTGCCACCATTCAGGTGTATGAGAATCTGATGGATTATGACCCGTATGTGCCTCGGACTTACTAGCTATTTCCGTTCCAGGAAATAGTAGACTTTTCCATTTTTGTCCAGAACATTTTCGAATTCTGGATTGGAGACGTTCAGTAACAATTCTGGAATAGCCCGGGAATTCCAGTTGGTAGATAGTTTTTTCATCTCAAATCCGCTGTAATCTATGCTGTCCAGATATCGATCTTCTACGATTAGTCGATTGTAATCGGAGATTGCATCTCGGAACTCAAATCTTGGTAGATCGATGAAATTGAAGTTTTCACCAAGTCCAATTCGAATCTTGCTGCTCACATGAAGGTTGCCAATGAACCCGATGGACTCCTTAGTAGAAATATTTTGGCTAACTACAAACTCTTTGGCTTGCTGACCCTGCTCGGGAAGCGAGATTTGATAAGTGGATATGGAGGCTCCAAAGAATAAGTGCAAAATGGAATAAGCGATGGCTTTGGGTAGTTTTTCGCCGCTAAGGAAAAGTCTTGAAATGTAGATTAGGGCAGCAACCGCTAATCCCATTTGGAACCAGATAATTGGACTCCCATCCAAAAAGATGTTCAGATAAGCCCCGAATGCCAGAATGATGAGATTCAGAATCAGGAAGAAACCAAGTGCCCATTTCTGTGGCCGAATCTTTCCCAGAAATCCATTTTTTATCAAAATCCATGAAAGTCCAATCGCTGTCATCGGTATGACCGGAAGAAGGTAGCGCTCATAGAATTTACTGGTCAATGCAGACATCCCTAGCATTCCAATCACCCAAAGGGCAATGAATGTAAGTGTTGCTTTTTCTTCTTTTGAGAGGTTTTTGAATATGGATTTCAGACCAGTGAACCCAAATAGGAACCAGGGTATAAATCCCACGACCATCAGCAAAGTGGCGATAAGACCATTACTGAGGATCAATCCAAATCTCGATCCTACTCGTGTCCCCACCTGATCATAAAGAAAAGAATCCAGATATTCTGATCCATGAATTTGGTACATGGCGACGAACCAGAAACAGGCCACGATCAAACTCACCAGAATCGCTGGGATATTCAGAAGCTTTGTAATTTTTATCTTTTGCCATGGGTTTAACAAAAGGAAAAGAATACCGAGTCCACCAAGAGCCACCGCTGGTAAACCCTTGACCTCGAATGCCAGAGCAAGCCCTAAATAGATTAGCCAGGAATATTTATTTGGAGTTTGATTTCCGTACCTCAGATAGCCTGCAAAACCCAAACCAGCCATGGTCATGGTCATCGCCAGCAGAACATCGGGAATGGACCGGGTGGCACTGAAAATCAGAATCGGATGAGAAGCTACGATCAGAGCAGTTAAGGCCGCAACTTTCTTATCATTCAGGGAAAGCTTTGCGGCAGCATAGGCTAATCCAACCGTAGCTGCACCAGCCAGCCAAAAGAAAAACCGGGAGGCAAGGGGCGTAATTCCAAAGATTTTATATCCCGCAAGAACTGCCCAATAGCTAAGGATTGGCTTTTTAAATCGGAGTTCACCGGAGCCAAGATAGGTGGTGAGGTAATCCCCGTTTTGAAGCATTTTGAGCGCAGCGTCAGAATAATACATTTCATCCGGATAGTGCATGTGGAATGCCAGGGCGAAAGGCCCAACGAAGGCGAGAAAGGCCGCCATCACTATCCATGGATTTATGTTCAGCTCACTTTGGCTCATGCCGCAAAGATAAGCCGAATGAATTTTCTCTAACCAAATATCATTCGGTTTCAGCTCCGATTCTCCCTATTTTTTTGTCGCAGGAGATATTTGCCGTATTTTTGACGAAATTTTATGCCATGAGCCAGCCGAAATTATCCGTAGTCATTACGGTCTATAATGAAGAAGAAAATATCAAGCCTTTGTTGGAGCAGGTTTATGCAGCTCTCACAGAGATTGATTATGAAGTAATCCTTATCGAGGATGGCTCTACGGATAAGACGGTAGAGGAGGTTAAGAAGCATGCCAATACCCGAACTAAGCTTATCATATTTAATCGAAATCGTGGGCAAACTACGGCTTTGGCAGCAGGTATTGATCAGGCCACTGGGGAATATATCGCCACCATGGATGGGGATCTTCAGAATGATCCATCCGATCTTCCTATGATGCTGAACAAGGCGATCGACGAGGAATGGGATGTGGTGGCAGGAAGACGAGCGAATCGTAAGGATGGCTTTGTGCTGAGAAAGATTCCGAGTAAAATCGCCAACTGGGTGATTCGGAATACGACCAAGGTCTACCTGAAAGATTATGGCTGCACCCTTCGGGTTTACAAAGCTGATATTGCTCAGAATATGGGGCTTTATGGTGAGCTTCATAGATTCATTCCAGTTCTTGCTAAGGAGCAGGGAGCAAGGATGACTGAGGTAGATGTAAAGCATCACCCAAGGATTCACGGAGAATCTAAATATGGATTGAGCAGGACGTTCAAGGTTATGTCAGATTTGATTCTGATGCTCTTTTTCCAGAAGTATTTTCAGCGGCCAATCCACCTTTTTGGAGGCATAGGTATTATCTCATTTCTAATTGGTTCTGCCATCAGTTTTTACTTGCTAATTCTAAAGCTTTTTGGCGAAGATATTTGGGGAAGACCTTTGATGATTCTGGGCTTTATTCTGATCCTAGGAGGGATTCAATTAATCACCACGGGGATCATTGCAGAGATCATCGTAAGAACCTACTTCGAATCACAGGATAAGAAAACCTATAAGATTAAGTCCATCTACGTCGGTGAAAAATCTGCCGATGTAACCACTAGCGAGGTAGAAAATTCACCGATCACTGAGCAGGAGTGAGTAAGTCTGAATCCGGGCTGGGGAAAAAGCTGAAGACGGGTTTAAAGATTGTCCTCACTGGACTCGCTCTTTATCTGGTTTTTCGAAAGATAGATACCCAGCAATTACTGGAGATCGTCAAGACTATTTCCTGGTTTTGGCTTATTCCTGCTGTATTGCTCTTTGTCCTGAGCAAAGTCGCTACCGCTGTTCGATTGAATCTATATTTCAAGAATATTGGTCTTTACATTTCGGAGAAAACGAACTTCAGACTTTACCTGATCGGGATGTTCTATAACCTCTTTCTTCCAGGCGGAATTGGAGGAGATGGGTACAAAGTTTACCTGCTAAATAAGGAATTTAAGACTCCAGTGAAGAAGCTGGTTCAGTCCGCCTTGTTGGACAGACTTGGGGGTTTGGTGGCTATCGTTTTCCTGATGTTTGGCTTGTTTCTTTTGGTGGATCCGGAGCTTGACTTTGTAGAATCGAGCCTATGGAATATCCTAATGGCGGCTGGACTGGTATTGACTATTCCTGGGTTCTGGATCGTTCAAAAACTTCTTTTCAAGGAATATCTTCCCTCATTCTGGTCAGCAAACCTTTGGTCATTTATTGGGCAGATTTCTCAATTGATTTGTGCCTGGTTTATACTGATGGCTCTTGGTATACATGAAAAGATTTTAGCGTATCAGTTGGTCTTTTTGCTGTCCTCAATTGTATCGGTTCTTCCTTTGACCATTGGAGGTGTCGGTGCCAGAGAATTAGTCTTTGTGTACGCACATTCCTACGCGGGAATTGAAGAAACGGCTGCTGTGGCCTTTAGCTTGATTTTCTTCTTGATTACGGCAGGGGTCTCTTTAGCAGGGGCATTTGTGAAAGTTGAGCTTGAGCAAAGCCAATGAGCTTGAATTATTTACTTTTGTCCAGAACTTAAAAATCCCACATGACCCGCTCCGAACTTTTCGCCCAAATACAGAAAAAATCATCCTTTTTGTGCGTTGGGCTAGATCCTGATTTAAATAAGATTCCCTCTCACTTACTCAAGGAGGAAGATCCGATTTTTTCCTTCTGCAAGCAGATCATTGAAGAGACGGGGGATTTTGCAGTAGCATACAAGCCGAATATTGCCTTCTTTGAAGCCTTGGGAGCCAAAGGCTGGGAAACATTAGCAAAAGTGGAAGAGCTTATCCCAGATGAGATATTTACCATCGCCGATGCAAAGCGTGGAGATATCGGGAATACATCCAAACTTTATGCAAGAGCCTTTTTCGATACGATGGACTTCGATTCCATCACCGTGGCTCCATACATGGGTAAGGATTCAGTGTCACCATTTCTTGAATTCGAGAATAAGTGGGTGATTTTATTGGCCTTGACTTCGAATGCAGGTTCATCTGATTTTCAATTGATTCAAGACGAATCTGGGCAACCCCTTTATAAATCAATTTTGGCAAAAAGTCAGGAATGGGGAAGCCCGGAAAACCTAATGTATGTCGTTGGTGCAACTCGTGGAGAGCTGATAGGAGAAGTTCGTAAAGCAGCACCAGAAAATTTCTTCTTAGTTCCTGGGGTCGGAGCTCAGGGAGGAAGTCTTTCGGAAGTGGCTAAATATGGAATGAATTCTACCTGCGGACTTCTTGTGAATTCTAGCCGGGGAATAATTTATGCCTCAGGAAAAAAAGACTTTGCGAAAGCATCCAGAGCAGAAGCTCAAAAGCTGCAGGAGCAAATGAAGCAGCTTCTAGATACTCACCTATAAAGGCTCTCATTTATTTCTAAGAATTTCGTTATATTCCATAGACTTTTTGATATGAACATTCTATGGATTTTCGCGAGGATTTTTTGCAGCTCGTCTGGAAGTATCAATACTTCGATAAGAAAGAGCTAAGGACTACTGAGGGTGATTTGGTCACCATTACAAAAGTTGGATTTCAAAACTCTGGAGGAGGTCCTGATTTTTCGGAAGCCACTATTTCTATCCAGGGAGTGGAGCTACATGGTCATGTGGAAATTCATAAAAAGTCTGGCGACTGGAAGCAACATGCTCATAATTCCGACCCAGCTTATAATTCAGTGATCCTTCATGTGGTTTGGGAAGACGATAAACCTGTCCTTCGAAATGATGCCACATCCATGCCCACATTGGAGTTGAAAGGGAGGATTTTTTTGGATGTATGGAAGAGATACAGGGACTCACTTGATTTTAATGAAAAGCTTCCTTGTTCCAGCCGCATAGCCAAAGTTCCTAAGATTATTAGATTTTCTGCTTTGGAAAAGGCCTTGGTTGAGCGGCTCGAGGAAAAGTCTGATCTGGTTTTGGAAATACTGAATGAAACCAAAGGAGACTGGGAGGAAACCTCCTATCGATGGCTGTTTCGCTGTTTTGGATTTAAACGGAATGCCGAATCTATGCAGGAATTGGCCAAGCTCCTTCCTTACAAAATTTTGAAAAAGCATAGACCACAAGTTTCCATCATGGAAGCCATGCTTTTTGGTCAGGCAGGGCTTTTTCCTGATGAGGGTACCGAACCCTATGTGGATTTTCTTAAGAAGGAGTATGCCTTCTTCAGGCAAAAGTATTCATGGAATAGGCAATTGAAATATCAGAATTGGGATTTCGCCAGAGTGAGACCCGGTAACTTTCCGACACTTAGAATAGCTCAATTGGCTGCTATTTTATCCAAGGCTCCAGATTTGCAGAGTTGTATTTTTGAGGATGCTCAAGACTTCCAGTCTTTCAAAAAGGTATTTCAGGTGGAACCCAGTGATTTCTGGAAATACCATTACAGCTTTGCGGATCAGGCTAAAAAAGCTCAAGTAAAAAAGGTATCAAACACGGTTCTACATCTGCTGATGATCAATTTTGTCACTCCACTTTGGTTTGCATACGGTCGATACTATGATCATCCGGAATGGAAAGAGAGATGCTTTGATCTGCTTCAAACTTTGCCGCAGGAAACCAATTCAATCACCAAGCTCTATTCGAATCCGGGATGGAAACCGGAGAATGGATTCGATAGTCAGGGGATGATTGGATTGTATAAAAACTACTGTTCACCAAAGAAGTGTCTGCAGTGCAAAGTGGGTCAGAGTCTGATCAAATCAGATTAAGAAGGAAAATTGTACAAAGGCTTAATTTCTAGTAATTTTGCAGCTCAGAAATTTAGACCTATGGAAAATCCGGTATTAATATTTGGCGCTAAAGGAATCGCGCATCCAGCATTAGAGATATTCAATAGTAATCAGGTGGTGGTTTATGGCTTCCTGGATGAAGATGAAGGACTTCACGGAACTGAGATCAATACTGTTGGTGTCCTTGGGAATCCTGAAGATGATGGCTTTTTGAAGCTGATCGGAAGGAAGACTGAAGCCTTTGTCGCAGTGGATGATCCAAAGTACAGAAGATTCCTTGTCAAGCTGCTCAATGAGCGAAGGAAAGTACAGCCGGTCAATGCTATTCATGAGACTTCATATATCTCAACCGATGCGGCGATAGGTCATGGGAATTTCATCAATGCACGAGTGAATATTGGAGCTGGTGCTGAGCTTGGAAGCCATTGTATTCTTCATACGGCTGCCGTTATTGATCATCATGTGAAGGCGGGGGATTTTGTGCAGGTTGGCGCGGGTTCTATGATCAACTCTGAAGTTGAGATAGGAGAAGGAGCATTTATTGGTTCTGGTGTGACCATAGTTTCAGGTGTGAAAATTGGAAAAAATGCACGTATCGGGGCAGGATCTGTGGTGATCGCCGATGTGGAGGAAGAGCAAACAGTTTTTGGAAATCCAGCTGCACCAATTAAGTCCTGATTAAATAGTACCTTTGTGTGATAATAAGAAGTTTAGAATTCTAAAGAATTTCCAGACTTCAAGATTCAAATAATAGTAATTCGAAAATCAAATAACACCCTGCCGAAACAGGGCTTTAGTTATGGAAAATAAAGATTACCAAGTTTTACTCTATTACTGCTACGCCAAAATAGAGGACGCCCAAGAGTATCGAGAGCAGCATCATTTATTCTGTATTGAAAACAACATTCGCGGTCGAATCATTATCTCTGATGAAGGTTTGAATGGAACAGTTTCTGGATTAAAAGAAGATACTGAAAAGTACATGGCTTATGTGCATTCAGATCCTCGGTTCGCTAAAACCGAGTTTAAGATCGATGCAAGTGATCAACATGCTTTTTCAAAAATTCACGTAAGATATAAGCCTGAAATCGTTCACAGTTCCCTTAGACATTTGGACCCAAATGAAAAGACCGGAAAGCATCTGGAGCCTGAAGAATTCAGGAAGATGAAGGATGAACAGGATGTGGTGGTTCTTGATGTCCGTTCCAATTATGAACATGAGTTAGGGCACTTTAAAAATGCGGTGACCCTCGATATGGATAACTTCCGGGACTTCCCTGAGAAGGTTAAGGAGCTCGATCATCTGAAGGGCAAAAAGGTATTGACTTACTGCACCGGTGGTATCAAGTGTGAGAAAGCATCCGCATATCTTCTTGAGCAAGGTTTCGAAGATGTTTACCAACTACATGGCGGGATCATAAAGTATGGCAAAGAGGCTCAAGGCGAAGATTTCGAGGGCAAGTGCTATGTATTTGATAACCGAATCGCGGTGGATGTTAATTCTGTTAATCCATCCGTGGTATCCAAATGTCATGTATGCGAGAAGCCAAGTGAGCGCATGATTAACTGTGCTAATCCTACTTGTAATATTCATGTACCTATTTGTGAATCCTGTGCTCAAGAATTGGAAGGCGCTTGCTCCACAGAGTGCAAAGAGCATCCGGAGAAGAGGCCTTATGATGGAACTGGCTATTACCAAAAAGAAAGCAACGGGTACAACCCTTACAAGGGCTGGAAGAGAGAAACTTCCAAGACTTTAAGCTCTTAATCGATGAATAGAATCCCCGAATCTGAATTGATTCTGAATGAAGATGGGAGTATTTATCACCTGCATCTTTATCCTGATCAGATTGGGGATTTGATTTTTACAGTGGGTGACCCAGATCGTGTAGCCGAGGTTTCCAAATATTTCGATTCCCTCGATTTTCAGAATTCGAAACGGGAATTTGTTACGCATAGCGGACGGATAGGTGGCAGGAAAGTCTCGGCCATGAGTACCGGAATGGGTACTGATAATGTGGAAATTTTCATGAATGAGTTGGATGCTTTGGTGAATATTGATCTTGAGAATCGAACCATCAAAAAGGAGTTAACTCAACTTCAAATCGTGCGATTAGGAACTTCTGGAGCTATTCAGCCTAATATTCCTGTTGGGAGTTTATTGCTTTCGGAGAAGGCCATTGGGATTGATACCATGATGAATTTTTATCCTGACTCCTCCAAGAATCAGGATTTGGCCAGGGCTTTTAAGGAATTCCTAAAATTGGATTTTACCCCATATCAGACGGAAGCATCTTTGGCCTTATCAGCCAAAGCTAATCAAGGGTTCATTCAAGGCATAACACTAACTGCTCCTGGATTTTATGCTCCGCAAGGTCGAGAAATCAGATATTCTACGAAAATCAGTGACTATGCCCAAAAGATTCAGGAGTTTGAATATGGCGGTCAAAGCATTACTAATCTCGAGATGGAGACTGCAGGTTACTACGCTCTCGGAGAATTGCTTGGTCATGAGGTACTAAGCTTGAATGCCATTCTTGCTAATCGGGCTTTAGGTACTTTTGATTCTAATCCTTCCAGGACCGTCGAAAAGTTGATTGAAAAAGCCCTGTCAATTTTTGTCTGATTGGACCATTAAAGCTCCATTAGCTGGGGAAATTTGTTCAATCTTACCTAATTTCCCTTATGAGCGAACTCACCGAACAGATAATAGCCAAGCTTCAGGACAAGGCAATTCCCGAGAAGGCGGAATTCTATCCTAATTTTTTCAAAACTGGCCCTGGGGAATATGGGGAGGGAGATAAATTTCTAGGAGTGATTGTTCCTGAGCAGCGGAAGGTTGCCAAAATGGTGGCTAAGGATATTAGCTATGAAGAAGTCGATCACCTTTTGAAAAACCCTTATCACGAAGTCAGACTTTGTGCTCTTTTTACCCTTGTTTATAAGTATCAGAAATTGAAGTCAGAAGCCGAGCAAAAGGAGCTTGTAGAGTTCTACCTCGATCATGTGGACTATATCAATAACTGGGATTTAGTGGATACTACCTGCCATCCCATTTTGGGTCATTACTATCAAAACAGAGATAAAAAGCTGTTTTATGATTTTGCTAAAAGTGGTCATCTCTGGAAGCAACGGATCGCCATGATCACTTCCTTATATTGGATCAAAAGAGGAGAGTTCGAAGATGCCCTGGCATTCGCTGAAATCCTAAGGAATCATCCCCATGATCTGATGCATAAAGCTGTAGGTTGGATGCTCAGGGAGATTGGAAAGATGGACATGGATGTTGAGATGGATTTCTTGAAGAAGTATTATTCGGAAATGCCGCGAACTATGCTACGGTATGCCATCGAAAAATTTCCGGAAGATCTGAGGCAGGATTTTTTGAAAGGAAGAGTTTAGGAGACAGTCTCAGTAGCCAGTAGAAAAGGATGAAAGCTGAATTTTAATGGCTGAAATTAACCTCAGTGCTTTACTCCGTGTTCTCAGCGCCTCTGTGGTGGAGAAATAGTCAGTGTCAGTAGTAGGCTGGAGAGAAAGCTGAATTCTGAAGTTTGAAAACTGGGAGCTCAATCTTCAATTCCCTCCAATTCGCTTAATTCTAACCAATTCAATTCCACTTCCTCTAACTCCGCATCGATTTCAGCAATGCGATTGGATAATTTCATTAATTCTTCATGGTCTTCAAGCCCTGCAGAAATCTGAGCTGTGATGCTTTCTTTTTCCTCTTCAAGCTCTGAAATCTTTTCCGTTAGTGATTTAAACTCTTGCCGTTGTTTGTAGGAGGCCTTTTGACTAGAATCCGAAGTTTTGGTCTTTTGAGCTTTCTTTTCTTCGGGGTCTGCAGCAGCTTTTGATGCCTTGCTTTCAGTTTTCTGTCTTTCTCTCAGGTCTGAATAGTTACCGGGAAAATCAGAAATCTTTCCTTCTCCTTCGAAAACAAACAGATGTTCAACCAATCGGTCCATGAAGTATCGATCATGTGATACGATAATTAGACAACCCGGAAAATCATCAAGAAACTCTTCAAGAGTATTCAAAGTCATGATATCCAGATCATTCGTCGGTTCATCAAGGATGAGGAAGTTTGGACTCTGAATGAGAACCATCAGAAGCTGAAGTCGCCTTCGCTCTCCACCACTTAGTTTTTCGATTGGAGTGTGTTGCTGCTTAGGAGGGAAGCCAAATTGATTTAGAAATTGACCTACGGTAACGGTTTTTCCCTTGTCGAGAATAACCACCTCAGCCACTTCTTTTACCACATCGATCAGACGTTTGTTTTCGTCAAAGCTGTCTTCTTCCTGTCGATAGTAACCGAATGCAGTGGTGGGTCCGATGGTTACCTTTCCTGAATCCGGGGAAAGCTGACCCGTAATCATATTTAGGAAGGTAGTTTTTCCGGCCCCATTTGGCCCAACTATCCCAACGCGATCCTTTCGCTTAAAAATGTAGTCAAAATTCTGAATCAGATTATTATCATCGTAAGACTTTGAAACTTTATCGATTTCCAGAATTTTCTTTCCCAGTCGCTGAGTACTCACATTGAGATCAATGTCTCTTTCTTCTCTTTTTTGAAAAGCTTTCTCCTTGGTTTCTGAAAAAGCATCGATTCTATATTTGGCCTTAGTCCCACGAGCTTTTGGCTGGCGACGAATCCATTCTAGTTCCTTTTTGTAAAGGCTTTTTGCCTTCTCAATTTCCAGATCCTCGATTTCCATCCTTTCTGCCTTTTTATCCAGAAAGTAGGCATAGTTGCCCTGGTACCTATGAATGGATCCCTGATCTAATTCAAGAATTTCATTGGTCACTTTTTCAAGGAAATATCGATCGTGCGTAACCATGAAGATGGCAAGATTGGCTTTCGCCAAATAGTCTTCCAGCCATTCAATGGTCTCTAAATCCAGGTGGTTTGTTGGTTCATCCAAAAGTAAAAGCTCCGGTTTTTCCAGGATGGCTTTCGCCAGAGCGACTCGCTTTCTTTGACCACCACTCAAATTTCCAACAGGCAAACCAGTGTCGTGAAGCCCAAGCTTTCCCAGCACTTCTTTTACCTGATACTCAAAGTCCCAGGCTTGTGCTGCATCCATTTGTTCAAAAAGCCTACTCATCTCTGCTGAATTGTCGATTCCTCTTTCTGAGTCAAGCAAAGCCTTATGATAAGCCTCGATTACCTGAATGACTTCGCTATTGCTTTGATCAAAGATCGTTTGGTAAATGGATAGATTCGAGTCAAAAACTGGGTTTTGGTGAACGTAGGCTACTTTTATACCTTGATTTATAGCTACCTCTCCTGAATCGGGAATCTCAAGTCCCATGATGATTTTCATCAAAGTAGATTTCCCAGCACCATTTACACCTACCAGAGCAATCTTTTGACCCTGATCGATTCCAAAGGAAATATTTGTAAACAGTTTGCGCTCACCAAATGCTTTGCTTAGCTGGTCTACCGATAGAAAATTCATCTTGCAAAAGTAGGAAAAAGAGTAGCTATCTTTAATGGCTTCTATCCTAATCCTTTATTTAAAATTTGATGAAAACGATTGACGATATCCTGAAACTTGGCGACCCGAAACTGTATGAAAAGTGTGAACCGGTTTTGGAATCAGAATTGGAGGAAGTGAAGGCTTGGGTTCGAGATCTCCATGAGGCTATGGAGGATATCCGAAAAGTGTATGGTTTTGGGAGAGGGATAGCTGCGCCTCAGCTGGGTATCATGAAAAGGCTTTTTTATCTGAATCTGGATAAGCCCTATGTGGTCATTAATCCGGAATTAAAAAATCTAAGCGATGATAGATTTGAGCTTTGGGATGACTGCATGAGTTTTCCAAATTTATTGGTAAAGGTATCCCGTCATCAATCTCTGACGCT
>CAKZRQ010000017.1 GCA_937146645.1 uncultured Cyclobacteriaceae bacterium
AACCATTAATTACCAGCTATGAGAAAAGTTTTATCAATTGCTTTTGCTCTGCTGCTCGTGTTTGGTGTGTCCTTTGTTTCAAAGGCCCAAACGAGGGAGCTGAGAGGTACAGTCACGGCTTCGACTGATGGCTTACCTATGCCGGGGGTTACTATCCTCGACAAAAACAAGCAAACAGGTACCACCACGGATGTGGATGGTCAGTACTCGATCTCAGTAGATGAGAATACCGTTTTGGTGTTTTCATTCATTGGTTTCGAAGCGCAGGAATTTACTGTCGGCAACCTTACCGAGCTGAATGTAACTCTGATGGAATCCGCTAATGAAATGAGCGAATTCGTAGTTACATCTTTCGGTATGGAAAGAGACAAAAAAGCCCTAGGTTATTCTGTTACCCAACTTGACGGGGATAAGTTTACCGAATCCAGGGCGATCAACGTGGGTAACGCACTAACGGGTAAAGTGGCCGGTGTGAACGTTACACCTCCAGCAACTGGAGCTGGTGGTTCTACCCGAGTAGTTATTCGAGGTGGTTCATCACTAGGCGGCAACGATCAACCATTGTATGTAGTTAATGGTATTCCGATCGAATCAGGTAACCTTGGTAACGCCGGTATGTGGGGTGGTAATGATGCAGGCGACGGTTTATCTGCGATCAATGCGGATGATATCGAGAGTATCTCTGTATTGAAAGGTGCCACTGCTGCTGCGCTTTATGGCTCAAGAGCTTCTAACGGTGTAATCCTTATAACCACTAAAGGTGGTTCAGAAAGAAAAGGAATTGGCGTTGCGATTAATTCCAACTTTACTGTGGATCGAGTTCAGGATTTCACGGAATTCCAACGTGTCTATGGACCTGGTCAGGACGGTGAGCGACCAACTACTCAGGACGATGCACTGAACTTCGCTACAAATGGATGGGGTGACCGTTATGACGGGGCGAACTCAATTCAGTTTGATGGAGAGCAAAGACCATACGCTTTCACGGGAGAAGATTTTAACGATTTCTACCGTACAGGTACTACCTGGAATAACTCTGTAGCCCTATTTGGAGGGGATGATAAGACTACATATAGATTTTCTTATTCAAACCTTATGAATGAAGATGTACTTCCAAATTCTGGGTTTGACAGAAATGTGGTGAATATTAATGTGAACTCAAAGCAAGGTAAGTTTACTCTAGCAGTATCGGGTCAGTATTCAAAGCAGACCGTTAAGAACAGACCTAGACTTTCAGATTCTCCAGGAAATGCGAATTTCTCAATGACCTTGAAGCCTGGCAATATTCCTTTGGATGTTATGAGCGGAGACCCTAATAAGCCAGGAGCAAGACCTGATGGTCAAGAATTAAGATATCAAGGAAACGTTTTCCAGACCAACCCATATTGGACGGCTTATCAGTGGGGAAGAGAGGATAATACAGACCGTATATTCGGTAACATGTCTCTTCGTTATGACTTCACGGATTGGTTATATATCCAGGGTAGATATGGTACAGATTTCCAAACAAGAGATGACTTCTCTTACACAGCTTATGGCACTGCCTTTAAGCCACTTGGGGATTACAATACCAACCTAAGAACAATCAGAGAGAATAATGCTGATTTGTTCATTGGATTTGATAAAGCATTTGGTGACTTCAATTTTGATGGATTCATCGGTGGAAATATTAGAAGAAACACTTTCGAAAGAACTGGTGGTGGAGGTAATGACTTAGTTGTTCCATTTTTCCACTCTGTAACTAATGTGGCAGCTCCACAATACAGATATGGCTTCTCTGAGCAAGGAGTGAACTCTTATTTTGGTTCTGTAAATATCGGTTACAAGAACATGATCTTCTTGAACCTTTCTGGAAGAGAAGATGCCTTCTCTACATTGTCTCCAGATGACTTCAAGGTATTCTATCCTGGTGCTTCTTTGAGTGCTGTCGTAAGTGATATGTTCGAAATGCCAGACTTCGTAACCTTCATGAAACTTCGTGGTGGTTGGGCGCAAGTAGGTGGTGGAGGTCCAACACCTTACCAGCTTAACTTGAATTACGGACTTGTAGGATCTGGACACCTGGGTGGTAACTTGGGTACCATCAGAAATGGTTCTATTCCAAACTCAACGCTTTCTCCTTACTTGACTACGGAGGTTGAAATTGGTGCTGATTTCAGATTCTTCGATAATCGTGTGGGACTTGATTTTGCTTATTACGATCGGCAGACAAGCGATGATATCTTGAATACTGGTATTTCTGCAACTTCTGGTTTTGGATCTACAACCATTAATATTGGTGAGCTTCAGAATCGTGGATTTGAATTCTTGTTAAATGTGACTCCAATTGCAGGTGACTTCAGATGGGATGTTTCTTTTAACTTCTCTCACAATATATCAGAAGTTCTTAGCCTAGGTGTTAACGCTGCAGGGGAGCCAATCGAATTAATTAATTTGGATGAATCCAGAGTAAGAAGAGAGAGAATTGCACATATCGTTGGTGAAGAGCTTGGAATGATTACTGGATTCAAGCACTTGACTATAGATGGACAGCCTGTTTACAATGATCAGGGATTCCCTGTAACTACTCCAGGTTATGAAACCATCGCAAGAGGTCGTCACCCTACTTCTGGTGGTTTAACAAACAACTTCTCTTATAAGGGATTCAACTTGATGTTCCTGATTGACTTCAGAGCTGGTGGATCCATGATGTCAGGTACGAACTACTTCGCGTACTTGAATGGTCTTCACGAGGAGACATTAACCGGAAGAGATGGTTCTTTGACCGTAACTGGTGTTACTCAGGAAGGAACACCAAATACCTGGACTATCCCTGCTGAGGATATAGATCAGTATTGGGTGAATTATGCCAGAGTTACTGAGAATGTGGTTTATGATGCAGGGTTTGGTAAGTTGAGAGAATTCTCCTTCGGATATACTTTCCCTCAGTCTTTCATAGAAAGAAGCCCATTCCAGTCATTGTCTTTATCACTTGTGGGTAGAAACCTTGCTTTGCTATGGTCTGATATTCCAAACATTGACCCAGAAGCAGCTTATACTACTTCTAACCGTTCTCAAGGTTTGGAATTCTTCGCTGTACCAGCGAACAGAAGTATCGGATTTAATTTGTCAGCTAACTTCTAATCAGAAGGTCTAATCTAAAAAATTCGAAAAATGAGAATATTTAATAAAATAACTGCTTTAGTGTTGTGTGTTGCGATGGTAGCCACTTCCTGTAGCGATGAAGATCTTCTTGACCTGAATGTTGATCAGAATTCAGTGACGGAGATGGATATGGCCTTCCTTTTCTCGTTGGCAACTTTGAGAATCGGAGGAGAATATGAAAATACGCGTGCAAATATGCTTTATGCTGCAACAATGATTCAGCATACTGCTTCCGTTGCCGGCTATTTCAGTGGTGACAAATATTTCTACAATGCTGGTTATAGCGGTGCTTATATGGAGCGCCACTTTACCGGGGTGGTTGGTCCTTTGACACATGTGATCAATGAAACTGCTGAGGATCCAGAGCAAGTGAATGTAAATGCCGCGGCGACTATTATGAGAGTCTTTGACCTTCATAGAATGACCGACATGTATGGTGATATTCCTTATACTGAAGCCGGACAAGGTCTGGAAGGTGAGGAGTTTTGGTTCCCTGCGTATCAATCACAACAAGAGGTATATAACTTGATGATTGCTGATTTAAGAGCTGCCAGAGATAAGTTCTCAGAGTCGGCTAGAAATCTTGGAAATCAGGATTACCTCTACTTTGGTGACTTAAACAAGTGGAGAAAGTTTGCCAATGCTATGCTTATGAGGATAGCAATGAGAATGAGCAACGTAGATCCAGGTACTGCCGCTTCAGTTTTTGCAGAGGCTAGTGCAAACTCTTTCGAGTCTAACGATGATATCGCTTTCATCCATTACACTGATGGCCCTATCGGGGTGAACAGAAATGGATTGAATGATGGATACTGGAATACTTATAAGTACTCCAGAGATTGTAAGATTTCGGAAACTTTCATGGATTGGATGAAGGCCAACAATGACCCAAGAATGATGATTCTTTCTGGTGGTCTTGGAGACCCTGAAGACCCATCTACATGGAACACTGATCCAGAGGCTCAGGTAGGTATGCCAAATGGCTATACAGGTAGTACTATTCTTGATGTTCTAGATCCTGATCAGGCCGCTGCCTTCCAGGAAAATGGAAATCAGATTTTCTCTATGCTTAACCTACTTTACTTGGATTGGGCTGATCCTTATTACTTAATTTCTTACGCAGAGGTTGAGTTTATGAGAGCTGAAGCTGCAATGATGGGTTGGATTAATTCTGATGCATCAACTCACTTTGCCAATGGAGTAACTGCTGCTATTCAAAGCTGGGAGCAATTTGATCCATCTTTTGCACGTGATCCAGCAGATATTCAAGCCTATATCGATGGAAGAGGTTTTGATTCTGCTTCTGATGCAGATAAGATGAGATTGATCGGAGAAGAGTACTGGGCTGCTACCTATTTGAATGATCTTGAGTCTTGGGCAAATTGGAGAAGAACAGGTTATCCTGAGTTAACTCCAACTCAAGATCCAAATGCATTCGAAGGAAACTTTATTCCAAGAAGATTGAGATATTGGGAGTCTGAGATCGGGTCTAATCCTGATAACTATCAGGCTGCCATTGCGAGAATGGGTGGAGACACCTTTGCCACCAGAATCTGGTGGGATGGAGGAAATTAATCCTCGGTTTTTATTTTAGAAGTGTGATAGAGGTTTTGATTTTTCAAAGCCTCTATCTTTTTAACCCCAATTCTATGAGATTAACTCGAGCTCTTTTTTTGATTTGTTTTTTAAGCTTTGGGCTGGCCAAAGCACAAGAAGTAACAGTCACTGAAACCAGATCATTGGTGGATTTCGTCAATCCACTTATGGGTACGGATTCAAGGCCTGAGTTTTCCAACGGCAATGTTTATCCAGCAATCGCCAGACCATGGGGTATGAATTTTTGGTCACCCCAAACTGGGAAAATGGGAAATGGATGGATGTATCAGTACGGTGCTGAAAAAATCCGTGGGTTTAAGCAGACTCATCAGCCGTCCCCATGGATGAATGACTATGGGCAATTTTCCATCATGCCTATCACCGGGGAATTGGTTTTCGATGAAGAAAAGCGAGCATCTTGGTTTTCGAATAAAGCTGAAACAGCTAAGCCAAATTACTATCAAGTCTATCTGGCCGACCATGACATCAATGTTGAGTTTTCACCCACAGAAAGATCGGTGCTTTTTCAAATAGAATATCCTGCGAATGAGGATGCTTATTTGATCATTGATGCTTTTAATAATGGCTCATCAATCGATATTAAAGAAAACGGTATGATCGAGGGATATTCCACTAAGAATAGTGGAGGTGTACCTGAGAATTTTAAGAATTACTTTGTGATAGAGGTAGACTCAGAAATCACAGATTCATTCACCGTTATGGACTCTACCCTCAGCGATAATCAGCTTTTTGAAGGAGATCATGCGGTCGGAGTTCTTTCTTTCGGGAAGAGTGATCAAAAAAGAATAATCAAGGTTTCTATTGCCTCCTCATTTATAAGCACAGATCAGGCTAAGCTAAATCTGGAAGAATTAGGGGATAGAGATTTTGATAGAATTGTAAAAGAGGGAGAAGATTCATGGAATGAGTCGCTTGGGAGAATAGAAGTTTCAGGTGGGACTATTTCTCAGATGGAAACTTTTTACACCTGTCTTTACCGCTCGCTTTTATTTCCAAGAAAGTTTTTTGAAATAAATGAGGCAGGGGAGGTTATGCATTATAGCCCTTACAATGGTGAAGTTCTTCCCGGATTTATGTATACGGACACTGGATTTTGGGATACTTTTCGGGCCCTGTTTCCGCTTTTAAATTTGGTTTACCCAGATGTAAATGCAGAGATTCAGGCAGGACTTGCCAAAGCCTATAAAGAAAGCGGATGGCTGCCAGAATGGGGAAGTCCAGGGCTGCGCAATGTGATGGTTGGAAATAATTCAGCTTCTGTAGTAGCTGATGCTTATTTGAAAATAGGAGAGGACTTCGATTATGATATTGAAACGCTCTATGAAGCTTTGATCCATGGATCAAACAATGCTGGCCCCTTAACTGCTGTAGGACGAGCTGGCGCGGAGTATTACAAAGAACTGGGCTATGTTCCTTATGATGTGGGGATAAATGAGAATGCAGCTAGAACACTGGAGTATTCCTACGATGATTTTACTATTTATCAGCTGGCTAGAGCCTTGGATAAACCAGAGGTTGAAGAGTATCAAAATCGCTCTTACAATTACCAAAAACTCTTCGATCCTGAATCTCGATGGATGAGGGGAAAGAATGAAGATGGAACATGGCAATCCCCTTTCAATGA
This sequence comes from uncultured Cyclobacteriaceae bacterium, assembly GCA_937146645.1. Taxonomy (GTDB): domain Bacteria; phylum Bacteroidota; class Bacteroidia; order Cytophagales; family Cyclobacteriaceae; genus Algoriphagus. The sequence continues at coordinate 6,386 of CAKZRQ010000017.1, forward strand.
ATTCAAGTGGGGAGGAGCATTTACCGAAGGAAACAGCATTCATTATACCTGGTCGGTTTTTCAGGATGTTCAGGGACTGGCAGATTTAATGGGAGGAGAGCGAGCATTTGTGAATAGGCTGGATGAAGTTTTCTCGACGCCTCCGATATTCGAAGAGAGCTATTATGGATTTGTTATTCATGAAATACGAGAAATGCAGGTTGCTCAAATGGGGCAGTATGCTCATGGAAACCAACCCATCCAACACATGATTTATCTTTATAATCATGGTTTACAACCCTGGAAAGCTCAATACTGGGCTAGAGAGACCATGGATCGAATGTATAAACCTACTCCGGATGGCTACTGTGGGGATGAAGATAATGGGCAGACATCTGCTTGGTACGTATTCTCAGCATTGGGATTCTATCCCGTGACTCCTGGGGTGAATGAATATGTCTTGGGTTCACCCTTATTTAAGGAAGCCGTAATTCATCTTCCGAATGGAAATGATATTGAAATTAAGGCTGAAAATAACTCTAGCTCAAGAAGATATATTGATAGTTTGAATTTAAATGGAAAAGATTATCAGCATAATTTTCTCGAGTATGAAACATTGAAAGCTGGCGCAAAGCTAGATTTTCAAATGGCAAAAGAACCTAATCTGAACAGAGGAATAAATGAGGAGAATAAGCCCTTTTCCCTCAGCTTAAAAAAATAATGAAGGTCATTGGGATAGATATTGGTGGAAGTCATATTTCAGGTTCTGAGATTCAGTTGCAAGATGGAATCTTAGTGACTAGCCAAATCTTTGAAGCGAAGGTTGATACCTCACTCGGAGCAGATGAAATCATCTCGACTTGGTCTGGTTTAATCTCACAAATTGCAGGAGGAGATACGGAGATAAAGCTTGGGATCGCTTTTCCAGGACCTTTCGATTACGAAAACGGAATCTCCCTAATCGAAGAGCAAGGAAAGATGAAGAGTCTTTTAGGACTTTCGGTTAAGAATCTACTCGCTGAAAAATTAGACATCCCACAAGAGAATATTCAATTTGTAAATGATGCGGAAGCATTTCTGCTTGGGGAGAAATTTGGAGGTGTTCTCAAAGGACATGATAAGATCATGGGAATTACACTGGGCACCGGTTTAGGGTCAGCTATTGGACTAGAGGATGTGGTCAAGGATGCTAAACTTTGGACAGCACCTTTTCGAGATGGAATTGCCGAGGATTACCTTGGAAATGCTTGGTTTGTTCAAGAAGCAAAGAGTCGATTTGGAATTCAAATCTCAGGGGTGAAAGAGATTCTCACCTGGCCAGATTCATCAATGAAAGAATCCATATTCGATGATTTTGCCAGATCACTCGGTGAATTCTTGCTGCCCTATTTGATTCGAATACAGGCTGAAGCGCTAGTCCTCGGAGGTAAGGTGAGCCTAGCTCATCAACACTTCCTGCCTAAAACCTTAGAATTTCTAAGGAAATTCGGCAGTGAAACAGAGATAAAAATTTCAAAACTTGGAGAAGAAGCAGCCTTGATTGGTGCTGCACTTCCCTTTTACGCTGATAAAATCTATGCTCAAACCTAGAGTCCTGTCTCTCTTACTCATCGCTTTTATTTTCTCATGTACTCCTGATCAGACCTCGGAGGAAGATCAGGTTGATCTAGAATTGACCTCATGGGTTGATCCCTTCATAGGTACGGGCGGGCATGGACATACCTATCCCGGTGCTGTGGTACCTTTTGGGATGGTTCAGCTAAGTCCTGATGGGGATGTGGAAGGTTGGGACTGGTGTTCAGGATATCACGATTCAGATCGCAATCTTATGGGTTTTTCCCACACTCATCTCAGCGGGACAGGCATTGGCGACATGGGCGATGTATTGCTGATGCCATTTACTGGAGAAGAATTTTGGACCCCAGGGCCAAAAGATAATCCTGATGCTGGTTTTAGAAGCCGCTTTGACAAAAATACTGAAGAGGCAAGTCCAGGATATTATGCGGTTGATTTATTGGATCATCAAGTTAAAGTTGAGCTGACCGCGACTGAGCGCGCTGGATTTCAGAGATATACTTTTCCAGTGGATTCTGTACCAAAGCTGATTCTCGATCTAAACCACGGAATTGGTTGGGATGAGGCAACAGAGACCTATTTCGAATCTCCAGAGGATGGACTCATTTTGGGTCATCGGTTTTCTACTGGCTGGGCCAAAAACCAGAAACTTTTCTTTGCCTTGAAAACAGACCAAAACTGGGAAGAGATTAAGACGAATGAAGATTTTAAGGATTCTAAAGCGATTTTGAGCTTTGCCGGAGGCCAAAAGATAATCCAAGTCAAAGTCGGGATATCGTACACTTCAGCAGAAGCCGCGCTTGCCAATCTAGAAGCTGAAATTCCTCATTGGGATTTTGAAAAGATCCGAACCGAGACTAAGGCAAAGTGGGAGAGAGAGTTGCAGAAGGTTCAAGTCATCGGAGGCGTGGATAAGGAGAAAAGGATTTTTTATACGGGACTGTATCATTCCTTTTTAGTTCCGCAGTTATTTAATGACGAGGATGGTGCATATCGAGGTGCTGATGGAGAAGTGCATTCTGATCCGGGCTTTGAGAATTACTCTGTTTTTTCGCTTTGGGATACCTTCCGGGCGGAAATGCCATTATTCACTCTTCTTCAGGAGGAGCGAACTTCTGACATTTATTCATCTATGCTCCAATTCTATAATGAATCAGGTCTTATCCCCAAATGGTCTTTGGTGGGGAATGAGACCAATACTATGATCGGATATCATGCAGTTCCTGTCCTTGGTGAGGCGATTATGAAAGGTCTGGATGCGGGTAAAGCTGAGGAAATGCTGGAGGCCATGATTCAAACAGCGAATCAGGGAGGAGAAGCTTTTGAAGCTTATCGTGAGCTGGGGTATTTTCCTTCGGACAGAGCTAGTTTCTCCGCGTCAGCGACTATCGAACATTCGTATGATGATTGGGTGATTTCCGCTGTGGCTAAAAAACTTGGACAAGCCGATGTAGCTGAGAAGTTTGAGGAAAGAGGAAAAAATTACCGAGGACTGTTCGATCCTGAATATGGATATCTTAGGGGAAAGAAGTCGGATGGATCCTGGGTTTCACCTTATGACCCTGCAGATGTACAGCATTCGGGAGTATTTATCGAAGGTAATGCCATGCAGTACTCCTGGTTTGCTCCTCATGATGTTCCAGGCCTTATGGAAGTCATGGGTGGCAAGGATAAATTCAAAACCAAATTGGATGAATTCTTTGCCTTTGAAATAGATAGCACCGTGAAGTTTGAAGCGGCCGATGTTACAGGTTTAATCGGCCTTTATGCTCATGGAAATGAGCCGTCTCATCACATTGCTTATCTCTACAATGAACTTGATGAATATCAAACAACTCAGAAGCTGCTAAAGCAGATTTATAAAGAGATGTATGATGATAAGCCAGATGGATTAAGTGGAAATGAAGATTGCGGGCAGATGTCGGCCTGGTATATTTTTTCAGCAATGGGATTTTATCCGGTTAATCCAGTAAGTGCTGAGTATGACTTAGGGCTTCCAATTTTTGATTCCATTAAAGTGAAAACTGGAACCTTAGATTTTGAAGTAAAGAAAGAATCTGATGGACCCTTCTCGGAAGTCTATTTAAATGGTAACTCAGTAAATAATTTGAAAATTCAGCATTCCGATTTGAAAACCGGAAGTGTAATCACCTTTAAAAGCAACAAGTGATGAAAAGAATATTGAGCTTTGTTCTGAGTTTGATTTTGTGCCAGCCAATCCTAGCACAAGAGTCCTATGACTTGATAATTGTTGGGGGCGGAGCAAGTGGAACCGCGGCAGGAATTTCAGCAGGTAGAGCTGGGACTAAAACGCTTATCATTGAGCCAACGACCTGGCTTGGAGGAATGCTTACCGCTGCAGGAGTTTCTGCTATCGATGGAAATCATCAGCTTCCTTCAGGAATTTGGGGAGAATTCAAGCAAAGACTGGAAGAGCATTATGGAGGCCCCGATAAGCTTTCTACCGGTTGGGTGAGTAATACCCTTTTCGAGCCGTCTGTTGGTAATCAAATCTTACAGGAAATGGCGGGCTCGGTGCCTGCTCTTACGGTAAGCTTTGAAAGTGATTGGACGGAGGCGAAATATGAAAATGGATCGTGGATTGTTGACTACCTTGAGGATGGGGATGCCAAGTCTGTTTCAGCTCCTTTGTTAATTGATGCTACCGAACTCGGAGATGTTGCGGCTGCCCAAGGTCTGGAATATCGGATCGGAATGGACACGAGGGATGAGATTGGAGAGAGCTTTGCGCCAGCAAATGGAAATGATATCATTCAGGATTTAACCTATGTGGTTACGCTCAAAGATTATGGCGAGGGCGCAGATATGACCATTCCGAAGCCTGAAGGATATGATCCGGAATTATTTGCTTGTGCCTGTGCTCATGCTGATCCAATAACGGATGACGATCCAACTTTGGACTGTGGTAAAATGCTGGATTATGGAAAACTTCCTAATGGAAAATACATGATCAACTGGCCAAACTGCGGGAACGATCATTATACGAATATTATAGAGCTGAGTCCTGAAGAGAGGGAAGCTGAACTAGAAAAAGCAAAGCTCAGAACGCTTCAATTCGTGTATTATATTCAGCATGACTTGGGCTTTAAGCATCTCGGAATAGCGGATGACGAATATCCAACAGAAGATGACATGCCCATGATTCCGTATCACAGGGAATCCCGCAGGTATTATGGGTTGGTGGATTTTACTCTTCCGTATGTTCGAACACCCTATAATGCTCCAACTCCCTTATTCAGGACTGGAATAGCAGTGGGAGATTACACGATAGATCATCATCACAGAGAAAGACCAGATGCTCCTGAAATTGATTTCATAAAGATTCGGGTGCCTTCATACAATGTCCCTTTAGGAGCCCTAATTCCTAAGGATCATCCAGCCTTGATTTTAGCTGAAAAGAGTATTTCTGTTTCCAATATTGTCAATGGAGCCTCCAGGCTTCAACCAGTTGTTTTAGGAATAGGGCATGCTGCAGGCGCATTGGCCACTGTAGCTTTGCAAGAAGATAAGCCTCTTAATCAAGTCTCCGTACGTGAGGTTCAGCAATTTTTACTTGATCAAAATGCTTACATCATGCCTTTTCTTGATGTAAATCCGGAGATGAAAAGTTTTCAGGCTATTCAGAAAGCAGGAGCAAGTGGAATATTCAGAGGAGAAGGTGTGCCTTATCTTTGGGCCAATCAGACCTGGTTCTATCCGGGTAGGGCAGTTACGGAGTTTGAATTAATTCAGGGATTAAAGCCTATTTACTCAGATCTGGAGAAGTTCTGGGGAGCATCAGGAGATTACCTGACGCTACTGAGATTTGAAGAGCTCGTCAAGATGGTTGACGAATCAATTTCCAGAGAAAAGGTTTCCGAGTCTTGGGATAAACTAGGAATGAAGGGTCAATTATTTGATGGACTCATCTTAAACAGAGAACAGGTATCTATGCTTCTTGATGATCTCTTGAATCCTTTTGAAAAGGAAGTAATGTGGGATGGGAATTTTACTGGAGAGTAAGTTTCTTTTAGTTGCTTTCAGGTATTGGGTCTTTTCCGAATTTTAATAGAATAATCGGTCCCACGATGGCGAAAATCATGGCGATATCTAATATGGTGCCCTCTGGAAAAAGACTGTGAGAAATAAGTAATACACCTGAAACATAGAATAGCAGCTTTTTCCATTTTGTTTTCCATGAAAATCCTGTGATTATGAATGAAATACCTATCAGAATAAACATGGTGGTATTGATGACAAGATTTACGGCAGGTTCAAAATCAAGAAACCAATTAGCAATCTTGAACCCTAGAACAATTAGAATTAAGAAGGCTAAAAGTAGATCCGAAACTTTTTGAAAAGATTTAAACATCAATCACTCATTACCATTCATAAAAATTCCTTCTGAGTTCATATTTTCCCAAATAAACTCCCCAATTTTCTCGCCTTGCTTCACACCTTCATCAATTGCATCTCTGAAGTGAATACCACCATAAAGTCTTGAGACGGCGGCTTCTTCTGAAGCTTGAAGAAAAGATTGAAATTCCCTTTCCGGGAGTCCAAAGTAAAGCTCCGAAGTATCAATAAATCCAAAGTCATCACCAAAATATTTTGTGAGAATCACAGCTGACGCACGGCTGATTACGGAATGGCCAGAAGTATATTCCGGAAAGGGTGGAGTCTGAAGTAATGGCCTCCAATTACGATCCAATTCCTCGTTAATCACGGTTTCAGGGCGGATTCGATCCGTGTCATATTTTGCTTTCCAGCAGGAAATGAAGGCATCGTGAAGGGTCATGCCCACCAGAGTATGGATGTAAGCTGTTTCTGCAAAACTCAAATTCTCCATCTCTGCAGCTATTCCAGTAATTCCCATCCAGTGACCGCCTGGGCTAATTTTCTTAATCCCGATGGCCATATGACCAGTCACATCCACCATGAAAGGATTGCAATCCCAGAAGTTAGCAATCAGCTTCTCTTCTTCGGTCAGGTCAGAAGTGACTTCGATTATCTCATCTAATTGAGTTCGAAAGCTACTCCCAGTTTCCATATCGAATGGGGCCATTGCCACCGGGTCAAATGGATCTAATTCATTTAAGAAGAAGGGCTTGATAGTCTTCCATTGGGGTTCTACTGCAGCGATGTAGGCCGGTGGGGTAGGGTACCATCTTCCTTTTCCCTTGGTTGGGGAATATCTGGTGAGAGTAGAAAGTTGTAGATAGCCATCTTTATTTGCCACTGACATTACCCAATCTGCTACTTTTTGAGCAGTTGAAATATGAGCCTTTAACTCTTTCTTCTTGATGAGTTTTTCTTTGATTCCAAAGGTCTCCCATTCCGTCATTCGCTCCTTCAAAAGATAGCCGGAAGGCATTATTTTCTCTCCAACCAAAAGCATAGCATAAAGAGCAGAAAACTCGGGTGAGCTAAGATCTGAAGAATTAAACTCTGGAATATCTAAATAGGAAGCGGGAAGAAACTCAGGGTATTTGAAGGAATCAGTTGAACCTTGGATGACAAGGTAAGAGGCAAGCGTACTGTAACCATAAATCCTTGCTGCAACTGGAGGACTGGCTACATCAGTCACCATTACCTCCGTCAGATGAAAAAGCTCATCAGCATAGATCTTTGGCCAATTCTCGAGCTTTGCACTTGTGCTGGCAAAAGCTTGTAAAGACAGCAGAATGGCTATCGTAAATACTTGTAATCTCTTAATCATTGATTTTATAACTTACCACAGGGCCTTGGCTCACGCCAAATAGGACAATCGAATCATCTTCGAGAGCGAGAGTGGATTTTATGTCACCCTTAATCTTAATCCCTGATTCATTTGGGTTTAATACCCTAAAGTTACCATTTCCATCCCCTAAAGTCACCATACCAAATCCAGCATCGATCATCCCAATCCTAATTCGGGTGAAGTTTTGATTTCCGCCAGCAATGAAGTCAAGGTTACCATCCTTATTTACATCGATTGGTAAGATGCTGTATATGGGAAATGCCTGAAGCATTTTCGGTAAAGGAGTTGCTTTAAATCCCTCTGGAGTGTTTTCCAGATAATAGGATTCAAGAGTAGATGCGGATAAAACCTGGGCTTTATCCAATTCCTCGCTCGAAAAAAGATCATCCATCTGAGCTACTGAATAAGAAGCATAATCAGTGAACTTACTTCGCATGGATACCATCTGATCTAGAAGTTCGTCTCGGCTAGGAAAGGGGTAGGCTTTATCTCCAATGTAACACTCAAGAATCGGATCGATGGATCCATTTTGATCAAAGTCCGCGGAGTATAGTTTTAGAAGCTTTGACTCATTAGCAACGAATTGTGAGTTCAATCCGAAATTCCCTGCTAAGAGATCCATATCCCCATCGCCATCAAAATCACCTTTGGCCAAGCTTCCCCACCAGCCTGAAAGATTTTCATCCAAATACTGATTGGATTGATCTTCCAAAGACGATCCAGTATTTATCAGAAATGTGAGAGACATAAATTCGCCTGCTAAAATCAGATCGTCAAACCCATCTGAATTGAGGTCTAGGACAATGGAGCTACTCACCATTCCTATTTTTCCATCAGATGGCAAAAGACTTGATTCCATGGAGAATTTACCGCTTCCATCATTAATTAAAATCTTGCTTTCGGGAACCTCGGGATATCGTCCAGGATAAAGTCTCGCACCAACCACCAAATCTAAATTACCGTCTCGATTCACATCGACAAACTCTGCTGTGCCCGTCGCGAATTTATAATCTGGGAAATCCGATGAGAGCTTAAGTTGGCCGCCTTCATTTACATAAAGTCGGTCTAGGAGACCCTCATCAGAGCCTATATAATCATGAAATCCACCGCTCCCAACAAAAAGATCCATTAACCCATCCCCATTCACATCTCCAAATCGTGCAACAGCATCTGTATAATATTGGTCCCCCGTGAATCCTGAATAGCTTACCCAGTTTCCATTCTTTAATGTCTTGATTTCTGCGGCTTTGCCTTTGGTTCCACCAAAGAATACCTCAGGGTTTCCATCACCATCCAGATCGGCCTTAGCCATAACTGGTGAGACATAACTAGGCATGGAAATCATGAGAGGTTGCCTTTTAAAGTCATTAAATCCAACCAGACCTGAGCTGTAATCAGGAGTCTCTGCAGATGTAAAAATAGCTTTTGGACTTTCAGTCAAAGCTGAAGGAGTTGTAGTTGTTTTTTCTATTTCGAGCGTTTGATTGGCATCAATGGCTGAAATGGATTGAATAGTTCCGTCGGTCCAGGTAACTTCTAAAGTCTCAATTTTATCCGCATCGCCAAGCCCGAAATGCAGGGTAGGAGAAACACTCGATTGAAAACCTCTTACCGGTTGATTTTCAATGGTCTGCTCATTATTACCATATAGCACTTTGACTTTTGAGCCAACGGCAAATGGATTTGCCGATTCTCCTTTTAAATTGATTTTAAGATAATTAGAGCTCTTGCTCAGATTTTCATAGATACCGGGAGGAGCATTCAGGTTATTTATGACTAAATCCAGATCACCATCATTATCTAAATCGGTATAAGCAGCACCACTTGAAAAGCCTGGATTCGAGATATTCCAGTCTTTAGACCGATCAGTAAAAGTCAGATCTCCGTTGCTTTCAAAAATGTAATTCCCTACTGGGGTTGAGGTCATGCTGGTTACAAGATGAAGCGTATCGGCCTTCTCCTTGGCGACAGCCTGCTTGAAATAGTAATCACCTTTGTATTTCAGGAAGTCTCGATTGGTATAATCTCGATAATAGCCATTGGTGACTAATAAATCCTTATTACCATCATTATTAGCATCGAAGAATAAGGCTGACCAGGACCAATCGGTATTCGAAATATTTGCCATTTGACCGATTTCCGAAAAAAGCCCCTCTCCTTGATTTAGCTGAAGCATGTTTCGCATGTTCTGATGATAGAATCCACGCTCGATCATAAGGGCATACTGCTCATAGTTTTCCGGCCCATAAAGCAGTTTCTGCCTTTCATTGTCCTCAGGAAGCATATCCAAAGTATAGATATCCATGAGACCATCATTGTTCACATCAGAAATGTCAGCTCCCATCGAGAAATGGGAAATGTGCTGGAAGTATTCCGTAGTCTTATCCTCAAAGGTTCCATCCTGCTGATTGATGTAAAGGTAGTCCGGCTCGATATAATCATTGGTAACCAAAAGATCCGGCCAGCCATCATTATTTACATCTGATGAAACCACACCCAAGCCAAAACCTAATGCATGACCTTTAATTCCTGCAGATTCAGAAACATCTACAAATTTTCCATTATCATTCCGATATAGCTTATCTCCCGCATATGGATGTCGAACTGCTCTAGCTTGGTCGAATTCAATCTCCGTGATAACTTGAATATGATGATTCAGAAGATAGAGGTCGAGGTCTCCATCACGATCATAATCAAGAAATAAGGCTTGAGTAGAATTTGAAGGATCATCGAGGCCATAGGATGCGGCTTCATCCTTGAAAGTGAAATCTTTTTGATTTACCCAAAGCTCATTTCTTTTACTGTCTTCGTCTCCCTTACCTGAAAAAGAGACGTAAATATCCAGCCATCCATCAGCGTTGATATCAACCATTGCAACTCCAGTGGTCCAGGATTTCTTACCGGCCACTCCGGCTTTTTTGGTTACATCTTCAAACTTCCAGTTTCCCAGGTTTCTGTAAACCTTATTTGAAGACATATTCGCCGTAAAGAAAATGTCATCCAATCCATCATTATCGAGATCTCCAACCGCGACTCCTGCTCCATTGTAAAAGTATTCGTAACGAAGAATATTGTTTTCTGCATCCTCTCGGAGAGTATTCTTAAATCCAATTTTAAGTTTCTTCGGATTTAGTTCTTTGAAAAGAGGGACAGATACTTCTTGGGATATGACTGGCTGAAATGAAAATAGAAAAATAAGGATGCTAATACCTAGTCCTCTGGGAATGCTATTTTTTCTTCTTTCCAACATGTGTACTTCTGGGTAATCTGTCTTTGAGCCTTATTCTAAGATATCCTCAAAGAGTCTCTCATTAACTACGGCAACTCCACCTAAAAGGCCAACATCTTCCCCTAATTTATAAAGCGAAAGTTGAGTTTTTTCTCTTGACTTTGCCATGCAATAAATATTCAATGCTTGCTGGATGGGTATAAGTAGGTACTGGTCAGATTCAGCAATAGAACCCCCAACAATGATCAGCTCAGGATTTAGGAGCTGAATCAAAATTGAAATTCCGCGTCCAAGGTCTAAGCCTGCTTCAGAGAGTATTGTAATGGCTCTCTGATCACCTGCAAGAGCGGCTTTAACCACTAAGGATGGTTCTAGGTCTCCATCATGTTCTCTGACTATTCTTGCTAGTATACTATCTGGATCTGAGTCCAACGCTTCTTGAGTCTTTTTTACAATGGCAGTTCCTGAGGCTACAGCCTCCAAACAATCCTTTTTTCCAGAAGTAGACATTTCTACTCTATCATCAAAGATGGTACAATGACTGAATTCACCGGCAAAGCCAGAAGAACCTTGGTAAAGCTTGCCATCAATTATAACACCTAGGCCGATTCCCCATCCCACAAAAACTCCCAAAACATTTTTATGCTCCCCTCCAGTGCCAAATTTAAACTCAGCCAAAGTCATTGCCCTGGCGTCATTTTCCAGAAATACCTTTTTTCCGAAGCGATTTTCTAAATTCTCGAGTAAAGTATTACTACCAAATTTCAGGTATGTATGATTAACACCCTCAAGTGAGTCTACTAAACCCGGCATGGAGAAACCCATAGCAATCACCTTTTCTTCTGGAACCCCTGAATCTTTCAGGTAGGCTTCTATTTTATCTTCTAGATCTGTTAAGGTCTCTTGTTCATTATTCAGATTAATCTTGTAGCTTTTTTTTGGCCTCACCAATTCATGTTGGCAAGAGTAAAGAGCAAGATTCATTTTAAATCTGGAAAGGTCCACGGATACCACATAAAATGCATCAGGGGCAAGTCGATAAAGATCAGGCTTTCTTCCTCCCTGAGACTCAGCTCTTCCTTGCTTGATAACTTCACCTGAATTAATCAGATCAGCTAGAAGAGAGTTAACTGTTGGTAATGAAATACCAACTTGGCTACATATTTCACCAGCGGTATTCGCCTCATTTAGGTATAGGTTTTTTATGATCTTGAGTTTATTTACGTAGCTCTTGATTTCTACTACGCCATCCATCTTAGAAATGATGGCTTTAGGGTTGATAAGGTGCATAAAATCCTGTTTGCTATGAATTACGCATTTTTTTAAGTTCAATAAAACACTTCATTAAAAAAATAAAGAAATTACCACCCACTTCTTTAAAGACTCCATTGGTGGAGCAATTTTAAAAGGGATTTCATTAAGAATTGTAAGTTTCTAGACTTGGTATTAAGTTAGATTTTTATAAAAATAAGAACCACTATGGCAGAATTGAATTTTTCATCAAGCGATCGGAAAACCGAAGTATTTGACAAAATACGAGCATACATGGGCTCTCTTGGGTTTAATGTCAAAGAAGAGGATCAAACAAGGCCTTGGGGAGGCTTTTTTGTGTTAGAGGAAATGGAGGTTCCTAGGTTTAGACAAAATTTCTTCAAAGAGGTAAAACTGACAGATGAGCAACTTGCGCTTAAATTGAGCCCTAAGATTCTGGTGGTTGCTCCAAAGCAAAGACTCTCCTGGCAATACCACCACAGAAGAGCTGAAATCTGGAAGTTAATATTTGGAGAAGGAAGAATATCTACTAGTCCGTCCGACGAACAAAGCCATCCAGTTGATTTGATTATGGATCAAGTAATCTCATTAGAAAAAGGGGAGAGGCATAGGCTTATTGGCGGTGATAATTGGGGAGTTGTTGCAGAAATTTGGATGCACACAGATCCGGATAACCCTTCTAATGAAGATGATATTGTAAGAGTTTCTGATGATTATTCCAGAACATAAAAAAACCCGAATCCGAGGATTCGGGTAAAAAATAAAATTACTTTTCGTCCGTAGCTCAATCACCCTTAAAATAATATGTACTAGTTAAAAAAATGTTCTAACGGACTAGTTCAAACAATGGACATATAAGATAGCCATTAAAACTCAAAAAACAAATTTTTAGGTATAAAATGAATTACGCTTGGGATCAATCATTAAGCTGATCAATTTTTTTTGCAATCTCTTCAGCCTCAGCCATTAGCCTGTCAGCAGCAGTTCTATTAGAGTGAGAAACTTTGTGGGCTTCACTCATCTTTTTTTGGTATGCTTCCTGAAGCTTTTCCTTTTCTGATTTCTTTTTAAATAGTCCGAACATTCCTTTCCTTTTTTCTATCAAACCCAGAAAAAAAGAGAAGGTTTAGACTTAGAATGAGAAAGTAGTGCCGGGATTGGACTCTTCCTGTTCGACGATTTCGTCAGCTTTGTAATTGATGATGTCTGAAAGTCTTCCGGAGGAATTAAAATATCTCCAGGCGCCCTCCTTTTTCCCATCAAGCATTTGACCCTCAGAAGCCTTTCTGCCATTTTCATGATAAAAAATCCATGTGCCTGTGGCCTTTCCATTGCTAAAACTACCCTCAGATTCCTTTTGACCAGTGACATAATAAGTGAACCGAGTACCGTTACCATCCTTTAGAGTTCCTGCATCTAGGGTTCTTTTACCATCATAGGAAAAATACTCGCCCACATTCATAAGCCTTCCGTTATCCCAAGTTTCTTCCTGTGTGAGCTGCTTATTATCATAAAAAAGACCCCAAAGTCCATTTTCAAAACCTACCTCATAAGAGCCGACAGATTTTAATTGACCACCATCATAATAATAAAACCATTGCCCTTGCTCCAATCCAAGCTTGTATTCTCCTTCAGCAATCAGAATTCCTATTTTATTGAAATATTTCCACAGTCCTGATTTTAAATCATTTCTATATTCCCCGATAGAATACAGCTCCCCGTCAGGAAAGAAACTTTTCCAAATTCCGGTCTTCATTCCGTTTTCATATTGTCCTAAAACGGATGCTTCTCCGGAAGAGTGATATTCAACATAATCACCGATCGGAACACCGAGTTCATATGTTTTCCTCTTTGCTATGGACTTATTTGGGAAATATTCTTCCCAAACACCCACCGCAATATCTTTTTCGTAATGTTCAATTCGTGCTACCCTTTTGTTCTCGTAGTAATATTTCCATTCTCCGTCTCTTAGCCCCTCATCATCAAAATATTCCTCAGCTTCCAAGATTTTTGTACCTAAATAATACCTTTTCCAGGGACCTATTTTCTTCCCTTTCTTGTACTTTCCTTTCTCCAGTATCAAAACTCCATCACTGTAGTCGGTGTAGGTACCTTCCAGTTTTCCTTCTTTGTAAGTAGCTTCTGTGGCCAAAACCCCATCATCGAAATACCTCAAGAAGGGTCCGTTTTTCTCACCTTCTTCGTAGTATTCTCTAAGCGCCAGCTCTCCGTTAGGATGAAAGGTTGTCCAAAGGCCTTGCTTTTTTCCCTCTTCATAATTGCCTCTGGACAGTATTTGTTCTGGGTCCACATATTCAGGTACTCCTATTCGACCATAATATTCAATCCACTCTCCGACCAGAACACTGTCTTTGAGCACCATTTCTCTTTTTAAAGAACCTGTGGCATCGTAGACCTTCATTGGTCCAAAAAGAACTCCGTCTCTGTAGTCAACAATGAGTTTAAGCTTGCCGTCGGGCCAGTAACTTGTCCATGTGCCTTCACGGACACCATCTTCGAAGTTTCCTTCGATCATTAAGACATTTGATTTTGGGTTGTAGTATTTCCAGAGCCCTTGTCGCTTCAGATCATCAACTACTCCTGTCGCCATCAGACTCGAGTCAGAATTATATTGCTTAACTACGGTCGCCTGTTGTGAAAAAATTGAAAAACAGATAAAAAAGAATGTGATTGAGAGTAGTTGCTTCATATATACAGCCAAACCAGTTCAAGACCTGGTTCACGATTCCAATTAAGGGTGATCAAAATCTGTTTCGCTAATTGTACGGGAAATTTTAAATCCAGTTTAAAATTAACCCATTTCTATAATTTTTCTTTATGGATTTGCCAGTATCTGAAGTAAACCGTTTACCTGTGAAAATATTTCTTCCTCTACTTCTTCTTTTTGGTTCCCAATTTCAATCTCTTTATACCATACGAATAGATTTTCCTGATTTTCTATTTGATTATCATCATTTGACCCGAGAATTATACTAGGGTAATCAAAAGGATCCGATTGATCACTTTTTGTAAAGTGCTGCTTCTCCAGTGATTTATTGAGATGGTCAGAGATTCTTTCCCCTCCTAAATAAATAAAAATGAATATTCCATGACCGAACCAATTAAGAACGCGAATATTTTGTCCTGAGTCCTTTTTCCAATTTCTGATTACATCTAGAACATGATAAGGGAATCCTACAAGATCATTTCCTCTTGACAACTTTATTCCCTTTGATTCAGAGAAGTTTATAAGTTGATCAGATTCTGAAATTCGATTTCCTACCTCCGAAAAAATACTCCAGAATTTAGTTTTGAGTCTGTTTTGCCTTTGAATCAAGACTTTGTCTTTCCAGAGATTCAGATCTAAATCCATATCACTGGATTACCAACGTAAAAGTGCAGAGGCCCAAGCGAAACCTGAACCAAAAGCTGCCAGGCATAACAAATCACCTGCTTTTATTCTGCCTTGTTCCCAAGCCTCACTCATTGCTATGGGGATGGTACCTGCTGTTGTATTGCCACGAGTCATAATGTTATTAAATACTCTGTCATCAGCCAGCTCAAGCTTTTTCTGAACATATTGACTGATTCTCAAATTTGCCTGATGAGGAATCATAAGGTCGATTTCAGATTTATCAATTCCATTATGTTCTAGAGCTTCATTTATTACCTCCATGAACCGTACTACGGCATGCTTGAAAACCGCATTACCATTCATTTTTAAAAAGAAATCTCCTCTATCAATCATCTCTTGAGAAATCCTGATTTTACCACTCGAGGAAGGAGCTACACAGTATAATTCTTCAGCATATTGCCCTTGAGAATGTAAATGAGTGGATAAAATTCCTGAAGTTCCGTTATCTGATCTCCCTAAAACAACTGCCCCAGCGCCATCTGCGAAAATGACGGAGCTCGATCTGCCTTCATCACTTTTATCAAGTGCAGAGGATTGAATTTCGGCCCCAACTACAAGAATCTTTTTGTACATACCGGTTTTAATAAACTGGTCCGCTACAGAAAGAGAGTAAATAAATCCAGAGCATGCATTTCTGACATCCAGGGCTCCAATTTCACCAAATCCTAATTCCCGCTGAAGCAAAACACCATTTCCAGGTAAGAAATAATCTGAAGTAATGGTTGCAAAAACTATAAAATCAATGTCAGATGCTTTCACTCCTGCCCTTTCCATTGCCATGATTGAGGCTTCCTTGGCCATACTTGTCACGGTCTCTTTTCCAGGTGTATACCAACGTCTCTCTCTAATACCAGTCCTCTCTACTATCCATGCGTCATTAGTATTCATCATTCCTGAAAGCTCATCGTTTGTCACAATTCGCTCAGGAAGGCAATGTCCCGCACCTAAAATTTTTGATCTATACATTGAAATTGGGTTTAATTCCTAAAGATCAAATATCGGAAGTAATCGAGTTATGGCAAAAACGCTCTAAGCAATGTTGAGCATTGGCGGTATTTAGCCAAACAAGGTGTAATTCCCATGCTGATCGGCAGGGGAAACTTTTTTTATAAGACTAGGGTAGTCGTTTTGTACAGAGTTCACAGAAGGGGAAACTGTAAAGCTTTCGAGGTTAGCACCATCCAGAGGTTTAAGCAAATCCTTTAACTCTTCAGGGGAACTGTATTGATCCAGCCATTTCGTTTCCTGCTCCTTATTGAAAATAACCGGCATCCGATCATGGATTTGCTCCACAGTGCCATTTGGACTCGTGGTAAGAATTAAAAAAGTGTGCTGAACATCCCCTGAAACCGTCTCGTACTCATCCCAGATCCCAGCAAATGAAAACAAACTGTTCCCTTCCAATTGAAATCGATAGGGAATTTTGGTTTTCTTCCCTAGCCTTTTCCACTCATAGAAACCATCAGCAGGAATAATGCATCTTCTGCTTTTGAATGATTTTTTGAAGGTTACTTTCTGATCTACGGTTTCCGACTTAGCATTGATTAGCTTTTGTGAAACCGGCCTATTTCGGCCAAAGTCAGGAGTGATACCCCAATAGAAAAATGAAAAACCTTTTGGGCTTTGTGATGTAATCACCGGAACCAATTGAGTAGGAGCGACATTGTATCTCGGCTCGAATTCAGAAAGCATTTCTGCACTGAATCTCTCTTCTAAATCTTTCTTGTCTTTACCAAGTGAATACCGTCCACACATAGGTTTTTCGAAGTTTTTGGGAAGTTAATCTTCTCCTTGAACAAATTCAACAGCCCTTTTCTCAGAATAATACATCCCTGCGTCATTACTAGTCGAAAATCCGACATGTCCTCCCTGAGAAGGAGCTTCCAGCGTGACCTTCTCCAAAGACTCTGCCAGAGTGTAAGGAAAGCACTCTTGGCTTAAAAAAGGATCGTTTTTCGCATTCAGGATTAAGGTTCGGGTTTGAATACCTTCAAGAAAAAATAGTGCACTGTTGACTTCATAGTATTCAGCAGCATCGGTGAAGCCATGAAAGGGACCGGTAAATACATCGTCGAAATCAGATAACCTATTCAGCTGATTCAGCTTTTCTAAAGGGATTTCATCGGGAAAATGAACCGCCTTATCACGGACTTTCTTTTTTAAGCTTTTCAAGAACCTTCTGGAATAAAGAAAATTTTCTCTTTCTGAAATTCTTTTACTCGCACCAGCCAAATGCAATGGGACTGAGATAGCGACTCCTGATTCTATTTTATCAGGACGAGTTCTATCCTCCCCCAAATATTTTAAAGTTAGATTACCCCCCAAGCTGAATCCGATCAGGGAAATTTTATCATAGTCTTTGGAAGCATGCTCTACTATCCTGTCTAAATCATAAGTCGCACCAGAATGGTAAAAAATCATTTGTTTGTTCAACTCTGGACCACAACCTCTGTAATTCCAAGTGAGAACATCATATCCTTTATTAATAAAGGCTTTGGTCATTCCCAGCATGTAGGGGCGGTCGCTACTACCCTCCAAGCCGTGAGAAATAATGATTAGGTGATCAGAATCATTTCGGTACCAGTCCAAATCGAGAAAATCATTGTCCTCGGTTGGAATTCGCTCGTGCTTTGGAGCTCTGATCTTCACTTTTCTAAACAAAGCTGGATAAATAGTCTCAAGATGGCTGTTAAATAGCCACTTAGGTCTTCGGTAATTATCCTCTTTAAAATTTGGCATAAAAAGGGTGAATTTTTACTCTGATTTCACTGTTTGGGAAATTAAGTTTAATATTTGAATAAAGACTTTATTCAAACTATTTTTGGTCTCTTCAAAAACAGAATCAGAGAGGAAAACTTATGGCTGAAGTAATAAGAATGCCCAAAATGAGTGACACCATGGAAGAAGGTGTTATCGCTGCATGGCTAAAAAAAGTTGGTGACGAGGTGAAGCCAGGTGATATCCTGGCAGAAGTGGAGACCGACAAGGCAACCATGGAGCTTGAATCATATGAAGAAGGTGTACTTCTTCATATAGGTGTTCAAGAAAAAGATGCCGTTCCTGTTAACGGAATCATAGCAGTAATAGGAGAAAAAGGAGAATCCTTTGATGACCTTTTAAAAGAGTCTTCAAATGGTGCTGCTGCTCCTGAAACAAGTGCTGCACCAGAACCAAAAGAAGACACACCAGCTCCTGCACCCGCTGCAGAAGCTATTGATACTTCCGGCATCGAAGCAACAGTGATCACTATGCCGAAAATGTCTGATACCATGGAAGAAGGAACTATTTCCGCATGGTTGAAGAAAGTGGGAGATGATATCAAATCAGGCGATATTCTCGCAGAGGTAGAAACTGATAAAGCTACCATGGAGCTTGAATCATATGAGGATGGAACGCTTCTTCACATAGGTGTTGAGGCGGGTAATGCTGTCCCTGTTGATGGAGTCATAGCTGTGATTGGTGCTAAAGGGGCTGATTTTGAGACCTTGCTCAAAGCTCAGGCTGCTTCTACAACTACCAGTGAAGCTGCAGCCCCAGCAAGCCCAGAGCCAGTAAAGGAAGAACCTAAACAAGAGTCCGCACCAGCTCCACAAGTAGTACCTCAGACTTCGGCTCCTGCGGCGAGTACAGGTGAAAGAGTGAAAGCCTCACCACTTGCCAAGAAAATGGCAGAGGAAAAGGGAATCGATATTTCTTTGGTTGCAGGTTCTGGAGAGGGAGGAAGAGTCATAAAGAGAGATATTGAAAATTATGTACCAACACCAGTAGCAGCTGCTCCTTCTGGAGCGATTGCTCCAGCTGTGGTTGGTCAAGAGAGCTTCCGTGAGGAAAATGTTTCTCAAATGCGTAAGGTCATCGCAAAGAGATTGGCAGAGAGTAAGTTTACTGCTCCGCACTTCTACCTGACCATGGAGATTAACATGGACAAGGCTATTGCAGCTCGAAAGAGTATGAATGAAATAGCTCCAGTGAAAATCTCTTTCAACGATATGGTTATCAAAGCTGCTGCTGCTGCTTTGCGTCAGCATCCTAAAGTAAATGCGAGCTGGCTGGGAGATAAGATTCGCTACAATGATCATATTCATGTAGGAATGGCTGTTGCTGTAGAAGAAGGACTTTTAGTCCCTGTGATTAGATTTGCGGATAGCAAGTCATTGTCTCAAATCTCTACCGAGGCGAAGTCACTAGGCGGAAAAGCTAAAAATAAAGAGCTTCAGCCTAAGGACTGGGAAGGAAATACCTTCACTATTTCGAACCTTGGTATGTTTGGTATAGACGAGTTCACGGCAATCATTAATCCGCCAGATGCCTGTATTTTGGCAGTAGGAGGAATTAAAGAGACCGTGATCGTCGAGAATGGAGAAATGAAAATCGGAAATATCATGAAGGTGACTCTTTCATGCGACCACAGAGTAGTGGACGGTGCTGTTGGTTCTGCATTCCTTCTTACGCTGAAGAGTCTTTTGGAAGATCCAGTTAGGATTCTTGTATAATAAGAATTAGATACTGTCAAAAAGTCCTGTTTTCAGGACTTTTTGCTTTTTGTACGGTAATTGAATAGAGTGGAATTATGATGGAGAAAATTAAATCAACAACCGTCGTAGCCATTAGGCATAACGATGAAGTGGTCATCGGTGCTGATGGTCAGGCGACCATGGGAAATACGGTTGCGAAAAGCAGTGTTAAGAAACTGAGGGTATTGCAGGGAGGAAAGATTGTCACCGGTTTCGCAGGTTCAACAGCTGATGCTTTTACTCTTTTAGAGAAATTTGAGGAGAAACTTGGGGCTTTTGGAAATAACATGAAACGAGCGGCTGTGGAGCTGGCTAAAGACTGGAGGATGGACAGAATGCTCAGCAAGCTTGAGGCCATGATGATTGTAGCTGATAAAGACGATATTTTAATTATTTCTGGAACTGGGGATGTCATTGAACCAGATATGGAGATAGCTACTATTGGCTCTGGAAGTATGTATGCTCAGTCTGCCGCAAGAGCCCTGAAGAAATTTGCTCCTAATTTGAGTGCAGAGGAGATGGTTAGGGAAAGCTTATCGATAGCCGCAGATGTCTGTATTTATACCAATCATAATTTGATCATAGAAAAGGTCAAATGACCATTGATAATCAGAACGAGACTTAAAGTCTCGTTTTTTTTTGCTTTTGAAAACCTGTTTACTCGTTTACATGTTATCTGATTGAAATTGAATAGTGAGAATGGAAGCTAAATCAACAAAACGAACCACAAAGAAAGATTATCGCAAACTGATCATCGAAGGCTATAAGCAGGAAGTGCTTGAGCATGGCGTTGCCCCAAAGTCGATTTTCAAGTTTGCGAAAGGCTTAGAAATGAAGGAAAGTGATTTCTACAATTACTTCACCTCATTTGAAGCAATTAAATCCGCCATTTGGATGGATATCCTTGAAAGTACTCTGGAGGCCGTGGAAGGCCAAGAGGTATTTAAGGAGTATAGCGCAAGAGAGAAATTTCTAAGTTTTCTGTTTACATGGATTGAGGAATTGAAAAATAATCGCTCGTATCTAATGAGCCTTTACTCAGATTCTCAACTGTCCATGGCAAAGCTACCAGTAGAGGTAAGGGAATTTAAAGACCGGTTTAAGGATTTCGCGAATGAGATAATTCTGGAGGGAAAGGAAACTGAAGAAATTGCTTCGAGACCGATCATTAGCGATCGTTATGACGAAGCATTATGGATTCAAGTAATGTTTGTATTTAAATATTGGATAGACGATAGTTCTCCAAGATTTGAGAAGACTGATGCTGCGATAGAGAAATCTGTGAATCTTGGCTTTGACCTTATGGGTAAAAGCGCGCTGGATTCGTTTATTGATTTTGCCAAGTTCATTTACCAATCTAAGTAAGAAGCCATGGCTACCCGAGTTAATGAACAGGAAACCATTCCGGTTTCCAAAGTCCAAAGAGCAGCAAAATTCATCCGCACCGGAGCGAAAGTAGGAGGGAATTATGTGAAGCATTACGCCAAGAAAATGGTGAATCCTGAATTAGAGAAGGAAGCACTTCACGAAGAGAATGCCGCGGATATTTATAATTCGCTGAGTCAGTTAAAGGGTTCTGCTCTTAAAGTCGCTCAGATGATGTCCATGGACAAGAATCTTCTTCCCAGAGCCTATCAGGATAAGTTTACAATGGCTCAATATTCTGCGCCACCATTGAGTTATCCATTGGTTGTGAAAACCTTCAGGCAATATTTCGGTAAATCCCCTGAAAATATCTTTGACACCTTTACCAAGTCTGCAGTAAATGCGGCATCCATAGGTCAGGTTCATCAAGCGACAATAAAAGATCATGTGTATGCCGTGAAGATTCAATATCCGGGAGTAGGAGATTCGGTTAGTTCGGATCTGAAATTGGTTCGTCCTTTTGCACTCCGACTTCTGAATATGAATGAACGAGAGCTGGATCATTACATGGCAGAGGTGGAAGAGAAGCTTTTGGAAGAGACTGATTATGATCTTGAGATCCAAAGATCAAGGGAGATTTCGGAGGCCTGTAGCCATATCCCAAATCTATTTTTCCCTAAATACTACGATGAGTATTCCTCAGAGAGAATCATCACCATGGATTGGATTGAGGGTAATCACCTCAAAGAATGGTTAGAGACCAATCCAAGCCAGGAAATCCGAAATCAGGTAGGACAAGCGTTATGGGATTTTTACCATCATCAAGTTCATAATATCCAACAAGTTCATGCTGATCCTCATCCAGGTAATTTCATAGTTAAGCCTGATGGAGTTTTAGGAATTATTGATTTCGGATGTGTGAAAGTAATTCCTGAGGATTTCTATAATGGATATTTCTCATTGATAAAGAGAGATTTGCTCATCAATGAAGATGAGCTGAATCAAATCTTCTACGGGCTAGAGTTTATTTCTGATAAGGATACGCCAGAAGAACAGGAGTATTTTAAAGGCGTGTTTAAAGAAATGATTTCCTTACTAGGAAAGCCGTTCCATGTCGACCGATTTGATTTCTCAAATGATGACTTCTTTGAACAGATTTTCGAATTGGGAGATAGAATTTCGAATGACAAAATGTTCAAAAAATCCAAACAGGCCAGAGGGTCAAGACATGGCCTTTATGTGAATCGAACCTACTTTGGACTGTATAATTTATTGAATCAGCTCGGTGCTGAAATTGAGACTACAAAACCTGATTGGTTGAAATAAAAAAGGGAGGCAATTGCCTCCCTTTTTTGTTATCCTTTATAGGTCACTCTGTAGATGACATTTGCCAGGTCATCAGAGATGAGTAAACTGCCATCGGGTAGTTCTTGGACGTCTACTGGCCTTCCCCAAACTTCCTGTGAATCATCATCTAGCCATCCGGTGATGAAATCTTCTTCAGTGGCTATGCTTTGATCTCCAGATTTTTGTGCAATGGTGACCGTATATCCAGATTTCTTTGATCTGTTCCATGATCCGTGCTTTGCTATAAAGATTTGATTTTTGAAGGTAGATGGAAACATCAAGCCTTCGTAGAATCTCATGCCAAGCGGAGCTACGTGTGCTCCTAGCTTTGCCGCAGGCTGAACATATGCAGACTGTCCTTCTCCAGCATTCCCAAATTCAGGATCCTTCACGGAGCCTTCATGCCAGTAAGGGTATCCAAAGTGCTGACCAGCTGAAGCTGCAACATTCAACTCACAATGTGGAATGTCATCTCCCATCATGTCACGGCCATTATCTGTAAACCATAGATTTCCAGAAGCCGGATCCCAGTCGAATCCAACGGTATTTCTTACCCCATGGGCGTAAACTTCCGGCGTGGGATTATCCTTGCTGACATCGATTCTGGTGATCGAAGCGAATACTTCATCCTCAGACTCACAAATATTACAAGGTGCACCTACTGGCACGTAAAGCATGCCATCAGGACCAAAGGCAATGAATTTCCATCCATGATGACCTTCCTCAGGGTATGCGTCATAAATAACCTCATAAGTAGGGTTTCCCAAGTTGGACTCGATATCTGGAAATTTTAGGATTCGACTAACTTCCGCAACATAAAGATCTCCATCTTTAAAGGCAACTCCATTTGGCATTCTTAAATCGCTGGCGAGGGTAAATCTTTTGTCGGCTTTTCCGTCAGAATCACTGTCTACTAAAGCGTAAACTTTGTCTTCATGTCGATTCCCAACGAAAATGGTTCCGTTGTCAGAGATAGTCATTGATCTGGCATTGGGTACATCAGCTGCCCAAATATCTATTTCAAAGCCTTGAGGTAGATTGAGTTTATTTAAATCTAAATCTGAAGTTGCGGTAGAAATATCCACCATATTTTCTCCTGCTAATACCGGCTCCGAAGTCATTTCTTTGGACTCTCCAGTTTGGCAGGATGATAGAATAGTCACTGTCAGTGCAATTAAAGCCAGCCAGGTCAAGTTTAATTTTTTCATATTTGATTCATTTCAAGTTCGAAATTTACTCATTTGATATTATTCGGGAAACTCGATTTTATCAGCGGGTTAATCTTTATTTTTGCGCATGCTTTCGATTAGTAACCTATCGTATTACATCGGTGGACGCCCACTTTACGAGAATGCGAACCTTCATATTAAACCTAAGGATAAGATTGGTCTAGTCGGCCAAAATGGGACGGGTAAGTCTACTTTACTGAAGATCATTCATGGAGAGTATCAGCCCAGTTCAGGAGAAGTTCAAAAAGCGAAGGATTGCTCCATTGGATTCTTAAATCAAGATTTACTTTCCTATCTCTCTGATGATAGCATTCTGGATGTTGCTCTTGAGGCTTTTCAAGAAGTATTGTCTCTTCAGGATGAAATTGATGAGGTGCTTAAGCAAATGGAGTCGGACTATTCAGAAGAGATCATGAATAGGCTGGCCTCTCTGCAGGATAAGTTCGAAGCGAATGAAGGATATACGTTAAAGGCCAAGGCTGCCGAGGTTTTAGCCGGAATCGGGTTTTCAGATGCTGATTTATCCAAGCCTTTAAGAACCTTTTCAGGAGGATGGAGAATGCGAGTGATGCTTGCGAAGCTTCTTCTGGAAAAACCTGCGCTTTTGCTTTTGGATGAGCCTACCAACCACCTGGATTTGCCCTCCATCCAATGGGTAGAGAATTATCTAAAGACCTATGAAGGCGCCGTAGTTGTGGTTTCTCACGATCAGACTTTTCTTGATAACTGCATCAGTAGTACGGTAGAGGTAGCCAATCTGAGTTTAACACTGTATTCTGGCAATTACTCTTTTTACAAAAAAGAGAAGAAAGAGCGGATGGAGATTCAGCAGAATGCTTATGAGAATCAGCAGCAGATGATCAAGCAGACTGAAAGGTTTATTGAGCGCTTTCGCGCCAAAGCTACTAAGTCTA
Source organism: uncultured Cyclobacteriaceae bacterium (assembly GCA_937146645.1). GTDB lineage: Bacteria > Bacteroidota > Bacteroidia > Cytophagales > Cyclobacteriaceae > Algoriphagus. Next base: position 30,965 of record CAKZRQ010000017.1, read on the forward strand.
ACCAAGTCCAATCTCGGATCAAAGCACTGGATAGGATGGAGAAGGTCCATGAAGTGGTGGATGATGAGGTGAACGTAAATTTTCAATTCAAATTTTCCCAACGATCGGGTAGGGATGTGGTCGTTCTCGATGAGATATCGAAGGCCTATGGAGATAATTTAATTTTTGAGGGGACTACTGCAAGAATCGAAAGAGGGGATAAGATTGCGCTGATTGGGGCGAATGGAAAAGGAAAATCTACGATACTTAGGATTATTGATGGGTCTGAGACTTTCACAGGAGATAGGACTCAAGGACATAATGTCATCAAATCGTTTTTTGCTCAACATCAGCTAGAAGCTTTGACTCTCGATAATGAGATCATTCAGGAAATGTCTCAGGCTGGCAGTCAAAAAACCGAGATGGAGCTTCGAAGCGTCCTTGGATGTTTCTTATTCACCAATGATGATGTCTTTAAGAAAATTAAAGTTCTATCAGGTGGAGAAAAGTCGAGAGTTGCGCTGGCCAAAACCTTAATTTCTCAAGCTAATTTTCTCCTTCTTGATGAGCCCACGAATCACCTGGATTTCCAATCGGTAAACATTCTCATTCAGGCACTGAATCAGTACGAAGGTACCTTTGTGACTGTATCCCATGATAGGCATTTTATTCAGGGTGTAGCTAATAAGATTTGGTATATCGAGGATCATGAGATCAAAGAGTATCCCGGAACCTATGCTGAATACGAATACTGGAAGTCTCAGCAAGTACAACCGAACGGCAAATCTGAAAAAGCGAAAAAGAGCCAGAAGAAACCAGTTCAAAAGAAAAAAGACTTCAATCAGAATGAAGTTAGGCAGGCTAAGAACGAATTGAGAAAGCTTCAGTCGGATCTTGAGAAAATAGAAGTGCAGATCGAGACCTTGGAGGCGGAGAAAAAAAGACTTTCTGAAGAGATGAGTAATCCTGAAATCTATCAAGATGAGACGAAATCACAAGAAGTGAATTCTGGGTTTGCGAAAGCAGAGAAAGAGCTTTCGGAATTGAATTCAAATTGGGAATCCATCGTGGATCGAATTAGCGATTTGGAAGAAAAAGTGACTCAGTTGGGATGAGGAATTTGATGAGTTTATGTCTACTCTTTGGAGCTATGCTCTCATTTCACATGAGTATTGCTCAAACCGAAAATAAGGTTTACAAAGACCATATTCAGTCAGTTCGGTTATTTCCTCTGGGAACAGAAGTTTATGGGCAGTTAGATTCACCTGTGATTCCATTGAGAGGAAATAAGCCCTTAATACTTTTCTTTGATGATATCGCTTATGACCCAGCACAATATCAACTGAAGTTGATCCATTGTGATGCAGACTGGCAACCTTCCCAGCTCAGAGATAATGATTTCTTGACGGTCTTCAATGAGTTTAATATCCAAGATTACACTTATTCTATTGATACTCGTGTACCTTACATTCATTACAAGTTCAGATTGCCTAACGTAACAAAATCAGGTAATTATGTTCTAAAGGTCTATGCAGGAAGGGATGAAGATAATGTCATGTTTACCAAAAGATTCATGGTGTATGAAAATCTCTTTGCAACTGCTGCAGCGGTGGTTCCACCATCTGAGACGTTGAACCGCCAGCAAAACCAGCAAATCAATACCATAATTAACTATTCCAAAGGTGAAGTCATGGACCCAGCTTCCCAGGTCACGGTAGTCCTACGGCAAAACCAAAGATGGGATAATGCGAAGATTTTGAAGAAGCCAACATTCCTTAATCAAAGCAGTAAAATCATGCGCTTCGAAAGTTTTGAGGGTGAAAATACCTTCAAAGCAGGTAATGAATTTAGGTTCGTTGACTTGAGGTTTATCCGAGCTACTGGGGTAAATATTTCGAGCATTAAAGTAGATACGGACAGAATCGATGCCATGGCAAGCATAGATGTGCCCCGGGAAAAAGAGCCATACTCTCAATATCTGGATTTAAATGGCCAATATTTAGTTTATACCAATGATAGGCCCTCAGGAAATCATGAGGTAGAAAGCGAATACATATTGACAACATTTAATCTTTCTATTCCAAAAACTTCACGACCAGTTTACCTTCTTGGTAGCATGACTGGTTGGGGAGATGACGTTCAAAGTGAAATGACTTGGAATGATGAGTTTAAGGTTTATCAAACCACAGTCTTTCTTAAGCAAGGTTGGTATGATTACCAATATGCATTTAAAACTCAATATGGAGAGTTTGATACCTTCCCATTTGAAGGCAGTCATTTTGAAACGGAAAATGAGTACGAGATTTTAGTCTATTTTAGAAATCTTGGTTCACGTTATGATCAACTCGTGGGCTATGTCTACCTCCAACCCAATAGAAGAAGATTATAAAAAAAGCCTTCAAAATTGAAGGCTAATAGTTTATTCTGTTTCTGAGGATTCTCCATTCGAAGGAGCTACATTTTCCCGATGCCTTTCGGATGGTCGGTAAGGTACAAATCCCTCTCTTTTAAACTTATAAGTTTTTGTCCTTTCACCTGAAGGATGATTTGCTAAGTCTAGCATCCCGAACCCTTTGTGGGTAAATGCGCCTAATCCGCATTTGAAAACGAAATCCTGAACTTCTGGAGCTGCGTAAAGGGTAAAAGGCAAGGTATAACCACGCACTTCATACTTAACATCCATATCATATACCGAATAGATTCTAGCGAACTTCTTCTGTTGTTCCTTTAGTCTATTGACGTAGACCATGTCAGGAACAACCTGAAATTTAAAGAAGGATTCCATTTGCTCTGGACTATACCATCCAGACCGTTCCATTCTTGTCAGGGTAGATTCGTATAAAAGATCTGAAAATTCATCAGTGTCTGGGTTGATGAATCTTTTACCAGTTTCTTCATTAAATGCAGGTGTGATTAAAACTAAAGGTGAAATGCAAACAAATTTATTATGCGATTCCAAGTTTGGTTCTACTTCAATTTCAGTGTATTCCGGTACTAAGATTAAATTTCCTAGTTCCACTTTAGACATAGCAAACACCTGCTCTAAAATGTAATCCATGAAATCCTCACTTTCTGATGCTAGTACGAGGGTGACCAGGCTGGAATAGTAATGAAGACCACTTCGGCTAATTTTGGTTTGGCCTTTCAGGCCAGAAAAATTGAAATAATGATAATTGTAAAACTCCTCTTTTCCACCTTTTACTATCAGACCTTTTAGAAATTGGGCCAGAATATATTGGTGATGGAAAGGCAAATAGGAGCCTTTGTTTTTTAGGGAAAATATCAGTCTAACTCTCACGGCGATTAAAAATTGTTGAGATAATAAATATTGAAAACTCGATATGGGTGAATAAACGAGCCTTAAAAGTACGTTTTTTTTGCTGAAATTGTTATACGTTGAATCTAAAATGCATGATATCACCGTCTTGAACTACATATTCCTTTCCTTCAATTGCAATTTTTCCATTATCTCTGCAAGCAGCTTCAGTCTTGAAATTTTCGTAATCATCTAGTTTAATTACCTCTGCTTTTATAAAGCCACGTTCAAAATCTGTGTGTATTACACCAGCCGCTTGTGGCGCTTTCCAACCTCTTTTTATGGTCCATGCACGCACTTCTTTTGGACCCGCAGTGAAATAGGTGATTAGATCTAATAGGTGATAGGCAGCAGCGATTAATCTGTTTAATCCACTCTCCTTGAGCCCATACTCTTCGAGGAACATGGCTTTTTCTTCTGGGTCATCAAATTCAGCAATTTGAGATTCTATAGCTCCACAAAGGACAACTACTTCCGCATTTTCATCCTTGACTTCAGCCTTCAGATTTTCTACGTGTTCATTCGTACCGCCAATAGTTTCTTCATCTACATTAGCCACATATAGGACTGGTTTGATAGTAAGAAGCTGGAGATCTTTTATGATATGTAAATCTTCTTTTTCTATATCTACCGATCTGGCATTTTTTCCTGCCTGAAGAGTTTCTTGAAAGGACTTTAGAATACCCAGCTCATGCTTGGCTTTGGCATCACCGGATTTAGCAATTTTATCTATTCTAGATATCCTCTTTTCAACGGATTCTAAATCCTTCAGCTGGAGTTCAGTGTCGATTACCTCCTTATCGAAGATCGGATCTACATTTCCTGCCACATGAACTACATTTTCATCTTCAAAGCATCTCACAACGTGAATGATCGCATCTACCTCCCGGATGTTTGCCAAGAATTTATTCCCAAGTCCTTCGCCCTTACTGGCTCCTTTCACTAAACCGGCGATATCTACAAATTCAATCACGGTCGGAAGAAGCTTTTCTGGGTTAACCAGATCTTGCAAAACATTAAGTCTTTGATCAGGAACCGTCACAACTCCCACATTGGGTTCTATGGTACAAAAAGGAAAGTTTGCTGCTTCTGCTTTTGCGCTTGAAAGCGCATTAAATAGAGTGGATTTCCCTACGTTTGGAAGACCCACGATGCCACACTGTAAAGCCATTAGACTACTTTAGTTTGAAGATTCTGTAAGACTTATACCCTTGATAGAATTCGATGATTGCTACTCTAAAAATGGTATAAACAGGGATGGCGAAAATCATTCCGGCTACCCCTGCAATTTTTGCCCCGGCAAAGATAACAACAAAAATCTCAAGAGGGTGTGCTTTTACCGATTTTGAAAAAATCATGGGTTGTAGAAAAATGTTATCCGTCACCTGAACCACTCCAAAAACGGCCAGTATTTTTATGATTAGGAAGTTTAGTTGACTTCCGGTTTCATAATCTCCCGTGGAAAGACCTACTATTATTCCAAAAGTGGAGCCTAAAAGAGGACCTGCATAAGGAATAAGGTTTGCCACTGCTGCAAAAAGAGCAATGGTCAGAGCATAGTCCACACCTACCAGTGTCAACCCTAGACTAGCTATGGAGAAAATAGCTAAAACTTGAAGTAAAAGTCCTGTGAGGTAATTTGAAAGAAGCTTTTCGATCTTAGTTATTGTCGCTACAGATAGCTCGAAATAGGCGTTTGGGATTAAATTTAACAGATTTCTTCTGAGTAGCCCATTCTCTAGTAGAAGGAAAAAAGTTATAAACGCTACTGCTAAGAGGCCAATGAGAAGGGTAGTGGTGGTATTAATGATGCCACTAATAAAGCTGCCAATATTGATCTCGCTAACCGCTGCGATAAAAGCTTCTTTTATTTGGTCAAAAAGGAGCCCAGGCCTGTTTTCAAGTAATTCATACTTAAAGAGAAATACTTCCACTTTGGATACTGGTATCTTAATTCTTTCATAAATTCCTTCCAGATCGATCTCACGCAATACCGTAATCTGATTATTAATCAGAGGAAAAAACAAAAAGGAAAGGAGTACCAAAACCGAAATGATTGACAGGTAGGAAAGAAGAACTGCAGACCATCGCGGGATATGCTGGCCCAGCAAATGGAATTCATGTAACTGATTCGTCAAAGGACGAAGTATCGCAGAAAGAATAAGCGATAAAATGAAAAATGATGTGATATCTGAAAAGTACCATCCAAAAAGGCAGAACAATAGGATGAAGAGGATGGTGTAAATAAAGAATCTCTGCATAAATGAATAAAAAAGGAGGCCGAAGCCTCCTCTAATATACTAGTATTTTATACCGATTTTAAAGTAATTCCCGAAGGAGGTTTGCATCTGCTATTCCCACTTCAATTCCTTATTGTACTCCTCTTCGGTCACCTCATGCGAAAACTGCTCGAAATCATAGTCAGGAAGAAGCTCAGTCTTCACATGTTCTACAGATTCATTCAGCGCATCTACAAACTTTAAGAAATCCTCCTTGTACAAGAATATCTTGTGCTTTTCGTAAGAAAAGCCGTCACCATTAGGCTTTCGCTTACTTTCCGTAATCGTCAGATAATAATCGTTAGCTCTGGTTGATTTTACGTCGAAAAAGTAAGTTCTTTTTCCTGCTTTCACTTTCTTAGAGAAAATCTCTTCTCTATCATATCCTCTATGATCTTCCACAGTGCTTTTAATTTGTTGGGTTAATAATAAGGGCTAAAATAATGTATTTCGTTCTGAGTATACCAAAAATCCAAGCCCGAAAAATTAATTCATGACTTTTGTCATATAAATGAACTGATTGTTTTGTGTAACGATCAGTAAAAAAAGATAAACAAACTACAAGTTATTCTCCGTGGAGGTATGCCTTTTTGGTAAGTAATTGATCTTCTGTTTCAGGATGATCGGGATCGTCAACACAGCAATCTACTGGGCACACAGCTGCACATTGTGGCTCTTCATGGAAACCATTGCATTCGGTACACTTGTCCGTTACTATGTAATAAAATTCATCCGAAACTGGTTCCTGACTTTCTGTACCATCTACCACAGTTCCATCCTCGAGAGTTACGCTCTTGAGGGATGTTCCACCTCCCCAAGTCCACTCTATTCCTCCTTCATAAATTGCCGTGTTTGGGCATTCTGGCTCGCATGCACCGCAATTAATGCATTCGTCAGTAATCATTATAGCCATAACAAATCCTAGGTTTAAAACACAAAGCTAATAAGTGTAAAACTTACAGGCAAAGAAAAAGTTGTCATACTAACTAATTTAAATCAATTCTTTAATCCATTAGTAATTTGGGTACCTTTGCCCCAAAACGAAAACAGTGATACTTTCCGAGAGAATACAAGCTTTTCAAGAGTTGAAGAATAGTATTAAAACTCAATTAGAAATAGCGGAGAATCCATTATTTATTCAGGCTCGAAATACCAATACCTGGTTCACTATAGAGTCTTTGAGATCTTCATTTGAAGGGCTGATGAGATTGCTTGATTCAGAGAAAATGGGAGAATGGCTTTCGAGGTATAATATATCGGAAGAATCATCTGAACTTCAGGTAGGGCTGATGCTAGCGGGAAATATTCCGGCAGTTGGATTTCATGATCTTATGTGTGTGCTTATTAGTGGGAAGAAAGCTGCTGTGAAACTGAGTAACGCTGATTCGGTCTTAATGGGATGGATTATTTCTGAGCTGATGAAGATTGATGATCGTTTCGTTGAGCAAATTAGTGTAGAGCCAATTTTAAAAGGAAAGGATGCTTACATCGCAACTGGAAGTGATAATTCTTCAAGGTATTTTGATTATTACTTTGGGAAATACCCTCATATAATCCGAAGGAATAGAACCTCGGTGGCTGTGCTTGATGGAAATGAATCGACTGAAGAACTCGAGAAACTGGGGATAGATATATTTACCTATTTTGGTTTAGGTTGTCGTAATGTTTCAAAACTGTACGTCAAAGAAGACTTTGACTTGAATTCCTTGCTCGGTGCACTGGAGTCTTATAAATATGTTGCAGATCATCACAAGTACTTCAACAATTACGAATATAATAAGTCCATTTATCTAGTTAATGGAACACCTCATTTAGATTCAGGCTTTTTGCTTTTGAAAGAGGATGATCAAATCGTCTCTCCAATTTCAACTCTTTTTTATGAGCAGTATGAAGACCAGGAAGATTTACTGCGCAAATTGGGTAATGATGCAGAAAAAATCCAATGCGTTGTTGGAAAAGGAGAAGGTCTTATTCCTTTTGGGCAGGCTCAATTTCCTTTGGTGGATGATTATGCCGATGGAGTAGATACTATGAGCTTTTTAACTCGGCTAAAGGAGAATTAGATTTGTTCTTAGCTGAAGCCGGCAGAGTTATACAGAATTTTGACCCTTTGTTTAGTTCGGATGTGATGCTGAGATCGCCACCATTTTTCTTAAGATACTCTCTTACAAGAACAAGCCCCAAACCTGTTCCTGACTCATTACTTTCACCCTTTGTGGTGAAACTAACTCCTTCGCGCAGCTTAATTAAATTCTCTTCTGAAATTCCTATACCGAAATCCTGAACACAGATTTTAACTGTTTCATTGATAAGTTCGGCGCTAAGCAAAATTTTGCTTTTTGGTTTTGAAAACTTGATACCGTTATTGATAAGATTCCTAAGAACCAAATCAATCATATTCTTATCCGCGAAGACATAAACATCGTCCATGGTGAGAAAGTCAATTTCTAATTCTTTCTCATTTGCGATTCTAGATAAAAGTTCAGCTTGATTTTTAAGAGATTTGAGAGAGTTGAAATCCTCTGGGAATCTCTGCTCTCCTCTCAATTGACTACTAGACCAGGCTAACAAATTTTCCAAAAGGACAGAAACATTGGTCATGTTTTTCGAAACCTCAGGAATCATATTCACAAATTCTTCCTGAGAAATCATTCCCGTTTGAGTTAGGTGTATTAACTCTGTAACTCCGAATATTGGGCCTTTGAGATCATGAGAAATAATGCTAAAAAACTTATCCTTTAAATCGTTCAATTGTTGCAGTTCGGTAGTTTGACTTTCAAGTCTATTTTGTGTCTCTACTTGCTCCGTAATGTCATCGAATATTAAAACTTTACCAGTCAATGAAGAATTCTTGTCTTCCAGGGGAATGGATTCAATGGCTACGATCTTCTCCTTCTCTTTACTCAATAACTTGGTTTGAATGGTTTTGTGACCTTCTTCCTCAATTAGTGCAAGAATATCTTTTTGGTTTTTGAATATCCTTTTGCTTTCGAAAGTTGTCATCAATTCTACCTCCCGAGGGTTGAACTGCTCCATGGCAGGATTGAAGTCGACCACCAGGTTTTGTTCATCCAAAACCAATACCCCTTTGGTAATTGCTTCCATTACCTTGTCTCGGGCGATTGGTTTAATACTGAATAGATTAAACTTTAAAATGGCAATTCCAACTATGATATAGGTCAGTAAAAATGCATATGGAGTAAGGTCTATTCCATCATATGGGACAAATAGCCCGGTTTGATAGAGGAGATTAAAGAACAGTGGAAAAATTCCTGCAAACAGTATAATCCTGGTTTGCGCCTTATGTAATGGATCAGCAAATTTGAAACGTTTCCAAAGGACTAAGATTCCTATAGTAAAAAGGACATATGCATAAATTACATTAATATAATACCACGGCCCATATTCTAGTTTAAGCAGTGGAAAAGGGCCGGACTCATTTAGCGTGGTGCTCAAATAATGTAAATGATGACTTTCATTGGTCCATACTAATACAATGGTTAGTACTGGAATCAAATAGATTGAGTAAATAAGAGGCCGCTTCTTTTGTAGTTTGTAATCAGTATATTTCAGAGTGAAGTACAACCAAAAGGCAGGAGCTAAGGCAATTCCAAAATATTGTAGCTTGCCCCAAAATACCATGTCTGGCATTGATGTACTAGCTAATTCAAGCCCATAAAACAATCCCCAAATAGCTATGCAAAGCATGGTCAGAGCAACCCATCTTACCAAATCTTTTAGAAGAAAAGCTATGTATGCGCAAAGAATGCCGACTAGGCTGCCGGAAAGTAGAAGTGTAAGCGAAAATGGGTTGAACGAAAGTTCCATCTACGTGATTCTCAGATCAAAACGAGGGTGATTCATCATTTTAATCTCAGCATTAACTCCCAATAATAAGGTATAATTTCCACTCATAAAAATAAATTTAGTTTTGTCTAAACCTGCTCAACGAGAGCCCCTATTCAGTCCTTTCACATTAGTCATTTTTTTGACAATCATTTGCGTTTTTCTTGGTGTGAAAAGTTTGGTGGATTCTGGGGAGCCCATATCGACCAGTATGAAAGAGACTTTAGGCTACTGGAGAAATGGATTTTTTGGATTACTAGGCTTCACCCTACAAATGATGATGATTTTGGTTTTTGGGTATTGTTTGGCTATTTATCGACCGGTCCATTCCACCCTAAAAAGGCTTTCAAATATTCCAACGTCTAGAATTCAAGCGGTTCTCTTCGTTTTATTGATTTCTGTTATGGCAGGTTTAACCAACTGGGGTTTTGGTCTAATTGTAGGGGCATTGCTCGCAAGATTCGTCTCAGAGGCTATGCAGAAGAAGAAAATAAGCGTAGACCCAGCTTTACTTGCTGCTGCTAGTTATGCAGGCATGGCTGTATGGCATGGTGGATTATCAGGTTCAGCCCCATTGAAAGTGGCAGAAAAAGGACACTTTCTGGAAGAAGCTATAGGTATAATTTCTATCGATCAAACTATTTTTTCAAGGTTTAATTTGATCGTTACATCTCTTCTGGTGTTATCCTTTGCTTTAGCGCTATTGGTCATATTGTATTTTTCGGGCAGGCCTTCCTACTTGAATTCCTCAAAAAGTCTGAGACCAATCGATTCCGGTTCTGGTTTTCCGCTGGCTAGAATTGTTGGTTTGGTAATGGTGTTATGCGTGATCGTTGGATACTTTTCCATTGACGGTGAAGGATCTTTTTTCGATTTGAATCTTGTGAATTTCATGCTTTTCGCACTGGTTCTTATTGCCTATAGGTCATTATCAAGATTTACTGATTCAGTTAAGGAAGGGCTAAAAAATTCAGCTGATATATTGATTCAATTCCCTTTTTATGCAGGTATTTTAGGAGTCCTCACAAATACGGGGCTTTTGAGTTCTTTTTCGACCTGGATATTAGCGAATAGCTCAGAAGCTTCCTTTGCACCTTTAAGCTTGATTGCTGCTGCTTCAGTTAATTTTCTAGTTCCTTCAGGAGGTGGTCAGTGGGCAGTCCAGGGTCCGATTCTTATGGATGTCTCTCAAACTATGAACTTTGATTTGGGCAAGATGGTGATGGTATTCGCATTTGGGGATCAAATCTCCAATCTCCTACAACCCTTCTGGGCTCTACCTCTGCTCGCAATTACTGGTGTAAAAGCAAAGGATGTTTTTAAGTATTCCTTCTGGATGTTTGTGGCTGGCTTTGTTATGCTATTAGTCTTGATGACTGTATTGCTGTAAATCAAGGCCATATAATTAGCTTTTTTATTACAGGAAGTTAGACTTTATGTAGGATCAACGGTGAGTTAATATGCTTGCAGGTTCGTATATTCCATACCTTTTACTTTAGCGCATTTTTCCACTAAAAATAATTACCTATGGCGTTTGACATTGAAATGATCAGAGAAGTGTATGCGAAATATCCAGAACGGATTGAAGCAGCTAGGAAGGTTGTGAATAGACCTCTTACATTGACTGAAAAAATTCTTTATTCTCATCTTTCATCAGGCTCAGCATCTGAAGTTCACCAAAGAGGCGTTTCCTATGTTGACTTTGATCCTGATAGGGTAGCGATGCAAGATGCTACCGCCCAGATGGCACTACTCCAATTTATGCAGGCTGGAAAAAGTAAGGTTGCCGTTCCATCTACAGTTCATTGTGATCACTTGATTCTCGCGAAGGACGGTGCTGAGCAAGACCTTAGAAATTCTATAAATGCGAGTGGTGAAGTTTTCAGCTTCTTGGAATCAGTTTCGAACAAGTATGGAATTGGATTTTGGAAGCCTGGGGCAGGGATTATTCATCAGGTAGTGTTAGAGAATTATGCCTTTCCTGGAGGAATGATGATTGGAACAGATTCTCATACCGTCAATGCTGGCGGTCTTGGAATGGTTGCTATCGGTGTAGGAGGTGCAGATGCTGTGGATGTAATGGCTGGGATGCCATGGGAGCTTAAGTTCCCTAAACTCATTGGAGTAAAACTGACCGGAAGATTATCTGGTTGGACAGCTTCAAAAGATGTCATTCTAAAAGTGGCTGGAATTCTTACCGTAAAGGGTGGAACGGGTGCCATAGTGGAATATTTCGGAGATGGTGCAAATTCCCTTTCCTGTACGGGAAAAGGAACCATTTGTAACATGGGTGCTGAAATAGGAGCTACCACATCGACATTCGGTTACGATGAAAAAATGGAAGAGTACTTGAGAGGGACTGGTCGAGGCGAAGTCGCAGACCTGGCCAATCAGGTGAAAGAACATCTCACAGGAGATCCTGAAGTCTACGAGAACCCAGAGCAGTACTTCGATCAAGTCATAGAGATAAACCTTTCAGAACTTGAGCCTCATATAAATGGCCCATTTACTCCGGATAGAGCCACACCACTTTCTCAATTTGCGGAAGAAGTCAAGAAGAATGAGTGGCCGCAGCAACTTGAGGTTGGACTAATTGGATCCTGTACCAATTCATCCTATGAGGATATTACCAGGTCAGCTTCCATAGCTAAACAAGCTATAGATAAAGATTTGAAGGCCAAAGCTGAATTTACTATTACTCCTGGTTCTGAGCAGGTGAGATACACAGTAGATCGGGATGGGTACCTGGATACTTTTGGAGAAATGGGAGGGGTGGTACTTGCTAATGCTTGCGGTCCTTGTATTGGTCAGTGGGCAAGACACACAAACGATCCCAAAAGAAAAAACTCTATTATTACTTCCTTTAACCGAAATTTTGCAAAGCGTAATGATGGGAATCCTAACACCCATTCCTTCGTAGCCTCACCAGAAATAGTAACGGCTTTTGCGATTGCAGGGGATTTAACTTTCAATCCGATGACGGACACACTAACCAATGAAAAAGGTGAAGAAGTCAAACTGGATGAGCCCCAAGGAATTGAATTTCCTCCAAATGGGTTTGCGGTTGAAGATGCAGGTTATCAAGCTCCTGCAGAGGATGGTTCCAATGTCAATGTAGTGGTCAATCCTGAATCTCAAAGACTGCAGCTGCTTGAACCATTCGAACCTTGGGAAGGCACTGATTTACTAGGTTTAAAACTTCTAATTAAGGCTAAAGGTAAGTGTACCACAGATCATATTTCTATGGCTGGGCCATGGCTGAGATTCCGAGGGCATCTGGATAATATTTCTAATAATATGCTCATTGGAGCCGTTAACGCATATAACGATTCGACTAACAAGGTCAAGAATCAATTAACTGGAGAATATGCAGAAGTGCCTGCTACTCAGAGGGAGTATAAAGCGAATGGAATTGGTTCAATAGTAGTGGGCGATGAAAATTATGGGGAGGGTTCTTCTCGTGAGCATGCTGCAATGGAACCCAGATTTTTGGGTGTTAGAGCTGTCTTGGTGAAGTCCTTCGCACGGATCCATGAAACTAATCTGAAAAAGCAAGGGATGCTAGCTCTAACTTTCGTGAATCCCTCGGATTACGATTTAATTCGGGAAGATGATACTATTGATATTGTTGGATTAACCGACTTTGCCCCGGGTAAAAATTTAACCGTTCATTTACATCATGCAGACGGCTCATCTAATTCTATTTCTGTCAAGCATACCTACAATGAAGGTCAGATTGAGTGGTTCAAAGCAGGTTCTGCTCTTAATTTGATCAAGGAAAACGGTTAATTTGCGATTATTTAGAAAGAAAAGTCACTTCATAAAGGGAGTGACTTTTTTTTATTATTCTGAAAACTAGGGATATACGTAATTGATGGATATTTCTTTTCCTTTAAAAATCAAAAAAATGTATTTATAAAACATATTATTTGATATAAAATACAAAATACTGTATGTTTGCTGCAGTTTGCAATCAAAAACGTTAGCTAAGTTTTGCCCGGCCCAGGCCCCATGTCAGACAAAGGAGTAAATAGTACCTTCAAAAAGATAATTTATGAATCATCCGAAATGGTCTTTTTGGCGGATGATACCTATCCCTACACGATATTTTATGGGAACGACCTTTTTGAAAGTGCCATAGGCGAGAAGCTGGAGCAAAGAAACCTCGTCGGATTAGGCCTGGATGTCAATTCGTATATTTTTAAGGAAGAACTTATAATAAGCCATAAGGGTGAAGATTATTCTTTTTCACTTGAGCTCCCACATGAAAATGACTCCAATTATTTTCTCTTTTACAAAGGGAAGCAAATGGAGGATTCCGATTCTCCGACAAAGGAAGAGGCGGTTGGGTTCATCCAAGATCACTCCCAATGCATTGGGATCGGTGAATATGAAATGTTCACTTTTGTTAATGCAGCCACCCTTGAAAAAACAAAGTATAAAGCAGAAGAGCTTGTCAATACATCTCTAAAGCCATTTATTCATTCAGAGGATTTCAAAGAATTCTCTAGGCTTTGGAAAAAATCAAAGAAAGCGCAAAAACAATTTTTCGCTGATTTCAGAGTAAAGAAGAAAAATGGCGAATACGAGCCGCTTAGCACCCGAGTATCCTTTTTTGGTGAGCGCTTTTACATTCAGACCATTGAGAAGCAGAAAGATAAATCCACGGCCAAAGAGGAGTTAATCCAAAATCAGATATTAAAGGGAAAACCTGATCTAACAGAAGTCGGAAGGTGGTTTTATGATAGGGAGAAGAGAATTTTTGAATTAGATGAGCTTGCCTCTTCACTGTTTGGTACCCCTAAACAAATCAAAATAAAGAAGAAGGATTCTGATCTTGAAGAACAGAAAATTTTCAAACGCTTTGAGAAGAAATTATTCAAGAGTAACGATTCAGCAAATTCCGATTTTGGGCTAAAACTTTCGACAGGCAATAAATTGAGCATCAGCTCAGCCTATCTCAATTCCCAAAAGAATCAATCAGATCTCACAGGAATTGTCTGGGAGAATGAAAAAATCGAAAAGTCGAAGGAAGATTTGGCTTTTTTGCGAGCGGTTTTCATGGAATCTCCCGAGGCAATGGTTTTGATTCGTCCTTCGGGAGAAATCATGATGCTTAATCAAGAGGCAAGAAAGATGTTTGGTCTCTGGCAGAAAGAGGAGCCAAGGCACATTTTGGAATTAGAAGGATTAGTCCAGGATGCGGATTCGATTTATGCCTGGATTCAAACTTTACTCGAAAGTGGAGAGGAAAGATTTACTACCCTTAAAACTGAGCAACATGATTCTTTAACCATCTCTCTGAAATCCAGACAAATAAAAGGGATCAAGGAAGAAATTTTCGCTATCTCCATGCGAAATATTACTGAAAAGGTAAGTCTTGAAAGATCTCTTGAGGATAGTACAGAGTTCCTTATGAATCTTACAGACCAGGTTCCTGGCGGATTGTATCAGATGGTACTTTCTAATGAAGGTCAGATCAGATTTGCCTTCCTTTCTAAGGGAATAGGGACTGTATTAGGACTTTCCTCTACTGAAATAGAGGATATTAGGGATATTGGTTTGGCCATGGCAAATGTCCATCCGAGTGACTTGCCAAATGTAGTTATGACCTCTGTCGCCTCTGCAAAAAAATTAGAACCATGGCAATGTCAATTTAGAGTCAAGGCCGGGGAAAATTACAAGTGGGTGATGGGAGTGGCCCGACCTCAGAAGCAAGAGGATGGGGCGATGATATGGTATGGCTACCTTACTGATATCAGCGACCAAAAAGAATTTGAAGCGAAGCTTGGAGATGCCAAAAAGGCCGCTGAGAAGGCAAATCAAATTAAGTCAGACTTCCTCTCCATGATCAGTCATGAGCTAAGAACTCCACTCAATGCTATTTCTGGTTCTGTTTATTCACTTCTTCAAGAGTCGCCCTCGGACTATCAAAAGAATGCATTGAATACCATCAATTTTGCAGTGGATAATCTGATCATTATGATTAATGATTTGCTTGACTTCCAGAAAATTGAGGCGGGGAAACTACACATTGAAAAAGCTGAATTCAATCTTTCTGAATTACTCAATCAGATTGTAAAAGGATTGACCTTCCATGCAAGGGATAGTGAGAATAAGCTGAGTCTTGATCTGGACCCTTCTTTAAATCTTTTTGTAAAAAGTGATAAAACCAGAATCTCTCAGATTCTAAATAATCTAATTACTAACGCCCTTAAGTTTACTCATAAAGGCTTGGTGAGTGTTAAGGTTGAAGAGCTTCGAAGAACGAAAGACAGTGTTCGGGTTTATTTTGAAGTGAAGGACAATGGAATTGGTATCGCTCCAGAAAATCAGGAAAGAATTTTTGGAGACTTCGATCAGGTTAAACCATCATTTAACAAAAAGTATGGAGGCACTGGTCTTGGGCTTTCTATCACAAAGAAGCTATTGAATATAATGGGATCAGAAATTCATTTGATTTCTGCTGAAGGTGAAGGAAGTAAGTTTTTCTTTGAGCTGGAATTCGAACTGAATTTAGTTGGGAGCACGCCATCCGTCATCAAGCCTGATTTAATAAAGCTTCCAGAAACTCTGCATCTTCTTATGGCAGAAGATAATGAGGTTAATGCCCTAGTTTTAGGTAAAATAATAAAGAAGTGGGGGTATACTTTTGATAGAGTCCTTAATGGTAAAGAATCAATAGAGGCACTTAGGAACAAGGGCGCAAAGTATGATTGTGTTCTTATGGATATTCAGATGCCAATCATGAATGGTTTTGAGGCGACAAAGATTATTAAAAATGAATTTGAAATCCCCGTAATTGCTTTAACTGCTGCCGCCAAACTAGAAATTATGGAGCAAATCCGAGAATGTAAGTTTGATGGTTTTGTCGCCAAACCTATTGATGCTGCTGAGCTGCACGATGCGATTAAAGACGTTGTGAGTAAATTTCAGTCAAGGGCCTGAGCCTTTGAATAAAACTCTTGAACCAAATCCATTTCAGGATAGTCAGAATTAAGTTTTTCTAAATAGCTTAAAGCACTTTCTTTATCCCCTTTTAAGACGTAATAAATCCCTTTATTTCTCAGGGCAAAAGGGTTCCTCGGGTCCATTTTGATACTTTGATTGATTAAATCAAGACCTCCTTCTAGATCATCAAGGTAGATTAGGTAGAGCCCTTTATTATTATAATAATAAGCCTGACCTGGACTGATTTCCAATGCTTTATCCACCTCAGTTTTTGCTTCAGTATACCTCTTCTGATCAAAAAATATCATGGAACGCAAATTATAAATGTTGGACTCTCGAGGATTTAATTCTTCTGCCTTTTCTAAACTTTCCAATGAACCTTCATAATTCTTTAAGTAGAATTGAATAGTGGCCTGATTGACCCACAAATCTGAATTTTCAGGATCAAGCTCTTTTGATTTTTCAAAAGCAATCAACGCTTCCTGGTATTTCTTTAGCTTTTCCTGACTCAGACCTAAAAGAAAAAAGGATTTCCAATCCTCAGGTGCTTTATCGAGTAATAAGTCAGCATCAGCTCGGGCTTTATAGAACTCCCCGTTGTCCAAATAGGTTAACCCTCTTTGGAAAATGGCCTCAACATAATTTTGATCAATCTGAATAGCTCTGGAGAAATCGTAAATAGATTCGTTCAATTGATTGAGCTCCAAATGAGCGAGAGCTTTATTAAAGTAGGCATCCTTGTAAAGTGAGTCCAGCTCTAAAGCTTCCTGATAGAATTCTATTGCACCTTTTGGATCGTTTTCGGCCAACTTTTCATTTCCCTTGAGAAGAAATCGCCCTTTTTTATCCTCTACAGAATCACAAGCGACTAAACCAAAAAGAAGGCAGATTACCCATAGATTATACTTTTTCATTCTGCTCTAATTCTATTTCCTCGGGACCCCCAGGTTCTTCCTCTTCTTTTTCCATTTGCTCCTCACCAAAGAGCATAGCGAATGGAAGTGTTTCTTCATTTAGCTCAAATATTTCTCTCATGATCGCCATTCCAGGAATAATCAGGATCATCCCTGCGACACCCCAAATTGTAGCACCTACCAGAAGTCCAAGGAATGTTACAAAGGCATTTAGATTAACATTACTGCCTACAATCTTTGGCGTCAGGATATTGCCTTCGAGGAATTGGATAAACTGGTAGGCCAGAAATATGGCTAAAGGTGAAAATAAACTCCCCATGGTTAAGAAGGAGTAGCTTACCGGCATAAGCATTCCCACAAAAGGGCCAACATAAGGTATGATGTTCAATATCGCAGCTATCGTACCGAAGAATACCGCGTGCTTTACGCCAATTATGGTGAAAGCAGTGATATTCAGAATCGCTAAAATTCCCATCACCTTGATTACCCCAATGATGTAATTTTGAATAACCTTGGTGAGCCTACTTATCCGCATTTTCACCAAGGCGGGGTCTTTCTTATGATATAACTGGACCACGACCTTGGTCAAATGATCTCGATAAAGAAGAAAAAAGAACATAAAAACAGGAATCAGTACTATTCCGGATAATGACCCGACTGTTCTTAAGGCAAAACCAGAAACGCTGTTACTGTTTTCCGCCAGGACTGATTTCAAATAATCGGTATTTGCTTTATTTCTTAGTTCCTCATCCACACCCAGATTTGACTTGGTCCAATCATCTATGGATTGGGCATATTCAGTAACTCTTAGAGAGACATCTTTGTCAAATTCTGAAGTAAAACTGGAAACAGTGGTAATAATAAATGTGATCAGACCGGCCACAATAGCGATCATTGATAACAAGGCCACAATGCTTGAAAGAACTCTTGGAATTCTATTTTTTTCCAGCCAATTACCCATGGGGGTAAATAAAATTGCAAAGAATCCACCCATCAGGATTGGTACTAGAAGCGGTTTTCCTATGATTAGTATGTATACCAATACACAAATCAAAAGAAGTACTGCCAGAACCTTCAGATATGGAGGGATATGAATTTGGGTTTTATCCATGCTATCAATTTAAGCCAAACCTGCTCTTTTTAATAGTGCATCTTCTTTCGGAGCTCTTCCTCTAAATCTCTTGTAGAGGATGGAAGGATGTTCGCTACCACCTGCGGATAGAATGTTTTCCAAGAAAGATTTGGCCGTTGCTTTGTCAAATATTCCATTTTCCTGGAAAAGTTCAAAGGCGTCCGCATCAAGTACTTCTGCCCACTTATAACTGTAATAGCCCGAACTATAGCCTCCTTGGAAAATATGTGAGAAAGCAGTGCTCATCATGGTTCCTTTCACATCAGGAAGGAGGTTCGTCTTCTTCATGGATTCCTTTTCGAAGCTTTCAATCTCATCAATGACTGAAGGGTCCTGCCCATGATAAGCCATATCCAGCAACCCAAAGCTAATCTGTCTCAAAGTTTGATAGCCTTGCTGAAAATTTGCCGAGGCCTTAATTTTTTCAATGTATTCTTCCGGAATCTTCTCACCAGTTTCATAATGTCTGGCGAATAAATCAAGACATTCTTTTTCATAGCACCAATTCTCAAAAATTTGAGAGGGCAGCTCTACAAAATCCCAATAAACACTTGTTCCTGTAAGCGACTCATAGGTACCGTTTGCCATCATCCCATGCAAGGCATGTCCAAACTCATGGAAGAGCGTTGTAACCTCATTAAAAGTCAAAAGACTAGGTCTTGATTTGGTAGGTTTAGTGAAGTTACAGACTATAGAAATGTGGGGTCTATCAACCTTCCCATTCAATTTTCTTTGGCTCTTAAAACTGGTCATCCAAGCCCCATTTCTTTTTCCTGGGCGAGGGAAAAAGTCTGCATAGAAAACAGCTACAAATTCACCGTTTTTGCCATAGACTTCATAAGCCTTGACATCTTCCTGATAAACAGGTATTTCACTATTCTCTTTGAAGGTAATGCCGTATAGTTTTTCCGCCGTTAAGAAAACACCCTGGACTACTTTGTCTAGTTCAAAAAATGGGCGTAGAAGCTCGTCATCAAGTGCGAATTTTTCTTTTTTTAGTAATTCCGCGAAATACGCATAATCCCACTTTTCAATTTGATCTAAACCTTGTTTTTCTGATGCAAAAGCCGCCAATTCTCTCATTTCTTCTTCAGCTCTTGGTTTTGCTTTTTCAAGGAGGCTATTCAAAAATGAGGTCACTTCAGAAGGTGTTTTTGCCATCCGTTCTTCGAGTACGAAATGGGCATGAGAATCATATCCTAACAGCTTAGCTCGATCGAATCTTAGCTTTACGATTTCCTTGATGATTTCTCTGTTATCAAGATCGTCTCCTTTGCATGATTTCGTCCCCGAGGCCATAAACAAGGTTTTTCTGAGATCACGATTTGAGGCATAGGTCATGGCGGGAATATAACTGGGGTATTCAAGGGAAAAGGCCCAAAAGCCCTTGTGACCTTTTTCCTCAGCGAGAGCAGCTGCCGCGTCGCGAATGGACTCAGGTAATCCTTCGAGTTCGTCTTCATTTTTAACCAGATGTAAATACTTGTTGGTTTCTTCCAGTACGTTCTCTCCGAACTTTAAACTTAACTGTGCAAGTTTTTGGTCGATTTCTCGTAGGGATTGAGATTGTGATTTGCTCAGGTTAGCGCCATTTCTGACGAAAGACTTATAGCTCTTTTCTAATAAAGTGCTTTGCTCAGCGGTCAGGTTTAACTCATTTTTCTGTTCAAATACCTGCTTAACCCGGTTAAAGAGTTCTGTGTCAAGTAGAATGTTATTGGAATGTTCTGTAAGAAGCGGAGCGATTTCTCTGGCCAGGTTCTGGATTTGTTCATTAGTCTCTGCCGAATTCAGGTTAAAGAAAATCGAACTGGCTCTAGATAGCAGTTTTCCAGCTCTATCCAACGCTTCAATGGTATTTTGAAAGGTCGGAAGAGGCTCTGATTTGATTTTTTCAATTTCCTCCTGAGCCACCTTAATACCTTGCTTGATGGCTGGGAGGAAATGCTCAGTTTTTATTTGATCAAATGGAGCGGTATCTCTTGGGGTTTGGAAGGACTCTAATAGTGGGTTAAACATGGTTTAGTTTCCATTTGGAAGAGTCCAGACCGGATTCATAAGTTGGCCGGACCCCTTCAGTCTTGTTTTTAGTTTTTCTAATTGTGATTCAAAGCTTTCCCACATCCACTTTGGGTGAGTAAGAAGTTTTGCCTTGTTTATGGCTTCTTGGTAAGCATCAAAATTGCCAAGCCCAAAGTTAGCTTCGGCTCGATTAACGGCAATCCAAAATTTTTGTTTGTGGTAGTAATCTTCTAGATATTTTGCCTCATCAGAACTAGAATCCCAGGAGTTATCTTGCGAAAGTTTTTCTTGAACTTCTTTTTCATCACGATCGCATAGGTAGAGAACTCTTTCCCAGGTTCTTTGTGCAGTAACCAGATCGGCTATTCTTTGTTCTTTTGTATCGCATAGCTCAGACGATGCTCTGTAAACACAGCAGATTGCAAGGTTTATGCCGTGGTATCTATTATTCAGCAAGTAATAGCTCCGCTGAAAATATAACATGGCATCCTCCAGATGAGAAGAACCCTCACCTGCTTCATAAAGCTTCTTTTTTATGGTACCAGCAGTACCCACAGTTTCCGGATCATTTGAGTGGGCAAGGTTAATGTCATCTAAATATTTCAGCGCTAGATACAGTGATTCCTGAAGAGTTGGTTCTGCAGCCTTATAAGTACAAAAAGCCAGTCTGTGAACCAGGTAGATGTCCTTCTGTTTTTTGTCTTTTTCAGACAAAGCTAAAGCTGATTTGAATAAATCTCTTGCTTGACTGAATTCGTGATTCGATATGGCTTTCTCCCCAGTTTCTACCATAAATGACAATGCCTGGCCCATGGCAGCAGCATCTTCTTTAGAATCACTTGCTGGAACTGGACTTGCTTGAGAAATGCTATCGGCGAGCTTGGGTGGAATTAGTGAGTGTAAGTAAGTATATACTGGGCTGTCTGACTCTTTTTTTGAAAGGACCTCATCTATTTGTTTGCCTAGTGCATCCCTAAACCTACCTACTTCTTCATATCCAATAGCATCTCCGAGATGCGTGTAGCTTGAGATGAGAATATGATTGAGATCAAATGGGTAAACCAATTTGTCTTCAGAAATGACTATTGTGGTATAAGGCCTGAGGGCATGTCTTACTCCGAGCTCATAAAGGGCATTTGGGTTTGCCGTGGATAAATCAGCTATAACAAGATCTGCATGAAGCAGCTCCTGGTACATCTTCACATCAATGGAACCAGAATGTAGTATTTCATCAGCTCTGACACACTCAATTCCTCTTGACTCGACGACTGGTTTGATTAATACCCGATAAGATTTATCGAGGTTCAGTTTTCTTCCATTCACGTAATCGGTTTTAGTTCCAAAACCCATTACTACAAAGCACCTCTTTGTTGACACGTATTGCGATTTAGCTTAAAATCTCAATATAAGCCTTATCGAGTCAGGGATCAAAACTCAAAATCACAACTCATATCATCCATACCTATTGGAGAGCCATCAGGTACCTTTAGGGACTCTTGTGGGGCAAATTCCATAGGAAGATCCAAGTAGGCTTGGATTTGGTCAGATAGGAAAGTTGAGTGCATTCCGAAGGTAGATCCTTCTGAAGAACGCCCTTTCAATGAATTAATTCCCTCCTCCGAATAAGCATATAAGACCCCTCTAGCTTGAGCTCGAACCGTTTTAGAAACATCAGGATCTTTAGCTAGCTTGATTAGGTGATCCACTAATTTAGCTTCCGTCATGAGCTTGATTTCACCTCTGAGCCCTTCAGGTAATTCATTCGCAAAAATCGTATTACTCACTTGACCAAGAACATCCATTGCGCCGGGCAAGGACTCATCTTGAAGGTTTTGAAGATGAACTCGGTTAATTCTGGATCCTTCCAGAAGAAATCCCAAAGTCAAATCCACCACACTTTCTGCCGGTGCAATTGGGTCAAACATTGGACCTGTTCGGGAAACAAAGGTTTCTCGATTTCTTCCATAACCTGGTGGGCGAGGGGGGATCAAGGCGAGAATATGATCAGGTACTACTAATTGGTCCGGATTAATGGTGTATAGTAAAGCTTCAAGAGCATCGCCTTGATCTTCTGAGGATATCCATTTGTGGTTCGGATGATTATCTCCCTTGATCTTATATCTGAAATCCAGTCCTCCAATGAGTTTGGTTGTGGCCTCCACCTGGAATCTATGCATTAGGTAAAGCGGAACTAGCACCTCCTCCAAAGTCGCTTGAGCCTCCCCGGTCCGAATGGCATTCATTCCAAAAGTCTCTAATTTATTTTCTCTCAAATCCAACATTCGCATAAGTTCCTCAGAAGCTGAGTTTCCATTATCCCAAAGATGAGCTCTTGGGTGAATGCC
The DNA here is from genome assembly GCA_937146645.1 of uncultured Cyclobacteriaceae bacterium. GTDB lineage: Bacteria > Bacteroidota > Bacteroidia > Cytophagales > Cyclobacteriaceae > Algoriphagus. Next base: position 53,749 of record CAKZRQ010000017.1, read on the forward strand.
TTGAGGATCTCGAGCGTCAGCATCCGTTATAAACTCGTAACCTGCAGCATAGGTGTCTTCAAGAGTTTTGGCCAAAAACTCTTTCTCGGTTTGACCATCTTCTGGATATCCATAGCCAAATTTCACTGCCCACTTGTCCCACTCGCCAATTTTGTCATCATAGGCATTTGAAAAGTCTAAATTCCCATTAGAATCTTGGGTGATAACCGGATAGGGGTAATCCATCACGGATGATCTTTGTGTGGCAGAAGTAGCATAACTGTGTACCAAGCCAATCGTATGCCCGATTTCATGTGCAGATAGCTGGCGTAATCTCGCCAAGGCCATTTCTAGCATTTTTGGATCTGGCTCTTCACCATTAAGATAAGGCTGAATCAAGCCTTGAGCGATTAAAAAATCCTGTCTTACTCGTAGAGATCCAAGAGAAACATGACCCTTCAAAATCTCCCCAGTCCTCGGGTCCCTAACACTTGCGCCATAGGACCAGCCGCGAGTTGATCTGTGAACCCATTGGATCACATTATATCTCACATCCATGAGATCCATTCCTTCAGGGGCTAATTCCACTCGAAAAGCATCCTTAAACCCAGCCGCCTCAAAGGCCTGATTCCACCAGTTTCCTCCTTCAATTAAGGCAGAAGCCACCGGCTCTGGAGTTCCTCTATCAAGATAATAAACGATTGGCTCCACGGCCTCCGACAGTTCAGCTTCTGGATTCTTTTTTTCTAATCTATGCCTGGCAATAAATCTCTTGAGGATAGGCTCAGAAATAGGTGTGGTGAAATCCATGTATCGGATGGAATTATATCCTGATCTTGGATCAAAAGCACGCGGCTCATACTCGTCATCTGGCAATTGAATAAAGGAATGTCTTTGTCGCACGGTCACAGCTTCTGCAGAAGGAGTAACTGATCTTAGATATCTTCCAGTCGGAGTGCCAGTTAAGGTAATTGTTGCTTCAACTTCCGTATTTTGAGGGAAATTTTTGGTCATCGGAAAGTAGAGTCCACTTCTAGAAGCATCTGCTCTGTAATTCCCTTCCCGGCTTCTTGACAGCCTTTGGCCTACTCCATGGGCATCCTGCATGTAGAACTTTGTAGCATCAACGATTAAATTTCCACCATCTTCTTTGGCAATTTCAAATCCCCAAAGAATGGATTCAGCAAATGCTTCGTCAATGGAGCGGACTTCTGAGGGATTATCAGAATAGGCCCGGAAACCATAGTTTTTATGCACAAGGAAAACTTTGTTGCCAGTTCTCCTGAATTCTACAATCCGTGTCCTGCCTAATTGTCCCCTATCTAGTCCAATATCATTTGAACCTACTCCCGCGGTTAGCGAATTCACATATAGAAATTCAGAATTTAGGTCTTCTATTTCCAAATAGATTTTGCCTTTATCCTTGTTCAAATGAAGGTTGATAAAACCTTCCATTTTTTCTGCACTTGCTAAATCATCTGATTGGGCAAATAGAATTCCGGTGGTGATAAACCCTGCGAAGAGCAGGAGTAAAAGTCTTTTCATAGTTCTCTAATTATAAGCTAAACTTAAAAAAAATGGTCTCGCTAAGGAGACCATTGATGGAAATTCTGGTTATGGAACATAACCAAATTTGGTTTAGGCTATCCCTTATAAAGAAATGATACTCTTCTTTTTCTTTAAGCAATAATATTGTTCTCTTTAAAGAGAATAGACTTGCCTTCCTATTCTATCTCACCACTATGCTCGCTGGACCTCCATCTTCACAGGTTTCACCATTCGTTTTCTGGAATCTAGTGATTGTAGATGACCCATAATGCCTGAATTCATCATCTTCAAAATCTAATTTGAAACTATATTGAGCCGTCAGAACATAGCCTCTATCTTCTACATCGGGATAAGTTTCATATTCAGTCTCAACTTGTAAGTTTCCTTCGTCATCTAGAGTATAGGATCCATTGAATTCATATTTCGGACCATCATCTGTCATTGGACCAATATTTGACCCTGGTCCGCAGTCTCCGTTAAAAAAATCCTGCAAAGCTACTAATCCGTTCTCTCCTAAATAAAAGTCTAAAGTGTATGCTCCGGTACCGTCAAAGCAAGATTTTCTATCAGTGCTAGTATAGAAGGTGTGACACCCAAGAATACTATCACTAACGCTATTGGCTTTAACTGAAAGTTTATCTCCTTCTGGATTAAGGTCATTCTTAATAACTATTTGGTCTGAAAACTCCCCGGCTTCTGTTGGTTCAAAAGTAATTTCAATGATTTGGCTGCTATTTGGACCAATGGTTCCAGAATCCCAATTCGAACTCAATTCATCAGGTAGTTCAATGGATGTGACCTTGATTTCTTTAGGATTTGGGTTTTCAATGGTCAGTTCAACACTTTTATCTGTCCCTAAAATTACATTGCCAAAATTGAGGTTGCCATAATAATTTAGGTTCTGATAATCCTTGCCTCTGACATAAATTTCCGCGAAGGTATTCGTGCCGTCGGTATGCTTAAGGCTAACCCTCATCCTGTTATTTACTGCGTCGGCCAATTTCCAAGTGGTGCCTGCGACGCCGTCTAAACCAGTCCTTACATTTTTTTCACCCGCTTCCCCATTGCCAGCTAAAATTTCAAAAGTTACAGTTGCCAAGGGAAGAGGATTGTCATATAGGTCGGTTACTTTTACCTTTATAGAATCCTCTAATACTTCATTAAAAAAACCCTCTGAGCGATCCTCTGACAATAGAATGAGATTTGTAGGAGCGCTCCAAATAGTTTTCTCAAAATTATCGGTTGTGGAAAAGTCTTCAATTGTAGTTCCAAAGATTGAAATATCCACACCTTTGGTTAACTCGATACCAGCAGTTAAATCGGCTTTCCAAGATAGCCCGTCAAGCCAAACGGACTTATTGAGTTTGGATGTTAGTTTAGGTTCAATGTAAGGACCAATGACACCGTATAACTTGAAGGTCGATTTAGGCACAATGTTAAGTGCCATTTGAAGTCCAGCTACTGCTGATATTTCGAAATTGTTGAATCCCAAATCAGGAACCAACTGAAAATATGGTGTCCAAGTATTGCTTTGGTACCCAACTCCCGTATTAAGATTGAAGTTACTATACCATCCTGAAGAGAGGTTGACTTGACCACCAACTTCGCTGTTCAATTCAGCTACCAACTGGGTGTTCATGACCAGAACTACTGGAATTGTTCCGATTTGTCTGTAAAAGAATTTGTCATAATCGAGGAGCTTAACTGAGTAATCCCTAAGTTGAAGAATTCCATCAACTTTAATATCCAAGGTACCGTCGATTAGTAGTTTTGTGTCATCTGTTTTGAATTCAAAAAATTCCAGTCCCCGTAATGTTGTATAATCCACGTTAAAGGTGAATTTAGGGTTGAAGGAAGCTTTTCCCTGTTTTATTCTTACATCTGCACCCCCTCCGCTGTAAAGGACCGTATTTGAGAAATCATAGGATAATCCCGCTTCCTCTAATCTTACTCCTTCTTTTATATAGTTGATTTTGACCTTGTCCTTATTTGCCATCCTTCCTGAAGAATTTGAGATATCTGTTTCGAGCTGTATAGAGGCATCATCGAAAATATCATCAAGTGTGGCTTGGGATGTTTCCATGGTAACTTTCGTTCCAGTTGTGACAACCGAATTCACTCTTCTCAGGAAACCTTCATCAATATCACTGACTATTATATCATTTACTTCGATTTCGGGTGGGGTATCTAAAAAATCTATGATATAAATACCGCCTTGGATGTCATTTTCTGTACTAATTAGAATGGACTTGTCTTTGTCAATAATTATTACTCCATCAATAATATCCGGATCATCATCATTAGAATTGCCATCATTAGAATCGTCATCATCTGAATTGGAATTTCCATCATTTGGATCCGGATCATCATCATTTTGCTGCTGATCAGGATCAGAATGAGTTACTGGTAATGGATCCTCTCCTTCATCACAACTAACGACAAAAACGAGAATCAAAAAGAAGGCTAAAAAACGTTTCATATTAATATGTTTAAGGAATTAATAGACTATTCGATGTGGAATTCCAGAATAGGAATAGGGTTGTTTTCTTGCGCTAGCAAAACCAGCTAATTGCTTTCTCCCTGGGCTGGTCTTTAATACGCGGTACATTCTCTCCATCTGTCCATGGGTAAACATGGTTTCGTAGTAAAATTCCTGAGAGAAAAAGTTCGGATACCAAGAAGCAAAAAAATAATCCATTACATTATTTGATTTCTCTAACTGACCATTACACATGACCCTAAACCTCATTGATTCCGTAGGTTGTGGAGAAGAAATATGACGGCCTCTGTCATACCGATATGTATCCGTGACGAAGTCTGGGTCGGAACCTATGCAGGGGTTATCAGGGAGACCATTAAAATCATCACCTGCAAAAACATGAAAAAGGCCAAAATAATGAGCAATCTCATGTGATAAGAGAACTCCAAGACCAAATTCTCCTCCATCATTGACTGCAATATTCGGCCAAAGCCAAATGAACTCTTTAGGCTTCCAGTCGACGTTCACTATTGGTAGTCCTGGTATTCCTACATCTGCTGTAGTACCAGGATAATGCGAGGCTATGCCGGTAGCACCCCCAAAAGATACTGGATAAAGAAAGATATTGAGATATTTATGCGTGTCAAGAATATGATCATCTACGAATTTAAAAAATTCACTCAGATCATCTGCTTTGGGAATATCGTTGCCATATCGAATTATACCAGGAGTGTCAAAGTTAGGTTCATCGGCAAGATAAAATGAGATATTTCCAGCAGCCAGAATATTGCTATTGACATCATTTATCACCTTGGGACTCTCTGTAGTTTGGTCAGCGCTCCCTATTGAGAAGTTCGGGCTCTCTATTGAGTAATCATAAAGATCTGAGGCGAATAAGGCATTGAGCATTTCTACCCCTGCTTCAATTCTTTCGTTGGTAGGGTTACCGATTTCGCCTATTTCTCTTCCTGTCAATGGAACAACATGGAAGACGATTGGTATCCTAATTTCTTCAGAGAGATCTGCAACCCGAACGGCTTCGATAGAAATTTCTTCACTTTCGATACTACCACTGACTAATTTGAAAGTATAGGTTCCTTCTTGAGTTGTACTGAATTGATAATCTGCCTCAATTCCGTTTTCATTTAGAAGAGTCAACTGAGATGGTTCTATGATTAGTCCGTCCTCCGAAATGAAATCCGGTTCAATTGATATATTTGCCTTGCCATTTGCATATAAAAATGCATGGCTTGCAGCGATCTTAATACGAACACTTTTAGCAGGAATGGTTAGTTCATCACTTTCAATAGTGCCAACAGAAGCCCTAATCTTTAAATCACCTGGAATCTCTTCGCTAACGACAGTTTCAGGGTTCGGGTTCTCAGCATTATTAACAGTTAGCTTTACCAGATTCTTAATTGAATCTGCATCTGCATCAAAAAAAATTAGATTGGTTTGATCAAAAAATTTGTATTCAATCTTTGCTTGGTCTAAAGTATTGGCAATAATAAAATCTCGGTCAGTATCGATTTCGATTCTCGCTAATTTTCTGGGTTCCGGGTCTTGTATCACATTAGGAGTTTCTTCTTCTCCTTCATCACAACTTACCACAAACACAAGAATCAAAAAGAAGGCTAAAAAACGTTTCATACATATAAAAATTTGTATTTAAAATAAGATCAATTAATCAATTGAACAAGAGAGTTAGTTAAAAAAAGAATAGTTATTTTAATTATTTAAACAAGTCATACTTCATCATTATGTGACTATCAGTTTGATTATTGCCTTCAATAGTTTGTAATCCAGAACTGATCTGTTCTCTATCAGAGAAACTTGTTCTGGCAATTCTGGCATAAATGGTTAATCTAGGATGGAGTTTGTATTGAGCAAGTAGATAGTAGCGAATTCCTCGTCCTGAGAAGGCTGGAATCGAAAAAGCCCAGAGAACATTGTTTTCAAAGGCATAGAGTCTGGAATCATAATCATCAGTATCGAATAATGATACTCTACCAGTTAATCGCCAGCGAGCTAAATCTAACCTGATATCCTGTAAAATGAGGAATCCATTACTTTGGTTTTGATTGAAATTTACTCGACTCCACATTACTCGGGATCTCAGGAACAAGTGGCTCGAAACCTGCTGATCAAGGCTCCATAGTCCATTTATCCGATTCAAAGGTGCAAGCCTATATCCCAATTGAGGCTCCCCTGAATCACTGATATTCCGTTCTTTTTGCTCCTGCCTTAGTTGAATAAATGTGGAGAGAGTTTTTCTGGGTCTAAAGGTAAGTCTAGCTAACCATTCATATCCTTCCGAAGGAGCATAGGCTCTAAATCGAAGCCATGGAAATTTGAAATAATCATAGTACAGATTCAATTTCCATTTTTTTATAGGGTTCAGTTCCAAGCCCAGATAAACTCCTCTTTCATTTCTTGGTCGGGTACTTTCAGCAAAGGCATTAGAAAAAAAGCTATTAAAATCTCTATCGAAGTTTCTAACTAGCAATGACAGATTTACTTCCCGGCTGAGACTCGCTATAAATCCTGCTACCACCCCAGTTCCTCCTGAGGATGAAATGGCGGCTTCTCCAAAGGCAAAAATGTTTCTCCAATTATAATTGAGGTATACACTGGCATTTTGATTTTGATTACCGCGAAAATCAAATTGGTTATAGGGTCTGGGAGTGGGTTGCCAAGACCGATTAAAATTTACTGACAGGAAGTTAGCACCTGCTGAAAGAGACTTTCTACTGAATTCCACGTTCATTCCAAGACTGGTTTCCTTCAACTGATTTTTAGTGGCTAGTTCGGAAACCGTACGGTGTAATCCGCTTTGATTGATGGAACTGAAACCTGATTGTTCAGATAAGCTATCCAGAGAACCCTGAATTCTTCCATCTCGAGAAACTCTAGAAGCTATGAGAGTGGTTTTTAAGTTGGGATTGAACTCGTAGGTCGCTCCAAAGCCTCTGAAGAATCCAAATTCCAATGCCGCTGTATAAGGAAGAATACCTGCACTGCTTCTTCTAACTGTTGTAACCGTTTCGGCCCCTTTTCCTAAAATAAACCCTGCTCCAAATACCAAGCCTTGCCCGAATGCAGCTTGAAAATCACCAAGGGTTATGTTTCTCCATTTTCCAGTATTGAATTTACTGAGGTGAAAAGAGTAAAAATTGAATCCTACTCGGTTCGTTGATCTATCCCAGATAAATTGTTCTCCAGCATCTTTTTCAAGAGTAAATCCAAAGCTGAAATCTCGGGTTTTTTGTAATCGAAGCCTGAGATAAATTTCATTCTCATCACCCAAGAAACGACTAGAGATCCTTCCTGAGTTACTAGTATCTGCTGGGGTGAATCCCCGTCTGGTCTCCCAGGTCCTTCTATGGCGAAATAGGAAATAAGCTTGGGTTGCTTCAGGTAACCGCTTGAGGATTTTTTTTGTGTTCCGGCTTCCTGAACCTCCAATTTGGAAAAAGGGCCTAAGCCTTATAACATCATCTAATTCTAATTCAGGAACTGCCTGCAGCTCGTAAAGACTTAAAAAAGAGCCTAGTTTTTCACGGTAATTCAGAATTGCATCGATCTGATAGGGCTTCAGCAAATAAGTAGCTTGTAGGATTTCGGAATCGGCTTGATTTATATCTATTGGATTTTGATAAAGCTGAAATAGAACCTCGTAAATGGATTCGTAATCAATATCCTGATCCTGAACAGGAAAGAGCCGTTCGATAAAATCTTCCAAATCAATCTCTACCTGAGGTACTTGCTGAGCTTTCAGGGAAGATTGAAGAAAGAGTAAAATCAAAAAGATAATCAGAAGCCTCACCATAGCATTCCAAGACTAAGGTGATGAGTATTGCCTAGTGGGCCATTTTGACCAAAGGCATAATCGGCAGTGAATTTTCTGGGTTTTATACCCAGTCCGAAAAATATTTCACCGGGATTGGTAATAACTCCTGAACGGAATGTGACCCATTCCTTAATGGAATATTCAAGGCCAGCCCGAACTCTGGGTTTGTTTTGCAGACTTTTAGATACTTCGAGATGGAGGCCAAGTTTCTGATTCGGGATATAGCTAACCCCCATATCAATTTGTGTATCCAATCTTTCATCGACATTCTTGCTAAGCTTAGCCCGATTGACATTGTTGACATGAGTGGAAAGAAATAGTTCTGGTCCCAGCTCCGCAACACCACCAAAACATATAATGAAAGAATTCCCTGTTCCAAAGCCCTCAATATTCGTTTGAAACCAATCCACTTTGACTCCAAAAGAAACTATGCCTAGCTGATTGGAATATCCTACTCCGAGGCTTTGTTGATTGAAGAGCTTACCGCCAAAGCGACTGATACCAAATCCTATTTGGCCAATCTTGATTGGGATATTACCAGCTAATGAAACCGTTCGGAGTTCTTTTAAGCCGAATCGAGAATCATATCCTACGGAAATACCACTGTCTTCAGTTCTCGCGAGTGAACCAATATTATTAAAATATGACCATGAATCAGGAAGGTTTAATCTGATCGTGCCCATTCCCTGACTTCTAGCTCCTTGAGATTGGGTCGGAAGGTAGCTTTGTCCGAAGGACAAAGAGATACATGAAAAAGTGCAGATGATAAAAAATAACCTCATCCTCCATCAAAAAATAAAAAGAGAATTTAGTTATAAAACCTCAAAAAAGAAAGTGTAGTTGAACTTAGAGTATTTAGAATGGAGCTCTGATGTTCAGAAAGAAATTACTCTCGCCCTGATTATTGAAGGATAATTCAAATCGGAAAACTGCATCGTATAAACCAACCAAATCAACACCAGTTCCATACCCAAATAGGTAAGTGTTGGCTAATCTTGCATTTTCCGGGATATTATTACGGTCTTTGACATAGCCATGATCAAAGTTTGCACTCCAGTACAGCTTAATAGGAATGACTGAAAACTGATCAAGTGGAATGAGTTTACTGATGTCTAGCTGCCAATCAAGGAACTTCCATCTGAAGCTATTTTTATGCGTATAAAGCTGCTGACCTTCGATTACATTCAATTCATATCCTCGAATGAAATAGGGCTGATAGCCAATACCTCTTACTAATGTATAGGGCTGCGTTTGACTTAAAAACCAATTCGCAGCCAGTCCGGTATTGAAATGGAATTTGTCATTGATTTTCCAATATTTATTCGCGGTGATGCTTACCTCCACTTCATCTAATTCGTCGACAAAGAAGATTCCATATTTGGTAGCAGAAATCTGAAGGAATTCCCCATCTGTTGCATATGCCACATTATCTCTTCTGTCATGTCGGAACGAATAGGTAGCAAAAAGATACCTGAGCTTGGTATTATCAGTCTGAAAATAATCGGGATTCTCAACAAGGACATCAGCACTTATTGTTGTATTGTTATACCCTAGCGTGAAAAAGTGAAAATTGTAGAAACTTCGCCTGTAGGTGTAGGTCAATGAAGTCAGGAAGTTCTGCCTAAGGACATCCTCATTATCATTAGTGTAGAAGACTTGTCGATTAAATGCCGATCGAATAGGAATAGTCTTCTGTTCTGCGAAGTTTAGCCGGAATGCTAGTCCATGCTTCTGATTTTTATCGATATAGGGTTTGCTATATCTGAAGTCTAAGGCTCTGGTAAATCCTAATTGACCAGCAAATCGGAGCTTTTCATTCCGTCCTCCTACATTTCCATGACTTAATCGAAGGCCGTAATTAACTCTGGAAAAGTCTCTACCCTGGTTGGTCCACCATTCGGCAAAGTTTCTATCCGCCAACCTGAAGATGATGGATGGAACTATATACCACCTTTCTCGAACCGTGATTAGAATTTCTACTTCATTTTCGGTGAGGAAAAGAGGTGATATTTCTACACTCGTAAAGAGCCTTAGATTATAGATCTTTTGTTGATCTGCGATAAGAATCTCTATAAAGGTATTCCAGTCATAGTCATAGTTTGTAGTAAAATCAAGTTCTCTGAGGATTATGCTTTTTCGTGTCTTTTCATTCCCGATGACATAGATATTATTTACCCTAACCATCTCAGGGGGATTGCTGGGAGTAACTATTTCTGGTAAAGCCTCTTCATCCTGTGCAAAAGCCACAGGTTGCCACATTGCCAGGATTAAAAATCCTATCAACCCAATTTTGGTGATATGTAGGAAGCTGAGCTTCAAATTCGAATTCTTTATTTATACTTTTGTTATACGGTCTCGTTAACTATTCCTAATGACTATCCAATCAGTTTTACGACAAGTAGCGATTTTTCCAGTGACGATTTATCAATATCTCATTTCTCCGCTATTTCCCTCCAGCTGTAGGTTCACTCCGACTTGTAGTCAATACATGAAAGAAGCCATAATGAAGCATGGTGTCTGGAAGGGTGGTAAACTTGGGATTAAGCGTATTTCGAGATGTCATCCTTGGGGCGGACATGGTCATGATCCGGTTCCTTAAATCACACTTCTTCGCCTAAGCCTTTTCTCATTGCTCTTACAATGAGGATAATCCCAATTATTACCAAAGGAATACTCAAGAGCTGCCCCATATTGTATTGAAGAGAATCTTCAAACTCTACCTGATTTTCTTTGAAAAACTCCCAAACGAATCGCATTCCAAACACGGTAACTAGAAATATTCCCAGCAAAATTCCTTCAGGCAATCGAGCTTTGTATTTATACCATAATCCAAAAAGGATCAGAAATATGACAAAATAGGTTATGGACTCGTAGATCTGGGTGGGATATTTTACTCGACCGACTGTTCTTACTGTGGCCAAATAGAAGCTCCCTTTATCTTCAATTATCAGGTCAAGAGGTGTCTCAGCTGGTTCAGCAAAGTATTGCTTGCTAGACTCGAATTTGGTTAGTGCATATTTAAGATCCCTATTTAGAGTGGTTTCCAGATCATCTAGAGAATAGCTGCCTTTATTAATCTCTATAGCAATGTTAACAGGGACAATCCCATTCCCAGTAAGCTCTCCCTGGCGATCTGCTGGCTTATATGGGTCAATAGAATTTACGGGTACTTTTAAAGAAGAAAGCAATTCCTCGGTGTGCCACGCATAAACTATCCCAGAATCTGAACCGGAATCCATTCCTCCAATTTCAGAATTCATCAAGTTTCCAAACCGAATGAAGGCTCCTGTCAGAGCTGTTACAATCACGATCCTATCCACTACCCAGAGATAGTTTTGTCCAGGGGTCTTTTTAGCATAAAGCCAAAGAGCAAAAAGGATTCCTATAGCAGCTCCATGGGAAGCAAGCCCGCCTTCCCAGACCTTGAGAATATCTATTGGATTACTGAAATATCTAGCTGGTTCATAGAATAGCACATGACCTAGCCTAGCACCAATAATGGTGGCGAGTACCATATAAACCGTCAACCTATCTACGAGCTCAGGCTTATGACCTTCTTTCTTAAAGAAATAGATCATAAACTGCTGAGATACAATAAAGCCGGCTGCAAATAAAATACTATACCATGGGGGTCTACTCCATCCAGGAATCACAGAAGGGTCTGGATCCCAAACGAAATAGGATATTATGAATTCAAGCATGCTGTTTAGTTGAAATTTTCGAGTTCATTTAGTTCCTCCACATAACCAGCGGAAAGAATGGGGAATCGATACCATGTCTTTGGATCGACATTGAACTCATCCAGGTGAAATGATGGAGCAAGCCTTTCCCGCTTCCATTGATTTCTAGCCCAAAGTTGGTAGAATTTTTTGATATATCCCTTTAATGTTTCTGTGTCGATAGTTAATTCTTCTTTCAGAATCAGATATACGTCAATGGGTGATTTTTGATCTCGAATAGCGAGTTTTTCTATTTCTAGTAAAACCGGATAGGGCATGAGGTCTTTTTCATCGGTTTGAGTGCTTTCTAGTGGTCTTAACTCTGCAGTAGGCTGCAATGAGTTCACTCTGGCTAGGCCAGACTGGCCAAGGTTCTTTTCGGCCCAATTGAGCCAATGGATGATAAAATCCTTACTAACTGCCGCAATAGGAGAGATGCTTCCACTGGTGTCACCATCCATGGTAGTATATCCTACATCTCCTTCGCTTCTGTTTGAAGTGGCCATTAGAAGGGCATTATTCAGGTTTGACAGCATCCAAATGATGGGTGATCTGGCTCGCGCCTGAATATTTTGAAGGGTTATGTCATCCTGTTCCCATGTAAGCTCACGACCAATCGCATTTTCGATTTTATTTCGATAAGAATTTACCTCCTCATCTATCTCCCAATGATAAAATCTGGCCCCTATACTTTCTGCCAATTCTTTCGCACTTAAAAAGGTGTCATCAGAAGAATTCTTAGTTCCCTGATAAGCAGTGGTCAAGAGTTTATTCACTATTTGCTTTTCTGAATCAAAAGACCCCTTTAAACCTGCTTTTGCTAAAAACTTTTCCTGCCCAAGTTCAGCAATTCCTCTTTTTACCATTTCGGAAACCAGAATGGCGCAGGTGGAGGAATCTGCTCCACCACTTAAAGAAAGTACAAAGCCGGTACTTCGACTTTTTCGCATGTAATCAAAAATTGCTAAAGCTGCAGCTTGTACAAATTCTTCTTCTTTCGGATTTACAGGTGCTTGTTTTTGTTCCTTGGGAGCAAGTTCGAAATATGTGGTAACAACATCTTTAAATGATAAAAGAGGAGATCGTCCAAGAATTTCGCCTTTATTAGCCAACATGCTCTCGCCATCAAAAATCATCCTGCCAGATTCATTTCCAAGGAGGTTTACATAGCAATAAAAACAATCAAAAATCTCTGAGCTTTCTTTCATCAAGTCAATTCTCTCTTGGGTTTTTCCCATGGCAAAATGACTAGCACTAGGATTCAAGATTAAATCAACCTTACGATCTTTCAGTCGATAACCTGGACGCGCTTTTCCCCTCCATGCGTCTTCACATATCTCAAAACCATATTTAATTCCTTTAAGCTGAAAAATTTGATCTCCAAATGGGATCTTTTTTCCAAAAAAATCAAACTGGGTAAGTTCTCTACACGGCCATGGAGTAAACCACCGGAATTCATAATGGACTCCATCGATGGCCATGAACTGCTTGGGAACAAAGCCGATGAGCTCTCCATTTTCTATAACTGCAACAGTGTTATATACCTTGTTTGAGATTCTGACCGGTAATCCAACAGCGACAGTTAACCCTATGGTATGAGGAATAAGGGTTTTTAGCTTTTCCAGGGACTTAGCAGGATACCAATGACTCAAGAATAAATCTTCACTTCCATACCCACATATAGACAGCTCAGGGAAGCAAGCAAAATCAGCTCCTTCTTCTTTAGCCTCATTTATCCCGGCAATAATCCTCGCCAAATTTCCTTCCCAATCCAAAGGAGTTTGGTTGACAGAGATAGCTGCTATTTTTAGATTTTTCATCGGGGTGATATTGAATGCGAAATTATCCTTTAAGACTAAATATTCAGCACTTTACATGCATTTTCGCATGCCTCTTGCTCAGCCTTCTTTTTGTTCGGGCCCTTGCCTTGAGAAATTTCTTTTTGATCGATTTCCAAACTTATCGTGAACTCTTTGAAACGTTGATTTCCACTGACGTTCATAAGCTTAAATTCGACGTTTTTACCTTCTTTTTGTGACCACTCAATTATCTTACTTTTGTAATTCACTGTGGTCTTGATCGCCTCATCAATATCTATGTGAATCAAAAGCCTCTCGAGAATATATTTTTTGCTAAATGCGTATCCTCGATCCAGGTATACCGCTCCAATCAATGCTTCGAGCATATCCCCATAAAGAGATTTTCCCTGAATCAGATTTCGACCATCTAATTCTTCAGTGAATATTTTTTTGAGACCTACCTTAATTCCAACCTCATGTAAGGTCTCTCTGTTTACGATTTTGGACCTTGTTTCGGTTAGGAAACCTTCATTGCGGTATGGGTATTTTATGTAGAGGTAATCAGCGACTACAGAGCCTAGGACTGCATCACCAAGAAATTCTAATCTTTCGTTTGAAATGGCCACACCTTTCGCATTTGAATCTCCTAATCCGGCGGGTGTAAGGGCAAGTCGATACAGGGATAAACTTAAAGGCTTGCTTCCAGTCATCATTTTGACGTTGGAGGCAAGCCTTTTGTCTTTTTTGTTGAAAAATATCTTCTGAACTCCGAGTCTTTGAAAAATGCTCAAAATTCAGTTTAGCTATGTTTTTTGAAGATTACGGAACAGTTGTGTCCACCAAATCCAAAGGTGTTGCTTAATGCATAATTTAAATCTCTCTTCTGCGCTTTGTTAAACGTTAAGTTTAGCTCAGGATCAAGATTTTCATCATCTGTGAAATGATTAATAGTCGGTGGCACAAGGCCATCCTGTAAAGCAAAAATACTCGCGAGAGCTTCCACAGCTCCTGCGGCACCGAGCAAGTGACCAGTCATAGACTTGGTACTACTTATATTTAGTTTGTAAGCATGCTCTCCAAAGACATTTTGGATTGCTTTAGTTTCGCTCACATCCCCAAGCGGAGTAGAAGTACCATGAACATTGATGTAATCAATTGCATCAGGACTCAATCCAGCATCTTCTAATGCTAATTTCATTACACTACTCGCCCCAAGTCCTTCAGGGTGTGGAGCTGTCATGTGATATGCATCGGCAGACATTCCACCACCTACAATTTCTGCGTAGATTTTGGCACCTCTTGCGACAGCATGATCATATTCTTCGAGGATCAATGCTCCAGCACCTTCACCCAGTACGAAACCGTCTCTGTCCTTGTCAAAAGGCCTTGAAGCCGTTTCAGGTGAATCGTTTCTTTGGGATAAGGCTTTCATAGCATTAAATCCGCCTATCCCTGCCTCAGTCACAGCTGCTTCAGAACCACCACTGATAAAAATATCAGCTTTGCCTAATCTGATGTAATTAAAGGCATCTATCAATGCATTAGTGGCAGAAGCACAAGCGGAAACTGTTACGAAGTTTGGTCCTCTAAAACCATACTTAATGGAAATAAATCCTGCGCTTATATCAGCAATCATTTTAGGGATGAAAAACGGATTGAATCTTGGATGACCATCTCCATTGGCGAAGCCAGTGACTTCATCCTGGAAGGTCCTCAATCCACCGATTCCCGATCCCCAAATAACTCCTGCCCTTGACAGATCTATTTTTTCTAGATCAAGCCCAGAGTCTTTCATGGCCTCTTCCACGGTAACCATGGCGTATTGCGTGAAAGGATCCATTTTTCGGGCTTCCTTTCTGTCAATGAAATCCTGGACGTTGAAATTCTTTACCTCACAGGCAAATTGGGTTTTAAAAAGTGACGCATCAAAGTGAGTAATAGGGGCAGCACCACTTACACCACTAACCAACGCCTTCCTGAAATCTTCAGAGGAATTGCCTATTGGTGTAAGTGCACCGGTTCCCGTTACTACAACTCTTTTTAAATTCATAAAATGAATTTATCAGTTCTTATTTTACGTTCGCTTCAAGGTAAGATACAGCTTGACCTACTGTACCGATTTGCTCTGCCTGATCATCTGGGATGGAAAGGTTGAACTCTTTTTCAAATTCCATGATCAATTCTACAGTGTCAAGAGAGTCAGCTCCCAAATCGTTGGTAAAGCTTGCTTCCATAGTTACTTCAGACTCTTCTACGCCTAGTTTGTCAACAATAATGGCTTTTACTTTTTCTGCAATTTCAGACATTTTATGATCAGTTTATTGATTAATACTGCACAAAGAAATGTATTTAATAGCTAATTGACAAAATATTGATTCAAGTTAATTTTAGGGCTTGTTTTAGCGCTCTCGAGAACGGTTTTAATTTTTAACTTTGCATTTCATGCTTCTTCCCCAATGAAGAAAACCAAACTACTTGTAGAGCATTCATACGATTTTGATCTTCTGGGCTTCGTGGCTCCTATTAAGGATTATAAGCTCGCCTGGATAATTAATAAGAGTCTGGGGATAGACCTGGAAAAAGAGGATGATCTGGAAATTGAGTTTCTTAAAGCACCAATTCTAAAAATCTCTCAATATTTCCTTTCTTTGCCCTTCGGATATGTGCAGCTATTAAGGAATAAGTCTTTAACTTCTGCTGAGCAAATCTCATATTTGATCCCTGAATTGAAGAATGTGGATTTCTTTTTAATCATCCAGGATGAAACCACAGAACTTACAGCAGATCTTTTTCTGGAGCATCTTTCAGGGGAACCACATATTCAAAATGTGATCAAATTAGATGTGAATAAGATTAAGTCGAGAGAGAACCTTTTAACCTATTAAATTAACCTATGAACCCGATCGTTTTTAATAAAACAAAGATACTTGCTACCATTGGTCCAGCCTCTAATAACCTGGATATGATTAAGAACCTCGCAATGGCAGGTGCAGATGTGTTCAGATTAAATTTTTCACATGGGACCCATGATATTCATGAAGAGGTAGTTGGATTTATAAGAAAGATAAACAAGGACAATGGTTTGAATCTGGGAATCCTTCAAGATCTGCAGGGTCCAAAGATTCGGGTAGGAGAGGTTGAAAATAATGGTGTGGAGATCGTGCCTGGCCAGAAAATTACTATTACCAATGAGCCTCTCTTAGGAACTAGTCACTTGGTGAGTACCGTTTATCAGAATCTGCCTCAGGATGTAGTGCCTGGAGATAGAATACTTATTGACGATGGTAACCTAGAGCTTTCAGTTTTGGATACCGATGGAAAAAATGTGAATTGCACGGTAATCCATGGCGGTATTTTAAAGTCCAGAAAGGGTATAAACCTTCCAAATACCAAAGTAAGTGCTCCTTCGCTTACAGAAAAAGACATCAAAGATCTTGAGTTTGGCTTATCTATGGATGTGGATTGGATAGCCTTATCTTTCGTGCGTTCAGCGGAAGATATTCTTGATTTAAGAGATAGAATAAAAAAAGCTGGCAAGGATTGTAAAATTGTCGCTAAAATCGAAAAACCAGAAGCACTTGAGAATATCGACGCTATTATTGAGGCAACTGATGCGATAATGGTCGCAAGAGGTGATTTGGGTGTGGAAGTTCCTCAGGAAATTGTTCCGCTTTGGCAGAAAAAAATGGTGGAGAAGTGTAAGCTTGCCTGCAAGCCAGTAATTATTGCTACTCAGATGATGGAGAGTATGATTACTAATCCTCGTCCTACAAGAGCTGAGACTAATGATGTAGCCAATGCTGTTTTGGACGGGGCAGATGCGGTAATGCTTTCTGCAGAAACAGCTTCCGGTAATTATCCGGTAAATGCTGTAAAGGCAATGACTAGTATTATTTCTTACCTCGAGGATAATGCAGAAATCTATAATCATCTCTATAAGATTCCAGAGTCTGATGAAACTTTCCTCAGTAATAACTTGATCCTAATGGCATCAAGGCTTTCCAGGAATGTAAAAGCAAAAGCAATTGTAGGAATTACTTCGTCAGGATTCACAGGATTTAGAATTGCATCCCATAGACCCTTCGCTAATATCTTCATATTCACCAGAAATGAAAAGCTACTCACTCAAATGAGCTTGGTATGGGGGGTAAGAGCCTATTTCTATGAAAATCAAGTGAGTACAGACGCCACTTTTACAGATATAGAAAACACACTGAAGAAAGATGGACACATCAATAGTGGTGACATTATTATTAATACGGCGAGTATGCCTCTGAAACAAAAAGGCAGGACCAACATGTTGAAAATTCATATTGCAAGCTAAACCGCTTGAAACAATTAAAAACCTCCCAGTCCGGAGGTTTTTTTATTATCCAAAAATAACTTCTGGCCCCTTTGGTTCTACCATAATCACTTTCTCCTTATCAACAACTACGGATCCAGGTGGACTTCCTTTTACCTTTCTCACAAACTTAGCTTGTGTGTAAATTACAGGAGCTAAGGTTTGAGACTTGGCTTTTGAATAGAATGCTGCGAGAGAACCAGCGATTTCAAGTATTTCCTGTGATGGTTCAGTCATTCCTTGCCATTTAATGATCACATGGGAACCAGCTACATTCCTTGCGTGCAGCCAATAATCATTCTTTTTGGAATAATTTCGAAGCATTTCATCGTTAGCTTTGGCTGACTTACCCACCCATAGAGGATAGCCTTTGTAAATAAACTCTTTGAAGGGGAGGGTCTCAGAATCCTTTTTGCTACTCGGATGAACCTCTTTTGATTTTAGGAATTTCTTGAGACTTCGATAGTCTTCAATGGATTCAATTTCCTCTAAAGTTGATTGGGTCTGCTCAAGTAGGCCTTTTTTATGTTTGATGTTTTTCTCGAGCTGTTCCCATTCCAACTTTCGATTCTTATTCTTCTTGTAAAGCTTCTCTGCGTAGCCCTGAGGTTTCTGGTTTGAAGGAATAGAAATGAGTACTTCCTCCTGATTATAGAAATCAAATACCCTTGCTTTTCCATTATTGAATTGGTGTAGATTAGCCATGATCACATCTGCCAACTGAGAGGGTGGAGGACTAGCTTTTAATTCCTCAAGTTTGACTCTAGCCTTTTGAATGAAACTCTCAGTCTTTTTGATTTGAGCATTTTGCTCTCTGATTAAGCGCTCCTTTCCTATTTCGAATTGAGATTTAATTACACCAAAATAGAATAGCTCATTAGCGGCTTGAAGGGGATCGTCAAATTCTCTCAGGGTTTGATCATCAGCCTCCGGCAAAAGACTTAATTCATAGGATTGTCCTGATCTAATAATTCGATAATGAGGAGTGTCAAGAATATCCCTGAGCTCCTCAAGTAGATCCCATTTTGCAGGAAGATCTAGGTCCGGGTAATTCCTTTCTTTCAGCCATTGCCTTGGGATTTTTCCGAGGGTTGGGATGAA
Source organism: uncultured Cyclobacteriaceae bacterium (assembly GCA_937146645.1). Taxonomy (GTDB): domain Bacteria; phylum Bacteroidota; class Bacteroidia; order Cytophagales; family Cyclobacteriaceae; genus Algoriphagus. The sequence goes on from CAKZRQ010000017.1 coordinate 72,566, forward strand.
TCGGGAAGCATTGCCGTCAAGGCAGACGAAGTTTTCATAAGACAGATCCAGATCCTTTTCTAAATCAGAAACCTTTAGACTTAAATCGTCCTTTAATCTTCTGATAAATAATTCATTAGGATATTCTTGATTAGGTAAATATAGAAGACAATTACTCCGATTTCCATGAAGTTTAAATACGATTCTAGAGCCTGACTCAAAAGTGATTTGGAAGGATCGGTCATTTGAGATCACCTGAATTATTGAAATTTTCTGGCCATAAATGTCCTGAAAAATATCTCGGGTATTATTCTTGGCTCGACTCAGATTTTCGGGAAAAGAAAAGAAAACTCGAGGCGCATCAATCAGTAGTTTGAGATGCAAGTTTCCCTCCATTTCAAATTGAATTTCTCTGTCCTTATGAGTATAGCAGGAAAGAAGGGTTTTTCCCTGCAGCTTTGCCTCCATGGCAGGGCAGAGAAATTTGAAATAGTGGTAATTGAGATGCATTAGTCCAAAGATAGGACCAGTCCGTCATATGCTAAAGATATACCATCTTCAAGGGATTCATCGACTTCGGCATGTAATCCTAGCTTATGAGAGATATGAGTGAAATAGGTTTGTTTTGCACCAATTTTTTTGGCCATGTCAATAGCCTCTTCAAGAGTGAAATGTGAGATATGTGGAGTTTTTTGCAAAGCATTTAGAACCAAGACTTTTACTCCATCCAGCCTCTGAATAGTTTCTTCAGGGATGGAATTCGCATCTGTGATGTAGGCAAAGTCCTTAATTCGAAAGCCAAAAACAGGCAGTTTATAATGCCAGACTGGAAGGGGGGTAATAGTCAATCCTTCTACCTCGAAAGGTTCATCATCGATTTCGATACGATTTATTTGCGGAACACCTGGATATTTTCGTGGGCTGAACACATAAGCAAACTCTGTTGATATCTGCTCAAGGACTTGCTTTCGACCATAGATCGGCATGTCCTTCTTTTGCTTAAAATTGAAGGGTCGAATATCATCCAGACCGGCTGTATGATCCTTATGCTCATGGGTGAACAAGATGGCATCTAATTTTTTCACCTGGTTTTGCAGCATTTGCATGCGGAAATCAGGTCCTGTGTCCACTACCAGATTTAGTCCATCCACTTCAATAAAAATGGATGATCTGGTTCTTTTATCTCTGAAATCAAGGGAGGTGCAAACTTCACAGTCACAGCCGATCACCGGTACACCCTGAGAAGTGCCTGTACCTAGGAAAGTTACTTTCAAAATTTTAGGGTGGTTTGGCCTAATTTTTCAAGAAAATCCTGGTCGGCTTTGTTGGCGAAATCCTGAGGGTTTAACTGCAGTTCGGAAAGAATATCAATAAGTGCATTGATCTTCCCGTCGAGCGGAAAATACTTATTGATTATGACGATTTTGGTATCTCTTAAAATACAGTAGCCAGACTTGAAATTGCCTTTTTCGTAGCGGAGAACATACTCTGACCCGGCAAATAGGTTTTCTAATTTATCAAGAAAGTGCTTCGTGTATTTTACAGTCATCTACTTATTTATGGTGTTCTTCACCGTAGCTAAAAGCAGATCATAATTTAATGGTTTTTGAAGAAAATCAGTAAATCCCATGGCCTTATATTCTTCTTTGGTGAAGTTTTTCAAATTGCCGGTAATTGCGATGATTGGAATGGATGACTTTTCTTCATTCGGAAGATTTCTGATGGCAGCAGTACATTCGATTCCATCCATTTTTGGCATTGAAATATCCATCAAAATGAGATCAAAATGCTCTTTCTCCAGGAGACTCAGAACCTTAGTCCCGTCTTTGGCTGGGGTAATTTCATAGTTTTCGAATGACAGAACGTTTTTGGTCAAATTTATAATGACCGAGCTGTCTTCACCTACCAATATTTTCTTAGTGCTATTCATTAGTAAATATAGTTGGGCTCGCAAGTAGCATCTCTAAAACGTCTACTTCCTTGCGAATTTTGGGGATAAATGTTTGGGCCTCTTCTGGGTTGTTTTCGCGTGCAAACTCCTGAGCTTTAGAGCTTAGATCATGAATTTTTACGGCCCCCAAAGTTCCGGAATTTCCCTTTATGGTGTGAAAGGTCTCCGCTAAATTTTGTTGACTATTGTCAATTAAAGAACCATCAATCTGATTCAATAAGTCTCTGGTTTCTAATATGAAATCATTGAAAATGGACTTTAATTTTTCTTCTGAATTAAATCCTAATAATTCCTCAGTGATCTTAGTGCTAAGAGCTGGTGCATTATTCTTAGACCGCAATTGCTGTGGCGTTTCATTCAGAGCTCGATGTACTTCAGATAAGGTCTCTCTTGCAGCAGCTGGTTTTTTTATAAATCCACTGAAACCGAATTCCTGATATCCTGAAATGGTCATATCCACTGACGCACTCGTGGCGATAATTGGAATAGTGAGCGAGGGATATTCAAGGCAACTTCTTCCGTCAAAACCATCCACATGGATGTCCATAACCATCAAATCAGGATTATCCGTTTCTAGTATTTGGGTCGCTTCAACTAGTGTTTCTGTCATGAACAGGTCGTAAGTTCTGCTTAGAAGATTCTCAAATATTTTCTGATGCAAAGGCTGATCCTCAATGATCAGTATCTTTTTTCTCGAGGTCTGATTATTTTGCATTTCAAGACGGATTAAAAGTGACTTTTATCAAGCCCAAAAAGTATCTAATTATGATAGTCGGTCCTACAGCAGTAGGAAAGACTTCACTCTCTATAAAAATAGCTAAAAATCTGCATACAGAGATAGTGTCTTGCGATAGCAGGCAATTTTATCGTGAGCTTGAAATAGGTACCGCGAAGCCCAACCAGGAAGAATTAAATGAGGTCCCTCATCACCTTATCAACAGTAGGTCCATTCATCATCCATATGACGTAAGGAAATTTGAGTTTGACGCTCTCAAGATCCTTACTCAGCTTTTTGAAAAACATGATTATGTCGTCATGACTGGTGGCTCAGGGCTTTTTGCTGATGCTGTCACGAAAGGCTTTGACCCTATTCCTGAAATAGAAAAAGATATTCGGGAGGAAATTATTAAAGAGTATGAAGAAAAGGGCTTAGTCTTTCTTCAGGAGGAGCTTCGCAAAGCAGATCCAGTATTTATGGAGACGGCAGATATTCAAAACCCCCAAAGGCTAATGCGGGCTCTTGAAGTTTACAGAGGAACAGGCAAGCCCTTTAGCACTTTTCGCAATAAGTCTATCGTAAAAAGAGATTTTGAAGTGATTCAGATCGGAATAGAAATGGATCGGGATAAGCTATATAATCGTATAGATCAAAGAATGGATTTGATGATCGAGAATGGTTTATTCGAGGAGGCGAAGAAGTTCTTTCCTTATAGAAATTTGAACGCTCTTCAAACTGTGGGCTATTCTGAAATATTCGGATATATGGAGGGCGAATACGATCGGGAAGAAGCTATACGGCTTTTGAAACGTAATTCCCGGAGATACGCCAAGCGCCAACTGACATGGTTTAGACGTAATGCGGAGATAAAGTGGTTTGAGGGAGGAAAGGAAGGGGACGTACTTGAGTATGTTAAATCTCAATTGATAGATTGAAACCCGCTGAGTTTCGCCACCCAGTTATAAGGGGCTTTTTTAATCAGCTGGTTGAATTGAACTCGATTTATCTTTAGATCACGAATTTTTTGCTTTGCCCCAGCATCCAAATCAAGACTCTTTCCTTCACTTTTGATTTTGGTCAGGAAGATTTCAACCGTCTCGCTTTGGTCAACCAGTTCCTTTAATTTTTCTATCCCTTTTAGCTCTTGCCGCAATTCCAAATGTCTATTATACTTCCGCTGCATGGAATTTCGGACCGTCAGAAAAAATAAGAGGCAAGCGCCTCCCATTGTTAGAAAAATAGGAATAAAGCCCATCTTAGATACTTAGGATTTTAATCAGTTCTAAATGATCAGGAATGATTGGCTTTTCTCTTCCAATGCAATCTCCGAAAGGAGTGTAAACCACCTCCTGATTAGTTACTCCCGCCATGCAATTTTGTTCACCTGCTAATAAACCGTCTACAGCAGCCATGCCACATCGACTGGCCAGAACTCTGTCCCGAGCCGTAGGATTGCCTCCCCGCTGAATATGCCCAAGAGTCGTCACCTTGAATTCCTTGCTGTCATCATTCAGCATGTTTTCCACTTTTTCCATGATGACTTCTGCACTTCCTGCATCATCGCCCTCTGCCACCACGATGACACTTGAAGTTTTTGATTTTCTGAGATTCTTGAGATCCTTGACTACGGAGTCTAAATCCGTTTTGGTTTCAGGAACCATCACGAACTCCGCTCCACCACCGATCCCACATTCGATGGCAATAAAACCTGCGTCTCGACCCATCACTTCGATGAAGAAGATTCTATCGTGAGCTGCTGCAGTATCTCGAATTTTATCAATGGCTTCCAAGGCTGAATTCACAGCCGTATCAAACCCAATGGTGTAATCTGTTCCATAGATATCATTGTCAATGGTACCTGGGCAGCCAATCGTAGGGATACCAAATTCTTCGAAAAAAATCTTAGCCCCTGTGAAGGTTCCATCCCCGCCGATAGCCACAATTCCCTCGATGCCAAGTTTGGTGAGATTTTCGTAGGCCTTCTTTCTGCCTTCTGGCGTCATGAATTCCTTCGATCTGGCTGATTTTAGCATGGTTCCACCCCTCTGAACAATGTTACTTACAGAGTGAGTATACATTCTTTCAATATCCCCATCGATCATTCCCTCATAACCTCGATATATTCCGTAAACTTCCAGCCCCTTATAAATCGCAGTTCTCACTACCGCTCTTAAACAGGCATTCATCCCTGGACTATCTCCCCCTGAGGTAAATACAGCAATCTTCTTCATTTGAATAGGTTTAGGTATGTAAAAGTAAGCTAATCTAGTACCATTTTAGCTTAAATTGATGTTTTTAAATGGTTAAAATATTCGGCTATTTTTAGGTCTAAAGCTTAGCCAATGGATTACTGTCAGCTTCAAAACTCAGATTTGTCAATCTCCAAAATTTCCTTGGGAACCATGTCTTTTTCGAATGATCTGTCGGAGGTCTCCAAGATGATTGATTTTTGCCAAGAGCAAAAAGTGAATCTTTTGGATACCGCTGACTTGTATGAAAAAGGGGAGATAGAGAAACTCTTGGGCAAAGCTATGACAGGAAAACGAGATCAGTTTGTGGTTGCGAGCAAAGTAGGTAATGTGTGGAATTCAGATGGATCCTCCTGGCATTGGGACCCTAGTCCAAAGCATATTCGTCAAGGTTTAGAACAGAGTCTGAATAGACTCAATACGGATTATCTTGATCTTTACCAGCTTCATGGAGGAACCATTGAAGACCCTTGGGATGACATTTTTTCCACTTTTGAGGACTTGAAGGCAGAGGGAAAAATAAGAGCCTACGGAGTTTCTTCGATTCGACCGAATGTAGTCCGGATCGTTTCGGAGAAATCAAATGCTTCTACGATTATGTCCCAATATTCACCTTTGGACAGAAGACCTGAGGAAAACATATTTCCGTTGGCAGATGAAGCTGGAATTAAGATTCTGGCTCGTGGAGTTTTTGCAAAGGGCCTGTTGATCAATAAACCTTCAAAGCCCTACCTTAATCATGGAGAAGCAGGAGTAGCTTCAGCTAAAAGACTGATAAACTCTTATGAATATTCCCCAGAGTCAATACTGATCCGCTTTGCGCAAGCACAAAAAGCAATAGGAAGTCTGGTCATCGGTGCTCGAACTCTTGATCAATTAAAAGCCACTCTTCAAGGCTTCCTTGAATCTAAGGCTATACCTGATGATTTGATTGAAGATTTGCAGTCAAAATTACCTGTAAACGTCTATGAGTCCCATCGATAAATAGCGGCTTTGATTTCCGTGAATATTTCTCATTCTTTGAACCTAACACCAATATTTATCCTGATGAGACAATCGTCTATTTTATTCTTTTTTGCTGTTCTTTTCATTGCGGCTTGTCAACCTCAAAAAGATCCAGAGCTCCAAAAATGGGAGGAGCAAGCGTCTCGAGTGGAGATTATTCGAGATGATTTTGGAGTTCCGCATATCTATGGAGAAACTGATGCCGATGCGGTTTTTGGTTTGCTCTATGCACAGTGTGAGGATGATTTTAGACGAGTGGAGCGTAATTATGTCTGGGCGACGGGGAGACTTGCCGAGCTGCTTGGCGAAGAGGCGATCTATTCTGACGTGCGAGCGAATATGTACATGACCGAAGCGGAGGCGATTGCGGCTTTTGAATCAGCACCGGAATGGCTCCAGGAGCTATGTCAGGCTTTTGCCGATGGGGTGAATTATTATTTAGCAACTCATCCGGAAGTGACCCCGCAGGTGATCACGCGGTATGAGCCTTGGATGCCTATGTTTTTCAGTGAGGGATCCATCGGAGGTGATATCGAACAGATTCCAACTCGCAGAATTCAGGCTTTTTATGAGAATGAGCCAGTTATGGCTTCTCATGAAAGCGATGAGGTTTGGAAGTCTCCAGAGTTAATGGAAGAACCGGCTGGATCGAACGGGATTGCTTTATCCGGTGAACTTACCCAATCAGGAAATGCCATGTTGCTGATCAATCCGCATACCTCCTTTTATTTCCGACCCGAAGTTCATGTGGTGAGTAATGAAGGACTTGATGCCTATGGTGCGGTGACCTGGGGTCAGTTCTTTGTTTACCAGGGATTCAATGAAAAGACAGGCTGGATTCATACTTCGACCCGAGTGGATTTCATCGACGAATTTGTTGAGGACGTGAAGGAAAGCAGTGATGGGAAATTGGTTTATCAGTATGGTGAAGAGGAGAGGCCTGTGGAGTCTTTTGATATTTCTCTGAAGTACAAAACTGATGATGGAGTAGTGAGTAAGGACTTTACTATTTACAGAACTCATCATGGCCCAATTACTCATAAGATTGGAGATGATTGGGTATCCACTAAAATTAATTGGGACCCTGTGAATGCGCTATCGCAAAGCTACAGCCGAACCAAGCTGGCAAACTACGATGAGTTCCGAGAGATGATGAACATCCGAACAAACTCTTCAAACAATACAGTTTTCGCGGATGCGGAAGGAAACATCGCCTATTTCCATGGCAACTTCATCCCGAAAAGAAATACGGAATTCGACTTTAGCAGACCCGTGGATGGAAGTGATCCGGCCACCGACTGGCAGGGGCTTCACACTGTAGATGAAAGTATCGTCATTAAAAACCCAGGAACGAATTGGATTCAAAACTGTAATTCCACCCCTTTCACTGCAGCTGGGGAATTTTCTCCAAAGCGAGAGGATTATCCTTTTTACATGGCTCCGGATCAGGAGAATTTTCGTGGGGTTCATGCGGTTCAGGTTTTAGCTGATGCCCAGGATATGACCTTGGATAGTTTTATTCAGATGGCATATGACCCATCCCTTCCAGCTTTCGCAAAGCTTATTCCTGAGCTGGTGCAGGCCTATGATCAAAGTGGAGGTGAGAATTCTGAGGCAATAGAAGTTTTGAGAAACTGGGATTATCGAACCGGAGTCGATTCAGAGGCTATGACTTTGGCTCATTTTTACGGGATGACTTATGCGAGAACGGTCGGTTCTCTCAATCGGTTTATAGATCACCCAACTATTCGTGGTGAGTTTGAAACACCACAAAACACTCAAATCGTGGTTGCTTTTGATAGAACCATTACTCAGCTGAATGAGGATTTCGGAACCTGGCAAATTCCATGGGGAGAGGTGAATCGCTTCCAGCGACTGAGTGGTGAAATCAATGCTGACTTTGATGATGATCAGGAGTACATTCCGGTCGGACTTGCATCTGGCAGGTGGGGAGCACTTGCTGCTTATGGTTCTCGTGCTACTGAGAATACGAAGCGATTATATGGCTATCGTGGAAATAGCTTTGTGGCTGTGGTGGAATTTGGTGAGAAAGTGAAAGCGAAGAGTCTTTTGGCCGGTGGCCAAAGCGGAGATCCCAACTCTCCTCACTTTACTGACCAGGCTCAGATGTATGCCGATGAGCAGTTTAAAGATGTGGCGTACTATCGGGAGGATGTGGAGAAAAGAATGAAAGAGAAGTATACTCCTGGACAGAGATAAAAAAAAGCCGGAATCGTTTTCGATTCTGGCTTTTTTCTTGATCAATTTGAATTTAAAAAGGCAGGTCAGCCTCTGCTTCCTGAACTTTGGTTTTTCTTTCTCCCATTAGCAAGAGATCATTAATTACGATCTCAGTGACATATCGCTTGATGCCGTCTTTATCGTCATACGATCTATTTGTGATCTTACCTTCAACGGCGATTTCAGAACCTTTCTCGGTGTACTTTTCCATGATCTCAGCAAGCTTTCCCCAAGCCACGATATTGTGCCAGGTGGTTTCTTCTACGCGCTCGCCTTTCTGATTTTTATACACTTCATTCGTGGCGAGACTCACACGTCCAAGAGATTTACCACTCTCTAATTTTTTGATTTCTACTGCGTTTCCAAGGCGTCCAATTAGCTGTACTTTGTTTCTTAATGCATTCATGATGTTATAGATTTTAGTTAGAATTTTTGAATGATGATTTTCTGTTTCGAAAACCTTTGATCCAAAGTTGTGGGAATGCATTGGGGCAAGTCGGGAGAGAAATATTTGTATCCGTTTGTTGTCGTTTGTTGTCGAATAAAGTCCCTCTATTTCTGATTAAGGCTGATTTTAATTTGAATAAAATATATAGTTTAGGAGTGGTTTTAAATACAGTTGTACAAGATTCTATTTTTTCTGATGTCCTTATCTTTACTATCTACAATGCCTAAAAAGAATTTCAAAAACAAATTATGACCAAAGCCAAAATCGGAATAGTAACTGTAAGCGATAGAGCCAGTGCGGGAGTATATGAAGATGCCAGTGGAAAGGCGATTATCGATACGCTAAATGACTATTTAGTTTCTGGATGGGAGGAATCGTATAAGATCATCCCCGATGAACAAGAGTTGATCGAAAAGACGCTTATCGATATGGTGGATCAGGAAGGCTGTTGCCTTGTGATCACAACAGGAGGAACGGGTCCAGCCAAGAGGGATGTGACCCCTGAAGCCACCGAAGCCGTGTGTGATCGAATGATGCCAGGGTTTGGAGAACTAATGCGAATGGAGTCCCTGAAGTTCGTGCCTACGGCGATTCTCTCTAGACAGACAGCAGGTTTAAGAAATACCAGCTTGATTTTAAATCTTCCGGGAAAACCCAAGTCCATTCGGGAATGTCTGGATGCTGTTTTTCCAGCGATTCCTTACTGCATAGACCTGATGGAAGGTCCGTATCTTGAATGTAATGAGGAGGTGATTAAGCCTTTTCGACCGAAGAAGAAGTAGTTTCAGTTGGCAGCCTGCCTGCCGAAGGTAGGTTGGCAGTTGACAGTTGGTGCACTTTGCCTTTCAACTATGAATTTTGGCCGAGAGGCCGTATCTTTTTAAACTAATGAATACTCAGTCAGCAGATCGGAAATGTTTGAATTGCGGAGAGCCGCTAAAAGGACGGATCGATAAAAAGTTCTGCGATGATCAGTGCCGGAATAATTTCAACAATGCTCAAAAGGCAACCACTACCAATCTGATCCGAAACATTAATAATGCACTCAAAAAGAATCGTGTGATTCTTCAGGGCTTTATCCCGGAGGGAGAGAATCTAGGCAAAACTACGAAGGATAGGATGCTAAGGGCTGGCTTTCAATTCAAGTATTTTACCCATACCTATGAAAACAAAAAAGGGAATCAATACTTTTATTGCTATGACTTTGGATACCTGGAATTGGACGGCGACTGGTTTTTGGTGGTCAAAGGCAAAGACTCTTAACCTATAACACATGGAAATCAAGCATCAATCCGATGGGCATCGAGGCTCATTTTACACGGGGACTTTGGAAGATAAAAAAGCTGAAATGGTTTATGTAATGGCAGGTACTTCCAAAATGATTATTGAACACACTGAGGTGAGTGATGAGCTGAGAGGACAGGGGGTAGGTATGAAACTTTTGGAAGCACTGGTCGAAGAAGTGAGACAAAGAGAAGTTCGGGTTCTTCCCTTATGTCCTTTTGCCAAAGCCAGTTTCCTGAAAAGAAAGGACCTGCAGGATGTCCTGGTATAGTCTTTCCTCTGAGATTCAGTATTTTTCATTCCATCAAGTTATCTCCCCTTGATCCTAGGCCTTAGCGCATTTCAGTTTTCCATTTTGGCCCTTGCAGCCTTTATCCTTGGCTTATCCAAATCGGGAATTAAAGGAATCAGCATAATCATCGTGGCTATGCTGGTCTTTATTTTTGGTGCCAAAGAATCCACAGGAATCCTTCTCCCCATGTTGATCGTCGGAGATATCTTCGCAGTCATCTATTACAATCGACACGCCCAATGGCGATTCCTTTGGAGGCTTCTTCCTTCTATGGCCGTTGGGGTGATTTTAGGAACCTGGGTAGGAGAGATTATTCCCGAAGAGGCATTTAGAAAAAGTATGGCGGCCATCATCTTGATTTCGATCATAATGATGGTTTGGTGGGAGAAAAGGGCGTCTAAATCAGTTCCTGATAATTTGGGTTTTGCCAGTGCATTGGGTCTGACAGCTGGATTCACCACAATGGTTGGAAATCTTGCCGGTTCATTTGCGAATCTCTATTTCCTGGCCATGCGATTGCCAAAAAATGCCTTCATTGGTACCACAGCCTGGCTATTCTTAATCATCAATGTGTTCAAAGTTCCCTTTCATATTTTCAGCTGGGAAACCATCAATGGGGATTCTATTCTGATCAGCTTGATCACGGTGCCCTTTATTTTCCTGGGGCTTTTTTCAGGGGTAAAGATTTTAAAACGAGTGAATGAGAAGTTTTTTCGAAACTTCATTTTTCTCGCTACGGCAGTGGGAGCGATTTTGATATTCTTTACCTAGAATTAAAAGGTTGCCAGCATCATCACCAGAACAAAAACGATCACGAAGATGAGCGGAATGAGCCACCGGATTCTTCGCTCTTGTTCTCGTCTGTCATTCAGAATATCCAGGTTTTCCGAGAGTTTTTCTGGGTCCTGAGGGTCTCGTGGTGGAAAAGTTGAATTGCTGGCTCGCTCCCGGACCTTTCCTAAATTATGATTCTCTTTAAATGAGTTACTCGCGTTCTTGCTAAATCCTGCTCCTCCTGTCATTTTAAGTGCTGTTTGATTGAAAGTAACCATTCATTAGTTGTTTGGAAATAGAATATTGATGAATGGAATTACTCACTTTTCTTTTGGTCTGATTTACCTATATTCCTAAACCAAAACACCAATCATGAAAAATCTACGAACATATCTTTTATGCTTTCTGATTATTGGAGTCACCCAATTTGCCCAAGCTCAGGAAGAAGAAAAATCCATGAAAGCCGAGGATCCAAAAGCTGAGGTTTTTGAAAGTCAACAATCGGTAACCATCGATGGACAGACCATCAACCTTAAAACGATGGCCGGGACCATGGAGCTGAAGGATGAAAACAATAAGCCCATTGCTCTTTTTGGTTTCACCGCTTACTTCAAAGAAAATGCGGGAAAGGATAGACCCATCATTTTTTCCTATAACGGAGGACCAGGTTCTTCATCTTACTGGCTGCATATGGGAATTATGGGTCCAAAACGAATTGTGGTAGATGATCCGAATTATAACCAGGCAGCGCCCTATGAGCTAGCCAACAATGAATTTTCGATTTTGGATGTGGCTGATGTCGTGATGATGGATCCGGTAGGAACTGGATTGAGTGTGCCAATAGGGGAGGCCAAAGGCAAGGATTTCTGGGGAGTGGATCAGGATATTCGAAGTGTAAGCCTATTCATCATGCAATTTTTGAAGGAGCATGATCGATTGAATTCTCCAAAATACATTCTTGGTGAGAGTTACGGAACCTTTAGAAACGCGGGGGTCATGAATTACCTATTGGGTAAAGGGTATGCCTTGAATGGAGTCGTGATGGTTTCAGCAGTTTTTGATTTGCGCACTTTGTTTTTTGAGCCCTATGAGGATATTTCCTATATCGTGTTTTTTCCAACCATGGCAGCTACAGCCTGGTATCATGATCAGCTAGCTCAAAAGACGGAAGACTTTGAGGCATTCATTGATGAAGTCAGAACCTTCACAGAAATGGAATACACCCCAGCTTTATTTAAAGGAAACCGGCTTTCGGAAAGTGAAAAGGCTCAGGTAGCTCAAAATCTAGAAAAGTATACCGGAGTTTCGGCGGATGTTTGGCAGAGAGCGGATTTAAAAATCGAGGCGGGTGAGTTTTTTCAGGAACTGCTCAGAGATGAGGAGAACACGGTCGGTCGATTAGATTCCAGATATAAAGGCATTAATATTGACCCAATGTCAATGGATTCATTTACTGATCCACAAAGTGATGCCATTTCCCCGGCTTATACCATGGGTTTTCTGGATTATTTCCACGGTGATTTGGGTGTGAGTAAAGATTGGAATTATTCGACTTCAGCATATACTAAGGAAGGTTTTAACTGGGATTGGTCTCGAGGTGGAGGAAATAGCTTTGGAGCCACTCCTTCTATTTCTACACTTCCTGATATGGCTACAGCCCTGAGTCAGGATCCAAATGTGAAAATTCTCATCATGAATGGTTACTATGATCTTGCCACTGTGTTTTATGGTGTGGAACATTCCATCTCTCGATTGGATTTACCTCAGTCTGCTTTGGATCGAATTATTATGACCTACTACGAGGCGGGACATATGATGTACACGGATTTGCCTTCTGCACAGAAGTTCAGAGATGATCTGAAAGCTTTTATTGAAGACACGCTACGAAAGTAATCCTGGATGAAGTCAATTGCAAAGAGGCTGTTTCTAGGTCTTTTCCTCTTGTTTCCTTTGGGCCTTTCGGCCCAAAGCTCTCCCTATTTCCCACCAATTGACTCAGAAGAGTGGTCGAAAAAAGACCTGAATAGTTTGGGTTGGGATGATCGGGAGCTTGCTCAATTTCTCGAGTGGTTACCCTCTCAGGGAACCCGTTCCTTTATGATTCTTAAGGATGGTGAAATCGTTGTAGAAGAATATTGGGGAGCAAAGTTGACGGGTCTTGGAAATATGGATAAGGATGCTCTCTGGTATTGGGCATCGGCTGGCAAAACTCTTACAGCCAGTTTGATTGGAATCGCTGAAGATCAAAAGCTCCTGAAGGTAAAGCATAGCACTTCCAGATACCTGGGTGAAGGCTGGACTTCACTTCCCGAAAAGCGAGAAAAGGAAATAAGGATTAGCCATCAGTTATCGATGACCACCGGTCTTGATGAAAGGATTGAAAGTCCGGATAACACCGACCCCGATAATCTGAAATTTTTCTCATTAGTGGATAAAAGATGGGCCTATCACAATGCTCCCTACACTTTGCTGACAAAGGTGATTTCGGAGGCATCCGGAAAATCTCTAACAGAGTATTTTCGAACGAATCTAGGGGATAAAATTGGGATGACTGGGACCTGGCAAAATGTGGGCGAGAACAAAGTCTTCTATAGCAACGCACGTTCCATGGCCCGCTTTGGATTATTCCTTTTGAATAAAGGAAAATGGCAGGGGGAAGAATTGCTAAGCTCCAAGTATTTTGAAGCCATGACCAGCTCCAGTAGTTCTGATAATCCGTCGTATGGTTACTTAACCTGGTTAAACTCTGAGGATGGATTCAAAGTACCAGGCATTCAAAGAAAGTTCAAAGGTAAACCTATCGCCAATGCTCCAGAAGATATGATAATGGCTTTGGGAAGAAATGGGCAGATGCTTTTGGTAGTGCCTTCTCAAAATTTGGTCATTGTAAGGATGGGAGCCTCATCAAGTGAAATCCTTTTCCCAAGACAGTTTGTGAATCAGCTTTGGGATAGATTGGATGGGGTGATGGAATAAAGGGCTCAGAGAGAATCAATTTGCTCAGAGAGCTTCTCTATTGTCAGTGGCTTCTCCAGAAATCCCGAAACGATAGCATAATCCTGAGCTTTGATCCTATCTAAAAAGTCGATAGAGCTGGATAGAATTACGATCACATCATTTCTATGTGGATATTTTTCCTGGTAGTGATTTAAAAACTCCCAACCATTCATAATGGGCATATTGATATCCAGCAGGATGAGAGATTTATCTTCCGCATTCAGACTGTCTAAAAATTCCAAAGCCTCAGCTCCTGAAAGGAACTCCCGGGTTTCTTCTCCCAGCTCTACTTTAGATATCAGTCTTTGATTGATGAGATTATTTATGGGGTCGTCATCAACCAACAATATGTTTTTAAAATGCGCCATTAAGGCTGAAAAGTGCGTTAAGTTGTTTCAAAGTACAACTTTAATCAGAGCTTCAATAAGATTTTCAACCATTTTTATAACTGGTTAAAAAAAAAGAGAAACCGTTAGGTTTCTCTTTTTAATAATTGCGTTGGTTGGAATTACATCATTCCACCCATTCCGCCACCGCCCATTGGAGGCATAGCTGGAGCTCCACCAGCTTCTTCCTTCTCGTCAGCTACTACACACTCGGTAGTCAGTAGGAGAGATGCGATAGAAGCAGCGTTCTCAAGTGCAAGTCTGGTCACCTTTGTAGGATCGATTACACCAGCCTTGAAAAGATCTTCGTACTGATCAGTTCTGGCATTGTATCCAAAGTTTCCTTTCTTTTCACGGATTTTATTGATCACTACTGAAGGCTCACCGCCAGCGTTCAATACAATAGTTCTCAATGGAGACTCAATCGCTTGGCGAACGATGTTGATACCAGTATCCTGATCTTCGTTTGATCCTTTCACGTCGTTTAGGGCATCAGAAGCTCTGATTAGAGCAACTCCACCACCTACTACAACACCTTCCTGAACAGCAGCTCTGGTTGCATGAAGGGCATCGTCTACACGATCTTTCTTCTCCTTCATCTCTACCTCAGTAGCAGCACCAATGTAAAGGATAGCTACACCGCCAGAAAGCTTAGCAAGTCTTTCCTGAAGCTTCTCTCTGTCATAGTCAGAAGTAGTCTTTTCAATCTGAGACTTGATCTCAGCAACTCTTCCTTTGATTGCGTCAGCATCTCCAGAACCGTTAACTACTGTAGTGTTATCCTTGTCAATGTTGATTTTCTCAGCTCTACCAAGCATATCAACAGTTGCATTTTCAAGCTTGAAACCTCTTTCTTCAGAGATTACAGTTCCACCAGTAAGGATAGCGATGTCCTCAAGCATAGCTTTTCTTCTGTCACCGAAACCTGGAGCTTTAACAGCAGCTACTTTCAGAGCACCTCTGATTTTGTTCACTACTAGCGTAGCCAAAGCTTCACCGTCTACATCTTCAGCGATGATAACAAGAGGCTTACCAGTTTGAGCCACTGGCTCCAATACTGGAAGAAGCTCTTTCATAGAGGAGATTTTCTTGTCGTAGATCAAGATGTAAGGCTGCTCTAGCTCAGCTTCCATCTTCTCAGTATTTGTTACGAAGTATGGAGAAAGATAACCTCTGTCAAACTGCATACCTTCTACAGTCTTCACTTCAGTTTCTGTTCCTTTTGCTTCCTCTACAGTGATTACACCGTCTTTACCCACTTTATCCATCGCGTCAGAAATCATGTTACCGATTTCTTCGTCATTGTTAGCAGATACAGTAGCTACCTGAGCGATTTCCTTAGAAGTGCTGATATGTTTCGAGTCAGAACCAAGCTGAGCAACAACAGCGGTTACAGCCTTGTCGATACCTCTCTTAAGATCCATTGGGTTCGCACCAGCAGCAACGTTTTTAATACCTACTCCGAAGATAGACTGAGCAAGTACTGTAGCAGTAGTAGTACCGTCACCTGCATTATCAGCAGTTTTAGAGGCTACTTCTTTTACAAGCTGAGCTCCCATATTTTCGATTGGCTCAGCCAATTCGATTTCTTTTGCTACTGATACACCATCCTTAGTGATTGTAGGTGCACCAAACTTCTTATCGATAATGACATTTCTCCCTTTTGGTCCGAGAGTAACTTTCACAGCGTCAGCAAGAGCGTCAACACCTTTCTTCAGTTGGTCTCTTGCACTGGTGTCGAAAAATAGTTCTTTAGCCATTTTTAATTATTTTTTGGGTTAAATTTTTGATTGATTAAAGTACCGCGAAGATGTCAGACTCTCTCATGATGAGGTAGTCGTTTCCTTCTACACTAAGTTCAGTTCCGGAATACTTTCCGTATAAAACGTTGTCGCCAACTTTTACTGTAAGTGGCTCATCTTTTTTACCATTTCCTACTGCAACTACTACACCTTTTTGAGGCTTTTCTTTTGCAGTATCAGGAATGTAAAGACCTGAAGCAGTCTTTTCTTCAGCAGCTGCAGGCTGTACCAAAACCCGATCTGCTAGTGGCTTGATGTTCACGTTTGACATAGTTTATTTTTATTTAAGGTTAGATTAAAATGCATCTGCTTCATAGCAGTTCTCATGCCAAGCGAATTTATGGAAAAAACCCTGACAAATCGGCTGAAAATTGCTGTCAGATCGATTTAGACTGACGCTTTTCTCTTTTTCAGACTGTCATCTTTTCGGCGCGATTGGCAGTTTTTGATATAAAGTTTTATCTTCTAGAACAAACCTAGCCTATGAAGACATTACCTAAGAACTGGATTACTGAGGGAACAATTGATTTTGAATACAAAAAATACCAGCTACTGGCTTACTTAAAAGCCTCTGGAGAATCCTTCCAATCCATGAAACTCTATCCGCCACTTGCTGACTTGGTGGATCACCATCAAAACCTCACTGAGCTTAAGTCAAGTGCAGATAGTGTGAGGGCTTTGTTCCCTAAAAGGATCAGCAAGATCGATTTGAAAACGGGGAGTATGGATTACTCAGAAGTTTTTGGGGATAATGAAGTCATAAAGGAGATTCATGAAATCGCTGAATTTGCGAGACCAAAATTCAAAGAGAAAATAGAAGAGGGGATAGAAATCTTTGAATTCATAAAGGATAAAATAGAATTCGAACCTGTTGGAATCCTTCCGATTTATAAGCGCGAAGGATATGTTCTTCTTACTCGGGAGACCAGACCCGAAGTTTCCGTATTTCGATTTCAATCAAGTCTCCTAGAGCATGCAGGAGATAGGTTCAGAAGTATATCTATTTGGCTGATCAAGACACTGAAGAAGACGATATTTCAGACTATGGAACAGATTAAGCTAAGTCTGATTAAAGAAATCAAGGAGCTGCCTAATCCTGCTACTTGGAGAATTCATAGCGAGTATGATGTTCCCATTCAGGAGACGCTTTTGCCGATTAGTAAAAGATTGATCTTGAAAACAGTGGCCGAAGAAGATATCTAAGCCATAGGAACTGATTCCTGCTCCTCCTTCTCTATTTCTGCTTGAGGTACAGTTTCAAGGGCTTCTTTAATTTTCCTGTTTTTAATAACCTCAGCTGATGGTCGACCAAATAAAATTAGTCGAGCTTCACGAAATGACTTTGCCTGCAATAGGTCTCTGACAATGTCATTCCACTCATGAAACACCAAATAAACAGGGTTGTAAGAGGTCACCGGTTTGGTAATTCCATATGTTGGCCTTTCTGCCTCAGGCATAAATGTTCCGAACATCCGATCCCAGATGATGAATGTAGAACCGTAGTTCTTGTCTAGGTAATGCTCATCGCTGGCATGATGGACTCTATGGTGTGACGGGGTAGTGAAGAAGTATTCGATCGGTCTTGGAAGTTTTGTAATGTATTCTGTATGAATCCAAAACTGATAAAGAACTGCTATCTGGTGACAAATGAAGAACACAAATGGATCAAAACCCATCAGCATAACAGGAATGAAAAAGACAATTTTAATATGCTGAGTCCATCCTAATCGGAAGGACACACTTAGGTTGTACTTCTTCGAATTATGATGGGTGATATGAGTTGCCCACCAGAATCTCTGCTCATGGGCTATTCTATGTGCCCAATATCTTGCAAAGTCAATCGCGAAGAAGCAGAGAATAAAAGACCACCAGGTAGCCGGAATTTTAAAAGGAGCAAGGTTGTAGAAAAACAAAGCTGTTCCGAATGTGGCAAGCTTGATCAAAGCAGAAATTCCCACATTCACCAACCCAATAGTGGATGCGGCCAGAAAATCCTTTTTGTCGTAAGTGTCTTTCTTCTGATAAAGGCTAATGCCCCACTCTAAAAAAACAAGGGCGAACATAATTGGAGCAGCCCATAAAATAATATTTGGCCAGGACTCGATGTTTAAGTCCTCTAGCGTCAACGCGGAATCGAACATAAATAGGTTTTAGGGTGGTTTTGTACTTTACCTAAAAACCTAATGTACCCCGAAATATTTTAAAACTAGCCTAAAAAATAAAAAACCTGCCAGAGGCAGGTTTTTTTAATGTCTTATGTCAATCTTAATTCTCCGTAGAATCAGGGAGAGTTAGCTCAGGTACCTCTTCAGTTTCTGTAGGTAGAAGACTTTCATCATCACCAAATGCTGGTGCCACCACTTGTTGATTTGCACTCTCGATATTTGGAGAAGAGAACTGATTAGCTTCTGGATTAGTGTAGAATGCAGATGAAACTAAAGAAAGAACAAGAATGGCAATGGATAGAACCCAAGTGGCTTTCTCCAACACATTACCCGTTCTGGTCACACCCATGATTTGCGAAGCGCTACCACCAAAAGCAGCTCCAACTCCACCTTTTGAGTTCTGGCCAAGAATCACCAAAATCAGCAATACAGCCAAAATCATGATCACGGATATAAGAAATACAAACATATTATTGGGTGTTAATCTTTCAGATTTTCAATTAAGTCCGCAAAGTAAGCCTTTTTCTCTGGGAATTTCAACTGAAGTTTCTTATAAATTTTTATCGCATCAGCCTTTTTGCCTTGGTTGATCATTAGCTTTGCCAGAGGCTCAGAAATAAGGTCAGTATTCACACTGGTACTGCTTTCCGCCAGGTTTTCATTGTTCTGATTTGATTCAATTTCCTTAATCGTAGCTAGCTTGATGGACTTTTTACTGAACGCTTTGATCAGATCTCTCTGCTCAATTAGCTTGGCATCATCCACCTTCTTCTTTTCTCTCTTTTTGATGTTCTCAATGAGCTCATCATTTTGAGATTTCCGTCTTCTGGTTTTTGTAGGGACAGGTTTACTGGTTCCTTTGATGTCTTCATCCAGCTTTCGAAGCGATTGAGTCCTTTCGGCAGATTTAACACTTGTGCTTGCCTCCGGCAAAAGATCAGCATTCTTTGCTTCCGTCGCTTTGGTATTTTGGCTGCCAGTAAGAATTTCTTTGAGTCTAGCCCTATTTGAGGTGTTTACAGCGGAAAACCCAAGTGATTCTGTATCCTCAGGATTTCCTTTGCCCATTTCAAACTTGGTGGCTAAAACATGAGGAATCAGGAAATAAGGAAAAGCTTCCTGAAGCTTTGCTGTCTTTAGATAGTCAGCTTTGCTCACAGATTCATTACTCTTGACAAGGGTCAGAAATTGATTTGCGTTCATTCAGACTGGTTTACCAATTGGCAACGGTGGCGGTGAAAACATCTTGCAATATGTTTTCGAAAATTTCTTCCACCAGTTGATTTTCTACATCAAGCAAGGTAACAGATCTCGGGTCATAATCCTGAAAAAAGGAGAATGTTCTCGTTAGATTTTCTTCCTCATTTGAGGTGTTAATGTAATCTACTTCTACTGCGATGGTCAGTCTCATCTGACCTGCACGATCTGGGAGATTTGGATCACCACTGGAAACAGCCGACTGAGGAGTTAAAGAATACCTAGTGATGGCTCCTGCAAATTGGAGGTCTCCATTGTTTTGCACCAGCTCAAGTCGGGTATTCCGCTGATAGAATTCTTTCAACGCCTCAGTGAACCTTTGCTCCATATTGGCAGGGCCTCCTCCGGAGTCATTGTAGAAGTTTTCTGAAGAAAAGGTCTGCACGATGTCATAGTTTATCGTGGTTCCACTGAAACCATATTGCACTGAGCACCCATGAAGAAATAGCAGAGAAGCGCAAATCAGAGCAAAGGCGATTTTATTGATCAATCTCATACTGCTTGATTTTACGATAAAGCGTCCTTTCCGATATGCCTAAATCCTGTGCGGCGTACTTTCTCTTGTTATTGTGCTTAAGCAAAGCTTTGAGAATCATCTCTTTCTCCTTCTTTTCTAAGGACAAAGAATTATCATCTTCTTCATGGACAATATCCTGAATGGATTCTTCCTGATAATTTCCTTCCTCAGTTGGGGTAGGCTTATTCTGCTCGATAACTAGTGGAACAGGAATGTTGGGTATGGTAGGATCCGACTTCACGGTCAGATTCGTATTATCCAAATCCTCGAATAGGTCCTGATGCTTGTTGATGATGCTTTGGCTTAGTCCTCCATTCTGGTAGGTTTCCAGGACCATCTTCTTCAGCTCATTCATGTCCTTTTTCATATCGAAAAGGACTTTATAAAGAAGATCTCTCTCGGAGAAATCAGAAGAATCACTTGAATTTGACTTACCAGTCAAAGCCATTGGAAGGTTGGAGCGATCAGCTGGAAGATACTTCGAAAGGGTAGCGGCATCCACATTCCTGTCTTGTTCCAGAAGAGAGATTTGCTCTGCAATATTTTTCAGTTGACGAATATTGCCTGGGAAGGCATAGCTCATCAAAAGCTGCTGTGCATCATGATCAAGGGTAATCGGCTTCACCTTATATTTTTCGGAAAAATCAGAAGTGAATTTTCTGAATAGAAGCACAATATCTTCTCCTCGTTCTCGAAGCGGTGGAACGAAAATAGGAACTGTATTTAATCGATAGTATAAATCCTCTCGGAACTTACCTTTTTCTACTGCTTTGATCAGGTTCACGTTGGTCGCAGTGATGACGCGAACATCAGTTTTAAGGACTTTGGAAGAACCAACCTTTATAAATTCACCATTTTCTAGTACTCTCAAAAGTCTGGATTGAGTTCCTAAAGGCATTTCTCCTATCTCATCCAGAAAAATGGATCCTCCATTAGTTACCTCAAAGTAACCTTTGCGAGCTTCGTGAGCTCCTGTAAAAGCTCCCTTTTCATGTCCGAAAAGCTCAGAATCAATTGTTCCTTCGGGGATGGCTCCACAGTTAATAGCGATGAATTTACCATGCTTTCGAAGACTGAGGGAGTGAATGATTTTGGAGAAACTCTCCTTACCCGATCCACTTTCCCCGGTAATCAAAACGGTCATGTCCGTAGGAGCAGCTTGAATGGCCACTTGGATAGCATGATTTAAAAGAGGACTATTTCCAATAATCCCATAGCGCTGCTTCACACTTTGAATTTCGGCAGCTGTGATCATATGTGAGTTGGGTTAATTTCTAGAATTTCCCCGAAAAGGGTAGCAGCAGTGCAATCTGTGATTTTTACTTTCACATAGTCGCCTTTTCCATAGTCCCCTTTAGGAATGATGACCATTTTATTCGCAGAAGTTCTTCCCTTGAACTGCTCATCCGATCTTTTCGAAGTTCCTTCTATCAGAATTACTTGCTCCGTTCCAACATCGAGTTTATTTCGCTCAAGCGAAAGCTCATTTTGTCTTGCAATGATTTCAGAAAGCCTTCTCTTTTTGATATCTAAAGGAATGTCATCCTCATACTTTTTCGCTGCGAGGGTTCCAGGTCTTTCCGAATAAAAGAACATGTATGAAAAATCGTATTTCACGATATCCATCATGGTCAAAGTCTCCTTATGTTCTTCTTCTGTCTCTGTACAGAAACCTGCGATCATGTCAGAAGAAATACCACAAGATTCGCCAAGGATTTCCCTGATTTTACTGACTCTTTCCAGATACCATTCTCGATCGTAGGTTCTATTCATGAGTTTAAGCACTCTTGAATTTCCGCTTTGCACCGGTAGGTGAATGTACTTACAGATATTATCATACTTCTTCATAGTGTGAAGCACTTCATCCGTAATATCCTTCGGGTGAGAAGTAGAAAATCTCACTCTTAGCTTTGGATCGACTTTGGCGACCATTTCAAGAAGGTTAGCAAAATTAAAAACCTCCGAAACATCATCCTTTCGATTGAGTCTTGCCTTATTATTTTCTTCAGGAGACCATTTGTAGCTATCTACATTTTGCCCCAAGAGAGTCACTTCTTTGTAGCCTTTGGCAAAAAGCTCCTGAGCTTCTTTCACAATTGAATATGGGTCCCGACTTCTTTCTCTCCCTCTAGTGAAAGGAACCACACAGAAAGAACACATATTATCGCATCCACGCATAATGGATATGAAAGCGGTAACTCCATTGGAATTCAATCTTACTGGTGCAATGTCTGCGTAAGTCTCTTCTCGGGAAAGGAAGGTGTTTACTCCTTTGCTTCCTTCTTCCGCCTGACTGACCAGGTTAGGCAAGTCTCGATAAGCATCAGGCCCTACTACAACATCTACGATTTTCTCTTCTTCCAGAAGCTTATCTTTTAGTCTCTCGGCCATGCAACCTAGGACACCAATGGTCATTTCAGGCTTGGTGTTTTTGATGGTATTGAACTGAGTTAATCTTTTTCTTACCGTTTGCTCTGCCTTATCTCGAATAGAGCAGGTATTAAGGAAAATAACATCTGCCTCCTCATAGGTGGACGTAGTGTCAAAGCCATTTTCCTTCATAATCGAAGCTACGATCTCCGAATCCGAAAAATTCATTTGACATCCATAGCTCTCTATGTAGAGCTTCTTGCTTTTGCCAGTGGATTCGTCTTCTGTGGTCTTGAAATCGCAAGCCTGAGCCTCTTCTGCAGTAATTATATCTATATCCTTGATTAAGTTTTCCATTCCCATAGGTTCATTGCGGATGCGAAATTAATAAAATACCGACAAAATGGCAGTCTTGATTTTGATTATTTCGCTTCTTCAGTTGGCTCGAAAGGTAAATCCAATTGTTTGCCAAAGTGAATTCGTTCTTCGGTCAGGTTGAGATTAGAAACTCCTGCTCCGAGTAATCTTGCAGGCATTTTCAAAGGCTCCTGATTTAGCAATTCGAAGCTGATTTTTCGTAGTGTTTCGAAGTCAGGGTACTGGTCAATCGTCCGACTCCTTGTGTGAATGCTGTAGTCTGAATATTTGATTTTGATAGAGACGGTTCTACCGTTTATTCCACTCTTTTTCAATCTTCTGATCAGTTCATCTAGAATCTTAGAAAGGGCCTCCTTGACCTCTTTCGTCTCAAAAACGTCTTTGTCGAAGGTGTTTTCTGCACTTACGGATTTGCGAATTCTATTAGGCTGTACTTCGGATAAATGAACTCCTCGAACGATGTTGAAATAATGAAGGCCTGATTTGCCGAATTTGGAAGTTAGGAACTGTAAGGAGAATTGCTTTAGGTCTGCTCCAGAATGGATTCCATAAGAGTGCATTTTTTCAGCGGTCACCTTTCCAATTCCAAAGAATTTTTCAATTGGAAGTTTTTCTAAAAAATCTTCAGCATCATCCGGGAGTATGACAGCTTGACCATTTGGCTTATTAAGATCCGAGGCTATCTTTGCTAAGAATTTATTGTAAGAAACGCCCGCTGAAGCATTTAATCCTGTCTTCTCTTTTATCTCTTCGCGGATTTTCCTCGCGATTAAAATAGCTGATTTGAGTCCCTTTTTATTTTCGGTTACATCTAGAAAAGCCTCGTCCAGGGACAGTGGTTCTACTAAGTCTGTGTATTCGTGAAAAATTTCCTGGATTTGCTTACTGATTTCTTTGTATCGATCGAAACGACCTTTTGCGAAGATTAAATGAGGACATTTCTTTACTGCGAGCATGGAAGACATTGCAGACCTGATTCCATATTTCCTTGCCTCATAACTAGCCGCAGCAATCACACCTCGCTCTGCATTGCCACCTACCACCAATGGTTTCCCCCGCCACTCGGGATGGTCCAGTTGCTCTACGGATGCGTAAAATGCATCCATATCCACGTGAATAATCTTTCTTTTGTCGGTATTCAAAACTCAGCTTTGGCTCAGCTTTTATCAAGGTACAATTCGCCAAGGGCAAAAAAAAAGCGATGAGAAATCTCACCGCCTTTTCATTCATTGGGTAGTGTTAAGTTTTTATTGTGCTCTGAAGTCTAGTTCTACAGATACAGTATTGTAGATGAACTGATCTTTTGCTTTATCGACAGCATTGGACTCGTCACCATATGACAAACCCCACTCGGTTCTGTCGATATTGAATCCAGCCTTAGCCATTACAGCCCCATCTGCCATAGAAACAGCCGCTGGAAATTTAATGTTTTTGGTTGTTCCTCTCATAGTAAGGTTACCACTGATCCAGTGAGTTGGAGAATCTGGAGATAAAGCTGAAGAAGCCATAGGAGTATTATCAGTTTCGAATTGCTCCATGTCTTCAACCATGTCACCAGCACCGAATTCCTCTACGCCTGTGATTTCAAAAGTGGCAGTTGGAAAATTCGCCGCATCGAAGAAGTCGTCAGACTGAAGGTGGCCATAAAGCTTACCATAGTTTTCAGATCCCTCTTCAAGGTCCTCAATTTTCAAACCTGCAATGTCGAAAGTGAATGTTCCTCCAGTAATGTCAGAACCGGCAACCGCAATTGAGCCTTCAGTTGCTGGAATTTTACCATAATGCTGCCCTGTTGGCTTGTAACCTCTCCATGCAATTGAAGTGGCTGCAGCATCAATATTCAAAGTCTTTCCTTCTGCTTCTGCTACTTCCTGAGCTTCAGAAGTTTCTACGGTAGATTCTGTGGACTGACCGCAGGCAAAAACAAGCATTGCTGCTGCAAGGAAAAGTCCTGATTGTTTTAAGAATTTCATGATTTTGATTGTTTTCTTGAGATTGATGTATAGACATGAAAACCAGTAATTTTTGAAAAAGTTCATGTTTGTGAAAAAAAATATAACTTTTGGTAAACTCCTTTATTCAAACATTATGGCATTAATAAAAAGTGTTCTTGGTAAGAGTCCGGAATTTGGAACAGATTGTTGGTTGGCTGAGAATGCAACAGTAGTAGGGGATGTGGTGCTTGGAAATAATTGTACCGTTTGGTTTAATGCTGTGGTTAGAGGGGATGTTCATGAAATTAGGGTAGGGGATGACAGTAACATCCAGGATGGAGCGGTTATTCATTGTACTTATAAGAAGGCTGGGACTTACATAGGAAAGAGAGTCTCTATAGCTCATAATGCCGTAGTTCATGGATGTACAATTCATGATGATGTTCTGATTGGGATGGGAGCTATCGTTATGGATGGAGCTGTTATCGAATCGAATTCCATAATCGCGGCGGGAGCCGTGGTTTTAGCAAATACCCATGTTCCCTCGGGTACTATTTTCGCCGGTATGCCGGCAAAGGAGGTAAAAGAAATAGGTGAGGAGATGAGAGCGGTAATCGATCGAACTGCGAGGAATTACCCCAAATACGCAAAATGGTTTCAGGGAGGAGGTGAATAAGTATTTTTTTAAATCTAAAAATGCTCGACAAATTCATTTTTTTTGATTTTTAACTTACTTTTGTACAACATAGTCATTGATTCGTCGTAATCTGATTATGGGTTTTCTATATTACTTTTATGGCTCGAATTGATTTTTTTAAGGGCAGAGGACTCATCGGAGTATTAATTTTCCTTTTCATTCTCTTCAATGTGCTGTTGACACGCACTATGCCTGTGGGCTTAGTGTTGGATTTAAGGTTTCTTTATACGCCTGAAATTTTGCAGGAGTCCTTATCTCAAATGGGAGAAGTAGGAAGAGAACAATATTGGAAGGGAATCTTGTATTTGGATATGCCATACATCTTGGTGTATTCATACCTTTTCTGCAGGCTGATTAAGAACCTATGGTCAGGTACTCATCTTTATTATCTTACGATTGGTATTGCACTAGCGGATTTGTTTGAAAACCTTCTAATGCTGTACCATTTGCAGACCTTTCCTGAAATTTCTCACTTTCTAGCTTATTTGACTTCATTATTCACTTCAATGAAGTGGATAATGGTTGCCTCCTGGTTTGTCCTGGTGGTGATTGGCTTGATAAAGAAACTGTTTACAAGACAGCTAGAAGCAAGTTAATTTTCTAAGTATTTTTCTTCTTGGTATTGTAAAGTCTGGAGAAAAGTAGACCTTTGCAAACTTATTCATATTCACGGATTTAGGCTTAGAAAAAAACGCATGAAAGAGGAGTATTTTAAGTGGTTTTCTCCACATCTTCAAAGAGACGTTCAGATGCTTGCTTTCGGGCATGCAGGATACCCGGTGATTGTATTCCCGACTTCAAAAGGATCATTTCATGAGAACCGGGACATGGGCCTGATTGATTCAGCTCGTTGGTTCATCGAACAGGGCCTGGTAAGGATTTACTGTCCGGAGAGCAATGATGCTCAAAGCTTATACAATAGAAATATTCATCCTCATGATAGAATTCAGGGTCACGTTGCCTACGATAAAATGATCTGTCATGAAATCGTGGAAAGAGTGAGATTGGATACCGCAGTCGCCAAGGTAGTGGTTGCCGGAGGTAGCTTTGGTGGCTATCATGCCGCTAACTTCGCTTTCAGACATCCTGGGTACGTGAGCCATATGTTCAGCATGTCTGGAGCTTTTGACATCCGGAGCTTCATGGATGGATATAATCACGATGATGTTTACTACAATAGCCCACTTGAGTTTCTTCCAAATCTTCAAGATCAAGAGCTTTGGAACATGGATATCGTATTAGGAACATCTAACTGGGACATTTGCTATGATGCAAACCTGAAGCTTCATGAAGTACTGAAGGCAAAAGGTCTACCACACTGGCTGGATGTGAGACAGGATCGAGAACATGACTGGCCAGTTTGGAAGGAAATGTTTCCTCATTATTTATCAAGAATAAAGTTTGATTAATCAGCAATAAGAACACGAACATTTTATATTAGCAGACTATGAAAAAAGTTGGAATACTCTTTGGCATGGAGGATACTTTTCCTCAGGCATTTATCGATCGAGTGAACGAGCTGGATGGTAAGAAAATCGTAGCAGAGGCGGTGCAAATTGATAAGGTGGTTCAAAACCAGCTTTCGGAGTATTCGGTAATTATTGACCGAATTTCTCAAGATGTACCTTTTTATCGCGCATATCTTAAAAATGCGGCCTTGACTGGAACAGCGGTGATTAACAATCCATTTTGGTGGAGTGCGGATGATAAGTTTTTTAACAATGCATTGGCGGACCAGCTAGGTGTACCTCTTCCAAAAACGGTGCTTCTGCCATCTTCTGAGCATCCGGACGATACTTCAGCGAAATCTTTCAGAAATCTGAAAGCTCCTTTGGATTGGGATGGAATGTTTGAATACATCGGGTTCCCGGCATACATGAAACCATACGCTGGTGGTGGCTGGAAGAATGTCTACAGACTTGAGAATAAAGAGGAATTTTTTGCGAAGCATCCTGAAACTGGACAGCTAGTGATGCTTCTTCAGGAAGAGATCGTATTCGATGAGTATTTCCGAGTGTATTGCCTTGGCGGCAAAGCGGTCAGAATCATGGAATATGAGCCAAGAAATCCTCATCATTTAAGATATGTAGTGGATCGTGCACCTTCTTCAAAGAAGCTGCTTTCCATGGTGACTAAGTATACTAAATCGCTCTGCCAGGGTCTTGGGTATGATTTCAATACCGTAGAATTTGCAGTACGCGATGGTATTCCATATGCTATTGATTTTGGTAATCCAGCGCCTGATGCAGATGTAAATTCTGTAGGTCAGGAGAATTTTGACTGGGTGGTTGAAGAAGCAGCTAAGATGGCTATTCGCTATGCGAAAGCCCAGAAACCAGGACAGATCAATTTGACCTGGGGTACTTTCATGCGTGATGCGGTTGAGCAGACCAAGCGATTTTGATTTTTATCACTGAATAGCGGATTTATGAAATCTGTTAAAAAACTTCCAGTATTTACCCTCGGTGTAGAAGAGGAATATCAGATCATCGACCCGAAAACACGGGACATGCGATCTCATATGTCTAAAATCGTAGAGGGTGGAAAGATTCATCTTCGAGAGCAGGTGAAAGCTGAAATGCACCAATCGGTGGTTGAAGTGGGGACGAACATTTGTCAAAATGTAGCAGAGGCTAGAAAGGAAGTTGGCTTTTTACGTCAGCAAGTTGGAGAGCTAGCGGCAAGACAAAACCTTTTGGTTGGTTCTTCAGGAACTCATCCTTTTTCGAAGTGGCAAGATCAGCAGATTACAGATGAGGAGAGGTATCACCACATCGTGAATGAGTTGAAAGACATTGCGAGATCCAATTTAATTTTTGGTCTGCATGTTCACGTGGGAATTGATGATAGGCAAACTGCTTTGCAGCTGATGAATCAGGCCTGTTATTTTCTTCCGCATTTATACGCCCTATCGGCAAACAGTCCTTTCTGGGAGGGAAGAGATACAGGGTTTAAAGCTTTCAGAGCAAAGGTTTTTGCGAAGTTTCCAAGGACAGGTCTTCCAGAGTACTTTGATTCTGTGGCCTCTTATGATAATTATTTGGAGACTTTGGTCAAGACCAAATGCATAGACAACCCTAAGAAAATCTGGTGGGATTTGAGGATGCACCCATTCTTCAGTACCATAGAGTTTAGGATTTGTGATGTTTGTCTGACAGTAGATGAGACCATTTGTATCACGGCCTTGATCCAGGCTGTCGTTGCAAAGCTTTACAAGCTTATGATGAGCAACACGGGATTCAATATTTACAGGATTGCCTTGATACGGGAAAATAAGTTTAGAGCTGCCAGATATGGTTTGGATGGACAGATGATCGACTTCGGTAAAAAAGAGGAAGTTCCCACCAAAGATCTAATCATGGAGCTGCTAGATTTCGTAGATGATGTAGTAGATGAGCTGGGAAGCCGAGAGGAAGTGAACTATGTTCATGAAATTCTGAAAAACGGAACA
This sequence comes from uncultured Cyclobacteriaceae bacterium, assembly GCA_937146645.1. GTDB lineage: Bacteria > Bacteroidota > Bacteroidia > Cytophagales > Cyclobacteriaceae > Algoriphagus. Next base: position 101,461 of record CAKZRQ010000017.1, read on the forward strand.
GGGGCAGATCAGCAGCTGAAAGTTTATGAGGAGACTCAGGACTTGACCAAGGTGGTCGATTATATCACAGATAAGTTTAAGCAGGGGATTTGATTCGAATTCCAAAGCAGAAGGAGTTATAAAAGTGAGTAGTAAAAAAATAAAGTTGGCGATTTTGGATATGTATGATGGCGAGCCCAATCAGGGTATGCGTTGCATCATTGATATCGTAAATCGATTTGAGACCGATCTTGAGTTTAAGATATTTGATGTTAGGGGTAAAGCCGAAATACCTGAGATCAGAGATTACGAGATGTTTATCTCTACGGGAGGACCAGGAAACCCTCTTGAAGGTGATAATGACTGGGACCTCAAATTCTTTGATTTTCTAGATCAGATCTGGATCTGGAATCAAAATCACCATCAGAAAAAGCACATTCTATTCATTTGTCACTCCTTCCAAATGGCCTGTAAGCATTTTGGTTTAGGTGAAATTTCTAAGAGAAAGTCAACCTCATTCGGTGTGATGTCGGTCCATAAGACTCCGGAAGGAATGGATGATCCACTTTTAGAGAATCTGGATAACCCTTTCTGGGCGGTGGATAGCCGGGATTACCAAGTGCTGCAGCCGAATAAGAAAAAGTTTAAGCTTTTGGGAGCCAAAGTAATTTCTTTGGAGAAAATTAGGGACCATGTTCAATACGAACGTGCACTTATGGCCATTCGCTTTTCGGATGAAATGGTCGGAACACAATTCCATCCAGAAGCAGATCCTGTAAGCTTTTTGGCGCATTTGAAAAAGCCTGAGGTCAGGGAAAAAATCATTGAGTCTAAGGGTAAAACCAAGTTCAGGTCTATGCTTGAGCATCTCGTAGATGAAAACAAAATCTACAGAACCAATGAAACTTTGATCCCGAATTTTTTGAAAAATGCTATTAGCCGGATTAGAGAAACCAGCGAAAAAGCTTTGATCTAAAGACGATGATCTCCAAACATAGAGAAGAATTCAATAAGGCATTTTCGGCTGAAAAGTATCAAGCTATGCTGGATAGAATAGCAGCTGACTTTGATCACTATCCCACTTTCAGAGTTGCTGAGTCGCCGCTTTTCGTGGATAATAAACTACGCGATCAACTTCTAGAAGCTACAGATCAGATCGTTGATTTTGTGACCCAGTCAGACTTTAAAGCGCTGACCCAACCTGCTCTGGATCTAACTATGGATATGGAAGGAGAGGGTGAGCATACGAAGTTTCTAGCTGTAGATTTTGGAATCTGTAAAGGAGAAAACGGCGAGATCATCCCAAAACTCATAGAGGTACAAGGTTTCCCCACCATTTTTAATTTTCAGAAAAGCCTTTTCGAGAAGTTTAAAATTACATACCCTATGCTTGAGAACTTCACTCCATATCTAAATGGGCATGACTCAGAATCCTATTCTGAAGTGCTTCGGAAGATTGTATTAAAGGACCATAATCCGGATGAGGTTGTCCTTTTAGAAATTGATCCGAAGAACCAGAATACGAGAATAGATTTCGACTATGCAGAGCGAGATTTAGGAATCGCTGTCGTTTGTGTTACAGAAGTAATTAAGGAGGGCGATAAGTTATTTTACTTAAATAAGGAAGGTGATAAAACGAGGATAAAGAGGGTTTACAACCGGGTGATTTTTGATGAGCTGCAAGCGCGGACCGATCTGGAATTGAACTTTAGTTTTACAGATTCCTTGGATGTGGAATGGGTAGGCCATCCAAATTGGTACAATAGAATTTCGAAGTTTATTCTACCATATCTGGAAGGACCTTATTTTATCGAGTCCAAACTACTCAGTGAAATCACCACTATCCCTGAAGACCTCGAGAATTACGTATTGAAACCCCTGTTTAGTTTCTCAGGATCTGGAGTGATTTTTCATGTAACACCCGAACACTTGAGAACCGTAAAACACCCTGATCAGTATATGCTTCAGCGAAAGGTGGAATATGTTCCAATCCTTAAATCTCCTACCGGAGGTGTTAAAGCTGAAATCAGAATCTTTGCCATGTGGCCTGATGGAGACGACAAACCATCAATCGTAGGTAATCTCGTTCGACTAAGCCGTGGGGAAATGATCGGCGTGAAGTTCAATAAGGATAAAGACTGGGTGGGTGGTACGATCGGAGTTTTCGAGAAGTAATCCTTAACCTTCAGGATTCCACGCTCCTGGATCTTTTCTCCATTCGCTCAAAGAAGTCATTGCCTTTTCATCTATGTATTCACGAGCTACCGCTCTTGGAAGCATGGCTTCGTAATGACATAGGCAGACTAAATCGATTCCCGCCTCTTCAAAATTTCTTGCTGCCAGATCAAATCCATAGCTGAAAATAGCTACCATTCCTAATACCTCGAAACCTGCATTTTTTAGATCCTGAGCCGCTTTGAGGGAGCTTCCTCCCGTAGAAACTAAATCTTCAACCACCACTACTTTTTGTCCTGGGGTTACTTTTCCTTCGATCATATTCTCCATTCCATGACCCTTTGGCTTAGAACGAACATAGATGAATGGAAGATCAAGATCATTTGAGATAAGTGCTCCCTGAGGAATTCCGGCAGTGGCTACACCCGCTATTCCTTCCGCTTTTGGGAAAAAGTGCTGCACTGCTTTGACTAGATTATCCTTGATTAGATCCCGGACTGGCGGGAAAGAAAGTGACAATCTATTGTCACAATAGATAGGGGATTTCCATCCAGAAGCCCATGTAAACGGCTGCTCCGGTTGAAGTCTGATGGCTTCTATTTCTAGTAATTTATCAGCTACCTCGGCAGCGACATTCTCATCTAAAATTTGCATGCTCAAAAATAAAAGAATATGACTTCTGATCTTTTGTGAGGTCATTATTTTTTATGCATTTTTGGTTAGCTCCAAACCATGAATACAGCACCTGATTATGCGGATTTTCGTTAATGACAAACCTCTGGATATTGTCAGTCACAAGAAGCTCGATACTTCTAAAAAATTTGTCAAAGGAAAACCCATAGAAGAATATACTCCAGAGAGTTTGGAGCTTCGTAATCATCTACTTTTTAAAGATCCTAGCGAAGATGAGGTCATTCGGATTTTGTATGCTTTGCGCACTGGTCGGCTTAAGAAATTGAAATCAGTCACTATCGCATCCGCGGAGAAAAGAAAGACCATTGATTTTATCAAAAGCCGCTTTCAGATCATTAAAGCTGCGGGCGGAGTGGTTCAGGATGAGAAAAAAGGCTTCCTTCTTATTTATAGGTTAGGAAAATGGGATTTTCCAAAAGGGAAGTTTGAAAAGGGAGAAAGCCCAAAAGAATGTGCTATTCGTGAAGTAGAGGAGGAGTGCGCTATAAAAGTGAGTGCGCATGAAAGAATTTGCAAGACCTGGCATACTTATACTAAAGACCGTAAAAGCATCCTCAAACTCACGTACTGGTATGACATGAGTTGTGATTCAGATAAAGGAATGAAACCTCAAAAAGAAGAGGGAATCGACGATATTCAATGGATGAATAAGAAAGAGGCTAAGACGGCACTGAAGAGTTCTTATCCCTCTATGCGTTACCTTTTCAGTCGTGTGACTGGAGAAAGTTACTAAAGGTCGTAAGGAAGAAATTCCGCCACATCACCGCCGTAGCGATGAACTTCTCTGATAATGGTTGAGCTGATAGCAGCATATTCCGGAGAAGTAATCAAGAACACCGTTTCCAATTCTTCATTCAGAAACCTGTTCATTTGACTGATGGTGTTCTCGTATTCGAAATCCGTGGTATTTCGGAGTCCTCTGACGAGAAACTGAGCTCCTTTCTCTTTTGACACTCGTGAAGTCAAGTCATTATAGACCAAAACCTCCACTTCAGGAATATCCTTATAAACGGATTCGATCTTCTTCACCATCATATCGATGTCAAAGTATCGATTCTTCTTTGTAGAGTTGTAGCCGATTCCGATGATCACTTTATCGAAAAGATCCAGACTTCTCATCACAATATCATGATGCCCTTTCGTGTATGGATCAAATGAACCTGGGAAAATCGCTACCTTTTTCATGCTCAATTAAATTGCCAAAAAGCTTCCAGGAAACCAAAATCTCTCACGGACTCCAATCCGCTCACCAGGTTTTGATTGGGCTTGGGTTTCATTTCTGAGTAATGTTGGAAGAACTGTTTTCCCCATTCTACAGAAGAATCTATTCCTTCACTTTTCCCTATCACATTGACTCTGGCATGGATTGGGTTATAGCCATGCTGAGTGATCAAAGCTCTGGGATATTTAATAAGATCTTCTTGTTCGTTTAAATCAAAAACTCCAAAAGAAACCAACTCCTGATCGGTAAAACATGCCGCATACATCTGATTGTCCGCTAGGTAAAGGATAACTTCCTGACCTAAGAGATTTGCCTTTTCATTCATCACAAAGTCCAAGAAACTGGACCCGCCATGATGGAAGGAAACCTCATTGAATCGGTTAGAAATGGCTTTCTCCAAATCTTCTGAAACAGACCCAACCAGATGCATTCTACCTCCCTGAATTGCTGAAGCAAAGGAATGTTGACCCTCAGCTTCCTCGCTAAACATCAAATAGTTAGACTCTTCCCCTTTGACATAAAGGGAGCCCGGTACCAAGACGAAATTGGAAAGGTGAGTAAATAGATGAATTGGAACGTTCAGGCTATTGATTGGACTTTGATCAAGCTGAGCCATTAAGTCTGAACCATTATTAGGAAAACCAAACACGGCTTGGGTTGCTTGGTTTTTATCCTTTGCAAAAACCCAGATGGTTTTTGGGTACAAAAAAAGTGATAAGCTTTCTGTATCTGCTACATCAAACTTATCACTTTTGAATTCTGTGAAAGAGGCTTCCAATGTCCTGGAGTTTATTTCCAGTTACCTTCGGTAGAAGCGTCAGTTCGAGATCCCACCTTAAGCGCTTTCTCGTTGTTATTCAGCTGTCTCTCAGGATTGATTGGAGCAGGGTCTCTAATTTCAAAAACGTTTACATCGTATGAGTTTCTTTCGATTTTGTCAGCAAAGAACTCAAACATTTTTCCTCCAGAAGCCGGAACTACAGCCAATGCCTCAAGATTGAAATCAGGATATTTTGTCTCATTGAATAGTGAATCCATTACAGCTACAGAGCCAAGGGTATCAAATTCAACAGTGATTTCTTCTTTACCGTATTCCAGAAGTTTAGTCGTCTCAGTTCTTTGGACGATCCAAATCTCACCAGTTTCGATGAAAGTCTTCAGTGAATCCCATGTGCTGGAGTATTTGCCATTGGACGCTTGATAAGCTAATTGTGCATCTCTCAGCATTTGGAGTTTTTCGATAATCGCGGCTTCGATCAAAGCAATTCTCTTCTCTTCTTCAACGACATCATTTACACCTTTCCATAATAGGTATCCAAGGCCAAGGGCCACTACTAAGAAAACAAGGGATAAAACTTTACTAAGGTTCATTTCGATTGATGTTTAAAATCTTGGTGGGTTGCGGTTTTTTAGAACGTGCTATTTTATAGAAATATTCTCAAAATTAAAATATCCTTTCCACTTTCCTATCTCCTCCAAGGATTTAATTCCCCAAAACATCTGATGCAAGTTGATTTTTGGGATAGTTTTTAGCTCCGCAAAGCTCATCCATCGTAAGTCAAGAAGAATCTGCTCATTCTTTCCAAGTTCAGGATCAAAGCCCAAAACAGGGTTTCCATCAATTAATTCTACTTCGAAAAAATGCTCCATGGCATGAAGTGGAGGCTGTAGAAATTCATGCACACAGAGATATTTCCCAACCTTGACCTTTAATCTTGTCTCTTCTAGAAATTCTCTTTTCAGGTTATCTGGAGCACTTTGGCCATAGTTCATCCCACCTCCAGGAACTGACCAAAACTCCCTTTCGTCACTCATTTTATGATTGATCATGAGAATTTTTCCTTCATGAATCAAAACCCCATTCACTCTACTTCTAAGCTGATGGCCAAATTTCGATTCGATTTTCCTTCCTATGTTATCTTCAGCCATTTACCTTCGTGATCATGTCTAAAGATAGGGAACCATATGATTTGCCTTCGGCTCATTTGAGGAAAAAGTTCCCATTTAGTCCCACCACAGGACAAAACAGGTTTTTCAAAGCCATGGATGAATTCCTGACTTTAGATCCAAAGGAAAAGCCTACGTTTATTCTTCGAGGATATGCGGGTACGGGAAAAACCACACTGATTTCTGCTTTGGTGCAGACGCTTTCTCGATTTCAGATTCGTCCTATGCTCTTGGCCCCTACAGGCCGTGCAGCCAAAGTCATGAGTAATTACAGTGGACGAGGGGCATTTACCATCCATAAAATCATCTATAAACCCATGGGGGAGGATGGAAGCCTGGCATCTGGTTTCACCCTTCAAAAGAACTACTATAAAAAGACACTTTTCATAGTGGATGAATCATCCATGCTTTCTGATGATGGAGGGATGTCTGGATCATTATTGAGTGATCTGATTCGATATGTATTCATGGGAGAAGATAACCGATTGCTTTTGGTAGGAGACCTCGCTCAGCTCCCTCCTGTAGGTTCTACCCTCAGTCCGGCTTTGGATTCCGACTATCTGAATAGGCAATTCAGACTGAAAGCCGAGCAAATGGAATTATCTGAGGTCATGCGCCAGCGGTTGGAGTCCGGTGTTTTAGCAAACGCGACCGATTTAAGGAATGAGCTTTCTAATGAACCTCCGAATATCTCGCTTAAGACTAGAGGTTTTCAGGATATTTTCCGGATGACTGGAGAGAGATTGGAAGATGGGCTTCGCTATGCCTATGATAAATATGGAAACGAAAATACCGTCATAGTCACTCGGTCAAATAAAGCAGCGGTCCAATACAATCAATATATCCGAAGACAGATTCATTTTTTTGATGAGGAGATTGATAGTGGTGACTTGATCATGATCGTCAAGAATAACTATACGTACATGGAGGAATCAGATCGAGTGAGTTTCCTGGCTAATGGTGATATGGCGGAGGTCATGAAGATTCGAAGGTTTGAGGAATTGTATGATTTACGCTTTGCTACTTTAGAGCTGAGACTTTTGGATTATCCTGATGAGCCTCATTTTGAAGCGAAGGTAATTCTGGATACTCTTTACAGCGCTTCACCTGCTTTGACAGTGGAACAGTATAGAAGTCTCTATAAGCAAGTTTCTGAGGATTATGCAGATGTAGAAAGCAAAACTGAAAGGAAACAGCTCATTCGAAAAGATCCCTACTTAAATGCTTTACAGATCAAGTTTGCTTATGCCCTGACATGCCATAAAGCCCAAGGTGGACAATGGGATGCTGTTTTTGTTGATCAGGGCTATGTCCCTAAAGAACAGGTAGATGCAGATTTTATAAGATGGCTCTATACGGCTACTACTCGAGCTAAGGAAGAACTATTCCTTGTTAATTTTGCCCCAATCTTTTTTCAGGAAGGCCAAAATCATTGATTAAGGGACTTTAACATTGGAATTTGAGACTCTCTGGCAGGGTTTCTGTTATTTTGAACAAAGCTGAAAAAGTTGAATATTTGAATTATTAAAGAAGACAAGCCATGAAAAAAATAGCTCTATTTCTATCATTAATTGCTTTCGCTGTAATTGTGAGTGCTAATGCGCAAGAGGCCTCAACAGGTGCAGTGATAAGCTTCGAAGAGAAATCCAAGGACTTTGGAGACATAACCCAAGGTGATAAAGTTTCTCATACATTTACTTTGACCAATTCTGGATCAGCACCTTTGATAATTTCGAACGTTGCTGCTACTTGTGGATGTACGGTACCCAAGTGGCCAAAGGAACCTATTGCTCCGGGTGAAACTGCTCAGGTAGAAGTATCCTTTAACTCTAGAGGTAAGATGGGTAAGCAAAATTCGGTAGTTCGTATTTATTCAAATGCTTCAGAACCCATTGAAAAGATTTCATTGATTTCAAATGTTCTTCCGAAGTCTGAATAAGAATTAAAACTCATTGTAAAGCCTCGGCCATTTGGTCGGGGCTTTTTTGTTGTAGCCCGTTAGATAAAAATGCGAGAATTGAACCTCACTCACTTCGAAGTGGTTTTGCTTAAAACCCAACAACATGTCTGAAAAGAAACAACGAAAAGTAACCATAGGAAAGGTCTTCAAGACCATCATTTGGCCGAGAAGGAAACACCTATTTCTTGGGCTAATTCTTATTGTTATAAGTAGGCTTGCGAGTCTGGTACTTCCTGGAGCTAGTAAGATTCTGATCGATGAAGTAATCCCCTCAAACGATGTGACCATGCTCAAATGGCTTATCGGTGGGGTGGTACTTGCCATCGTCATTCAAGCCAGTACTTCCTACGCATTGACTCAGATTCTCAGTGTAGAGGCTCAAAATCTAATTTCCAAGCTTCGCGCACAGGTTCAGGCCCATATCATCAAGCTTCCTATTCGATTTTTTGATAATGCAAAAACTGGGGAACTCGTTTCGCGCATCATGACTGATGTAGAAGGAGTAAGAAATCTTGTGGGTACAGGCTTCGCCCAAATGATTGGCGGGGTATTGACGGCTATAATTTCTCTCTTTTTATTGATCAATATTAGTCCGCTGATGACTCTTTATGTGTTGGTTCCGGTGATCATTTTTGGATTGGTATCACTTAAAGCTTTTGGCCGGATAAGGCCTATATTCAGAGAAAGAGGAAAGCTCAATGCTGAAGTGACCGGAAGACTTACTGAAACATTGGGAGGAATCAGGGTCATTAAAGGTTTCAACGCCGAGGAGCAAGAAGTCAAAATCTTCGAAGGTGGGGTAGAACGGCTTTTCCAAAATGTAAAATCGAGTCTCACCGCAACAAGTCTAGTGACTTCTGCTGGAGCTTTACTTTTAGGTTTGGCTTCCGCAGGAATAATGGGAATCGGTGGTTATATGATTATGCAGGGAGATTTGACTTTTGGTGATTTTCTGGCATTTACGCTTTATCTAGGTTTTATGATTGCACCCATCGTGCAAATGTCGAACATCGGTAGTCAGCTTACTGAAGCTTTTGCTGGCCTTGATCGAACAGAAGAAATCATGAATACCCCGCTCGAATTTGACGATAATGAGAGAGTCAATGACCTAAGTGAATTCAAAGGAGATATACGCTTTCAGAACGTTTCCTTTGCCTATGAGGAAGGGAAAGAAGTGGTTAAAGGGATTAGCTTTGACGCTCCGTCGGGTTCGGTGAATGCCTTAGTGGGTTCTTCTGGTTCTGGGAAGACCACGATAGCAGGTCTTGCTGCATCCTTTCTTAATCCTGATGGAGGGACTGTTTATTTGGATGGAGTCGATTTAAGTACGGTTACTTTAGAATCCTATCGTTCACATCTTGGGGTGGTACTTCAGGACGATTTCCTTTTCGAAGGAACCATTCGTGAAAACATCCTTTTTCCAAGACCCAATGCCACAGATGAACAATTAGATAATGCGGTCAAGTCTGCCTACGTAAATGAATTCACAGATCGATTTGATAAGGGTTTAGACACTTTAATTGGTGAGCGAGGGGTTAAGCTTTCAGGTGGACAAAGGCAAAGAATTGCCATAGCCAGGGCAATTTTGGCTGACCCAAAGATTTTGATCCTGGATGAGGCAACTTCAAACTTAGATACTGAATCAGAGACATTGATTCAGGCTTCTTTGACTGAACTTATGAAGGGTAGGACTACCTTCGTAATTGCCCACAGACTCAGTACCATTAGACAGGCGGATCAGATATTTGTAATTGAGCAAGGCAAGATCGCCGAGACTGGAAATCACGATGAGCTCATCGAGAGGAAAGGCAGATACTATCAGCTTTATACCTATCAGGCTCGTATTTGATAGGCCTACTGGTTTAACTCAGCCAAAAGATTTTCAACTTCAGAAATCTTTTCGGCCTTCCTAAAATTTGGATGCTCTACCTCATGTTCAATTCGCTCATGTACCCAGGTGATGTGAAAAGGAATATGAATAGCATTTCCACCTAGATCAAGGACCGGAAGTATATCGGATTTGAGACTATTGCCGACCATCAGAAACTCCTCTGGGGCGATGTCTAAATGCTTTATGAGTTTTTGGAAATCATTTGTTTTCTTCTCACTCATGATTTCAATATGATGGAAATGACTTTCAAGCCCTGATTTATTGAGCTTCCTTTCCTGGTCAAGGAGATCTCCTTTTGTGGCCAAAACAATTCGATAGTCCCCATTTAGATTTTGAAGCACTTCTTCTACTCCCGGTAATAGCTCCACGGGCTTAGCAAGCATATCGCGGCCTATCTGAATGATGCTCGGAACCATTTGATCAGGCAGATTATTGGAAGTGATCTCCATTGCAGTTTCAATCATCGAAAGCATGAACCCTTTGATCCCGTATCCATAAACCGGAAGGTTTTCCAATTCCTGTTTATACAATTCTTTCAGAGTAGAATGGGCTGGGAGATAATCCTCAAGAAGAGAGGCGAATTTCTCCTCTGCCTCTCGAAAATATGGCTCATTAACCCAAAGGGTATCATCCGCATCAAATGCAATGGTTTTAATTTTCATATAATTCTTGGGTCTATTTCTTTAACCAGGAAATCAATTCCGAACGCCAGTTCTCAACATTTCCTTTTCCTATGCCGAAGGCAAAGCCATGACCCCCTGATGGGTATAAATGCATTGCAGCCGGAACTTCATGTTCTACGAGTGCTTCATAATAAAGCAGGCTGTTTTTGACGGGAACACCTAAGTCATCTTGTGCATGGACAAGGAAGGTTGGGGGAGTTTGGTCATTAACATTAAGCTCTCCGGAAAAGCGATCAGTTAATTCATCGCTGGCGTTCTTGCCGATGAGAGCTTCTCTTGATCCTGAATGAGCTGCAGCATCGCGAAATGAAATGACCGGATAGACTAAAATTGAAAAATCTGGTCTCGCAGAAAGCTTATCAACTTCATCCATCTCTCTTTCTATTGCATGATCATATTGAGTGCTGAGGGTACTCGCTAGGTGCCCTCCGGCAGAGAATCCCATCACGCCGATATTTTCAGGATCTATTCCCCATTCTTTGGCATGTTGCCTTACTAGACGTATTGCTCTCTGAGCATCCAAAAGAGGTACTTCCTTTGGATCAGATTGAGACTTGCCTTCAGGTAATCTATATTTCAAAACGATACCCGTAATTCCTTCAGAATTAAACCATTTGGCGAAATCAGTACCTTCCCAATCGTAGGCCAGAATTCTATAACCACCTCCGGGAAGAATAACCACGGCTTGCCCATTTAGGATTTGTTTGGTGGGGAAGTAAACTTCGATTTCCGGAATTTGAACATCGCTGATCCTCAAAATGCCTTCGCGCACATGTTTCTCCTCGGTATCCGTATTGCTTTGAAGTGGAGGGATTCCATCCCAAAGCGGAAGTTTCAAGTCTTGGCTGTAAGTGCTCAAAATCAGAGAATTAAGCAATAAAATGAGTAATGAACTTCGCATATCCCAATTAAACTTTTTTCACTCGTAAACTGAAAAGCAAAACCATGAAAAAGCAGAAGAAGGGTAAAATGAATGAGAAATTCACCTCTGGAACCCCCAAGATTTGTAGGTCATCATAGTTGCTTCCTCCTAAGTCCAGGATCATCCCCTGAAGGGTGGGCATGATAGCTCCTCCTACAATTGCCATAACCAAAAATGCTGCGGCGAACTTAGAATCATCTCCCATACCTTCAAGTGCGATCCCATAAATGGTGGGGAACATTAAAGACATGGCAAAAGAGATTCCGACCAGACTATAAAGCCCTGTCATTCCTGGGAGGAAAATAGCCCCAAGGGTAAAAGCCATTGCCATGATTGAAAAAATTGCCAATAGCTTTTTCGAAGAGATGAATCGAAGTAACCAGGTGCATATCCATCTTCCGATGAGAAATACCACCAAAGCGGCATAGCCATAATTTACAGCTGAAGCGTTTGAGATTCCGAGTACTTCAGCGTATTGGTAGATGTAGGTCCAAACCATGATTTGGGCTCCGACATAAAACATCTGAGCGAATGTCCCCTCTACAAAATTCCGATTCTTAAATAACCGTTTAATGGTAGGCCAGAAATCTATTCGTCCTCCATCCTCTTTATTTTCTGGCATTTTAACCAAGGCGATTACGACCAGAATCCCGATGACTACCAATCCCAAAATCACATAGGGGTTTCTGATGACCATCAGATCAGCGGCTCTGATTATGACTTTGGATGATTCATCCAAAGTTTCAAAAATGATAGCCCCATTTTCATCGGTTGCATTGGATTGTAGAGAATTAAGGATGAATTGCTTTGCCACGAATAATCCAGCGAGAGCCCCCATGGGGTTAAATGCCTGTGCAAGATTCAATCGCTGGGTAGCCGTTTCTTCAGGCCCCATGGAAAGAATGTAAGGGTTGGCCGTTGTTTCAAGGAAGGCAAGTCCAAATGTAAGAATGTAAAGTGAGGCTAGAAAGAAACCATAGCTTTCCCAGGCTGCTGCAGGATAAAAAAGAAGTGCTCCGAAGCCATAAAGACCTAATCCGAGAAGGATACCGGTTTTGTAAGAGTATTTCTTGATGAATATTGCCGCAGGCAAAGCCATCGTGAAATAGCCACCATAAAAAGCCAATTGAACAAATGAGGCTTGGGTATTATTTAGCTCCAGTACCCTTTTGAAAGCTGCCACCATAGGATTGGTGATGTCATTAGCAAAGCCCCAAAGTGCAAAAAGGGAGGTGATAAGAATGAATGGAATTAGTAATTCCTTCGGGACAAGGGTGGCTTTTTTCATAATGATCGGTCAAGATGGGTATAGCCTCCATCCACAAAAATATGCTGTCCGGTGATGTGACTGGCTTTATCTGAAATCAGAAAACCTACTGTGGAGGCAATTTCCTCAGGTTTTGTGAGGCGATTTTCTAACGGGATATTGGAGGAAACTTCCTTTAATCTTTTATCAGGATTATCGAATGAGTTCAGCCATTGCTGATAAAGAGGAGTATTAACCTCAGCGGGAATTACGGCATTCACGCGAATGGAATAGGGGAGAAGCTCAACCGCCCATTCTCTGGTCAAGGCGAGTAGTCCTCCCTTTGAGGCCGTATACCCGGAAGTCTTTCCCTGACCGGTCACGGCAGTTTTGCTGCTGATATTCACCACCGTGCCTTTGGCTTTTTTTAGATAAGGCAAAGCAAAGTGGACTAGATCATAACAATGCGTCAGATTCTTTTCCAGCGAAGATCGAAAAGCATTAGGGTTTCCCTCTTCCAGGCCAACCTGATCATTTATTCCCGCATTATTCACTATGGAATCAATTCGACCCAATTCAGAAACAACTTCAGAAATTGCACTTTCCGAATCCTCAGGATTGACGAGTTTCTTTTTGATTAGCAACCCTTTTTTATCGGAAGTAATCGATTGATCACTACCATGCGGATCTATCACCACAGGGATTCCACCTTCCTCTAAAACCATCTCAGTTATCGCTGCTCCAATACCCTGTGCACCACCTGTGATTACAATTACTTTATCCTTCAGTCCCAGATCCATTTCTATTCCTTTGCTTCAATATTGTAAAAGTCTTTTGCCGTCCCTCCGAAAATTGCTTCCTTTTCATCCTTTGAAAGCTGATCTGTGAATTGATCCACTGCATGGAAAACTTCAGGATAGCTTCCTGCCAGCTGACACACGGGCCAATCACTCCCAAACATTAGCCTTTCCGGACCAAATAGTTCCAGAGCAATTTCCATGTATGGATGCAACTGTTTTTTGGACCATTGAGCCCAATCTGCCTCGGTAACCATTCCAGATAACTTACAATAGAGATAGTCCCTTTCGGCAAATCTGCTGAGATTCTTTTTCCACTCCTTCCATTCTCCGGCTTTGATTTTTGGCTTCGCCAAATGATCAATCACCATGGGTTTTTCAGGAACAGATTTTACCATTTGCAGAATGGATTCAAGCTGGTTTTCAAAAACTAAAATATCATACTTGTATCCAGAATTGAGAATTTTTTTCAATCCTTCGGTGAATCCTTCGGACAAGAAATAATCTGATTCTTTTGATTGTAATACCTCTCTAAAACCTTTTAAATCAGATAATTGATCGTATTTATCTAAAGTTATTTCAAGGTTTTGATCAGCGAGATTGAGCCAGCCCACTACGCCTAGAACTTTTGAGTTTTCTCTGGCCAGAGCCAAAAGAAAGTCATTTTCCTCGAGGCTTTCTCTCGCTTGAACCGCGATGCTACCATCAAGATTACAATTGTCTAAATGGGGTTTGAGGTCTTTGGGAAGAAAGGTCTTTGCGATCACCTTCATCTCTGAATTAATCCAATCATATTCGATAGGATCATAATTCCAGAAATGTTGATGGGCATCTATTCTCATCCTTCTGGGTCTTCCATGGCAACTTGTCTCGCTTCGCCCAGCCCTTCAATTCCCAGTTCGATTACATCACCCTTTTGTAAATAGGTGGGAGGGTTAAGTCCCATACCTACGCCGGAGGGAGTTCCGGTAGAGATGATATCTCCAGGAAGTAGCGTCATATATTGACTCAGATGCTCGATAATCGTTGGTATGTCGAAAATTAAATCTGAGGTATTGCTATCCTGTAGCATTTTGCCATTGAGCTTTAGCCAAAGTCTCAGATTATGGGGGTCAGGAATTTCATCTTTAGTGACTAAAACCGGTCCGATCGGAGCAAAGCTATCAGCACTTTTTCCTTTTACCCACTGACCCCCATGATTTAACTGAAAGTCCCTTTCACTTACGTCATTATGCACGGCATAGCCAAGGACATGGTCCATCGCCTCTTCTTTAGAAACATACTTGGTGCGCTTCCCAATGATTACTGCTAGTTCAACTTCCCAATCAGATTTCTCCGAATTTTTTGGAATTAGAATTGGATCAAAAGGACCTGAAAGGGAAGATGTTGCCTTCATGAATACGATAGGGATGGTAGGAACTTCCATTCCAGCTTCCTTCGCATGCTTCAGGTAGTTTAGACCGATGCAGATTATCTTTGAAGGCCTAGCGATAGGAGAACCGATTCTCGCATTTGCAGGTACTTCTGGTAAGCTTTCTTTTTGGCTGGCAAGCCAATCCTTAAGTCTGTTCAGCCCATCACTGGTAAAAAAGTGTTCATTCCAATCCTCACCAAACGACGAGCAATCAAGGTTTTTTCCATTTTCATCCTGTATTCCCGGTTGCTCTTGCCCGGCATCTCCAAAGCGAATAAACTTCATAGTGGTTGATTTAAAATTATACTTTTAGCCCTTTGAATCCTCCATCAATATTGTAGTCAGCACCGGTTATGAATCCAGCCTGATCTGAACAGATAAAATAACCAAAGTCAGCAATTTCTTCCGGTTTGGCCATTCGGCCTATAGGCTGAGTTGCAGCTAATTTTTCAAACATTTCCTTTTCCCTTCTGGGATAATTTTTTGCGAGAAAACCGTCTACAAAAGGGGTGTGAACTCTTCCAGGTGACAGGCAATTACATCGAATGCCATGAGAGACATAGTCACGGGCAATACTCAGTGTCATAGACAGCATAGCCCCCTTTGTCATGGAATAGGCAAAGCGGTCTGGAAGACCCATGGTCGCGGCGACTGACGCCATATTCAATATCGAACCTCCATTTTGAATCATTTTTGGGATTACTGCTCTAGTGACCAAAAATGTCCCTTTCACATTTACTTGATATACCCTATCAAAATCTTCTTCAGAAGTACTGTCTACTTTCCCAATGTGCGAGATACCAGCATTGTTGATTAAAACATGAATTGTCTTGGGAGTTTTTGCGATTACTTTTTTTACTTGTTTAGAATCTGTGATATCGCATTTCAAAAACTCAATTTTAGAATCGTTTCCTTGGAGTTCCTGCTCTACCTTTTTTCCTTCATCTTCATTCAAGTCCAGAAAAAACACATTTGATCCTCTTTTGGCGAATTTCTTTACCATGGCTAAACCAATTCCATTCGCTCCACCAGTGATTATGACATTTTTTCCTTTCATGAGTCTTGGGTTTAAAGTAGTACGATTTGTCCCGTTTTTACAGATTCATCACATGCGAAGGCGATTTTCAAACTATTTACAGCATCGTCGAGATGATCTGTTAGATCCACATCCTCGAGAATTGCCTTCAGGAAATAGGCTTGCTCTCGATCACAGAGTTCTTGATGCCCTGGCTCATCCGTCATATCAATCCAGGTATCAGGTTTGGTGAAATTATTCTTATCATCGATCTCAGCATGATGTACCCGGATGGATTCAGTCTTGGTGTGACTATCCACATCGTCCGACTTTCCAGAAGCTCCGGCATCTTTGGCCACAATAGAAACTGATCCCTTCGGCCCAAAAACATCCTTTACGAAGAAGGCTGTCTCGCTAATCATCGGGCCCCATCCTGCCTCATACCAGCCAACAGATCCATCCTCAAAGCGAATTTGTAGTTGGCCATAATTGTAATTATCCTCGGCTACATCCTCGCTAAGCCTGGCGCCAATTGCTGAAACCGAGACTGGCTTTGACCGAGTCATCTGACACATCACATCAATGTAATGAACGCCACAATCCACGATTGGGCTTAGGCTCTTCATCAGGTTTCTATGCACATCCCACATAAAGCCCTGACTCTGCTGATTCAAATTCATTCTCATCACTAGTGGTTTGCCCAGGTTTTGAGATTCTTCGATAAATCGAATCCATGATGGGTGATGTCTGAGGATATAACCAACCACTACTTTCTTTCCGGTAGCTTTGGCAGCATCTACTATTTTTTCGCATCCCTCAATGCTATCAGCAAGAGGTTTCTCGATGAAAATATGGTAGCCGGCTTCCAGGGCCTTTAGGGCAAAATCTTCATGCGTATCAGGATAGGTGGAGATACAGACTGCATCAGGTTTGCTAAGTGCCAGGGCCTCATCATAGTCAGAGAACAAAGGGTAATTTGACCCCATCTTTTCATTTAATGCCTCTTTGCTTTTGCCTCTGGCTACTAAGCCACAAATTTCAAATTCGGGCATTTTATGATAGGCCTGGGCATGGGAAGCTCCCATATTTCCACATCCAACAATCAATATTCGAATAGGGGTATTAGTTGTCATTTTCAGTATTTTCTGTGGTTTCGCCAGATTTTATTTCTTTCTCCCACTCCTCATCCGTGATTTCTTGTAGTTCTTCCTTTTTTGTGACTTTTCCAATCCGCATATCATATTCCTCCATATTTCCGGTGATTTTCATGGGAATACCCAAAAGCCCGAAAGGAGGAAGGCCCAAACGAAGGTCAATTCGCATCTCACCATCCAGTCCAACTTGCCCTTCAAACCTTGGGCGGAAGCCAAAGATCTTCATCTTGGTTCTGGGAATGGTCATGATGTTATTATCGATGCTACTTTTTACAAATACATCACTTAGCTCAGGGTCGCGTAGTTCTTCGTTGTCTGTTTCCTTAGCAATGGAATTCATCAGCTTAAAACCTTTGAGCCGAACATTATCCATTCCTAAAACTCCCTCACCTTCCAAGGAAGGCATGATGGGATACATGTTGGCATCCAGCACCCCGCTGAGCTCGTAATCTACCGATGCTATGCCCTCGGAATACTCCGCAAAGCTTGCCATCTCCCGAAAGATCGTCACCTCATCATAGGCCCTCTTAATGTCGAATTGATTTGCAATAATATGATAGTCAAAGTCTGCGCGATAAGGATCGGTAGCTCGATAGGACCCATCCATAGTCACATCTCCTCCAACCAATTCAAAAGAAGTATCATTCAGCTGAAACTCTCGTGGAAGGGTTTTAATCTCTCCATCCAGATTGTAAATTTTGAGGCCACTGAAGTTGATAGAATCAACTTTGGCTCGGAAAGAGATATCCAGCTTTGCCGGTGGCAAAATCACCCCGGAAACCTGGCCCATGGAGTCTACCACGGCTGTTTCATCTTCGCTGAAAAACATCCATTTATCCAGGTCAACGTAATTTGACTGAAATTCAAGTTCACCTTGAATCAGGTCATCTGAAGCCACCATGTATTCCAGATAATTCGAAATGTACCCATCCAGTTGAACTTCGTTTCCAGCAAGGTTCGTTTGCACATCCGTGAGGACAATTCTTTCCTGGGTAAAATCTAATTGCCCTTTCTTGATAATGATAGGTTCAGGAAGGTACTCAGTGTCGATTCGAATATCCTCTGCAATGATAGAGCCTTCATTATTCAACTCCCTGTAACGACCTGAGGCTGCTGCACTTTGGCTACCTTCCAAAGTGACATCAGTAATTAAATAACCATTTACATCGATGTTTTCAACGCCGAAGACAGAATAAAGCTTTCCGAGATCCAAGGTTCCTGCTGAGGTAACTTTATACTTCAGATCTTCAAAATCATCCAAATCGGCTTTGAAAGTAAAAGGATGATCGACAAATGTGAAGGAAACTGGCTTAAGGTCAAGTGATAAATCCCGGAGGGAAGCTTCATTACTCATAATGTCTAACTCAAGCTGAATGTCTTCAATGGGATCAGGATAATGCGGAGTTTTTATAAACCCATTTTCTAAGGTTAACGTGGTGTTCGTTACCGGCACTACTTTTTTCTTGGGAAAGAAATTTCCATCAGCCACCATTTCCATGTTTAGTTCTCCCCGCAACTGGTACCCCGAGTCAAGTGGGTAGAATTTTTCGATATCCTCCAAATCGAAATGGCTTTCAAAAGCCGCTTCAATTCGATTTTCATTATTTCCATCGAAGCTTAGCCGTCCTGAAGAAATCTTATCCAGGAGCTTTAAATTGAAGTTTTCAACTGCGAATTTGATATCACTGATCTTGTCCTGATCGGTGCTCATCAGTAAATCAAAGCTGATATCCTCCATGGCTTCTGGAAGTCTGGCCCATTTCAGATATCCATTTCTAAAATTACTCTCAAGGTTAAATGCTGGAATAGTGACCCGATCAATTTTAGATGTCTTTGGGTCCTTTGGGTATTCTTCGTATGAGTAAATTCCATTTGCTTTGAAATAGGTTTCCAAAATCCCTGAATAATTCAGCTTTTGATTACCAAGTGCCTTGTCAAGAGCCCCTACATCCATTTGCATTTTAGCCTCAGTATCAATTTTCATAGGATTTTGACCTTCAATCGAAAGCCTTGAACGTAGATATCCATCGCCAATCTCGAAGCCTAAACTGTCTATGTCCAACTGCAACTTTTCCGCATCAAATCCAGGAATTAAGATATTGGTGCTTGTACGAATATTTTCTATTGCTTTTTCAGCTGCACTATGGGAAATCATCCCATCCCGAAGTTGGAAGTTAAGGGCCATGGATGGCATGAGATTCTGTTCTGGCATATACTCCCCTTGGAGAGAAAAAACAATGTCTCCTTCACCTCCAAAAGACATCTCATTTATGGCAGGAAAGTATTCTTCGGGTAAAATAGACGCAATCTGTTCCAATGAAGAGCCGAAGGATTCAAGAATAAAATTCATATCGTAGCCTCCGGGAAGAAAAACTAGCACTCCTTTGAAATCTACCGGCAGCTCGTTTAGAACTAGGTCATTCCTACGGAAATTTAGGGTGGTTGACTCGGTGTTTATTTCCGTCAGTAGCTCTGCCTGGACACGATCTCTCTGAAGCCATGGCACTCCTGCAT
This sequence comes from uncultured Cyclobacteriaceae bacterium, assembly GCA_937146645.1. Taxonomy (GTDB): domain Bacteria; phylum Bacteroidota; class Bacteroidia; order Cytophagales; family Cyclobacteriaceae; genus Algoriphagus. Next base: position 121,073 of record CAKZRQ010000017.1, read on the forward strand.
AATCAAGCTCAAAAAGTCCAATTTGAACCTGACTGTTGAGTTCCACATTTTTATCAACAAACACCCCATTTCCTGCATACTCGATTTCATGTGCAAGAATGAGAATATCTAATGAGGTGTCCTCATAAGTGAAATCCGTGTCTTCAAAAACTATCTTGGTAATTTCTATTCCAAATTCGTCCTTAGGTAATGAGTCTTGTTCAACCTCTTCGGGTTTCGATTTCATCACATCGAAATTTGAGTTCCCAACGACATCTCTTCTGATATTGATGGTGGCATTATTCAGAAAAAGCTCATTGATATTTGGATATTCTCTGGCAAGCGAAATTAGACTGATTCCTACTGAGAAGTCCTCAGCATAAAACAAGGTATCTCCTTCAAATGGACTTGAACCTTCTACATACAGGTCATCCGCACTCAAAGTAAGAGAAGGAAAATGCTTAAAAAAAGTTAGTCGAATCTCGGTGAAGGAGGCATCAGAAACAAGTTGGTTTTCTAGCGTCTTTCTGAATTTCTCTTCAATTTTTTCTTGAAATACAATGGGAAGAAAATATAGTAATAACAAAGACCCGAAAAGAAGGCCAAAAATGATTTTTACCGCCTTTGATTTGAAAAAATTCATAAACGGAATTTAATTAATTCTGCCCGTCTATTTCTTCCGAAGTAAGATAAATAATATTAACATCCAGAGTAATGGTTTTAGTAGGCTCGTCAATGTCATCCCGAGGAACATTCACAATCTGATCCACGATATGCATACCCTTAATCACTTGTCCAAAAACCGTGTAATCTCCATCTAGCCTAGCCAAGCCATCTTTATTCTGTACGATGTAAAATTGGCATCGGGCAGATAATTTATCCGGATTGCCATCTCTTCCAGCACCCACCGCACCGTAAATATGCTTTAGCTCTGGATGAAACTCAGGGGCGAGTAAATACTCTGGGTCATTGAATCCTTCCGGGGTATCCGGGCAGCCTCCCTGAGCAACGAAATCCGGAATTACCCGATTGAAACTCAAGGAATCCCAATAACCAGCTTCTGCAAGTTCGATAAAGCTAGCCTTATGGTTAGGGGTCCTCTCATCCAGCTCGATCCATATTTCTCCAAGCGGAGTGATGATCTGACCTATGGGGTTCTTGTCCTGGGACAAAGCTGATAGCGAGACCAAAAAACAGAAAGTGATAGAAAAGAGATTCTTTTTCATAGGCTTGGGTTCGTCAGTTTTTCCTTATTCACCACAGGGTTGGCGTACATCGAAAGGAAATTAGATCGGGTGACCGGGTCATCTGTTTTCACCTTCTCTTCAAATCTCTTCATGAAAGCATCCTTTTCTTCGGCCGTGTAATGCTCTGAATATCGATCCGTCTCATTAAGTAGATCGTAAGCGATGAACTTGCTAGGCCATAGCCTGTAGCCTTGCCAGATGTACTCGTCGATGACTTTGGAAAGCTGGGTAAGTTTTTCGGGCAGATTTGTGCCTTCCCGCTCTATTCTATCCAGATCCTCTTCAATCGTGCCATGAACGTGAATATGGATTTGCTTTTTGGTACCACTGATTCCCCTGAGCAAGTTCAGGAAATCCTCATTTTCCTTTTTGATGTACTTTTCTCCCAATGACTTTGCGATCAGCTCGGGAAGCTTCAATATATCCGTAGGATCATATTCATAAGAAATGGAAATCGGAACTAGCTTCAGTTCTTTGAAGGTGTCAAATGGGTTTTGGCCTTCATGGGCCAAAGTCAACATCTTTAAAACTCCCTTTTGAGTAAGATCATTTCCATCCTTACTTCGGCCTTCCCGTTGCGCTGTCCAAACACTTCGGTTTTCATGAAGGATGGAATTATGTACATAAGAAGAAACGAGATTGGAGTTCTCCAAAAGCTTTCTGCCCTGAGCTCCTCGCTCGATGACAAAGTTTCTGTTCAATCGGCTCAGGGTGTTTAGGAAAGGACGTTTGACTAGATTATCGCCGATGGCCGAGGTGGTCATCACCAGTCCATTTTCATAGAGACAGCTGTTCAAGAGGGAAGTATCCAATACAATATCTCTATGGTTTGAGACAAAGAGATACGCCGTGTTTGGTTCCAGCTTTTCAAAGCCAGAATAAGTCAATCCATCAGAGCTTTTTTCCAAAACTCTTTTCAGCCCCGGATAAATGAAGTTTATCTGGAAATCACGCAGTGAATGCGTGTGAAGCATGAGAAGCTTCCAAGTCATGTCCAAATCGTCTGGAAAGGTAAAGGTCATCATCGCCTCCAGCATGGGGTCATTGATGATGGACTGAATGGCCTGATTTACCTCAGAATCATAATATGGCCGAATAGAATCAAATTGGTGCATGGGTGATTTTGCAATAGAGCCCTGAAAATAGAGGCTGCGAACAAAATATGGGTAAGTGAGCCTAGTTTCTTTTCAAATACTTATCAAAAAACATCATTTGTACAGGTAAGGCTTCTGTCCAATAAGGCCAGGTATGAGCTCCAGGCCGTTCGATGTACTCGTGATCGATTTTTTTATCCAAGAGCAATTTATGCATCTGTCGATTAGTTTCGATAAGGAAATCATCCACACCACAGTCGATGATTATCGCGAGATCGGCTTTCTCCAATTCAGGTACCAGACCGACGGCCGTGTATTTAGAAAATGGAGCGTCATATTGAATTTTCCCAAGCATGGCTGCCTGTTGTCCTTGTCTACGCTTTCTGAAATTATCTGGGACCTTCCACATGCGGGTGTCGATATTCATTACCCCGCTCATGGATCCAGCTGCGATGAAAAGCTTTGGATTCTTTGCGGCTAGAGTAATTGCCCCATGACCTCCCATGGATAGTCCTGCTATGGCTCTGGATTCCCTTTGTGCAAGCGTCCTGTATTTTTTGTCAATGAAAGGGATAAGCTCCTTGATAATGTAGGTGGCGTACTGAACAGAATCCATCAGAGGGCTATCGAAATAATAGCTGGATGGACCCACACCCGGAGTCACGATAATCAGATCGTGCTCATTCGCCATTCGCTGAACCAGGCCTTTTTCGGTTACTTTTTTATGCCAATCGCTGAAAGAACCGCTTCCTCCGTGGAGGAGATAAAGTACTGGAAATCTGTCTTTACTTTTCTCATAACCATCTGGAAAAGTAATGGCAGCCATAAGCTTTTTATCCATTACGCTACTAGCGATGGGTAAGCTATCCGTACCAAATTGCCCAAAACAGACGAGGCTGATAAATAGGCAGACAAGAGTTAATTGTATTTTTTTCATCGTAAAGTCACTATTCCGTTTGAACCTAGTGCCTCTTTATGTTCTTCGGAAAGAGACCAGTTATTATCAAAAAAACCTGAGGCCACAGGGGTTTGCATAGATCCTTTGAAGAGCATAAAATCTTCAAAGTTTGGTAAAACCCGATGTGTCATTGCCACGAAAGGATAACCTGTTTCCTCAAGGTTCGACCACCAGCTTAAACCAGAGTTTACCACGATATAATTATTTCCCTGAGGATATATGTAAATCAGTCCATGCTCGCCGTCATTCTCATTCAAATGCATGGGCAAAACCTCTTTCATCCCTGAGATGATGGAATTAGAATTGGCATCCCCAAAGAGAATCAAATTTGCATCTTCCAGATCACTTGGCCGAACTTCTTTATCTGAAATAACCCTTGGGAAAAACATGATCCTTCCCAAAAACTCACCGCGATAATTTGACCAATTGGCGGCTTCTAACGCCGTGGCTCTTCTGGCTGCGAGTTCCTCCTCTGATGGATTGTCCATAGTACCAAAGACGTAAACATGCCTTTGAGCAAAGGCATCAAATACAGGGCCCTCTAATCCAGACTTTTTTGTCATGACTCTGGATTCCCTGATACCAGGTTTCCATTCTCCATTTTCCTTGTAGAAATGAAATTCTGGTGCTGCAGGTAGCTGGTGATCCTTGCCATCAAGGGCCAGATTCAGGGGCTGAGAATCGTTGTAATTTGGATGCTTTGCGAGGTCAAGTGAAAAGGCGTTTAGATTTTTTGTATCGATTTTCAGGTTTCCCTCAAAATCAAAGGTGGCTTCAATCTCGGCTAATTCACCTGATTCAATTTCGGTAATTTCTACCCAATACGCGCCATCGTATTTTAGTTGACGGGTAGCAAATTTCACCTTCTGGGGATATGGATTTTTAGTAAAGTTGTCGAACCAATCGAAGATAAATCCACCTTCATAAGCATTCACCCAGCTATCGTGAAGAACACCTGGATATTCTGCATAGCTAACTTTTGTACCATTGGCCTCCATCGCTTTGATCATTCTTTGAGTTCCAGCCACTGGAACTACCGGATCTGCATCCCCATGGAAAAAATGAACGGGATAATTAAAGCTATTTTGCATAAGCTCTAAAGCTTGAGTAGGAGGGGCCGGGCAAACCGGGGCTATGGCCGCCCAGATATCTGGTTGTGTTAATCCGATCCAAAGTGTTCCTCCACCACCCATGGAGAGTCCGGTCAAATACATGCGATTTTCATCAATAGTGAACCGTTCCTTCACATCCTCAATCACTTGCATCACATCAGTTTCGGGTACTCCTTGATAACCGGCTGTTCCTCGGGCATAAGGTGCAACTACGATATAGTTCACATCATCCCATTCGGGGAAATAGCGACTTGCTTCTACATCATTTTCTCCTTCAAGATTTGATTTGCCAAAAACTCGTCTTAATGCCAGCCTATGATTAGAACCAGCGCCGTGAAGCATAACCACCAAAGGATAGGCGTTCATTTCATTGTAATCTTTTGGTAGGTACAATGCATAGGGTTGCTCGGTATCATCCAAATCAGAGTGAACAGTAAGTACCTGAGGACCGGATTCTAATTTTTGTCCTATAGAACTTCCCCACATTAAAAATAAGAGGATAAAGGGGATGAGAATTTTTTTCATAGTGATGTAAAATTGAATAGATTGAAGCAAGGGAATATAATTAAAAATTAGCGCCGCTCATGGTTCCTTTTGGCGAAGGACCATAGAATGTGCTGAATGGATAATCATGAAGACCAGCAGACTCCAACAATGGGCATACATAGTCACCCTGATTGTTTTTGGTGTGATTATTTTGAAAGAAGGATCATTTCTTTTTGTCCCTCTTCTTTGGGGTATATTCTTCGCATTCGCGCTTTACCCCATGGCACATTGGCTCGAGCTAAAGCGAACCCCACGAGCTTTGGCTATAGTGATAAGTATCCTGGTGGTGAGCGTGTTTGTCATCGGGGTCCTATATGTACTTTTCAATCAGGTGGTGAATTTGGCCAAAGACATTCCGGAAATCGGGGAGCAACTACGCTCTAAATCCAATACCTATCTCAAGGATATCTTCGCATTTTTTGATTTAGAAGTAGGGGAATCGCTGGAAAACTTCGGACTGATGGAGATTGTGAAGGTTGAAAATCTGAGCAAAACATTGTTTGCTACGGGGAAGTCTATCACCCTTGGTGGAATTGTTCCGTTATACGTTTTTCTTTTACTGTATTACAAGGACTTCTTTACAAGCTTCCTCCTGATGGTTTCTGATGATCCGGGAGAAAAAGTAATGAACTGGGCCAGATCTACGGGTAGTCTGATTAAATCATATCTGGTAGGCTTAGTAAAGGTGACTTTTGTAGTCGCCTTGCTTTCGGGCATCTATTTCTACTTTATAGGAAGTAAGTATTTTATTCTATTTGCCGTATTGGTGGGAGTATTAAATCCCATTCCCTACGTTGGAGTAATTCTTAGCTCATCTGTTGCTATTTTCTTCATGTTCCTTACTACTGACTCTTTGCTTTACCCTTTACTAACTATCCTTGTGCTTTGGGGGATTCAGCTTTTGGAGAACAATATTATCACACCATTGGTGGTCGGTTCTCAAGTAAAGGTGAATGCCCTAGCAGTGGTTTTAGCCATACTTTTTGGAGGCTGGCTTTGGGGAGTTTCGGGTATGGTGCTGTGTATACCCCTGGTAGGGGTCTTGAAGCTTACCTTGGAACAAAGTACTGACTACCAAGCCTATGGTTTCCTCCTTAGCGATTCGGTCAAAATTGTAGAAGAGAATGAAAACTACTGGTCCTTGCTAAGAAAAAAAATCGGTGGCAAAAAAGGCTCCAATAGTTAAGTTTCTGATTATCCTTTTAATCCCAGAATTCTGCGTTCTCGATACCATTCTCTGAGGCTTTGAAAACAGGATCTTTTCCTTCTTTCTTTTGTCTTTTGTAATCATCGAATGCTTTGATGGCTGGCTTTCTAAGAAGAATAATGGCTATCACGTTCAACCAGGCCATTAATCCAACCCCGATATCTCCAAGCATCCAAGCGGCTTCCGCAGTTTTAACACATCCATAGAATGTAGCTGCCAGAATTAAAACACGTAACCCGTTTAGTGCAAGCTTATTGCTTTTGTCCTTGAATAAGTAGCTGAGATTTGTCTCAGCGATGTAGTAGTAGGCCAAGACTGTGGTAAATGCAAAGAAGAAAAGAGAGACAGCAATGAAACCCTGACCAATGGCTGGGAATTCACTGGCAATCGCATACTGCGTGTACTCAGGACCAATCTGAACCCCCGGGAGATTTTCGGTCAGGAATCCTCCTTCAGGGTTGATTACATTATACTGACCCGTGAAAAGGATCATCAGAGCTGTAGCCGTACAGACAAAAATAGTATCCACATAAACAGAGAATGCCTGAACCAGACCTTGCTTGACCGGGTGGCTTACCTCTGCTGCAGCAGCAGCATGAGGAGCTGTACCTTGACCTGCCTCATTGGAATAGATTCCTCGTTTCACGCCCCAGGCTATGGCCATACCAAAGACCCCACTGAATGCAGCTTCCATATTAAAAGCGGATTTGACAATCAAACCAAAAACTGCTGGAACCTCTGTGATATTAATTCCTATGATGAGGAGCGCCATGAAAATATAGGCGGCCGCCATTACCGGGACGATGATTTCTGCTACCACACTGATTCGCTTCACACCACCAATAATGATTACTGCAAGACAGGCCGTTACCACAATCGCTGTGTATAATGGCTCTATACCAAAAGCATTTTCTATACTCAGTGCTATGCTATTGCTTTGGACCCCGGGCATAAATAGCGCCGTGGCGAGAATCGTAGCAAATGCAAATAGCATTGCATACCATTTCACTTTTAAACCCTTCTCGATGTAGAATGCAGGTCCGCCCCGGTATTGGCCGTCTTTTACTTCTTTATAAATCTGGCCAAGCGTAGATTCTATAAATGCGGATGATGCTCCAAGGAAGGCAATAACCCACATCCAGAAAATGGCTCCCGGTCCACCCATGGCTATGGCAGTGGCTACACCGGCGATATTTCCCGTTCCTACTCGCCCAGAGATCGCTATAGCGAAAGCTTGAAAGGAGGAAACACCTTTTTCAGAAGCTTTACCTCTAAAGAGCAAGGAGACCATTTCTCGGAAGAAAGTTACCTGAAGAAAACGGGTTTTGATGGAAAAGAATATCCCTGCGCCCAGGCAGAGGTAGATTAAGGCATCACTCCATACGATGTCATTGATGGCCTGAATAATATCGTTCATGTTGGTTTGTTTTCGCTAGTCGATAATCCTGAATGAATTATCCTTGACTCTGAATTCTCCTGCTAGCTGGCAAAAATAAGAATTAAAAATAGATGCACTAGTTAGGTTTGAAAAACGGTTTATTCACCTGAGAAAGAGAAACCTGAGAGGTTAGAATGCAGTCCTAACTGTATGTATGAAAATGAAGCCAGTAATTAATTCCAAAAAAAAACTCATTATTCGAATTTTACGATGGCTGCTTTATCCGGATTGTAGAGATCATGATCAACTTGGCCAACGGCTCCTTCAACAGCTCCTCGTTCTGACCGTTGCCAGATGAGCCAGCCCTTTTCTGCCCAGACCTTTGGAACCTTAGGTTTTTCCACTCCGTATTCCGCTACCCAAAGGTGGTATTCCGCAAGCTTTGCATCTGATAGGTATTGGTCTCCGAAGGAGTGATTCGTATAGACGATTGGCTTTACACCCAATTGGGATTCCACATGTTCCAGCCAGATTAGCACATTCTTTTCAAAGTCAGCTGCAGAAATATCTCCCTTGATTCCTCCTGATTCGAGATCAAGGACCGGAGGAAGATCTCCTTTTTCATATCCTGCATTGGAGACGAATAACTTTGCCTGACTTAATGGATCATCATTCGACATAAAGAAGTGATAGGAACCATGAACAAGTCCTGCATTCTTGGCCCCAACCTGATTTTCCTTAAAATCGGGATCCACATAGGTCTCACCCTGGGTAGCTTTGTCATAGGCGAAAAGAATCCCGGCTTCCTTAATCTCTTCCCAATTAATATCTCCCTGAAAATGGGATACATCGATTCCGAGTTTGGTTTTGTTTTGTACCTCTTTAGGTTCTTCAGTGGATGCAGAAGCTGTAGACTCTGTTTGTTCGGGTCTCGAATCCTCAGTTTTTTTTGTTTCACCTGAACCGCAAGATAGGAGTAGAGCAGATAAACATACTGTCCAGATTAGTTTACTTTTCATGATTCCTTAGTTTTTTCTTTAGTCAAAGCCTTGAGGGCTTCCATGGTTTCCTCATACTTTTCCAGAATAGCCCCATAGCCAAAATTCCTTTTTATCGTGACTCCGATGATATACCAAAAGAGCAGAGGTAAAACAAGGAAGATGACCACGATATTTCCAATCAGCGCCACGGCAAGCTCTAATCCGTGCTGTCCAGCAAAGCTTAGCACCTGGATCACTTCTTTACCAATTTTCTCCAATTCATCCGTAACCTCATCCTTCCCTTTTATGAGATCATCCTCCACTTTATTAAATACATTGAGTTTGCCTTTATTCTTCTCCTTTTGCTTCGCAATCAGGTTATCAAGCTTTTCTTGTTGAGCAGATTTCTTGGTATTGATAGAATCCTTTGTGGCCGTGAGATGATTCTTTAATTCAGAACCAAGGTCAATATTTAGCTCGTGTGAGACATGAGCAAGAGAGAGACTATACATGGCTATACCCGGAGATATCAGAAGGCCAATTATCAATAGCTTCTTTGCCAATTTGTTGTAATCAGGTAGAAACAATCCAGCGAAGCAAATCACAAGAATGACCTTAAATACCCACCAATGACTGATTTTGAGCAAGATCATTTGAATGAGAATGATCACATCTGCGGTATTCAAATAGCTTAAAACTGAATTGAAATCGCGCTCTATTCCGCTGCCCCAGGATTTAATTATTGGAATGGATTCTGCAAGTGGAAGAACCACAGTTTCTAACTCATAGAGAGCGGTAATGGCAAGGGTAATTTCTTCAGCCGCCTTGTTTTGGAAACCTAGAGCGTAACCGAAAAAAAAGTTAGTGATCGAGCCAATTATTAAAATTCCTGCAAGAATTTTAAAGCCATACTTTTTCAAAAAATCCTTCATTTCGCAGATTTAAAAATTCCGAAAATTATTCGAAGCCAAATCCAATATGAAAAATTGGGTTACAAAGTCAGAAAATTGCCCATTGTTTTCAGCTCTGAATTAACTTAAAATAGATATTTAATCTGAGGAATGAAAACCTTGATTTTCAGTTAGTAATACTCTTGAATTAACTTCGAGTATTTATAATTTTCCTCTTCGCGCTACCAATTCCTCCCGGATTTCATTGGCCTTTTCCTCGGATATTCCATAATTCCACATGACAATGACGGCAAGAACCGCTGTTATCATAGGAACCAGAACATCCGCTATCCGTAGGTTTGTGAGAGTTTCCACGGTTTGCGTCGCAGCATTTTGATCCCATCCCACGATTTTTAAAATCAGGCCAGAAAGACCTAAGGCCAGTGCATACCCTATTTTCACCATTAGCCAGTATACAGCTCCGAAGGTTCCTTCCTTTCTGGGCATGCCATTGTTTAATTCGTCCAAATCACAAAGGTCTGCCGTCATACTCATCATGAGCGTAAAAAGACCTCCAATTCCAAATGACATAAATGGAATCTGGATGAACATGAGCCAAACGATATCAGGGTTGAATCCCCACCATTTCATGGCATAGCCAAAAACGGAAATAGATGTAGAGATGAGAAAGGCATTTTTCTTACCCCATTTCTCTGCCATTTTGGTGATGATTGGAATTACAATGAATATGGTGGATGCTGCTGCAAGCGTATTGTACCAAGCTGGCCACTGACCGGCCGCTCCGTAATCCCCATTGAACATGTAATAGACAATAATGAATAAGGAGAACTGGGCGATGATTTGAAATCCATTATAAACAAGGAATGTCGCGCCACATACCCGAAGAAACTCCTTGTTAAAAAGGATTTGCTTCATTCCCTTGAAGAGGTTTTTCAAGTTGTCTTGTAGCGCAGAAAATGAGAGATCCGACTGACCCTCGAGATTGGTTTGATCTACTTCCTTACAAATCAAAGCTGGTAAAACCGCTAGCACCAGGCAAATGACACCAGTATAAATTGCAACGACTCTAACGCCTTCCGTTTGAGTGGAGAAGATGTCTGGCTGTGCAATTACCCACCATAACCAAGGTGCGATCATCCAGGCGATTTGTCCGATGATCTGTGAAGATGCCATGAGCCGTGTTCGCTCGTTGTAATCCGAGGTCATCTCATACCCGAGTCCAATTAACGGGGTGGCGAAAATTGTGTACCCAATGTAGAATACAAAGGACATCACAAGAATATACCAGAAATGGAATGTGGAAGAATCTTCTGGATTTAACTGCCACATGATCATGAAACTGATTCCCGTGATGAATGCGCCTAGCATGATGTAAGGCTTTCTGCGACCCCATTTTGACCGGGTATTATCCGTGATATATCCCATGATAGGATCTGTAATGGCATCTAAAACCCGAGGGATGGAAGTGAGAAGTGCAGCATCCAGTGGATCCATTTTAAAGGCTACCACCAGATAATACATGAATGCGCCAAGAGCAGCTGGGAAAAGTTGATTCGCAAGATTGCCCGCTCCAAAGGCGAATTTTTGCACAAAGGGGACGATGTCTTCCGGTGCAGTTTTGTATTTAGACATTTTGGGTTCGGTTAATTGCTGATTCGCTTATCGAATCAAGGGTTGGTGTTGAGATCAATTCTCAGTATAATATTTTTTGACCACATCAAAGGTCATCTTCTTATTTCTATCTACATCTACTATTCCCCAATATTCTTCATTTGGGGAGCCATCGTAAGGCACTCCACTACTGTTTGGAGCCCAGCCTCCTTGGTCATATTGTTCTGGGTTTCCTGCTTTCCAAAGTTCATCACTGTACGCAAAAAGAGTCACTCCGGAGCTAGTTTCAAGATTGTCAAAAACTGATTTAAGAATCTTCTCATTTGCATCAGCTTGCGCTTTTTGATTTTCACCTTCTTCATAGCCCAATTTTGTGATGGTCATGTAACTATCTCCGCCAGCCTCGGATAGATACATCGGCTTCTCACTAATGGCAGACCACTGTTCGAAGATCTCTGTAGGATCATCCCATCGATATACATTCATACCCCAGATGTCTATGTTTTGGCCCATGGCCAAAGCTAAAGAATCAGGAAGTTCACCATGGGCTGTAGTAACTGGAATCGCAGGATCAATTTCGTGGATCTTATTAGCAGCATCATCCATCGCCTCGTACCAATTCTTCATATCTCCATCAAACCACTCGGGGTGATAATTGTACTCATTTCCGAGCTCCCACATCAAAATAGCCGGATGGCCTTTGTACTTCTCTACATAATCTGCAAAGGTGCCCGAAAGTATATCGAATTTTCCGTCTTGATTATAACCAAAGCCAACCACAACCATGATATTTTCTTCAGCAAAGCGATCAAGAACACCTTCCTCAAGAATAGGAGAGTAGACCCTAATGGTATTTACACCAGCCTCCTTTAGTAGCGCAATGTCAGCATCCAGCTGATCAAATGATCTATCTGTGGATCCTTGAGGAACGGGATTAAAGCAGACCCCTTTTATAATATAGGGTTCTCCATCCACTAAAATTGATCTCCCATCAATGCTTATTCTTTCCTTCGGTTCTTCAATTTCAACCTCTTGATTATCAGGGTTTGAAGTGCATGAGAAAAGCAGAGTGAATAATAAAAACAGAATAGAAATTTTCTCGAACAGGAATGCTTTACTCATCAGAATTCATTTTTGGTTGGAGGTGTTTTGACTGTTTCAAGAAGCTGTTCTAAGTTGCCATTAAAGCTTTTGGTAATTTGATTTCCATCACGAGTCAAACCATCGAAAGTGCCAGCATCCACTTTATCCCAAATAGGATATTTGGCTTTGCCTTGAAGGTCGATTAGACCAAAGTGGTTTTCAGATCCAAGTGGGTTTTGTGAATCTTTCCATTGCTCGTCAAAAGCTTCGAAATAAAAACAGCTGATTCCTTCGGAGTTAGTCCAATCGCGCATTAGCTTGTAATAGGTCCCTTGTTTGTACTCGTCAGTCGCTCGTGAACCTTCTTCCCCGTAGAAGCCATCCGAAACAGTCGCCCAGCCGGTCTCACCGATATGGATGGGTTTGTTAATTCCAATACTTTTCATGTATCCAGCAACACTGTCATACTGGGCTTTGGCGAAGTCTCTTGACCGAATCATGGCGGCATCCACGACTTCCTTTGTTTCAAGATCTTTTGGATCGTTACTTTCTAGCCAGAATTGAGGATTATAATGTGTGTTATGATAGGGGTAGGTGTGCATGGAGATATAGTCGACTGCATTATACAATGCTTCCAAATCTTCAGTATGATATGATGCATCCCCACCGCCCCAAGAGGAAAAATCGTCTGAGCTGGTAATCCATAGATCTGCCGGTAATTCTCCCTGAGTTTTCAAATCCTGAAGATGGTTGACCCACTTTAGAATCACTTCAGGCTGAACATAGTAGCTTGCGGCCCACCTCACCATTGCTTCATTCCCTACAGCAATAACCTTCACGATTTCAGGATATTTTTTAGCTAAAGCTACTGCCCGAGCTATTTCACCTTCATTTTGAGGGCTTTCTACATTGTGATCTGGCTCCAGATCCGTCCATGCATTGAGGCAATCAATCCAAGCTCCAAGCATTACATACATCTCAAATTCTGGATCTTCCGCTTTCAACTCATAAATCGCTTCTAACAAGTTTGGAGCCTGCTGGAGTTGCACATTATAGGTTCGTAGAATTCTGATTCCCATAGCATGAAGGATTTTCATGTCATCCTTCAGCTCATTTATAGTAGGTTGGACTTCACGGGACTTTTGGCGGTAACCTCCGTATGAAATAGCCTGATAATCTGGATTGCCCAGAATTTCCGCCGCAGTAATGGATTTAACCTCTTTCTTTTCTTCTTGCTTTGTTTCACAGGAACCCAGGATTAGTCCGGTGCAAAACAATACTGATGTCAAATAATTGGAAGCCCTATTACTCCAAAATTGACACCTCGATTTTTTCAACTTCTCCATTTCTCTCAAATATAGACTTACTTATTTCCTTGCCTAGCGAAAGTCCCTTCAGCATTTTTTGATCACCACTTGCCATGTTAACCAATATGCTGTTTTCAGCTCCCAATTTATAGATTATTGGGACTTGACAATATGTAAAGGCTAAAGCCCCTTGTGGTACAGGTAACTTTTTAAAATTCCCGTCCAGGGTGTAATGTTCAAAGTGGGCTGGATGATCCATAAATTCATCCTTTGAAAGAAGCGATGGCTGGAAGTGAATTTGATCGTTGGCGACGATTACCCCAAGCTCACCAAACCGCGTAAGGACGTCCTCTTTAACCTGACCGGTCATACCAGGCTGCTGAGCTCCTTTTCCAGCAGGGGTATGAGAATAAGGATCGGTTGGAAAAGCGCCGTAAAGCTTTGGGTCTTTATGCAAACCAATTCCGTCCATGATTTGATAATAATGATCCTTTAAAGAATCAATCGTTTGACCATCAGCCTTTTCTTCAATAGCTCTGAAGTAGGTTTCCTGTACTGCTAGAGCCAATTTTGACACCATGTGCCAATAGATAGAGCCTAATCCCTCATAGCCATAAAATGTCCCAGATCTACCTGTGAATTCCTTATGGTTAAAGACGCTTTCAAAGATTTTACCTAATAAACCTTTTTCATCAGTTGCCAGCTTTTGATATGGCTCATCTAAGCCCTTTAGGCTGACATACAGGCTGTCAACATTATTGAAGTTTCCATTGAAATGGTATTCTCCTTTTTCATCCTTTTCGACGATTTGAGTGTCTCCATTGTCTATCATTTTGCGTAGCAAAGAAGACTGCTCAACCGCTGATTTGGGGATAATATTTCGATTTAGGAAAAGAGGTAATTCCTTATTTGGATACAGGATGTAGGTGTTTTGATCTTCTCTGTACAAAGCACTAGCCCGAAGCGAATCGAGAAGTCGTAAGGATTGTTCAGCACTCAGAGAGCCAGAGCTCAAAACTGCTACTTGCCCTTCGAGCATCTCACTTAAATGAGAAATAGCGACTCCAGCTGAAGTCTTCTCAATCAAATTGTAAGCATGGTACATTCCATCTGATCTTTCATTCGACCTAATAGATTTATCCAGGTATTCAGATAATTCTTTCGAGAAAGAAATTAAGTCTGGTCTTGAGATTGCCTTTTTTGAACCATCAAAACCTTTATTATAAATGGAGTTTCGATATGTCTCTCCAGCCACACCCAACACGTCCATAAAAGCTTTTCTTTCTCCTTCAGAGAAACCTTTTTCAAGGTTGGAACTGAAAGCTGACAAGCCATCTCGAATACCCATAAAGAAATCAGCCAATTCGGTAGAAACGGTAACGCTTTCGTAATCTGCTTCATTCAGGAGATCTATTAAAAAGGAATTGAATCTCTTCATGTAATAAAGAGTTACCATAGAAATTCCATTTCCAACAAGAGCATTATTCGCATCATTCCACTCCGGTCTCTGAGTATTCATCCAAATTCCACCATCCGGGATAAGATTAGAGGTCTTGGCCAAAACGGTTGCAAGAATCTTTTCTATGAAATTGACTCGATGAATTTCCCCTTTGCCATCAGTCAGAAGCGCTCCATCTGCTCCTATTTTATTTCGGTGTGATCTGATTTGATGATCTGCTTCTTCGTCAAAAATGATGGTGTCTTTAGGGTTCTCATAGATCTCAGAGTATGACTTGATTTTGTATGGGACATTAGCATACACGAAGACCTCTTCGTTCATCAGCCTAATAAGGTCACCCTGGAAATGTTTTTCTGAGAATTCAAGGAATTTTAGAAGATAGATCAATTGGTGATCACCCCAATATCCAATGTAAGACCAAGGATCATCAGGTTCAATAATCTCCCAATCAAAACCATCCTTTGTCACTCGGTAAGGATTGTAACCATCGAAAGTAGTCGCATTAAGGAATTTATAAATCATTCCTTTCATGAACTCAGGATAGGAGTGAGCCAAAGCTTCCCAGTTTTGGAAAATATCCCTCCAGTTACCCTGATAATCTAGCACCTTCTTACCATCATCTGTTTTAGTATTGATCGAGAATTTATTCCAGGGACGACTGGGATCACCATGTCGGCGACTAAATTTCAAGGGTAAGTATTCAATAATTAAGCGCCGGAAATTCCGGTCTTCAGTTTTGGATGCGATCTCCTGTAGTTCGCTCAGACTTAGCTTTGCTGGCAAGCCTTTCAGAATTGATTCCTGCTCCTGGTAAACCTGTATGTTTGCCTTTTTAAGGTAGGGTAGAAGGTCACCCTTTTCGATTGCATAGTTGTCATCAAATATGCCGCCGCGCATGATATTAAACATGGTGTTGGCGAAGTGACGAGTATCTTTTCTTTTATCCGATGTTAATTGGAGTCCATCTGAAGAATAGGTTAAACTCTTGAGGTTTGCAGTTCCTCCAATAATGCTCTTCTCTAAATCTGATAAATGACTAGAGGTATTCTTAAGGTATTCATTCAGGTTCGCAACTTGCGATGGGCCTTGGCTAACATTTGCTACCGTATACCAATTCTTTTGCTCCTCTTTTTCGAGTAAAAATTTGGAATGAGTTAGATAAGCACCTCTTTCGGCTCTGATATCAGTTTCAGCTTGGATTTCTTTTCCCATGCGAAAATCTCTGAGTTGTAAAGACGAGAGAAGAGTGCTGTGGGGATCCAGTCCGGTTTGCCAGACCACATTCGCTTTCAAAGCTTCACTCGGCTCTGCCCGATCTACAATGATAGCACTGAGACTGAATATGCCTAATAAGTTTTCTGATAGCTCAGATTTCTTGTAGGCGTCGATAAGGTTACTACTTGTCCGCTGTAAGTCGGGATCTACGCCATGAGGAAGGATGTTTTGTAGACCATCCAAGATTTCAATTTCGACTGACTGAGAACCTAGATTCTTGAGCTTGGAAGTCTTAATAAAACCAAACTCATCACTGGTTCGCCATGAGTATTCGAAGCTTAGAGCAAGGTCATGGTTTATCTCTTCGAAAATGATCTTATCACCATATTCATTTTTGTAAAGGTTCCTCTCAAATTGATAAACGCCTGTATAAAGTTCGGAAAACGGTTCCCAGGTTTTTTGCTTTCCCTCTTTTTCAACTCTGATAATCGTTTTACTACCCGTATTTTCGAAAGACTCCGAAATTCTATCATCCGAATAATAAGGGAATAAGGAATGCTCATTATTCTTCCTTCCTGCACTCAAACCACCTGTACTTGAGATAAATAGCCAGTGATCAGAATCACTAACTACACTCATGAAAAAGGGCCTTAGATTATCATAATCTTTTATTTTGAAATAACCTTCTCCGTCAATTTCTAAATATTCCATCAAATCCTAATTATCATTCGCCGCCAAAAAAGTCTTTAGAAGATTCCTGTCAAATAAAGCACTATTGCCAAAGTAACGGCGTATAGCTTGTCAATTTTAAGGGCACTAAGTAAATGAAAATTAGAAGTAATAAAAAAGGTAGGATTTAGTTTTGAAAAAGAGGCTAATAATGTAGGTAATAAGGGAAGTTATTATCACCACAATCGACTCGAATTTAGGATTCTAGTAACCATTTAATTGGAAATCCTACGGCTTAAATATCTCTGATTCTCCAGACACGATATCTATTAGGGTATTGAAATGGGGCATAAAAAAAGCCCTCGAAAATCGAAGGCTTAAGTCGGGGTGGCATCCCGATAGTTATCGGGAGAACCTAAGACCTTCCCGACTCTAAAGGTCGGGACGCGATATCAATCAAAGGGTATTGAAATGAGGCATAAAAAAAGCCCCCTGGAATTGAAGTCTTAATGTCGGGGTGGCATCCCGATGGTTATAGGGAGAACCTGCGACCTTCACGACACCAAAGGTCGGGACGCGATGTCAATTAAAGGGTATAGAAATCGGCATAAAAAAAGCCCTCGTAGAATCGAAGGCTTTAATGTCGGGGTGGCAGGATTCGAACCTACGACCTTCCCGACTCTAAAGGTCGGGACGCGATGTCAATTAAAGGGTATTGAAATGGGGCATAAAAAAAGCCCTCGAAAATCGAAGGCTTAAGTCGGGGTGGCAGGATTCGAACCTACGACCTCCTGCTCCCAAAGCAGGCGCGATACCGGGCTACGCTACACCCCGTCCAAGAATGCAGAGAGTGGGGGATTCGAACCCCCGGTACGGTTTGACCCGTACGACAGTTTAGCAAACTGCTGGTTTAAGCCACTCACCCAACTCTCTGTTTCCATTTTGGAAGTGCAAATATATAGCAATTGGATTGAGATAAAAAACAGTAAACTTAACCTTCACATCATTTTTCAGAAATAATTTTTCACCTATTCCATTGCAAACAAAAAATACCCAGTACTGGGTATTTTTCTCCCATTGTTACTCTTTAAGTTTGAACATAAATCCAGCCTAATGCACATCCAAACCAAGTCTTCATCCATTCTTATTGAACAAGCAGTAGCTCCGTCAAGCTGTGTGCTGGTGAAATGTGATTCTGAGATGGAATTGGTAAGGTTATTTGGATCCCTTAGAGTAGAAGCTACGGGAGACTTTGAATTTCCGTATATGGTAAAGTCCTGCAAGCAGGAATTCACGGATGCACTCATATTATTGGTTAAAGAGATTGATTATGGTCAATTTTTATTGAGTAAGGTTTAAATTTTTAGGTTAAGGATAAAAATGCTTTTCAGTGATGAAAAGCATTTTTTATTTATTGACGTACTTTTTACTTATTTTAAACAGAAATAAATTCTGAAAATCGATTTTTAAGCTAATTTTCAATTGTAAAAAGGACTTTTTATTTCAGAATATTTTTCCAACCTTTCGCTGGGAAAAAGCCTTAGAGATAAGGCATTATTGATTTTCTAGCGTGATAAGTCTATCAAATATCGACGAGATTATTCCGGGATTCCTTAAAGGTTCAGAGCTATTCAAACTTGTAGTTTTGGACGTAAATGGAAATGTGATTCAGGGCAACGATTCATTCTTTGCTTTTTATTCCATTTCTGTAGGAGGCTACTTCGGGACATTGCTGTCTGGGAAGTCTGAAACTAAGTTTGAAGAGGTTCTTGAAAATTCTATTCATTCCCCTAAAGAAAATTTTAACGCACTACTAGAGCTTAATCTAGGAAATGGTAAGGCAGAAAGTTTAGCCTGGGAATTCTCAGTTGTGACCGACGAGGATATGGATGTCATGGGAATTGTTGGTTTAGGGGTGGATATGGATTTAATGACGGAGTACCATGAGTATTCCGGTTTTCTAGACCTCCTAGTTTTGGCAAGCATGACTCTTGACAGTGAATGGAAGATTATTGGTGGGGACAATGACAAACTCGAAAACCTGGGTATATCACTTGGCAAGGTGATCAATCAGGATTTTAGAAACTTGCTTAAAAAATCTGATTCAGTTTCGGAGATTTTCTCAGGGCATAAATACAATCGTTTCACTTTAGAATTAAATCTTGGCACTTTTGAAGTTGTGGCTGTGAGGGAGCAGGAGCAAACTAACATTTGTTTCATCAAACGAATCGATCAAGTTTTGGCTAATGATTTTCTTTCGAAGGTGCAATTGGAATCTATTCCTCTTCCCGTTTGGATTTTGAATCATGATGGCATGGTGGTACAGCAGAATCAGAAGGCCAAGAGGTTCGCCAAGGAACTTGTCGATGGAGAAACTCAAGAAGGAAATAGGTTTGAATTGGGAGGCGAAGAATTTGAACAAAGTTTCATTTCATGTCTCTCCAACCGATTCTCAAAATTTAATTATGCCTTTTCTGACAAGGATGAGAAACAACGGCTAATCCAATTTTCACTTGCATCAGTCGATCCAAAAGGTTCTGGATTTACTCTGGTGCTTATTCAAGCACATGAATCAGATCAGCCCGCAGAGTATGAAAGGCTTAAAACTGAGAATAAAAAGCTAAGAGAAGTAGCGATGAAACCTTCTTACATCCTTCGTTCTCCACTTTCTTCAATGCTTGGATTGTTAGATCTGATAGATGATAATCAATTAGACTCTGAGAATAAAAAGTACTTTTCACACCTTAAGCCGCTAGCAACTGAGTTGGACAAAGTGATTCGCAAAAACGCGAAGGGTTTAAGCTCATTTGATTAATTTTTGGTAGGGAACCTGATCTGAATAAGGTTTGGTGAAGTCTGGAAAGGTCCACTGAACACGGCCTCAGCCGATATTAATATTGCATTATCATTTTTATGAATGATTCCTTCGTTTTGGCCCAAACTAAGAGGACTACCTATGTTATACCTCCTGCTCTCTAATGAATTTATATTTTCATTAAAATTTTCGATTTCCCAGATAAAGGTTTCTGAGTTGAATCCTTCAAGTTTATAGCCAATTAACGCTAATTGATCTGATTCATTTAAACTGGCTCCAGTGACTTGTCCGGCGGTCTCGAATGTTGAAATCCTCGTGGCGACATTACTCTCATTAGATTCAGAAAATGAATAGTGGTTTGTGCTTGAATTACTTCGATTCTTGGTGAACAAGTGGAACTGATTATCCCTTAAGACAAAAGCTTCGCAATCAAAATCATGGTTGGGGTTTGAACCAGAAAAGTCCGATTGATCTTCATATGAAAAGGAAATAACTTCTGGCACTACTTCATCTGCTCCCAGTACTTCAATCCATGCAATCTTCAATATTTTAAGATCTTGACGATTCCCTGCATTATTGCCAAAATCACCAATATATAAATGAGTATCGCTTTGCGCTAAATCTTCCCAATCTACATTTGCAACGTTGGTCACAGATATGCTTCTGACCACCTGACCAGTCTCTTGATCCAATTCAAAAATTTCTGGTGTATTCCCGCTATCATTAATTGAGAATAGCCTCCCTTCGAAAAAAGCTAGTCCGGAGTTTTCATTTTGTGATTCTGCTAGTGTTGCTATTTCTCTAGGGCTTAAATTTGACGGGTAACCCTCCGAACTAATTTCAATTACAGTTTCGGAGAATGTGAAATCAGGATTTAGAAACTGGACTGGATTATTTTCCTCTCCTTCGAATTCAAGATTGATGTGATGATGGTCTAAAGGAGATGTCTGAAAATTATATTCAAATGAGATAGGGCTTTCTCTTGGACTTATTATCAAACTTAAATCCATGTCCATTTCAGCATAGAAATAATAAAACCCCTGATTTATTGGAATTTGACTGAAATTGGTATCTATAAGATTCGGGTCATTTTTTACTTCGGATTCGTCTAGAGTAATTAAACCAAAATTCGTTTCAGCTAAAAGTGATAGAATTGTTGTCTCGTCAGAGATCAGGACATTTTCATCCACAAAAAAGGGCAAGAATTCTGAGATGGATTCTTGCGAGCTCTGGCCAGAAACTTCATATAGACCCAAAGGAACATTTACTGATTCAGATGGGAAAATCCCATCTTTTAAATTGATCACAAAATTTTCACCTGTTTCAGTATTTCGAAGATTGATGGAGATATTTTCTTCCAGCACATGATCCCAATTTTCGAGATTATTGATCCTTGAGCCAGGACTGGAAACAGCGAACTGATATTTCAATTCACCCACACTAACACTGCTGGTGTTTTTAGGTATAGGGTCAGCTTCATCACAACTCACCATTAAAAACAACGTGATCACGATGAAGGAGTAAAAAAAAGCAGAAGCGCGCATGCTAGATTTATATGGGCTATTTAACGAAATCAAAGTAGTCAGAATATAAAAAGAATAGTAAGAAATTTTGTGGATTGACAAACAATGAGATTACACAAAAAGTTGAGCAACCAAATCAGGAGAGGTATGAGAGATTTGTTAGAGAGAATAAATGGAAATGGAGTAGAGGAGTTGCTCAATGGAAAGTCAGATAATATTCTGATTCCCGATGCGATTTTTATTCGCCATGGGGGGTCCTTGGTTAAAATCAAGTATGCGGATATTCTTTGGCTTAAGGGAGATGGGAATTACACAACTCTAGTCACCCGCGGTGGTGTGTATTCTGTTCGAAACATCCTGAAGGATTTTGAGATCGCCTTACCTACGAAAGAATTCATTCGAATCCACAAAAGCTACATTGTACGAATCGACGAAATTGCCGCCATCAATGTGAAAGAGGTAAAAATCGATGAAGACTCAGTGCCAGTGGGTCGTACTTACTATCAGAACCTAATCAGCGGAATTAATAAACTTGGTACAGGCACTGATTAAGCCTAGAGCCAAAGTAAACTGCTGTCCCCATAGCTGAGGAAACGATAATCGTTCTCAATTGCTTCGCTGTAAACTTTTTTCCAGTCATCACCCAATATGGTCGCGATCAGCAGAATCAAGGTCGATCCTGGCTGATGGAAGTTGGTAATAAGTGCGTTGACCATGCGATATTGGTACCCTGGGAAAATGAATACTTCAGTACTTCCCAAAATTTCTTCTTTTCCTTTAGCTTCCAATAGCTGAATAACGGCTTCAACTGATTCTTGAGGCGTAAATCTTTTGTCTCTTTCTCCGTAAGGAAAGAGTTTGGGTATCTGCAGTTCTTCTCCCTTTCCTTCAAGAATCTTCACACCATACCAATAGATACTTTCCAGGGTCCTCACTGAGGTAGTTCCGACTGCGATGATATTGCCCAATGAGTTCTTGATTTTTTTTAGCGTGTCAAGACTAATCAGAATCTGCTCGCTGTGCATAGGATGATCCTCCACTTTATCCACTTTAATCGGTTGGAAAGTTCCAGCACTTACGTGTAAAGTCAATTGAGTTTTCTGGATTCCTTTTTCTTCCAACTTTTCAAAGACTCGCTCTGTGAAATGCAATCCTGCCGTCGGGGCAGCTACTGCACCTTCTTTTTTGGAATAGATGGTCTGATATCGTTCTTTATCTTCTTCCTCGACCTCCCGATTTAAATAGGGAGGAAGGGGTACTTCACCACTTGCCTCCACCACATCGACAAATGAAAGATTTCGGTCATTCCATTCAAACTCAACGGTCTTTGACTCTCGATCCAGTAGCTTAGCAAAGAGGGAAACGGTTTTTTCCCCTACTAATAAATCCCCGCGAAGAATTTCATCATTTTTCCACTTCCGAAGATTACCTATCATAGTTTCAAAGGCTACCTTTTCTTTTGCCAACATCACCTCAGGTATCACAGTACTGGGCGAAACTGGCTTAAGCAAAAATATTTCGATTCTTGCACCAGTTTCTTTTTGGAAGATCAAGCGAGCAGGAATGACCTTGGTGTCATTATAAACCAAAAGGGAATTGGAAGGAAGTCTTTCTGGAAGGTCAAAAAAGTGAAAATGCTGAATCTTTCCATTCTTATATTCCAGAAGCTGAGAATGATCCCTTTCGGGCAAAGGATGATTCGCTATCCTGGACTCAGGTAGAGAATAATGATAATCAATCAGATCAATTTTGGGTATCTGCATTTTTAGACCTTCATTTGGCTTGCAAATATATTTCTCAAGACCGGGTTAGCCTAAAATCCTTTACAAATCATGAATCAAAAATCCTTGCTAGACTTTTCCTATCAAAAAAGGACTTTGCGTTTCACATTTGATGCTGGAACCTCAAGAGGTGTCCTAAAGGAGCGTGATGTCTATTGGATACGCGTTTATGATTCAGAAACGGCTAAAGAGGGCTGGGGAGAAGCGGCCCCATTAATTGGTTTAAGCATCGATCACCAGCCAGAATTTGAAGCTACTCTTAAAGAATCCCTAGAGAAAGCTTCCGAAAAGAGATGGCCAACCAATGAAGGTGAGATTTTGGAATTCATTGAAACTCTAATTTCTGGAGAGTTACCAAGTATTCGATTTGGGTTAGAAGGAGCGCTTCTGGATTTGCATTCTGGAGGAAACAGAAAATATCTGAAGAATGATTTCAAAGAATCGGGTAAGGAAATTCCTATCAATGGTTTGATTTGGATGGGATCTAAAGAGTTTATGTTAGATCAGATTGAGAAAAAGCTTGAGGAAGGGTTTACTTGCATAAAGATGAAAATTGGGGCTATTGATTTTCAGCAAGAACTTGATCTTTTGAGTTTTATTCGAGAAAGATTTGACTCCTCACAGATTACTTTAAGAGTAGACGCTAATGGAGCTTTTACTCCTGAAAATGCTTTGGAGAAGTTGAATAATTTGGCCCAATTTGATCTGCATAGTATAGAGCAGCCAATAATGGCAAACCAAATTGATGAGATGGCCAAGCTATGTTCCGAAACACCCGTACCGATAGCACTAGACGAAGAGCTAATAGGAGTTCAAAATAAGGAAGAACTTCTTGATGCTATTTCTCCGCAATTCATCATTTTAAAACCCACTTTAGTTGGAGGAATACTTCAAACCAAAAGATGGATTCAAGCGGCTGAAAGCCGTGGAATAGGGTGGTGGATGACCTCGGCTTTGGAAAGCAATATTGGGCTAAATGTAATAGCCCAGCTTACTTCTTCATATAATCCTCAAATCCCACAGGGGCTGGGTACAGGTAAATTATATCACAATAACCTGGAATCACCTCTCGAGATTTCTGGAGGTAAATTGAAATATAGAAACGACTTAAGCTGGGAAGATCCTTTTCAGTAACTGGTTGTCTCAAACAGATAAACCGGACTATTTATCTGGGTTCTTAAATCCGATTGGGATAGTAAACCTGTTTTTGTATCCCTTTTGAAAACAATTATATCATTGCTTGTTTCATGTGCTGACAGAAGATATTCTCCATCTCTGGTAATTATGAAGTTTCTTGGTTTAATGCCACCTGACTTGATAATCTGAATTCTCTCGTAATCGCCATTACCATTTTTGGAGAATACAGCGATGGAATTATCATCGCCTCGATTTGAAGTGTATAAATATTGACCCTCTGGAGAAAACCGGATTTCTGCAGCTCCATGCTCTCCTGTAAAGTCTTCTTCGACAATGCTCTCTCGTTGCTTAAATGCAAATTCATCACCATCAAAAGAGTAGATATTGATCGCTCCAGTTAATTCCAGCAGAACTACGTAATCTTCACCTGAAGGTGAAAACACACTATGTCTTGGCCCATCTCCAGGTTCCATATTTAATTCTCTTTTTAACTCTAGCGGCTTTTCTTCCGATGGGTTGAATTCGTATTGATATATCTTATCCGTCCCTAAATCTGCGACCATCAAGTATTTTCCATTTGGGGAAAAAACGGTGCTGTGCACATGGGGTGCTTCTTGTCTGGCGGTGTTGACGCTTTTACCAGAATGTGAAAGAGTTTGGACCAGTCGAAGAGAATCTCTTTCCGCTGAGAATACACTGAAATTACCTCCGGTATAGTTTCCGACCACAAGCCATTTTTCATCCTTTGACAAGGCTAAATAACAAGGCGCACTACCAACGGTAGGTGCGGTAAATAGTGTCTCCAAAGGATAGCCGCTTCCACCTAGCATAACCACATTTCCACCTTGCTCGGAAGCTATTTCTTCAACTGAAAAAAACCTTGAATTATCACTTTTTGCCAGAACAAAAGAAGGGTTTTGGATAGAATCCAAAAGAAGCGTCCCTTTTAATGTATTCTCTGTTGGGGAGAACTCGAGTTTGTAAATGCCCTGAGACGGATTTTCAGGGTAAGTTCCGACCAGAAAGGAATAGGACTGAGATTCTTCTATTTCCATTTTTTCAGTGGTTGATTGATTACATCCAAAAAGGCAGATAATCGCTAGGAGATATACGGAGATTGATTTCATTATAGTGAATTAACTTACGAAGCTAAAGGAAAAAAATTAAGCAGTGATTGTCAAAATAGGATGAAAGCCACTTCTTTTTTGCTGAATTGCTAATAAAACCAATAATAAAGCGAAAAATGGCTAATTTACATGCTTGTAATTTTCAAACGCATGAGAACAACCTATAACACCGAAGTAGCTAAAAGATTTACCATCTACAATAGTCTATTTCTTGACCTTCCATTTGATGATATTTACAGAACAGGGACTTTACTTCCGATTTTAGGTACTTCATGCGAGGAAGGCTTTAAAAAGGGGCTTAGTCCCAAAGAAATTTTATCCGGGTTTTTTGAAGAGTTAATGCCAAACCGTACTCAAGCGGAGCGTTATCAACTCTTGTTTCAAATGATTCAATATGTGGAGCGACAGGTAGTTCTTTTTGATTCTATCGAAGATGCTGCATATGAAAAAATTAATGACTTAACCGGAAAGGGTTCAATCAAAGCCCTAATTAGTCGTGCTGATAATGATAAGAAAAGAGAAGCGCTTATCGAAAAACTTAAAAACTTCTCGGTAAGACTCACATTGACAGCGCATCCAACTCAATTTTATCCAGGGAACGTACTTAGTATCATTACTGATTTAGAACAAGCGATTAGAGAGGATGATTTAGGCAGCGTCAATCTGTATTTGCAGCAGTTGGGCAAAACCCCTTTTATTAATAGAAAAAAACCTACTCCATTTACAGAGGCTGTGAGTCTAATCTGGTATTTGGAAAATGTGTTTTATCAAAGTATTTCGGACATTATGATCCGTCTCTTAACTGAATTGGAACAACCGCTCCATCTTTGGGAAAACCCAGGATTATTAAAAATTGGATTTTGGCCTGGAGGAGATAGAGATGGGAATCCTTTTGTAACTCATGAAACCACTGTTCAAGTAGCAGAACGGCTAAAGAAATGGGTGTTGAGATGTTACTATCGTGACATGCGAAAGATTCGGAGGAGACTAACCTTTCAACATGTAGCGGAAATAATTATACGAATCGAGAAGGGTATCTATACCACTTTGTTTGAAGGCCAAGATGTTTACACTTCAAAGGATCAACTACTTGAAGATCTTCTTTCTGCCCGGAAGGTTTTGATTGAACATCATAATGGGCTATTCCTTGAAATTCTGGATGAGTTTATTCTAAAGGTTCGAATCTTCGGATTGCACTTTGCTTATATGGATATGCGTCAGGATAGTAGGAAACACGATTCTCTTTGGGATGAGGCGTTTTCACTCTTAGGAATGACCTGGAAAGATTCAGAGGTAGATCAGGTTGCGCAAATTTTTAGCATAGATAAGCTGCCTGAAATCGAGCAATTCGAAGATGAATTTCATATCGAGATGCTTAAGTCTATTCAAAGCATCGGTATCGTACAGGCTGCAAATGGAGAAGATGTCCTGCATAGATACATCATTTCTAATAGCCAATCTGCCAAGCACATTTTGGAAGTTTTTCAATTAAACCGATTGCTGTTAGCAGCTGAAGATGATGTGCTTTCCTTGGATATCGTACCGCTTTTCGAAACTATTGATGATTTACAGGCAGCACCTGAAATCATTAGATATTTATATGAATTTGACACGTACAGAAAACATTTATCAAATAGGAAAAATAAGCAGACCATTATGCTCGGTTTCTCTGATGGAACTAAGGATGGTGGCTATTTAACAGCGAATTGGTCTATTCTCCGAGCAAAGGAGGAATTAACTCGGGTATCAAGGCAGTATGGAATTGAAGTGGTGTTTTTTGATGGCAGAGGGGGACCACCAGCCAGGGGAGGTGGAAACATGCATAACTTCTATGCATCCATGGGCGATCAGGTAGAGAATGCTGAAATACAGGTTACCATTCAGGGCCAGACAATTTCTTCTAACTATGGAAAGCGAGTTTCTTGTATCTACAATTTTGAGCAACTCCTTAGTGCTGGAATGGAGAATCATTTGTATTCGGATGAAGAGAGAAACTTGAATGTAAAGCAAAGAAAACTTATTCAAGAGCTTGCGGATAAAGCTTATGAGCATTACAAAGACTTTAAGAGTTATCCCAAGTTTGTTCCTTATTTGGAGCATGTCACTCCTTTAAAATTCTTTGGGATGACGAACATTGGTTCCAGGCCTTTAAAGCGGGGTAAAGGTGAAGGCTTAAAGTTTGAAGATCTTCGTGCTATCCCCTTCGTAGGGTCATGGGCGCAAATGAAGCAGAATATTCCAGGTTTTTATGGTGTAGGTACCGCTATCCAAGACCTAGAGAAGGAGGGTAGATTAAAGGAGGTTCAAGATCTCTATGCAAATAGCCTTTTCTTTAGGGCATTATTGGGTAACTCTATGCAATCCTTAAAGAAGTGCTTTTACCCAGCTACTTCCTATCTGGGTGAAAATAATGAGTATGGCGAATTCTGGAAGATGATGTACGATGAATATGAATTATCCATAGATAAGCTTTTAGATGTCACCGGAGAAGATCAGTTAATGGCTGATAATCAGGTTAGTGCCAGATCTATAGAAATTCGCGAAAAAATAGTTCTACCATTGATCACTATACAGCAGTTTGCCATTCAGAAGATGCTTGATAGTGGTAAACAAGATAAGCTCATGCAAAAATTGATTCTCAGAAGTATGTTTGGAATCATTAACGCAGCAAGAAACGCGGCATAAAAAAAGCCATCCCACTAGGGATGGCTTTCATCTTCTTGCTAATGTTTATTTAGTAATTACTCCATCTTTCAACATCTGTCCGACAACTAGCTCGGAAAATGCTGCGGAGAAAGATTCAATCGAAGAAGGATTGGTTGTCTCAGACTGAGCAGACCAAACTAACTCCTCGGTATTAATGTCATACAAGTTGATCTCCAGGTAATAGTTTTTATCAGTGGTATAATATCCTGGATCGTACATTACTGGGTTATAGTATGAGTAATACCCATAAAATCTACCGTAATAGCCACCATAGCCCATTGGAGAATACATGGTTGTACCCGGCACATATCTGGTCTCAGAAGTTTGATCCAGTAAGGCCACGGTTAGAACAGCTTCTGCACCAGCAGCTTTAATTTCCGCTAGTAGTCGCTCTTTGTCATCTTCACTTGCCTTATAACCAGGAGGAATCACCTCGAAGCTACTCTGTGCCTCTACATTTTGTGAATTTAGAATTTTATCCAAATCTGTTTCAATTGTACTCCTGTTTACTATGTTTTCGGTAATCGCCGTTACAAAGATACTTTCATACCCATCAGAAGGTGTACTGGGTGAGGTCCAGGATCCCAAAATTTTGGTACTTGGGGAACAAGATGCAACTGCAAAAAGTACAATTGCAAAAAGAAATAAGTTAGATTTTTTCATATGATTCAAAGGTAATTTTTAGTTATCGATTTGTTGGAAAAGCTCAGCAACTGCTTCTTGAGCGGCTTTCTGCTTGTTTTTATTCTTTTTTGGTAAAACTCTCGAAGCGGTTCCAGCCCATACTACTGCATTAGTAGCTGGATCCACTAGGTGCATTGTTAATGTACCCTCCTTATACGTGTTGACTGGAACTTCCTGGCTTTCCCAAGTATAAGACCTTTGACCACTGTACATAAAAGGGTCGGTAGCCAGGCTTGTTGTCCTTGTTTGAACTTTGTCTTCTACTGCTATTCCAAGATTAAGTCTGAGTTCAGGAGAATCAGATTGAGTTAAGCCTCGGGAGGCCATTTCTTTAGATATTTCTCCCTCTAGAAACTTAATGTTCTCTTCAAAATCTGGAGAGGGATCTTCAGGCCCGTCAATTTCATAAAAATCAAAACTCTTGTAATTCCCCAGATCAAATCCGGAATACTGATCACTGAGTTTTTCTGTTGTACCACAAGCCGTTGCGAATACAATAACAGCTACGGCAATTAGATATTTTTTCAACATAATTTTGTGTTTAACTAATTAATCAACTTAGCGAATTTAAAAATAAAGCAAGATTGTCAAACTATCGAAGCCAGTTGCTTCCAAAAATGATATAGTACCCCCATGAATCTGGGCCAAAGGCTACATCCATTCCCATTCTAAGTCCGAACTTCCTTGCAATAAGATATCGATATCCTGTCCCAATGTTATAGACTAAATCTCGATCAGAGAAATTATCAAATTCATCAAAAGCTTTTCCAATTCCACCAAAAGCCATTATACTCCACCTTTTATTTATATCTATTCGGTTCTCTATCTCAGTCAATACGGTCTGTTCGCCTTGATATCTGGCAGCTGGAATACCTCTCAGATTTAGGGCAGGTAACAAAAAAAATGGAGCTCCGTCAGATACGTTTTGGTATTCGGTTCTAAGTCCAAAGACCCAAGACGGTTTAAATGACCAATAGCTATAGTTAGCCAAATTAAACCGAGTATATTCATAATCACTCCCGAGCCATGAAAGGCTAAAATCAAGAGAGACTTCAAACTTTGTTCCCTTGTTGGGAGTGAAAATATTATCTCTTGAATCGAATTGAATAACGGGGCCCAGGTTAGAAATGTAGGAATCTAGTTGAGAATCTGGTACAAAATCTGGAAGCTCCCCAGCGAGGCCGACCCTGTTCCAAAGGAAGAGATAATTCGCGCCAACGTACCAGTTACTCTTTTTAATCTGTTTAAGTCCACTTAAGAAAACAGGAAGTGCCTTGAAGTTAAATTTATATTCACGTTCTCCTATAACGGGTAATTCTCTGAATAGGCTAATATTTAGATTGCTGTACAGAGTTCCAACTCGATACCTTATTCCTTTCTCTGGCACATTATGAGAATGCAGACCTCCTACAAACCATGTCCCATTTGCGGTGATTCCACCTAGTCCTGTTGTGATATTCGGTGGGCTATTTGGCACTTTATTCAAAAAAGCGAGTCCCAGGGCACCACCAAAGCCACCAAGTGCTGGTTCTGTAATTAATAGGGGAATAGGAACAAAGCCATTGGCCTCAATGATCCAATCACTAAGGTCCAGTTTTCCGTCCTCAGGATCTTTAAGGTTTGGCTTTTCCTTTTTTTGGGCAAAGCCCTGAAAAAATATAAAGCCGAATAAGGTCAATAGACTCATTGACCTTATTCGGCTTTTTATGGAGTTATAATACATGGGATTAGTTCATGAAAACAATCCCCAAATTAATTCCAATATTGGATTGGCCTGCTAGCTCAGATGATTCAAAGGAGCTATAGTATTTTACTCCAAGTTTGAAGCCTGTATTATAGGAAGGCTTGTACAATAAGCCAGCTTCTGGGCGTATGGCAAATTGCCAATGAGTATCCTGATCGGTGAATATACCCATGTCAATTCGTCTGTCATGGGCGATTGTTCCAACACCTAATCCAAAATATGGTCTCATTTTATCACCAGTTACCACATAATAGTTTGTGGTAACAAAGATTGGCCATTCATATTGATATCTGTATTGGATTCCCGATAGGGAAGCAGAACCTTCGGTATACACCTTGTTTTCTTCTCTTTTATACAAAGTAGCGTGCCCTAGTTCTCCTCCAATTGCGATATTATCATTTATGAATCTTTGATATTCCATGATAAAACCTCTTCCACTGGTCTGATCTATAAAATCAGAAGTATTACCTGTGGGAACGCTTACCGCATAGTTTAGCGAGAAAATGGATTGCTGAGCCGTGGCTGTTCCAGCCATGGTCATACATATAATTGCAAGTACGATTAATTGCTTTTTCATGACTTATTTGGCTAGATATGGTGATTGATCAAATGCTTGATTAATAGTAGTCGTGATTCTTTGATTTATGGAATTGGTACTTCCTTCAAAGAGACCATTGACTACGCCAGTCCATACCACTGGAATCTTATCCGTTGGAGACTGATTGTTTGGGTCTGTCATCTGAAGTAACACAGAACCGGTTCTTATTCTAGCCACTTGTGGTGGATAGTATCCTGGATACCACCATCCCCAACCTGGTCCCCATCCTGGATACCACCAGTTCCAATACCACCAATCGTAATAGAAGAATATCTGATCAGTTTGAAGGGCAGCAGCCAGAATGATTAAATCAGGATTCGCACTTTTGTCTACCTCTGTATATCCTAAATTCCTCATATTGCTACGAGTAGTTTCCAGGATTCCATTAGCGTAAATCGGATCTACAAATTCCGGAACCCAATCCGGATCATCAGGTGCATTTTCAAAATCAATCTTGATTACTTCATCAGGAATTGCGAAGGTGCCTTTAGATTGGAAGTCGTAATTGGCATCGTGGTTTGTGTATACGATATCTAATTCATCCACATACTCTGCGCCATCTGGCGTACAAGAGATGGCTGCCCATGAGACAAGGCTCAGGGCAAATAGTCGGTAAATAATTCTCATTCTTATTGGGTTATTTATTTGAACTCATCTATAAAAGGAAGCTCCTGTTGAATCGCATTCCTTATGGTGTTGTGAATATAGGTGTCTATCTGTAAGAACTTAGCAGCATCCTTAGCAGAAGTCACTTTCTTGAATTTCTTAAAATATTTAGCATGAAGTTTACTGAGGCTCACGTCATTTTTGAGGGATCTTGTAGCCAATGAATTAGCTTCTTCTTCCCCTATTTGATCATAGGTCTCAATGTATTCATTGATTAATTTGATGCGTTCTCTTGAAAGCGCTCTTCTTGCTTCTTCGTATTCCTCATATACTTGCCAGAATCCTGGAGATACACTTTCAGGAAGATCCATATATGCATCTACAATCATTTTTTTATCCATCCCGAAGGCACTTTGGATCAAAGTGACATCATCATCAATGCTTTGCTGTGCAAAGCCAACACCTACACTTAAAAATAGGCACGCAGTAAAAATTAAAAGCTTTTTCATTTTAAACTAGTTGTCATTTATCTGGCATAAAGTTAGGGGTTTCCCTGATTACACAAACGGTTTTTAACTTAAATAGTAGCCATTTAAGCTAGTTTAATCGGTGATTTTTGAGATTAAAAAGTCTCGTTGATATTTAAATAAAATCCGGAGTTACCTTTTTGACCAAATCCATAATCGGCCGTTATTGTGGTTCTATTCTCCTTATTTATCATCACTCGTAAACCGATCCCATATCCGGGATTCACCATTTCCAGAAGTGCTTCGCCCGTTAATTTACTGGAGAAACTTGCAGCGTTTAAAAAGACAGTTCCACCGAAGGTGTCTTTTTCTCTCTGTAAAGGAAATCTATATTCCACTTCCGAATATAGCATTGACTCTCCCCTAAAGCGGCCTTGAACATATCCTCGTCCAGATCTGCTAAACATATCATAACCAATTGAAGGGAGGGCCATATAAGGCAAATTGCCGGAGACTAAAAAATTCCCAAATCCCCAGACTCCAATAAGATGCCTTTTGCGCTTTTCATTGAGAGGGAAGTAGTGTCGATAATCGAGGAAAAGAATCGCTGAGGACTGATCGGAGCCTAACCATTCTGGGTTTATCCGGATGGATGCCAACGCGAAATTTTCCTCGTAAGGTGACACTGCAATGTCTCTATTTTCAAGAACAGCATTGATTGAAAACCCTGATACAGTGTACTGGTCTGTATCAAATCCTAAAGTGGAATTATAGAAATCATGACTGAATTCTAAATCACCCTCAAACTCTTCAGAAATGAAATTTTCAAACTTGGAATATTTATCGAGATGATAGCCCATACCCACAAAGAACTTCGAGGTCCCTATTTTCTTTAGAACAGTTTCATGAACCCTTGTAAAATTGTAATTCATTTGCTGCTCTCCCCAATACACGCCAGGCTGATTTGGATTCTCCTCAAAATCATTAGGTGTGCTGCTCCCTAAGCCATAGGTTGGTTGGGAGGTAATTTGAAATCTCCAATCTCCTACCAGAATCCATTTGTCCTCAGATAAGAAAACATTACTTCGTACACCGAAGATCCATTGTTGTTTAGTGGTGTAAAGAATAGTACCCACCAGGTTTGAAAGGTGAGTATTTTCAGGATTACCCATTAACCATGTTGCGGAAGGAGCCGCCCCAAAAAGCCATCCATTTGCTGGATTAAAAGCGATAGCAGGAAGTGGAACAAGCCTAAAGTTCTGGACTTTGTTTGGCTTATAGGTTGTTGAATCTTGCGCCCAAACTGAGTGGGTCAAGCTGGAAATGATCAAAAAGAAAAATAGCCTTTTCATCAAAATGAAACGTCATATTGGATCCTAAACCTGGTCTCATCACTCTGAGGTAATTCCAGATCCTGAAAAGTAAACCTAGTGATTTCTGCTGTCAATTTGTTCTTATGTCCGTTAAAGAACCAGTTTATCGCAAAGGCGACCTCAGTTTGGTTGTTTTCTTCAATGTTAAGATCCGGTCTGTACCTCGCAAATCGTGAAGCCACTTCTAGTTTCTTTGGGAAAAAATCTGCGATTGAGTAAGGGAAGAACCCTGCCTGTAAATAATATCCGCCTAGCTGAGTGGTTCCGCTGTTTATGTTATCAATAATGTCTTTACGATGGTATTCACTTGACCAGGAGAAACCTCTGAAATTGAAGGTAGTTTCGATCTGATATTGATTCACGGTGTATTGTCCAGGGAGCCCATCCTCAAAACCTTCCAATGCCCCGCCACCGGCTTGAGAAAACCTTGTGTATGGACTGGTATTGGTGACTGCTGCAAAGGCTATCAATCCACTCGGAGGGGAGAAATTTAGATCACCCCCAGAAAAGGGAACTTCTTGCCCAAGGAAATTCCACTGTACCCGTCCGAAATACATTAGATTACTATCATCATTTGAAGTGGCTCCACGACCCGATCCGGTAAGCATAGCAACCCAATAATTAAAGTTTGCTATTCCTCCAGCATCAATATTTCCGTATAAAGTAATTCCTTGCTGGCGGTCAACGGTGAATGCCCTGTTAATTAAAGATCGATCCACGAGCTGCTGATCCCCTGAACTGATGAATCTTTCTCTGGTGAACTCTACTTTCCACTGTCCTGCTTTAAATTTCAACCAAGGAAATCTTTCAATCATGACTCTGAAGTCCAAGAGATTGCCTTGACCCAATTCATACTCAAAATAGTATTTCAACCATGGTTTATAAGCATGGCCACCAATTTTCAGTCTTGACCGATTTATCTTGAATAATCGGGTATTTTGATTGGTGAAGTCATCAAAGGTTAATGGATTTTGATCATCAGGAGTTGCAAACCTGAACTGTAACCTAGCGGCAATTTGAAGTTCATAATTTCCGTCTTCAGTAGTAAATACAAAGCCCTTAGAAGTATGCTTTATTTGAACCAAATTTGTACTATCGCTGCCATTATCTTCTTCCTGAGAATAAGCCGCTAGAGCTAGCCCCAAGGAGAATAAAGAAACTAAAAATGATCTAAGCATAAATCCTCAATACAGCTATTAAAGCTAAAAGTATCTGGTCTAAAAAAGAAAAACCCCAGCCTTATAAGGCCGGGGTTGTCATAGATTATGTTCTTTATTGACCTTGAGGTATTCTAAATACGATACCACCGTCAAAACCAAATTGGAATAAACTTGAGTAGCTATTTAGACCTGCGCCTACACCACCGGTGCCAAAGTAAAGTCCTCCACCTAATGACTGTACAGCAGAAAATAAGGAAGCCTGAAGTCTGATAGCCACGTTTTCGGCAACCCAGAAATT
The DNA here is from genome assembly GCA_937146645.1 of uncultured Cyclobacteriaceae bacterium. Taxonomy (GTDB): domain Bacteria; phylum Bacteroidota; class Bacteroidia; order Cytophagales; family Cyclobacteriaceae; genus Algoriphagus. The sequence goes on from CAKZRQ010000017.1 coordinate 155,848, forward strand.
GCTACCACCTCTAAAATTCCAGGCAAATTTTGTTTCAGTACTACTTCTTCCATTATCAGGGTTCATCACCCCGAAAATACCCATTCCAATTCCCGCTCCGACGAACGGTTCTACCGTCTCATTTACCGGGATATATTTAGTCCCATTAATCATGATCCAGTTTATGGCAAGATCAAAGTCCGTTTGCTGTAGTTCGCCATCGAAAATTCCTCCATCCTGATAGATAGTTGGAGCATTTGTGTCTTGTCTCAAGTATTGCAATTCAATTGCCCCTCTTTGCGGAATATGATATTCCAATCCAACTCCCCATCTGAAACCATCCTGAATGGTACCATCAAAGAAAGAAGAATTCGAAAAATAAGAATCGAATTGATCTTTGAAGACATAACCACCATAGGTATTCAATCTTAACTCCTGACCAATAGCGAAATTGGTCAAGGCAATCATTACAATGCTAAATAACAGTTTTTTCATTTTTCTAATATTTGGTCCCCAAATATAATTGATACTGATTTGAATCCTAGTCCAACTGACTGGGGTAAATTACTTTCCAATCCTTTGCCATGTCCACGACTGTCCATCCTTTCTCAGCGGCTTCATCTAATCCTTTATCGAGTTTTCCTATGTGAGAATCCCGATCGTAGGCCCATTCTCTTTCTGCATCCGTATGATGAACATACATTTGAAAAGATCTTCCCTTTGTACCTGAAGAGTATTGCAACATTTGAAGATCACCATCTGAATTTCCAAAAGCGGCTATTGGTCTTTTTCCGATATTCTGGTGAATGCCCACTGGTTTCCCAGCTTTGTCATCAATAAAATTTAGTTCCGCAATTTTCATGATTACATACTCACCGTCGATTTCTTTAAACTCTGCCTTGAGCGAACTTCCGACTACTTGCTCCGGAGGAATTCCATATACTTCCTGCGTCCATGGTCTCATAAAATCAATACCTCCCCCTGAGACAATGAATGTTTTAAAATCATGATCCCGAAGGTACTCCAATACCTCAAGCATGGGCTGGTAAATCATTTCCTTGTACAAAAGCCCCGTGGTGGGATGCTTGGCAGAATTGATCCAAGAATTAACTGAAGCTGTGAATTCATCTGATGTCATTCCGGAGTGAGATGCGGCAATGATCTTTAGTAAACCTTCTTCTCCTGAAGAGAGTACTTTTTCAACATCTCCATCAGCAGCTGCTTTTAGAATTTCATCATTCCTCCACTCAGGGTTATCTGCGGCCATACTTTTCACTTGGTCCAGACCAAATTGAACCTGAAAATAAAATGGCTGCTCTGCCCAAAGGTTACCGTCATTATCGAATGTGGCTATTCTATCCTCCGGCTTTACATAATCTGGACTTCCTTCAGTAGTGACTGCTTCGACAAAATCAATAATCGATTGTTTTGCAGGTCCCTCGTTCCAAGATGCCAGATATTCTACTTCAGAATTCACATCTGTTTTTTCCACCGCAGGCGGTGTACAGGACCATGACAGAAATGCCAGCCCAACTAATAGGATTGAAAGTTTGATTTTCATCTGAATTTATTCTTGATATAATCTAATTTCTACTTTTCGATCTTGTCCCTTGGATTGTTGAGAACCTCTTAAGATTAAACCTCCCACTTCTTTAATCATGCGATTTGATTCTATTCCGAGATCTTCATTAAATACCCGAAATACTTCATCGACCCGTTGATTGCTGATCATTAGGTTATACTCCATTGGACCTGTGTTATCTGCAAAGCCAATTAATTCCAGTTTGGCCTCTGGATTTTCCTTCAGATAGGATGCTATTGGCTGAAGTTTTTCCATTTCCTCCTCTGAAAGTTTTGTCTCATTTATGCCAAAATAGACTTCTACCTTGCTGCTTTTTAACAGTAGCGGATTAGTTTTTTCAATCCTCACGGTGTCTATAATTTTTTGAGCATTTCTGAGACTGTCAATGAGTAAGGAGTCACTTGCAATCCGGGCAAGTAAAACCGAATCTGGCTGATAGAGGGTGCTGTCCGTAGGTGCATCTTTTTTGCCCCCACTCGTGATGGCAGCAGTGGCAGCTGCTGTTCCTCCTACGAGTAAAGCATCTTCCAAAAGATCATTATTTTTTTCTTCGAGTCTCTCTTGCCTTCGAGCAGCCTTCTCTTCTGCCTTTCTCGCCTTCTCATTATTCTTTTCTATTTTTTTCCTGGTGTCTTCATCAATTCCTTCCTGAGTTACCACTATTTCCTGTGGCTCTTCTTCGGCACTCGTGGTTTGAGCTGCAGGTTGGGTCTCAAGTTTCGCAGCAAATGCCATCATCATCGCTGAATCTCTTGTTGCTTGCGCTTGCAGCATATCCTCTCTAAACTTCTCTAATTCCTCATCGAATTGTTCTCTACTCATCATATCCTCGCTTGAGCTTCTTTGAACCGAAGTAGAATCCAGGATTACTTCAGTGGGCTGTTCTTCACCATAAACTACTCGGGTAACTTGACCGGGATAAATAAGGATTTCATTTAATTCTGAAGGGATGGAGGTGGAATCAGTGCTACTCGCCAATTTCGCTTGTGTTAATAATGATTGATTGATCGAATCGAGTGAGTACAAATTCCTGTTTTGTACAGCTTCTAGGGAGTCGATCTGATTACCCAGTCCAGCTTGTTCATTTGCTATATTGTTAATTCGAATTTGTCTTACTTCTTCTGAGGCTATGGTGTCTGACATGGCAAGACTTCGAACTTCCTCATAGTCATTGAATTCTCTTCTTAATCCTATTAATTGCTCTTCGGTCGATGCAGAATCCAGTTTTGTTGACTCTTTCAAATTTTGTAACGCAACTATTTGGGTGGAATCCATTGAATTAATTGCTGTACCAATGGAATCGGCCTTGTTTGATCGTTGGGGTAATTGAATTACAGTGAAGTAATTTGTTTGACCAGTTTCTTCAGCTCTTTTTCTTTGTGCCTCTTCATTCAAGAGTTCTAGGTCTTTGTCAGATGGCTGATAAGTATAGCGCTGGGTGACTACAGGTGGATTAAATGCTTCTTTGTTTGCTCCAAAGCTAAATTTGATACCCATTCCGTGATAGATGTACCAGTCAACATTACCATTTTCAAACCCACGCCAGGGGTTGTCAGCGGTGACTATATTGGTTCCGGGTTGACCTGCATATGCCTGAAAGTCATTGTCATAATTTGGTCTGTATACTCCAGAAATATCATCTAGATAATCCGTTGCAGCTCGTTTGAAATCAGTTTGAGCAAAGAACTCAATACTTCTGGTGATCCTTATTCTGAAGCCCAGACCCAAGTTTGCATAAAGTGTGGTATTCCTATAACCATCAGGACTTTCTGCACCGAGGTTATTCAGGTTAGTCTCAAATGTTCCATCAGGGATTACATTTGGGTTGGTGTAATCGTATCGATTACCATTTTCATCAAGTAAATCTCCATTCACATTGAAAGACTGCACTCCGAATCCTAGGGTGAAATATGGGGCGAATATGGATTTACCATTTAATAGCCAATTATTATCTGGCTTGAAGACAAAGGACAATCCTGTGTCGAAAATGTCCGTCTGGAAATTTAATGCTCGATCAAAATTTAAACCTTCAACAAAGAGGTTACCGTCGTTTTGCACGAATCTATCTCCAGCTCCAAATTGATAGGTTCCAGCCGTGAGCATTAAGCCAACTGAATTTCCAAGTGCATATTCTAAAGAAGCCTGATAGGATAATCTTTGCGAGTAGGTGTCATACCTTTTGTAAAGCCGTGTAAAGTTCCCAAAGTTATTAACCTTTAGGGGTCTGATATCACCGAGATAATTGGTAACTCCAGCGCTTATTCCAAATCTCCACTTATTGCCATAGAGCTGTGCTGAAGCAGAGTAGGAGAGACAGAGTAAAAAGAAAATAATAGCTATCCTTTTCATATTATTTCTTTTTACCAAAGCCTAACCATACATTAAACTCTGCACTTAATCCTATAAAAGGGGAGAAGTTGTTTTGATTTGTTCCACTCAATTTCTCCGTGGATACGAACGTTCCCCCAGCATTTAGTCTGATAATTCTGAAGAAATTGTAGCCTAACCCAACATAGACAGGGCGATCAAGGGCGGGACCTGATATTGTCTCTCCCAAGCTATTTTTCATATTACCTCTTACAAAAAATCCAGTGGAAACGGAGAGGTTGTTTAAAAACTTATTGAAAGCTCGGTTTCCCAGAGGAAAAGAAAATCCAATATATGGACTAGCAACGAACTCCTGATTAGGAAGACCTTCGCTTAGGGATATGGCCCCATAACCCAGATTTAAAGGAATTACGTTTGGTAAATTTTCAGTCTCATAATTGGCAAATATCATTTCATCTACCATTACGAGCATGTTAGGGCTGAAGTATTGCCTGAGCTCAGCTTCAATGATCTTATTCACTTCCTCCAGATAAGTGGCAGCGTAAACGGCTCTTGCATTATCATTTTCGCTCATGCCAGTGGCGTTAAACTTCGCCTTACCCATCTTCAAATTTTTGTGCTGCTCAAGTTTGGTTCGGGTCAAATCACTAAAGCCAGGGAATGGCTGCCCATTTGGAAGTTCGAAATAGAAGGCCCCTGACTCTACTATGCTCTTCATTCGCTCCATCACACTAGGAATATTCTCCGAGAATTCTATTCCTCCTTTTTTTACACTTGTGATGGTGCTGAGGTAAGTTTCCAGATTTTGATAAACCAAAGCAGCCACTTCCCTGATTTGTTCAGGTCCAGCCTTTTGGTAAAATCGAAATTCAAGATGATACTCAGAATTTGACCTTAAGGGCTCTTCTACATATACTTGAAACTCCTGATCTTTGTAACCGAAAGGCGCTTTCCAAAAGTAATTTGAAGCTCGATCTGCTGATTTTTTGGATTGGTAAAGGGTGAGTTTTACCATCTCGATTTGATCTGGAACAGCTCCGGTAATTCCGAATTGGTCCTCTGCTGGTATTGGAAGCCCACCATTGATCTCCTTGTTGATTATATTAAGATTGATCTTCTTGATTTGAGCATTAGCAACGCTAGCGCCAAAGACAAGTAGCAGGACAACAAAGGGTAAAAATTTATTCATAATTAAAAATTTGATCCTCGCATCTGTCAATTTATTGAAAATCTATTGACTCTCAATATTTGTCAGGATCGAATCTTTAATTGAATTTTTTGAATCTGAATGAATATCCAATTAGCAAACCAATATTAGAATAGCTTGCTCTCGTGATGGTGAGGGCGCCCTCTAAGGGTGGATTTGGGTCCGATGACGAAAAGCTATTTTCCTGGATATAGTCATTTGTACCTCCAAAACTGTAGACTAAACCCAGGGTAAGGCTGCTCCTTTCTTTTTCCCAAACTGTCCCAGCACTTACATGGAATATATCCCACTGAGTAATTTCAGTAACTATTTGGGTTCCCCGAACTGGTTCTTCGTCAAAGTAGGAGAAATCAGTCCTGAAGCTTCCCATTAATTTAAAATTCTGACCCAGATAACCTTCATAGCCAATGGCCACATTAGTCACCGCTTTCATGCCAGTTTCTACATTAAGGAAGTCCTCCGATCCCAAGTCTTCCAATGCTGGGAAACTTGGTCTAAAGAAATCATTCGGCTCCACATTCATGATTCGATATGGACTGATTGCTCCAAATTGTGTGATGTTAATGCTAAGGATACTTCTACTGAATTGTTTATGGGCTCCTAGACTAAACTGAAAGGGGGACTTATAGGTCGACTTCAGTTTTTCTTGTCTGTCGGAAGCAAATGCTGTTATTCGATCCCCACCTTCTCTTACTATGAGGTTTGTAATAGTGATGTCCTCTGCCACGGTTCCATTACCGAGCCAATCTATCCCTGGAGATTGTACAGCGAAGGCTAAGCCCCAACCCGCCTTTTGATAATTTAAACCTACCTTAAGTGCTGTTCTGACTGCAAAATAATTCACGAATTCATTTTGAGCTCTTGATACTAAAAAAGGATCATCTGAATTACTAAAGGTCTTAGCATTGAATCGGTAATTGAAATCAACAGATCTTAGAGTATTGAGTAGGCTGATTCCGAAACCCAGATTCGGCTTAATTTTCCTGCCTATGCCTAGAATCACAGTGGTTTCCTGTACGGTGGCGGCTAATGCAGTTTCAGAAACAAGTTCTTCAGGTCCTGGACTCTCTTCCTCATCTATTAAGTCGAAATCTCTTTCTAATCTTGCGACTCCATTGAATCGAAAGCTTACAGGTGTAATCAGGGCATAGCTCAAGTTCCACGGAGTTTTATTTTTAATAGTACCGCTAATGAGAAGGGGAACGGTATTGAATTGTAAACCTCTGAAATCCTCTCTTTCGCCGAGGGCATTCTCAATTTTTATATTTTCTAACCCATAAAGATTTGCATTTATAGAAATAGAGCTGGTATCTAAGAAGGCGAGGTTTCCAGGGTTATAATAAACGCCCGCATTATCTAAAGTGTCCGTGAGGACGGCACCACCGAGCAAAGCTGCCCTGGTCCCAAACTGTTGATTCCAGTGGTGAGTATCCTGAGCATGAAGTATTTCAGGACACATGAGTAATCCTAAAATCAAAAAGTAAACAGGCAAAAATGCCTTTTTCAACCTCATTTTAAAACTTGCTTTAAAATCTCTCTTCTGATAAAAACAATTAAAAACCATACTAAAAATCCTATCGCCAGGCCTATGCTTGCACCTAAAATCACATCAAAGGGATAGTGCACCCCTAAGTAAATTCTAGTGTATGAAATTACGGCAGCCCATAAAAAGAGCCATGGCAGATATTTCAATTTACCTTTCATTTTGAGATTTAGGAACATGGCTATCGCAAAGGTATTGGCCGCATGGCTAGAAACGAATCCGTACAGACCTCCACATCTTCCATAGTTGAAAATCTGCCCATCCCATCTATCATCGTGACAAGGTCTGAGTCGTTCAAAATAAGGCTTCATAAAACCTGATGTGAGTTGGTCGGCCAATAAAATCGAAAAAGCAACCCCGGCAAAAACCCACCAGCTGTTTTTTGGATCTTGGCGGTAAATAAAAAAGATCAAAACCAGATAAAATGGAATCCATGTAATGGTCTGGGTCATCTGGAACATGATGGGATCCAACCAATCCGCCCTTATTCCATTAAGGAATAGGAATAATGCTTCATCTACTTCTTTTAATTGTTCAAGCATCAGGAATATTTATCCAGTCTATATCTTTTTTTAGAAGATTTAAGGTCATTTGTTCTAGAGAGTCAGGCAGCGGCTCATGCATATACTCCCAGTTAGCAATGGGAGGCATGCTCATCAAAATACTTTCAGTCCTACCATTAGTGTCAAGGCCGAATTTGGTTCCAGCATCCCAAACCAAATTGAACTCTACATACCTACCTCTCCGAAGGTTTTGCCAAGATTTTTCTTGGTCACTAAACGCTTTATCATGATTCTTCTTCATGAAATATCCATAGATATCAGGAAAAAGCCTTCCAATATCCAGGCTAAATTCCAGAATTCTCTCAAAATCTGAATCTGACTCAGCACTAAGGCGGTCATAAAAAATTCCTCCAACTCCTCGGGTTTCTTTTCGATGCCTTACGTAGAAGTAATCATCCGCCCATTTTTTATACTTCGAATAGCTCTCTGGATCGAAAGAATCACATACTTTTTTAACTTCTCTATGAAAGTGTCTGGCCTCCTCTGGAATTACGTAATGAGGAGTTAAATCTATTCCGCCACCAAACCAATGAACCCCATTATCCATTTCGAAGTATCGGATGTTCATATGAATTATGGGGACGAATGGGTTATGAGGGTGAAGGACTATGGATACACCAGTGGCGAAAAAATCAGCTTCATCCAGACCTAATTTTGAAAGGATTTTCTCTGGTGTTTTACCTCCAACCGCAGAAAATGCCACACCGCCTTTCTCAATAATTTTTCCGCCTTCAAATATTCGAGTTCTTCCACCACCTCCTTCAGGCCTTTCCCAGGCATCCTCTCGGAACTTACCTTCACCATCATGTTTGGTTAGTTCATCACAGATGTGGTCCTGAATCTGCTTATAGATTTCTGCTATTTCTTCTTTAGTCTTTCTCATTATTTTTAGAAAGGATAACCTATACCAAAATTTAAAACGGTCTGACCCCGCACTCCGAAGGGCTGCTTGAACGAAATATTATCAAGGACCCATCGCTGACCTTCTGGCTGAGCTGGATCCACAGCCTTTGTTGCTAAGTCAAGTCTCACCACCAGAAAATCAAAATCCATTCGCAAGCCTATTCCAGAGCCAATTGCCAGTTCTTTGTAAAATCGGTCCCACCTGAAATCTGCCCCTGGTCTGGCACTATCTACACCTATAACCCACGAATTACCAACGTCAATAAACAATGCTAAGTCAAAGTAGCCGACTAATTTTCTTCTGTATTCAAACATGGATTCGAAAATCATTTCTGCCGGTTGCTCAATACGGTAGTCATATGGGCCGTTTTCTCCGACAGCTGGGCTGTAGCTTCCTGGGCCTAATCGTCTCGCTTGCCATGCACGGATACTTGTACCTCCACCAGCGAAGAAATATTTTTCATAGGGGAGAATACCACCGCTAATACCATAGGGTTGAGCGATACCGAAATTTGCTCGATAAGCCAGTGTCTGTTTTTTATCTATCGGGAAGTATCTTCTAAAGTCCGCTTGAAATTTTAGCCATTGGAAATTGGCGAATTCAATATCCTCCTCGTTGCTTTGAACATCAAAGAAATTCAGTGAGGTACCACCACTTTCTCCAAACAGCCTTAATAGGGAGGCATTGTTTGCCCTAAAGTTCCCATAGTCGTTAAAATTGATAATGGATTGGGCGGAAATGGCACTAACGAAAGAGGGTAGGAAAGACCAAATGAGGTTGTTCCCTTCGGCTTGAAGTTCTTCAAGAACCTCAAGGAATTCGGGATCAATTCTTGGTGTTCGTATATAATTAATATCAGCAACATTCACAGTGAACTGCTGCCTGTTATTTCGGGTGGCCCAAGTATATGCCAGTAAACCATTAAGACCAGTTCTTACATATTCGGGCCTATTGGTGTAGTTATATCCAAATTGAGTTCTGGTATTGGGATTATACCTACCATATTTCTGTAAGGCTCCTGGAGCAAACGGAATTAAGAATCTTGGAAAAATTACAGAAGCCGAAAGGCCAACTTCCCTACTTTGATAAACCCCCTGGTCGGTAGCAGAAGCCACACCTTCTAGTCCAGCACGGAAGTTGAATTCCAATATCTCTCCTGCCCGGAAGAAGTTTCTATTCCTTAATGATGTGGAAAAAAACGGTCCCGGAAGCTGTTGAGTAATACTTAATCCGAGCTGATTCGTAAGCTGATATTTTTTGTTAGGCTGAGCATAAACCTTTGCAGTAAGCTTATTACCTAGTGTATCAAAACCAATGTTTAAGAATCTGAACAAGTCAAGGTTGTTCAGTTGTTTCTGGGTCTCGATGAATTCTTCCCGGCTGTAGAGATCACCGTTTCTAAAGAAAACTCTGGATGCCAACACTCGTTCTGAGTAGCGATCATTATAAAAACTGAAATCTATTCCTTCAAACTCCCTTTTGTCATCACGGTCTACAAATTCATCGCTAGGGGGGATTACCTTGAATTTGACAGAGTCAATGGTATATGCTTCATGCTTTTCTGCAAAGCTAGGTTTCAGGATTACTTGTTCAATATCAAGCTCCTTTGTAACCGTATCCATATAGAGATTATACTCAATAAAGGATTTGGAAAATGTGTAGTAGCCATTGTTTTTTAGGAGATTTTCGACTCTGTTCCGCTCTGCTATCGCGTTTCCTTGCACATATATTTCTCCAGGTACAAGGAGATTTTCTTCATTGTATTGTCTAAGAAGAAGCTTGAGCTCTTCGTTGTCACTTTTTGTATAAAATGAATCAATTAGATAAGGCTCTTTCTCGTTTAAGATATAATTAACATATGCCTTTTTCTTTTTTGTTTCGACCTGATAGCTTACCTCAGCGTCAAGGAACCCATTATTAATCAGGTAATTATTTAACTGTGAAACAGTCTCTTCTGTAGCTGAGCTATCCAGCATTACCACAGGATTTCCCGTCCTCATCAAAAGGTTTCCGAATTCTTGCTTCTCTTCTAAGTGCTCAATTTTTGCCTCTTTCTTTTCTACCTTCTTCTTGACTTTTTTGAGGTTTGAAAGACTATCTACGCCATCTATCAACTCCTGCCTTTCCACCTGAGTTCTTTCTAGTTTTTGACTCACTTTGGCACTGTCATAGAAAGGAACACCAAGCCTGTATATAGTTACCCCAAGAGATGAATTAAGAATTGGAACCCGAGTATTTGGTTCTTGACGATAAAGATTGATCAGATCATTCTTATCTGATAGCTCAATTCCTTCAAGCTGATTTTCATATAAAACGTATTCCCCTTCTTGTACATTCTTGGTTAGCGAGCAAGCTGTAATAGAGGCCGCCAGACCGATAAAAAGTATATATTTGAGGAATTTCAATATTGGGAAATAAGACAGAATGCTTAGCAAAAATACGGTTAAGTTTATAAAAACCTTACACCAGAAAAAATACCGAAATCTCGAAAGGAAATTTCTTGTAGAAGGTGAAAAAAGTGTTCTGGAAGTCCTTAATTCCTCTTTTTCCACATCCATGTTGTTCGGTACTTCTTCCTTTTTTGAAAAGAATTCTACACGATTATCAGTTTATAAGGGTAGTGCCTTTGAGGTGAATCAAAAGCAGCTAGAGTCCTTAGGCACTTTTAAGAGCAATAAGGATGCCTTGATAGTAGTGGAAATGAAGGATTTAGCTCCAGTTAGGATACTGAAGGATGAAATTATTCTTGCCTTGGACGAAGTCAAGGATCCTGGAAATCTCGGGACTATAATTCGTATAGCCGATTGGTATGGAATTAAAAAGCTCTTACTATCTGAGGAATCTGCCGAAATATATAATCCAAAGGTCATCAACTCGACCATGGGTTCTTTCACCCGAATAGAATGGGAGTATTGCGCATTGGAAAAGAAGTTGTCAGAGGTTGAAGTTCCTATTTATGGAGCTTTGTTGGATGGTGAGAATTTGCATTCAATTGAAACGCTCAAGCCCGGTGTCATTGTGATGGGAAATGAATCCAAAGGAATCAGCCCTGGAGTACAAAGGTTGGTATCAAACTCAATCACAATTCCGGGATTTGGAATGGCGGAAAGTTTAAACGTGTCGGTGGCTACAGCGGTGATTGTGGATTCTTTCAAGCGACTGCTGGGCTGATGTCAGGATCATTAATCCAAAGAATTCAGAAACTTGGAATCAATGGATTCCTTTTAGGAATTATACTTTCTGGGCTCTTGGCTTATCTATTTCCTGATTTTGGATCAAGGAATTCTGTCATGCCTTGGCAGCAAATCACGAGTATTGGTATTTCATTTATCTTCTTTTTCTATGGGGTCAAACTAGATCCCAATTCCTTGAGAAGAGGTTTATCCAATTGGAAATTACACCTATTGGTCCAGTCTTGTACTTATTTGATTTACCCTGCTGCGGTTTATGCAATTTTATTTTTTGTGCCTGAGGTATTTGGTGAGCTTAAAACAGGGATTTTATTTCTCGCAGCACTACCTTCTACAGTAAGCGCCTCGGTAGTTTTAGTTTCCCTTGCGAAGGGAAATATCCCTGCTGCGATTTTCAATGCGAGTATATCCAGCCTGATTGGTGTTTTCTTAACTCCAGCCCTTCTTTTTCTTTTAGCTGATTATGAGGCTGTAGGGATGGATTTTACTCAGACGCTAGGTCAGCTATCCATTAAAATTTTGATTCCAGTTTTTCTGGGAATCTTTCTGCATCGATGGCTTTATCCTCTTGTGGAGCCGCTTTTCGGAAAGCTGAAGTATCTTGATCAAATAGTGATCATGATTATTGTCTACACTTCTTTTTCTGAAGCTTTTTCGAACCATGTTTTTGATCCGTTTACTTCAGACACCATCTTGTTCTTGATTGGTTTGACTGCGGGACTTTATTTCGTAATGGTTGCCCTGATTTTACTTGTTTCCAGAATCCTTGGCTTCGGCCATGAGGATAGAATCACAGCGGTTTATTGTGGTTCAAAAAAATCCCTGATCCAAGGAGTGGTGATGGGAAAGGTGATTTTTCCCGATCCCATCATTTTGAGTCTCTCTATCCTTCCTATCATGCTCCTGCATATCCAGCAATTGATCTATGGAAGTGTGCTTATCAACTTTTTTAATAAGAAGAGACCTCCAGAAGAAATTGGCTAGCTGATGTATTTTGTGCTAAGCTCCTGTACCAATGCAATATATTCTTCAGTGGCAGATTCCTTTGTCTTTCCTTTTTCAGAATCCCATGCATTGTATTTGGCTGCTGCCACAAAATCAAACCCTCCAGGTCGCTCAGTATTATTGTCACCTTCAGTAGCTTGCTTATAAAGCGCGTATAGTTTTAGCAATTCAGGATTTGACGGTTTTACTGTGAATGTTTTTGTAAGAGCAACTGCTTCTTCTAGAGTCATTTTTAGGGTGTTTTGAGTTTCGGCCTGTAAGGAAACATGAATAGGGATAAAAAGAAAAAGACTCCCTGTTTAGGGAGTCTTTTTTGCTTTAAGTCAAACGCTATTTAGCGCTTATTCATAGAGACATATTCTCTTTCATTAGAGCCTACATACACTTGTCTTGGTCGGCCAATTGGCTCTCCATTTTCTCTCATTTCTTTCCACTGAGCAATCCAACCTGGAAGTCTTCCAAGAGCGAACATCACAGTGAACATATCAGTAGGGATACCTAAGGCTCTATAAATGATACCTGAATAGAAATCTACGTTTGGATATAGCTTTCTGTCAATAAAGTATTGGTCATTCAGAGCCGCATGCTCAAGTTCTTTGGCAATGTCAAGAACCGGATCATCAACCCCTAGCTTACCAAGAACCTCGTCGGCAGCTTTTTTGATGATTCTAGCTCTTGGATCAAAGTTTTTGTATACTCTGTGTCCGAAGCCCATCAATCTAAATGGGTCACTCTTATCCTTAGCTTTGTCTAGATATTTCTTAGCATCACCACCATCTGCTTTGATTGCCTCAAGCATCTCGATCACAGATTGGTTGGCTCCTCCATGAAGAGGTCCCCAAAGTGCGTTGATTCCAGCAGAGATAGAAGCGTAGATACTTGCTTGAGATGAACCCACCACTCTTACGGTAGAAGTAGAGCAGTTTTGCTCATGGTCTGCATGAAGAATTAATAGTTTGTCTAAGGCAGAAGCAACCACTGGATCCACGTCGTACTTTTCAGCCGGAAGCGCAAACATCATTTTCAAGAAGTTTGAGCAATAATCCAGTTGGTTATCAGGATAATTCACCGGATGACCCATCTCATTCTTATAAGCCCAAGCTGCAAAAGTTGGCATTTTCGCAATGAGTCGAACTATACTCAAATTAACCTCATCCTCACTTCTGTTTGGAACAAGAGAGTCAGGATAGAAAGCGGTAAGTGCACAGATCAAGGAGGACAAAACTCCCATTGGGTGAGAATTACTTGGGAAGCCCTCTAGGATTTTCTTGATGTCCTCATGGACTAATGTGTGATGCGTGATCTCCTTGGTGAAACCATTGTACTGGTCTTGGGTAGGAAGCTCTCCATAGATCAAAAGATAAGCCACTTCCAAAAATGAAGACTTTTCAGCAAGATCTTCAATCTTGTAACCTCTGTATCTAAGAATTCCTTCTTCACCATCCAAAAAAGTAATGGCACTGGAAGTAGAACCTGTATTCTTAAATCCAGGATCAAGAGTGATGAGTCCAGTAGAGCCACGAAGTTTTCCGATATTAATCGCAGATTCATCTTCAGAACCTGTAACTACTGGAAATTCGTACTCTTGACCGTTGTAGGTCAGCTTAGCATTGTCAGCCATAGTCAGTTTATCTATCGTATTAGGTTATTATTCAATTTTGCACGAAGGTAATAAAATCATAAATCAATTTTATTCCTGTTTTGTTGGACGGTGGATTTAATTTATTCAGAGGTTTTCTCAGATGCCTTTTGAATTCCAATGCATCCGCTCTGATAGTCACCGAATAAAAAAAGCCCACTTGGGGCTTTTACTTACTCGCAGAAGTGCTCAAACACTTCAACTAAATGATCACCGATCATTTGGGCATTTCTGCCTTCAATGTGATGTCTTTCAATGAAGTGAACCAATTCTCCATCCTTAAAAAGAGCCATAGCAGGCGAGGAGGGAGGATAAGGAAGTACTATCTCTCTGAACTTGTCTACCGCTTCTCGATCATTTCCTGCAAATACAGTCGCAAGATTAGTTGGCTTTGCTTTAGCATTTTCTAAAGCATGTCTCACGCCTGGTCTGGCTGCTCCTGCAGCACATCCACACACTGAGTTCACCACCACGAATGTGGTTCCTTTGTGCTCTTCGTTTATGTGTGAAGTTACCTGATCTGCTGTTTTGAATTCTTCAAAACCTACATCTGAAAGTTCCGCACGCATAGGTGCTATTAATTCTTCTGGGTACATACTCTTTAAATTTAATATCTGTTATAAGAATCCTAATTCTAATTTTGCAGCCTCTGACATCATATCCTGAGAGTAGGGTGGGTCAAAGGTCATTTCTACTTCCACATTACTGACCCCTTGAATCTGCTGAATTTTGTTCTTTACCTCTGAAGGAATGAACTCTGCAGACGGACAGTTTGGTGAAGTAAGTGTCATTAATATGTAAACATTGTTTACTGGATAAATGGTCACCTCATAAATCAATCCTAATTCATAAACGTCTACAGGGATCTCTGGGTCGTAAACCTGCTTGATCGCCTGTACAACCTTGTCCTTCAAGTTGTCTACCTGTCCAGGATTAGATTCTGTCTCTTTAGGTGCTTCCATTCTTTATGCATTTTGCTTGGCCTGATAGGCCAAAGCATATCTTTTCATCTGTTGAATCATAGAAACCAGACCATTCGACCTTTGGCTTCCGATGATGTTACCCATCCCAATTTTCTGGAGAAAATTCAAATCGGCATTTAAGATCGCTTCAGGAGTTTGGTTTCCCAATACCCGTATCAAAAGTGAAATCAACCCCTTTGTGATATCGGTATTCGAATCAGCCTGAAATTGAACTTTTCCATTTTCCTCGCTGGCTGTGAGCCATACTTTGGACTGACAACCTTTGATAATGTTCTGCTCGACCTTTGACTCTTCAGGAAACTCTGAAAGCCCCCCTCCAAGTTCCATGATGTAGTAAATGGTTGACTCTTTGTCGTCCCCAAGTATTTCGAACTCAGAAACTATCTCGTCTTGTATTTCCTGGATACTACTCATTTATTCTTTATTCGGGCTATTTTTTCTACGCCTTCGGCTAAAGTATCTATTTCTTCTTTGGTGTTGTAAACAGAAAAAGAAGCTCTCACAGTTCCCTCCAGTCCAAGTCGTTTCATAAGTGGCTGGGTGCAGTGATGACCTGTGCGGACAGCAATTCCTTTGGAGTCCAGCATCATTCCCACATCGAAAGGATGCATTCCGTTTATTCCGAATGAAATAACAGACACTCTGTCTTTTGCTGTGCCTACTGGCACAAAGCCCTTGATTGCAGAAAGCTTTTCCTGGGCATATGCAATCAACTCATCCTCATGAGCTTTAATATTCTCTTTTCCAATCTCATTGATGAAGTCCAAAGCAGCTTTAAAAGCAATCACGTCACCTATATTCGGTGTCCCGGCTTCAAACTTGAATGGAATTTCATTGTATGTAGTCTTTTCAAAAGTGACCTCTTTGATCATTTCTCCACCACCCTGGAAAGGAGGCATCGCTTCCAAAATTTCTCTTTTGCCATACAACACACCAAGTCCGGTTGGGCCATATAATTTGTGTGCAGAAAAGGCTAGAAAATCACAATCGAGCTTTTGAACATCAATGTCGAGGTGACTTGTGCTTTGAGCCCCATCCAGCAATACTTTAGCACCAACTTTATGCGCCGCTTCAATGATTCTCTCGACCGGATTAATTGTACCCAGTGCATTTGAAGCGTGAACCACACTTACCAATTTGGTCTTTGCACTCAAAAGCTTTTCGAACTCCTCGAAGATAATCTCACCTGACTCAGATATGGGGATCACCTTTAAGGTAGCCTCCTTTTCTTCGCAAAGCATCTGCCATGGAACTATATTCGAATGGTGTTCGAGAGTAGAAATGATGATCTCATCACCTTTTCCAATGAACTTTCTCCCAAACGTAGCTGCAACTAGATTAATGCTTTCTGTTGTGCCCTTTGTGAATATAATTTCAGCAGACTCTCGTGCACCTATAAAATCTTTAACCGCTTCACGAGTTTCCTCGAAATAAGCAGTCGCTCGATCCGCTAAGGCATGCGCTCCGCGATGAATATTTGAATTATCCTTTTCGTAATAATTTGAAATCGCATCTAGGACAGCTTGTGGCTTCTGGGTAGTGGCAGCATTGTCCAGATAAATCAATGGCTTACCATATACCTCCTGATGAAGTACCGGAAAGAGACTTCTGATATGATCTAAATCCAATGCCATTTAGTTTCTAGAAATTGGTCCCTAATCTTTCTTGAATAAGTGTGATGCAGTAGCTTCTGAATGCATCATCTTTAATATTTTCAAGAACCTCCCCTGCGAAAGCGTAAAGGAGCAGCCCTCTAGCTTTTTCTTTTCCAATTCCTCTAGCCTGAAGATAAAATAAGGCTTCCTCATCAAGCTGACCAGTGGTACAACCATGAGAACATTTTACATCGTCCGCCCAAATTTCAAGCTGTGGCTTTGTATTAACAATAGCATTCTCAGAAAGCAAAATATTGTTGTTTTGCTGGAAGGCATTGGTTTTCTGGGCATCCTGTCTTACAAAGATTTTCCCATTAAAAACACCTCTTGAATTGTCAGTAAGAATTCCTTTGTACAATTCGTTTGACTCTGCATGAGGGATGGTATGATCAACATTTGTATGATTATCTACATGGGTCTTACCATTTGTGAGATATAAACCATACATATTTCCTTCCGAATTACTTCCTAAAAGATTCAGGTTAAGGTTATTTCTTACCATTAAACCTGAAAGTGAAAGATTCACGGAAGTGAATGTGCCATCTTGTTGGATATCTGTCTCGATGTTGCTCATCGAAATAGAGGTCTTCCCTTCATTTTGAACTCTATACCAATGGATATGAGAGTTTCTTCCTCCCTTGATTTCTTTGACCTCGTTTAGAAAATACTCTTTATCGGAAAGATTAATCTGTTGTTCGATAAAGGTTGCTTCTGCAAAATCGCCAGCTTCAACCCAAACTCTTGGCTGGATCAGATTGCCCTTAGTAGAATCAATAAAGTTCAGCACCAAAATAGGCTGCTCAACTTGGGTGTTTTTAGCGATGCTAATCTGAATTCCATTCTTAAAGGTTGCCTGATTGAAAGCTGCGAATGGATCTTTCTCTGGTTTGGCTATGCTTCCCAAAGCAGCAGATGCACCCGATAAAGAAGTGACCTCGACCCCAGTTATTTCAGAGGAAAGGGCTTGATTAAGGCTTCCATTGGTAAAAACCAAAATATGGCCATCGAAGCCTTTAAAGATAGCATTTTTCACTTGTTCCTCAGAAACATCAAAAGCAGCTGCCAATTCGAAACTGTCAAATGTTTGAGCCAGTCTTTTGGTCAGATTGGTGAATTTATATTCTTCGGCTTTTGCAGAAGGAAGGCCTTGCTTGGCAAAGGCTTCACGACCTACGGCTCTGACTTCCTGGAAATCATCATGTGATTGATCAAGAATCAGGTCTAATGGATGTGTGTCCAATAAAGTGCTCATTTTGGATGAATTATTATTAAACAGCAGCCTGTTCTACATCTGCCTTGATCCAGTCGTATCCTTTCTCTTCAAGTTCAAGCGCCAATTCCTTGGTGCCTGACTTTACGATCTTTCCTTTATACAATACATGCACAAAATCAGGAACGATGTAATCGAGAAGTCTCTGATAGTGAGTAACCACGATGGTAGCATTATCCTTAGACTTTAACTGGTTAACACCATTTGAGACAATTCTTAAAGCGTCGATGTCCAATCCCGAATCGGTCTCATCTAGAATCGATAGGGTAGGCTCAAGCATTGCCATTTGGAAGATCTCGTTTCTCTTTTTCTCTCCACCAGAGAAACCTTCATTTAAAGCTCTGCTCAAAAGCTTCTGATCAATTTCAACAAGCTTCATTTTCTCCTTCATCATTGTAAGGAATTTCACGGCGTCTAATGGATCTAAACCTCTGTGCTCACGAACTTGGTTTACTGCAGTTCGAAGGAAATTGGTTGAACTTACTCCTGGAATCTCAACAGGATATTGGAATGCAAGGAAAACACCTTCTCTAGCTCTTTCTTCTGGAGCTAGCTCTAGAAGATCTTCTCCTTTAAAAGTAACCTCACCATCGGTGATTTCATATTCCTCTCTGCCCGCCAATACAGAGGCAAGCGTAGATTTTCCAGAACCATTCGGTCCCATGATCGCGTGAACTTCACCTGCTTTTACTTCCAGGTCAATTCCTCGTAATATTTCATTGCCTTCGATGGAGGCATGAAGGTTCTTTATTGATAGCATAGTTGTATTGTTTCTAGTTTTGAATTATCCCACACTTCCTTCAAGTGTAAGAGCAAGTAGCTTTTGAGCCTCAACTGCGAATTCCATCGGCAATTGATTCAATACTTCTTTTGCGTAGCCATTAACAATTAGTGCTACAGCATCTTCTGTATCGATTCCTCTTTGGTTACAGTAAAAGATTTGATCTTCACCTATTTTAGAGGTAGTAGCCTCATGTTCTACTTTAGCAGTAGGATTATTGATATCGATGTACGGGAAAGTATGTGCTCCACATCTATCACCCATCAATAAGGAGTCACATTGTGAGAAGTTTCGAGAGTTGTGCGCCCTCTTCATCACTTGAACCTGACCTCTGTATGAGTTTTGAGATTTTCCTGCAGAGATACCTTTGGAAACGATTCTGGATTTGGTGTTTTTACCTATGTGAATCATTTTGGTTCCTGTATCTGCTTGCTGATAATTATTGGTAACAGCGACGGAGTAAAACTCACCGATTGAATTATCTCCTTTAAGAATACATGATGGATACTTCCAGGTGACAGCAGAACCAGTTTCAACTTGCGTCCAAGAGATTTTTGAGTGATCTCCTGCGCAAAGACCTCGCTTGGTCACGAAGTTGTAAATTCCACCTTTACCATCTTTATCCCCTGGGAACCAGTTTTGAACTGTTGAATACTTTACTTCTGCATTAGCGGCAGCATAAATCTCCACCACAGCTGCATGAAGCTGATTTTCATCTCGCTGCGGTGCTGTACAACCTTCAAGATAACTCACATAGGATTCATCCTCAGCAACGATTAGTGTTCTCTCGAATTGACCTGTATTTGCAGCATTGATTCTAAAATATGTCGAGAGTTCCATTGGACATCTCACACCTTTGGGGATGTAGCAGAAAGAACCATCGGAGAATACCGCTGAATTTAAAG
The DNA here is from genome assembly GCA_937146645.1 of uncultured Cyclobacteriaceae bacterium. Classification (GTDB taxonomy): domain Bacteria; phylum Bacteroidota; class Bacteroidia; order Cytophagales; family Cyclobacteriaceae; genus Algoriphagus. Next base: position 175,383 of record CAKZRQ010000017.1, read on the forward strand.
CTGCATAATAATTATCCGTCATTGCGACTACAGAACCCAAGTATTTCTTGACAAGCTCAGGATGATCCTTCACTGCTTCGCTAAAGGAGCAGAAGATAATTCCCAGTTTAGAAAGAGTGTCCTTAAAGGTCGTGGCAACAGAAACTGAATCAAGAACCGCATCCACGGCTATTCCCTGAAGTCTTTTCTGCTCGTTTAAGTTGATACCAAGTCTTTCATAAATCTGAAGCAATTCCGGATCGACTTCATCCAAGCTTTTAGGTTTTTTGCCTTGCTTAGGTGCAGAGTAGTATCTGAGCTGCTGAAGGTCGATTTTCGGATAATGAACATTTGCCCACTCAGGCTCGGTCATATTTTGAAAAGTATCAAAAGCTTTAAGCCTCCAATCCAGTAACCATTGTGGTTCTTCTTTCTTTGCCGAGATCCATTTAATGATCTCCTCATTTAATCCTATTGGAGCCTCGTCGGCTTCGTACTTCACGGACCAGCCGTGCTCATATTCTTTGGTGGTAAATTCCTCTAAAATCTCGTTGTCTTTACTCATTCCGCGACCTATTTAGATTAATTTTATTTATGGCGTCAAAGGTACAACATAAAAGGAAATTTTATTGTTCGCGAGACAATGAAATATTTTTAAGGTAAAAATAAACCCCTCTAAATTTACAGTAGGAGGGGTTTTTTAATGATTTTTTACAACATCGGTGATTTGAGCTAGATTATTTTGTCAGAGCTCAAAAGGTCAAAAATCTATTATTTGGATTTAATCCAAATAACTATTCATCTTTGTCAAAAAATTGAATAGGGCGGTTTATGCTTTCTTCTAGAACAATAAGGGTTTCCGTTCTATCAATTCCCTCGACCTGCTGAATACTATCTAAAACATTCCTTAAATGATCCGTATCCTGGCAGATAATCTTTGCAAAAATTGAGTAGTTACCGGTTGTATAATAAGCTCTAACTACTTCAGGAATTGCTTTCAATCTCTCAATGACATTGTCATATAAGGAGCTCTTCTGAAGGTAAATTCCTAAGAATGCAGCGATGTCATATCCTAATTTTGAAAAATCAATATTTAAGGTGGCGCTTTTAACCACTCCCATGTCTTCCAATTTCTTCATCCTGACATGGACCGTACCGGATGAGACAAAAACCTTCTTTGCAATTTCGGTATATGGAGTTTTGGCATCTTCATTCAGCAGCGAAATGATTTTTAGGTCGATATTGTCGATATCCAAATTTTTATCCATTTTCATTTCAGGATTTTAAGCATTCTCTAATAAATCTGTCGGGAAATTACAGATTGTTCAAAGTATTGCAAAATTATTTCTATAATTTGTAATTAGTTTTAAAATCTGTTTTATTTGCTTTCGTTGCTGAAGTGTGGAATGAATCATCTTTCTCCATTGGCAACACATAAAACATGAACTTTTATCTCTAAAGTTATATTTGGGTTTATATTCTGAAAAGAGTCTTGCTTTTGGCAAGACTTTTTTGTTTTCGTGCTGAAATTTTAAATGCATTTATTTGTATATGAAATAATTAAATGTGTATTTTTGCTGTATATAATTACTCTTATGAAAAGTACTTTTTTGATTTTCGTTTTTAGTAGTTTCGTTTATTTGGGATTTCCTGGATCCACGGACTTAGCTTATTCCCAGTCTGGAGAGACCTTGAATTATGAGATTACCTCCTCTGAAGTTCAATTCGAGAGTTTGACTTTGAGAAAGGTGGATGTGCCTATGACCGAGAAACAAATCGCAAATTCTGAATCTATTGATTTGCAGGAACTCTCAGTAATAGAGGCGAAAATGGCAGAAGATCTTGGATCTCATTGGGCCTGGGCGGAAAATACACTTGAAGCAATAGACAGTTACAGTCCCTTCTTATTCAGGACTAAGAAAAGTAGAGAATATAAAGATGTGAAATTGCTTCTTCATGTAAATGAAAGAGGACGAATATCTGGATTCGACATGATAACTGAAGTGGACAAAGGTCTCGTATCAAGATTAGACCATATGATCAGGAAATTGCCAGATTGCAAGGCTGTTCCAGGTTTCAATCAGTATTCTCCTGAATCTTTCGAATTGACCATTGCCAAGGAAGATTTGCCGTAGTTTTTTTTAAGCGGTCGAGCACATTGAAAGCGCTTCAGTAATTTTGATTTCAGATCAAATTATTGAAGCGTTTCTTTTTTGACCTTTCTTTATTCCAAAGCTGATCCTATGGGTCAGGATATATTGTACTAAATCAATTCTATATGACTACAAAAAAGGCAGTTTTTACCTTTCTATTGGTATTTATTTGTGCTTTGAGCTTTGCGCAGCAAAAGCGCTCTCTGACACATGCAGATTATGATGGATGGGAGAGTATGTCTTCCATACAAATTACCAAAGATGGTAAATGGGTTGGCTTCTCGATTAGGCCTCAAGAAGGGGATGCCCGACTCGAGCTATTTCCCTATGCTCAACCAAATAACAGAACGATAATTGATAGGGGGTCCGGTTATAATTTCTCTCCAGCAGGAACTTTTGCCATAGGCAAAATAGTACCTGAGGCTGACACGGTTCGAATGAAAAAGCTTCAAAAGGCTAAGAAAGATGAAATGCCTAAAGACAGCGTTTTCATTTTTGATTTCAAAACAGAGAAGGTTGAGAAAATTGCTAATGTGAAGTCTTTCGCAATTCCAGAAAAGGAAGGGGATTGGTATGCGATTCTTTTTGAAAAACCAAAGAAGGAAAAAAAGAAACCTGAGAAAGAGGATGAAGAAGGTGAGGAAATGAGTGAGGAAAAATTGGAACCTGATTCCACGGAAACTAAGCCAAAGGAGTTAAAAACAGATGGAACAAAATTGTTGGTAAGGTCGCATGGATCTGGAACAGAATACTCATTTGATCGAGTAAAAAACTATGGTTTTTCAAAGGATGGGAATTATTTGCACTATGTGCTTTCTGAACAAGATACTTTGGATAATGCAGGTATTTACCTTTTGGACTTAAACAGTGGGGAATCGTTAGCTCTAAGTGAGGGTATGACGAGTTATTCCAAAATGCAGTTCTCCCCACAATCCGGTTACTTTTCCTATCTGTCCACAGACGATTCAGCTAAAGCTGAAAAGACCTATCATCAAGCCTTTATCACAGATATTGAGTCAGGAGAGACAAAAGAGTTTGCGAATAGAAATTCTGAGGGAATCTTGGAGGGTGGAAGAATTAGTCCAGACGCGAGTTTCTCTTTTTCAGAGGATGAAAGCCGATTATTTTTTGGAGTGGCAGAGGATTACAAGGATTATCCTTATGAGGATGATACGACAATTCTCGATGAAGAAAGACCAAGTCTGGATATTTGGGGTTGGCAGGATAGTCAGATTCAACCTATGCAGTTGAATAGGAAGTCTCAAGAGGAAAAGCGGTCCTATCTAGCAGTGTATGATATTTCATCCAAGACAATTACTCAACTAGCGGATAGAGAACTGAAGCAAGTTTCTTTGCCTTCTAAAATTAAGCATGATTTTGCCCTAGCAACTTCAAATGATGCTTACTTCAGAAATTATAGTTGGGATATTCAAATAGGTAGAGACGTATATCTGGTCGACTTCTCAACTGGGGATAAGACTCTTGTTAAAGAAAATGCTTCGGGATTCCCATCTTTATCACCGAGCGGGAAATATGTGACTTGGTACGAAAGTCGGGACAGTTCATGGGTTTCATATGATGTGGAAAGTAAAACTATGATTGAATTATCTCAGGCGATCCCGACTCCTATGTATAATGAACTTCATGATTCTCCTTCTTTGCCAGGCAGCTATGGAAGTAGTGGTTGGTTAGCTGATGATGAGGCTATCCTAATTAATGATCGCTATGACATTTGGAAAGTTGATCCAAAGGACCCATCAAATCCGGTGAATATCACAAAAGGAATTGGCCGCCAAAGTATGCTCGAGTTCCGAAGAGTGATTTTGGATCGGGAAGAAGAAAGCATTGATCCAGAGGCTGATTTGTATTTATCTGTGTTCAATGAGGATTCAAAAGACTCAGGTTTTTTCATGGGGGATATCTCAGGTCAAAATGAGCCAGCAGAAATAATCCTGACAAGTCATGCGTACTATCCAATAGTGAAGGCGAAGGAATCAGATGAGGTATTGGTAAGAAGAAGCACTTTCCAGGATAATCCAAATTTGTATTTGACAGATTTAGAAATGGAAGACTTTGAAAAGGTTTCAGACTTGAACCCGCAACAAAAGGATATTAATTGGGGAACAGTTGAACTAGTTGACTATCTGGCTAGCGATGGGACACCTCTTAAAGCACTTCTATATAAGCCTGAGAATTTTGACCCTGATAAGAAGTATCCAATGATGGTGTATTTCTATGAAAGAAGTTCTGACGGTATCCACAGATATCGCTCACCCGCTCCAAGTGCATCCGTAATTAATATTCCATATTTCGTAAGCAATGAATATCTGGTTTTAGTGCCAGACATCAAGTATGAAATTGGCCTTCCAGGTCCTAGTGCATTTAATTGCGTTATTCCAGCTGTTCAAAAGGTAGCAGGCATGGGGTTTGTCGATGAAGCCAATATGGCCATTCAGGGACAAAGCTGGGGAGGCTATCAAGTAGCCTATCTAATTACTCAGACAAACATGTTCAAGGCGGCTGGTGCTGGTGCGCCAGTTGTGAATATGACTTCTGCCTATGGTGGAATCCGATGGGGTACAGGAATGAGCAGAATGTTCCAATATGAGCAGACCCAATCCAGAATAGGGGGTACACTTTGGGAAAAGCCAATTTATTACATGGAAAATTCCCCCTTGTTTTTCATGGATAGGGTGAAGACTCCAGTTCTTATTATGCATAATGATGACGATGGGGCAGTGCCATGGTATCAGGGTATTGAAATGTTTATGGCGCTTAAGAGATTGAATCAACCAGCCTGGTTGCTCCAGTACAATGGAGAAGCCCATAACCTAAGACAAAGAAAGAATAGAAAGGATCTATCGGTTCGACTGAGTCAGTTTTTCGATCACTATCTTAAAGGCGCCCCTGCACCACTTTGGATGACTGAGGGTCTTCCGGCGATTGAAAAAGGAAAAACTCTGAAATATGAGTTAAGCGATAATTAACAAATGAAAAGGCCATCAATTATTGATGGCCTTTTTTTTAAACCGCAACTGCCGCTTTTATGTGAGGATGAGGATCATAATTCACTAATTCAAAATCCTCGAATTTAAAGTCAAAAATATCCTTTACATCGGGGTTGATTTTCATTTGTGGCAAAGACCTAATGTCTCGGCTCAGCTGAAGTTCAGCCTGCTCAATGTGATTAGAGTACAAATGGGCATCCCCAAACGTATGAACGAAATCCCCCAACTCAAGATCACATACTTGAGCAATCATCATCGTAAACAAGGCGTAAGAAGCGATATTAAAAGGTACTCCGAGGAAAACATCAGCACTACGCTGATAGAGCTGGCAAGATAGTCTTCCATCTGCTACGTAGAATTGAAATATGGTATGGCAGGGTGGCAAAGCCATATTATCTACGTCTGCCACATTCCATGCACTTACGATATGCCTTCTGCTATCCGGTTTGTTCTTAATGTTTTGAATCAGGTTCTTAATCTGATCGATTTCTCCGCCCTTGCCGTCAGGCCAATGTCTCCATTGATAGCCATAAACTGGGCCAAGATCACCATTCTCATCAGCCCACTCATCCCAAATGGATACTTTATTATCCTTGAGATATCCAATATTCGAGTCCCCTTTCAGGAACCATAGCAACTCGATAATAATTGAACGAAGATGAAGTTTTTTGGTAGTCACCAACGGAAAACCTTCAGACAAATCGAATCTCATCTGATGGCCAAAAATACTTCTGGTACCTGTTCCTGTCCTATCTCCTTTTACAATCCCTTCATCAAGGATTTTCCGCATCAGATCGTGATATTGCTGCATTTAATTTAGAATGGTTTCGGTTCAACAGGCAAGATAGAAAGTCTCTCTAAGAAATGGAACCATAGGAAAACAAAGCTCCAATTTTCCTAGTATACTTGACGATTATTGTCCCTCTTCAACTTGGGGTTTAATGTTTAAGAAAAAGATTTCCTACGCCTTTCTTGCTTTAGCCATTGTCATCAGTGCAGGAATTATAATAATTCGGCCAGTTCCCGAATTCAATTATGATTTCGAGCAATTTTTTCCGCAGGATGACGAAGATCTTGATTTCTACGAGGGATTTAAGCGAGAATTTGAAAATGACAATGATTACCTGCTTTTAGCAATTGGTAATCCAGAGGGGAACTGGCTCGATTCTGCATTTTTAGAGGATGCCCTGGTTGCTCAGAACCGGATAAATGATATTCTTCTGATTGATACCGTGGTTAGTGTCCTGAATGCAAAAAGGCCCATCATAGGAGTGTTTGGAGTTACTTACAGGCCGGTTTTGAGTTGGAATTCACCAGGTGCATTATCCACTTTTTCTGAAGACTTAGATTTCTATCGTGGAGGATTGGTTTCTCAGGATGGTGAGAGTTTTCTCATGTTGATAAAAAATGAGCAAAACATAAATAAAGAAGAAGGAGATCTGGTTTATGGCCAAATCCAAAAAATCTTAAAAGAAGAAGGGATCGAGCCCATTGCCATCGCTGGGAAAATTCAGGCCCAAGGTGATTTTATTAAGCTTATGGAATCTGAGTTTAGTCTGTTTTTAGGCATCTCATTTTCTCTCATTCTTATAGTTCTGGCTTTAATCTATAGAAGCTGGTCTGGTGTATTTATACCGATCATTGTTCTAGCTTTTGGAGTGGTTTGGGCATTTGCGATGATCATTATAGGAGGTCGGTCTTTGGATGTGATGTCGGTAATGCAGCCCACTATTTTCTTGATTGTTGGTATGAGTGGACTTATTCATTTCTTTACACATCTTGCTAAACAGCTACGAAAAGAGGAAAAAGATCCTTCTATCGAGAAGGTGTTTAAGGAGTTAGTCACACCGGTGGGACTGACTATTTTGACTACTGGTCTTGGTTTTATATCCCTTTATTTCACCACTATACCCGCGTTGAAGTCTTTTGGACTGAGTACCGGATTAGGGATTTTTGTGATTTTCGGGTCGATTATCCTTATTACTCCGGGACTGTTGTATCTATTCCCTGTAACCCTTGGAGTTACCAGGAGAAAGCCAAAGAATTCAATCCTAATTACTTGGTTTCAGTGGATTTTGGAAAAAAGAAGATTTGTCATCTACTCTTTCCTATCCATATCCATTCTTTTCTTTTTTCTTGGAAGTCAGGTGAAGATCAATGGTTTCCTTTTAGATAGTCTTCCTAAGGATCATCCAATTCAACTAGACATTAGCTTTTTTGATAATCAATATGGAGGGTCTAACCCACTTGAAATTCAAATAGATTGTGTGGAGGAAAATGGAAGTTTGCTTGACTTAAATAGCTTAAAAGAAATCGACAAGATTGAAACCGAGTTAGTCAGACTCTTTGGTGATCGTAAATTGATTTCTCCGGTTTCTGCTCTCAAAGCTTTGAATCAAGCACAAAATCAGGGTAGTATAAATGCATTCAGATTTCCTTCTGAAGGACAATTCTTAAGGTTGGAAAGATATTTACCGAGGGTAGTTTCAAGAATTGGAGAGGGCTACTTATCCGAAGATCAAAAAACAGGAAGGATTTCGGGTAGGTTACCTGATCTTGGAAGTTTTGAAATGAACCGCAAACGTGATGAATTCAATCAGTTTATTAAGGAGAAGATAGATTCTAATATTATCCATGTCCGGTGGACAGGTACATCTTTCTTAATTGATAAAGGTCATGAATCAGTCACTTGGCAAATGGTGAGGGGGCTTGGAGTAGCATTTTTGCTAGTTGGACTGATTGCCGGTGTTTTGTTTCGTTCTTGGAGAATAGCTTTCATTCTCTTGATACCAAATTTTTTCCCCTTGATCATGATGGCTGGAATTATGTTTTTGTTTGGAATTGAGTTTAAGCTTTCTACCGCCATATTATTTTCTGTGGCCTTCGGAATTGCGGTTGATGATAGTATTCATTTCATGACAAGACTGCGATTTGAACTTAATCATGGAAGAAGTCTGCTATATGCGATAAAACGAACGTTTCTTGAGACTGGATATGCCATAGCCTTAACCACGTTGGTTTTGGTCTCAGGCTTTGGAGTTTTGGCTTTTAGTCAATTTGAAGTCACCTATTTCACAGGAGTTTTAATTTCCTTATCCTTAATTTTTGCTTTGTTGGCGGATTTGATTCTATTACCCGTTATGCTTTTGCCAATGAAAAGAGTGTGGGAAGCAAAAACTCAATCAAGACGAAAAGAGGCAGATACAGGGTAATGATCTGAGTAATCGACTTCTCGATGTGTTTTGAAATTGGTAGCCTTCAACTCAGGCGAACTGAAAATATGATCGATTCTGAGGAAAAATAAGATTCGGTTGTAAGTAAAACCAAAGCCCCTTCCAGCCACTTCGAACGCATTAAGTAAACTTTCGGATAGCTTAAAGTAAGTGTAGGAATATGGTATTTCATTTAAATCCCCTAAAAGTATAATAGGGTGAGGACTAAATCTAATGTGCTCTACCAAAACTTTCAATTGCCTACTACGGGTAAGGCTACCTCGATGCAGCTTTCCCAGAGTCTGCCTATAGTTATCTCTTACACCTTCTATATCTTCCAATAACTCTGATTGGATTTTCATGGATTCAAGATGGGTATTGTATACTCTTATTGTATCCTGATTCACCAGTACATCGGCGAAAATTGCACCGTTAGATCGTTCATTATCAAAAACTTTTCCTTCGTTGATTATTGGGTATTTTGAAAATATTGCTAGTCCATAGGATCTTTTATCAGGATCACCATCGATCACGTGATAGCTCTGCTCTAATGCCATATCCTCACCTAAAATTTTCAAGGCGTTGCGACTAGAAGAGGTTTTATCATTATAGAACTCCTGGAATACCTTAATCTCGGCAGGATGGTCTTGAATCCATTTGAATACATTCGGGTCGAATGACCCACCTGATATCCTTCTCTTGTAATCAAATAGATGAGCGTTATATGTTAAAACACGGATTGAGGTGTCTGAGTCTTCTTTTCGTGGATTCAGTTGAAAAGTGATAGCCGCGAATTTATACCCAATTATTAGGACTGCGAGTGGAATGAAAGCTGATTTTCTCCAAGATAAAATGCCTATGCATAAAAGAAGAAGGTTCAGCAACCAAACTACGGGAATAAAAAATGGGAGTAATCCTACATAAGGAAAATGCTCAGGAGAAATATAAACACTGGAAAACATCCCAAGACTAACAATACCAATAGCAATGTAGAAATACTTCATTTAAGCAGAAAACGCCGAATAAGGGTGTAAGTTGTAAAAACTAATGTTAAGGTAAATAACGAGATTTAAGATTGTTCCTGGCAACCTTCAAATTTCAGCAGCGTTTGCTTTCAAGGATTATACCAATAGCCTAATTCATAACATTTTATTCTTTTTTTGATTCAGGCAGAGATTTTGCTTGACCAATACTTTAAAAATTGACCACAAGCCATGAAAAAAACTAAACTAATTTTGCCTTCCCTTGCTCTGGCTGCTAGTATTTCAAGTTGTGATCCTAAAGCTGCTGAAAATTCAGAAGCTAATTCTTCTAGTGAGGAAGTAGCGATGTCTGAAGAAGAGCAAAGGCAAAGTCCACTAAAGAAAATATCTGGTGAGATTAATGGAAAGAAAATTAATCTTCAATACGGAGCCCCCTCTGTCAAGAACAGAGAAATTTGGGGTGATCTAGTACCTTTTGATGTTGTTTGGCGTACGGGAGCTAATGAGGCTACTTTCATCGAAATCGTTGATCCGATTCAGGTGGAAGGTAAGACTTTGGAACCTGGTAAGTATTCCCTTTTCACCATTCCCAAAGAAACCGGTCCCTGGACAGTTATTTTTAATTCTGATTGGGACTTAGAACATGGTCATTTTCAATATAATGAGAATAATGACGTTCTACGAGTTACTGCAAGTCCTTCCAAAGGAGATGATGCTCAAGAGATGCTTTCTTTCGAAATAGCTGATCCAGGAATTATTTTGAAATGGGAGAAGGTAACTCTCCCAATAAGCATTGAATAAATAATGGCCTCCTGTCTGGAGGCTTATTTATTTATTGATCAAAAAACACTCATACAAGGATTAAGGAATCGATCAATTCAGTATTTTTGTTGGATTCACTCCAACTTGAATTAGATGAAATACATTTCATTGATTGTTTCGCTCATCCTTTCCATAGGGTTTGCGGTTTTAATTTCCCGACCCATTGATTCTGTTCCTCCTCTCGCTGGCCTACTTGACCCCAACCATGGGTTTTGGCAAAATACATTGAGCGAAGACCAAATTGCAGAAGATGAAATAGACCTCGAAAACCTATCTGCTCCGGTTAAAGTCATTTATGACGAGGATTTAATCCCTCATGTGTTCGCTGAAAATGAGTTAGATCTTTATCGAGCGCAGGGTTATATCACAGCTCAGCATAGACTTTGGCAAATGGAGTTTCAGACGCATGCAGCAGCGGGTCGTCTTTCTGAGATTGTTGGGCCAGTAGCTATTGAGCTGGATAGAATGAACAGGAGAAAAGGCTTGGCCTTTGGAGCTGAAAAAGGTCTCGCTGGAATGAGCTCTCAGCCTGAAGTCGAAGCTATCCTTGAGGCTTTTTCTGATGGAGTGAATCAATACATTAATAGCTTGTCAAGTGCTACACTTCCGGTGGAGTACAAAATCCTTAATTATCGTCCAGAGCCATGGACTCCATACAAATCTGCATTGCTGCTGAAGTACATGGCTGATATGCTCATGGGAGATGCCGACCTCCAGTTTTCTAACCTCAGAAAAATTCTTGGTCAGGAGATGGTAGATAAGTTATTTCCTTACTTCCCAGAAGATAATGATCCTGTGATCGAGGCTGAGAGAGTTTGGGCGTTTGAACCCATAGAAATTCAAGCTCCTGATAGTACGACTTATCCAGATGACTTATTAGTTTTAGATCCCTTACCAGCACCTGAGCCAGGGATAGGATCGAATAATTGGGCTGTTGCAGGAAGTAAGACCAAAAGTGGTCGTCCCATCCTGGCAAATGATCCTCACTTAGGTTTGAATTTGCCTTCGATTTGGTATTCCATGCAGTTGACCACTCCTGAACATAGTGTAAAAGGAGCGACCTTGCCAGGTGCGATCGGAGTAATCTCAGGGTTCAACGAAAATATTGCTTGGGGAGTGACCAATGCCACAAAAGACGCAAGGGATTGGTATAAAATTACTTTCAAAGACGAATCTAGAAGACAGTACAAATTCGGCGAAGAATGGAGAGACACCGAGTTTAGAATAGAGGAAATAAAGGTTAAAGGTCAAGAGTCATTTATTGATACGGTAGTTTATACTCATTATGGGCCAGTCGTGTACGACAAAACATTCAGATCAGATAGACAGGATGTTAATTTTTCTCTGAAGTGGACAGCGCATGACGAATCTCAAGAGGTCAAAACCTTCATCTTGATGAATAAGGCAAAAAATCATGATGACTACAATGCCGCCTTAGATAACTACATAGCTCCTCCACAGAACTTTGTTTTTGCTGCTAAGGACGGAGATATAGCCATGAGAATTCAGGGTAAATTCCCAGTGAAATGGGAAGGACAGGGACGATTCTTCATGGATGGCGCTGACCCTTTAATGGACTGGCAAGCATATATTCCTTTTGATCAGAATGCTAGTACTTTAAATCCGGAAAGAGGGTTTGTTTCTTCTGCAAATCAACATCCTGTGGATCCTTCGTATCCATATTTTGTTTGGGACAGAAGCTACGAGCATTATAGAAATAGGAGACTCAATAATCAGCTTCGGCAAATGAATGATATTACAGTCGATGACATGAAGGCTCTGCAGTTTGATGATTATTATTTGCACGCAGCGGAAGCTTTGCCAGTAATGATGGAACTTTTGGATGAATCCAAATTCGATTCAGATGATGCCAAAAAATATATTCAAGAGTTGAAATCATGGGATTTTTATGCGGACCCTAATCAGAAAGCGCCGACATTATTCTATATCTGGTGGGATAAGGTGGATGATGAGGTCTGGAAAGAATGGTATGCATGGGATGCTCCTATTACAACTCCGAACAATTATCAAATGGTGTCCCTTATGAAGAATGAGCCAGATTCAGAAATATTTGATCATGGTAATACAGAAAATGTGGAGAATGCCTCGACTCATGTGAATGCTGGATTTGAAAGCATGTTAGCTAGAATGGCAGAGTGGGAAGCAGAAGAAGGCGATTATTCTTGGGCAAACTACAAAAGGACAAGCGTAAGACATCTTGTTCCTCAGTTTGAGTCCTTCTCAGTTTCAAACGTCTACACGGGTGGGGGCCGCGGTATTTTAAATGCAACTAGCGAAAGACACGGTGCATCCTGGAGGATGGTAGTTGAGCTGGGTGAACAGCCGAATGCCTATGGGATTTACCCAGGAGGGCAGTCTGGTAATCCCGGAAGTCGCTTTTATTCAAACATGATCAATCGATGGTCTAAGGGAGAGTATATTGATTTTTCACTCCGAAGCGTTGAAGATACTCAAGAGGCATTGTTCACTACTACTTTAAACTAACCATCATGAAATTTATTGGACTTACATTTCTCGTTGTACTGGTTGTTGGGATAATAAACCCATTTTTTCCATTCTGGATAGTCATGATTTGTATTGGGGTGGTATCAGCCCTTATAGGTTTACCAGGATTTGTCTCCTTTCTTGCCGGTGCAATAGGAATGGGTTTGGTTTGGGTAGGCCAAAGCTTTTACCTAAGTATCTATAGTGGTAGTGATTTGCCTCAAATGATGTCAGAGTTGATTGGCGTTGGTTCAGGAATGACTTTGGTGGCAATTACAGGTGTATTAGGGTTTATAATTGGTGGATTAAGTGCTTGGTCTGGATCTGCACTGCGCTCTGCCTTGAAACCTACTCCTGATAATATCTACAAGGGCTAGAATCTCCCTAAATTTTTCTGTTAAATAGTTTTGTATTATCCCTGAATGAGTACCTTTGTTACTCACTTCAGGAGTGATTTTTATGCTGGATTCGTTAATCACCTCGAAAACCAGATTGAGGTTATTAGTCAAGTTTTTTGTTAACTCAGATAATCAGAGCCATTTGCGTGGTTTGGCTGATGAGTTTGGAGAGTCTACTAATTCCATTAGAAAGGAACTCAATCATTTGACTGGAGCGGGTATTCTGGTCCGTCAAAATGATAAGAATAAGGTCACCTATCAGGCTAATATTTCCCACCCCTTCTTCCATAGCATACAGGATATTATTCGCAAATATCTTGGACTAGATGATTTGCTGGAGCAGATACTGTCCCGAATGGGAGACGTGGATCAGGTAGTCCTTACCGGAGATATTGCTGAAGGCAAGGATACAGGGCAAATTGATGTCTGTGTCTGTGGTGATCAATTAAATGATCGATACATCAAATATCTCACTTCACGTCTTCAAAAAATGATTGATCGTAAGGTGAAGTTTGAATTGGTGAATCAAAGAGTAAAGGACCGCGGACTGGTCCTTTTTGAAAAGTAAGACCCTTTAGAAAAAAGGGTTTAGGATTAAAATGCTAGGTCATACTGTGACTGAAAGGGCGAAGCTGTATAAGGCCCTATTTATTTTCGGATATAAATTGCAACTTAGCCCTGTTTTTTATCGAGATAACGAAATCATATTGAGAAAACTCGTACAATCTAATATTTCCCTTTTGAGGCTTTTGATGGTCTCAGTAATGGTCCTTCTGGTTCATTTATCTATAGCTCAAAGCTTAAGTGATATCCAAAATCTTAAGGTAGATGATTTATCTGATGCTCAAATTGAGCAACTGATAAATAGAGCTCAGGCTGAAGGTATTTCGCCTGATAGAATTGATGTTTTAGCGAGAGAAAGAGGGATGAGTTCTTTGGAAGCTTCAAAGCTGCGAACTCGAATTACTGATCTTCTTTCCAGTTCAAATATTCAAGGTGATTTACCTAATTCATTTCAAGGAAGAGCATTAGCAGGGGAGGAGCAAGATGTTTTATTTGACTCTTTAAGACGAAGTGATCCGTATTATGATTTGACCCCTTTCCAGAAGAAAATCTTTGGATTTAAGCTATTCCATAATCAGAATCTAGATTTTAGCCCGAGCTTAAATTTGCCTACCCCTAGTTCCTATGTAATAGGTTCTGGCGATCAGTTGCTTGTTGATATTTATGGTACCTCACAAGCTGCTTTCGACTTAGTTGTGAATCCTGAGGGTAAGGTCTTTGTTCCAAATCTGGGTCCCATTCAATTAGGAGGTGCTACAATTGGTGCTGCAGAAGCAAGATTAAAATCCCAGCTGAGCAGAATTTATTCTGGTCTTAACGGGTCAAATCCATCGGCATTCTTAGACATTCGTCTTGGTAATATTAGATCTATAAAGGTTTCTATGGTTGGCGAATTAACCCGACCAGGAACTTATACACTCCCTTCGTTTGCCACAGTATTTAATGGCCTCTACGCCGCAGGCGGGCCAAACGAGAATGGAGCATTTAGAAAAATCCAAGTCTACCGGGACTCCAAACTTGTCGCAACAGTTGATATCTACGAGTTCCTCTCAAAAGGGGATCAGTCGGCTAATATAAATCTCCAGGATAATGATGTGATAATCGTGCCGCCGGTTGAAGCTAGGGTAGAGATCATCGGGCCTGTTCGAAGAGAAGGATTTTTTGAGGTCAAGTCTGGAGAAAAATTAACAGACCTTTATATCTATACTGGAGGTTTCACTAGTCTTGCTTATAAAGACCGAGTGACGATCAGGAGAATAGAGAACAATGAGCGCAAAGTAGTTGATGTCCCATCCGAACAATTCGACCAATTTATTTTACTTGATGGAGATGAGATCTTAATTGGTGAGGCATTGGATCGTTTTGCAAACCGGGTCCAAATTTCAGGGTCTGTGAACCGCCCGGGGGAATATTCTTTGGATCAAGGGGAATTGACTGTAAAAGGCTTGATCAGTAAGGCAGAGGGACTCCGCCCCGAAGCTTTCACCAATCGTGCGACACTATATCGAACGAGTGACGATTTAACACTTGCGGCCGAATCAATAGATCTTGCAGGGATTATAGACGGAACTGTCGATGATGTTGCATTAAAAAATGAGGATCTTTTGTTCATTCCAAGTAGGTATGATATTCAGGAAGAATACTATGTGAAGGTTTCTGGTGAGGTTAATTATCCTGGGACCTATCCATACGCATCCCAAATGACAATAGGTGATCTTATATTGAGGTCAGGTGGACTTCTTGAATCAGCCTCAAACTCTTCCATAGAAGTTGCCAGAAGAGTCAGGGATGCAAGTTCAGGAAAGATTGCTCAGATTGAAACCTTAACAATTGATCCAAACCTGAGTCTCACGGAAACTGAGAAAAACTTCCCGCTCCAACCTTTCGATCATGTATTCATTCGAAGAAGCCCAGGGTTCGAAAGGGAGCAAATAATTACTATTCGAGGTGAAGTGATTTATCCCGGTGATTTTGCCATTTCCAGAGGGGATGAACGAATTTCTGATGTAATAAAAAGGGCTGGTGGTTTAAATCAGTACGCCTATCCAAAGGGAGCGAGTTTGATTAGAAGAACGGTTTACTTCCAAGAGAAGACTGAAGAGGAGCGGAAAGAAGAATTACTAAGTGATATTAAAAAGAGCCTTGATCCAAATTATAATCGGGAGAATAATGAAGCTGAAGCTATTCTTTATGACCGGGTAGATAGGAAATTAACTCAAAGGGAAATGGAGAGATTACTCAGAGAAAGAGAGCAGGCTCAAGAGCAACTTTTCCAGAACTTGTCAGTTTTAGATTCTTTATCAGCTGATTCGACATTGGTAAAAATGAGAATGAATGAGCAGGATTTTGTTGGAATCGATCTAGAGAAGATCATGGCGAATCCAGGTTCTGAGGAAGATTTAATTCTGATGGAAGGTGATATAATTCAAGTTCCAAAAGAGCTGCAGACCGTAAGAATGGTAGGTGAAGTTTTACTTCCAACCACAACTAGATTTGTCCAAAATCAGGGATTAAAAAGATATATTTCAAGGGCAGGGGGCTTCACTGAGAATGCGAGAAGATCAAAAACCTACGTGGTTTATGCCAATGGAGATGCGAAAAGAACCCATAGCTTTTTGGGATTGAAATTCTATCCAAATTTAGAACCCGGGGCAGAAATAATTGTCCCTCAGAAACCACCCAAGAATCGATTAGGAGCAGCGAGTTGGATAGGCTTAGCTTCTAGTCTAGCGACTTTGGGAATTCTTGTTCAAAGCTTAATTGAGTAAATATTAAAACCAACTTTTAAATCATGAAAATTGCAGTAGTCGGTACAGGATATGTTGGACTTGTTTCAGGCGCATGTTTTGCGGATGTAGGTATTGAAGTCACCTGTGTTGATATCGATCAAAAGAAAATTGACAATCTTAAAAAGGGCATCATGCCTATATATGAGCCTGGTCTAGAAGAGATTGTTGTTCGAAATTACAATAGTGGCAGACTTCATTTTAGTACAGACCTAGGCGAAGCCATCCAAGGAGCCTCTGTCGCATTTATTGCTGTGGGTACTCCTCCAGGTGAGGATGGTTCTGCTGATCTGCAATATGTTTTGGCTGTTGCAGACGAAATTGGGACCAAAATGAGTGACTACATCGTGGTTGCGACGAAGAGTACTGTGCCTGTCACCACCGGTGAGAAAGTTCGTGCAGCAATCAAAGGAGCACTCGATAAAAGAAGTTCTGACTTGCCTTTTGCGGTAGCCTCAAATCCTGAGTTCCTTAAAGAGGGGGCAGCAGTGGATGACTTCTTGAAACCGGATAGAATCGTGATAGGAGTGGATGATGAGCGAGCGGAAGAAATCATGAGACGCCTTTACAAGCCATTCCAATTAAGTGGTGAAAGGATTATTTACATGGATATCCCTTCTGCAGAGATGACCAAATACGCTGCAAATTCCATGTTGGCGACTAAAATCTCATTCATGAACGATATAGCTAATCTATGTGAATTGGTTGGCGCCGACGCTAATATGGTAAGAAAGGGAATAGGTTCGGATCCACGGATTGGAAATAAATTCATTTATCCTGGAGTAGGTTATGGGGGATCTTGCTTCCCAAAAGATGTCAAAGCTATCATTAAAACAGCTAAGCAGTACGATTATAACTTGAGAGTTCTTCAGGCTGTGGAGGATGTAAATGATGACCAGAAGCATGTGCTAGCCAATAAAGTTAAAGAACACTTTGGGGAGGACTTATCTGGAATGACTTTCGCTATGTGGGGTTTAAG
Source organism: uncultured Cyclobacteriaceae bacterium (assembly GCA_937146645.1). Lineage (GTDB taxonomy): Bacteria > Bacteroidota > Bacteroidia > Cytophagales > Cyclobacteriaceae > Algoriphagus. Next base: position 192,772 of record CAKZRQ010000017.1, read on the forward strand.
TTTCAAGCCGAACACAGATGATATGCGAGAAGCTCCTGCAGGAGTAATAATTGATGAATTAAGAGCTGCTGGAGCGAAAGTTAAAGCTTATGATCCTGTAGCAATGGAGGAAGCTAAAGAGCATTACCTCTTTGATAAAGTTACCTATTGTAAGGATTCTTATGATGCTTTGGTTGATGCAGACGCTTTGCTTCTTGTTACTGAGTGGTCAGAATTCAGGATTCCAAGTTGGGAAGCCATGGGGAAACTTTTGAAAAACAAGGTGATTTTTGACGGTAGAAATATCTACGATAAAAAATATCTGAAGACTTTAGGCTATCAGGTATACAGTATAGGATCAAAGTAAGATATCCGAGGTACTCCTTAAGAAAGGAGTACCTCACTTATTTAGATTTCATTTTTTGGTTAAGATTTTGCAATGAAGGAAATCTTAATCCAGTCATAGTTTGACGAGCCAAAAGAAAAATATTTTATCAGGGGTTTTTTGGAATTCGGTTCAGGTTCTGATTAATAAATCCTTTGCTTTCATTATCAAGCTTGTTCTTGCCAGGATTCTCTTTCCTGAAGAATTTGGCTTGGTTGGGATGGCTGTTGTATTTACTAGCTTTGTTGGAATTTTCAATGATCTGGGTTTTGGCGCAGCCTTAATTCAGAAGAAGGAAACAAAGCTGAGTGAATCCCATTATAACACAGCCTTTTGGACTGGTGCTATTTGGTCCTTGATTATTTTTCAGATAATGGTCTTCGTGGTAAGCCCCTTTGCGGCAAGTTTCTACGATGAGCCCATTCTTGCTCAAATTATCCCGGTTTTATCTCTGAGCATTCTCTCAGGTCCTATTAACCTTGTGCATAAAGCAAAGCTTTACAGAGATCTGAAATTTAAACAGATAGCATTTATTGAAAATGTATCATCGGTTACTTCAGGGGTTTTTGCTTTAGTATTAGCATTGATGGGGGCAGGAGTGTGGTCCCTGGTTTTGAATTCCCTAACCACATTCATTATTGCTGTACCTCTATATTTCAGGGCGACTTTCTGGCTGCCAAAGTTTGAATGGTCGGAGCAGGCTTTCAAAGATATTTTTGGTTTTGGTGTTTACACCATGGGAACCGGGTTGGCAAATAATGTCATAAATAAGGTTGATTATCTTCTGATAGGGAAGCTACTTAGTGCAAGTGCATTAGGTGCCTACACGCTTGCATTCGTATTGACGGATACCTTTAGAAGTCAATTGATGTCTATTATGAATAAGGTGATGTATCCTATTTATGGTAAGACTCAAGATGATAAAAGCTCTATGAAGAGGTATTATCTGAACGTGGTGAAATACAATAGTTTAGTCGTAAACCCCTTAATGGGTATTTTATTTGTTTTGGCTCAGCCAATCATTTTTAATTTCTTCGGAGCGAAATGGTCGGAAACTGTTGAACCTCTTCAGATTATTTCAATATCCGTCATTTTCCACATGATGGTGAATAGTAATACTGTTCTGATCCGAGGGATGGGTAAGGCCAGGTTAGAGTTCTTGATCCAGTTATTCAAGGCATTATTCCTATTCTTGCCAGCAATTTCAATTGGTGTTTACTATTATGGAATTGTGGGTGCGGCTTATGCCATACTTTTTAATAAAATAGCCAGTGTTATTATCGCTCAGATTTATTTGAAGAGGCTTGTAGATGTCTCATTTGGAGATCTTATGGACTCTTTGAAAGTTACTTTGCTTTCGTTACTAGTATCCATTACCCTAGGGGAGGTTTGCTACCATTATTTAGGCTTGAATTTTATTTTCACTGGTGTCTTAATGCTTGCAAGTTATCTGACTGTTGTTTGGATAATGATGAAAGGTGAACTCAAAGCTCAGTATTCAGAGCTTCGTATGAAAAAGTCCTTTTCTTACAAATGATAGGAAAAATCTTCCGAAGACTAAATTCTGAATGGGAGAAATTGGTCAAGAAAAAAATGCCTTTTTGGTTTTATAAATCTGGTTTTTTTGCTGGTTTATATTACACTTTTTTCAACAAAGGTTTTAGGCGTGAACTCAAAAGTGTACTCGCAGGGAAGGTAGATCACCTAAGAAATTCTCAAGATGAACATGCCAATTACTTCATGCTGGTTAGAAATACCCATAGGCTTGAAAAAGGCCTGATCATGAGGCCGAGAAAACCTGTGTTTGCGGCGAATTATATTTCTGAGACCACCAATAGCTACATTGGTGTAATGAGCAATGGGGCGGTACAGGCTGATCCAAAGCAAATCAAATGGTTTACGGATGTTCTTGATGAATATTTTTCAGTTGTAGATTCACATCCAGTAATTGATGTTGAAAAAGAAAGGTATCAAAGTTTTCGAGTTAAAAGTGACATCGAACAAAGCTTAGAATCTTCTTCTACCCCTTACGAAAGAAATTGGGATAGCTTTGCCGATATCTCGTTTGAAGAGTTCTATAAGCTAAACCGTCAAAGAAGATCCGTAAGGTGGTTCTTAGATAAGCCTGTTCCTCGAGATTTAATTGATAAAGCCATTTCTGCCGCTATTCAGGCTCCCAGTGCCTGTAATAGACAGCCATTTACTTACAGAGTTTTTGATGATCCTCAGCTGGTTTCTAAAGCAGTAAATTTTCCGATGGGAACCAAAGGCTACGCACATTCGATCCAGACTTTCATCGTGGTAGTAGGTCATCTTGATGCTTACTTTGATGAAAGAGACAGGCATTTGATTTATATCGATGCCTCGCTAGCGAATATGTCCTTGATGCTTGCACTTGAGACTTTAGGTTTATCTAGTTGCCCAATTAACTGGCCAGATATTGAAGAAAGAGAGGTTTTAATGTCAAAGTTTTTGGACTTGAAAGAATATGATAGGCCAGTAATGTGTATTGGAGTTGGCTATCCGGATCCGGAGGGTAAAGTCCCATTTTCCGAGAAAAGATCTTTAGAAAAAATTAGAGTTTATAACTGATGCTAATTGAGCTTCGCGGTGTTGAATTTGTAAATAAAGGAGCTGAATTGATGCTTCATGCCATAATGGAGAAGTTGGCTTCATCTATAGATGGCGTTCAGTTCGTTATGGAAGCCAGCTCAAGAGTTCCTGTTGAGAAGCTCAAAGAGAATGGGATTTTAAGGAAAGCCAACATGCATAAAAATGGAGTGAACCTTACCTCTGTTTTTGACGCGATACCATCTAGAATTCTTAAAAAGAAAGGTCTGGCAAAACAACGAAAAATTGATGTGATTCTTGATGCTTCAGGCTTCGCGTACGGTGATAAATGGGGCGCGAAGAAGGCTGATCAAAGAACCTCAGATCATATTATTACCTGGAAGAAGAATGGTAAAAAAGTGATTCTCCTTCCTCAGGCTTTTGGACCTTTTTCAGATTCTAAGTTGAAAACCAGTATGAAGCTTATTCTGAAAGAAGCAAATCTGGTTTTCGCTAGAGATTCTGTCTCTAAATCTTATTTGGATGATCTAGGAAAGTTTGATTCGGTGAATGAGGCTCCCGACTTCACAAATCTTGTAAAGGGTAAAGTTCCAGAGGGAGATTTTTCGAATATGATTGCCATTATCCCAAATCAGAAGATGACTGAAACTGGGGATGAAGCTGCTGAGATTAAGTATATCAGCTACTTACAGAAGAGCGTTGAATTACTTCAAGAACGAGGAGAAAGTCCCTTCTTCCTTATCCATGAAAGCTCACATGATGCTCAAATAGCAGAGAAAGTCAATAGCAAATTGAGTAGCCCGATTCAGGTCTTATTGGAGTCTGACCCTCTTAAAGTTAAGGGTATAATTGGTTCCTCTAAAGCTGTAATTACCAGTCGATTTCATGGTTTGGTAAGTGCCTTAAGCCAAGCTATTCCATGTCTTTCTACTGGTTGGAGCCATAAATATCAAGAGCTTTTGAGAGATTATGATTATACCCAAGCCTTAAGTGATGTAGAAGATCAAGAAGACTATTTGAATAATAAGCTTGATATTATTCTGGACCCTGGGTCTAGAGAAAAAGTGAAAGACCTGCTGAAAGAATACTCAATAATTCAAAAAGATAAATCTGAGCAGATGTGGTCGAAGGTTTTGGCTGAAATCCAAACTAAATGAAATTCTCGGTAATTATTCCGGTTTATAAAAACTGGGAGATTTTCGAGAAGTGCTACCAAAGATTGAAAGATCAAACTTTTGAGGAATCGGAAATAGAAATATTGGTAATAAATAATAGTCCGGAAAATCCAGTTCCTAGTTCACTTTCTATTTTGTCCAATACCAAAATCATTGATCAGCCAATACCTGGATCCTATGCAAGCAGGAATCTAGGTGTCTCAATTTCTCAGGGAGATATTTTGGCCTTCACTGATTCAGACTGCCTGCCTGAAAATGATTGGCTTGAAAAAGCTGAAAAGGCTATGACTGGTGAAGCTGATCTGATTGGTGGGAGAGTTGAAGTTTTTAAAGAAGACAATGCGAGCGATTTAGCCTATGATTTCGAGAGAACCTTTGGTTTTAACCAAAGAAAGAATGTGGAAGAGAAATCACAGAGTGTGACAGCTAATTTGATTGCTAAAAAGAATGTATTTAAGAAGGTGGGCCTTTTTAGAGAGGATCTCCTATCTGGAGGTGATTTCGAATGGACCAAGAGAGCTGTTAAGTCTGGCTTTAAATTAGAATATTCAGATGATGTACTGATTTATCATCCAGCGCGAAAATCAGTTTCACAGATAGCTCAAAAAAGGAAAAGGACATCTGGAGGATTTTATTTTAGAGAATATAAGTACTATTCATTTTTCGAAAGAATTAGGTATGTCTTGGTTATGGGAAGGCCTCGACTTTCGATCTTGAATTATAAAGACTTTGGATTCAAAAGAAGAATTGAGCTCTTTTTTGCTACCTGGTCTATTGAAATCCAAGGAATTTGGGAAATATTGTTGCTCCAATTTGGTCTGAAAGAAGCTGAAAGACAATAAGTTCCTTTGTAACATTCATAAGCAAAAAATGGACAAGCAAACAACAGAAATTCTTAAACAGGAGAACTTCACCATAGTTAACCTCTATTCCATGGCGAAGAAAAAGTCTTTCTTATTTCTGTCTGTAATTGGTCTTTTCATTTTGGGTGGGGTAATTTATTATTATACCACTCCGAAAGAGTATTCCACGCTTTCTGTTCTTTTGGTTGAAACTCAGGATAATAATGAGTCTGGAGGTTTAAGTTCCCTAGCCGCTGCAGCAGGCTTTGGTGGAGCTGGACCTAGTAGTTCTTCTACTCTTGATCCAGCCCTTTACCCCGTAATTCTACAGAGTAAACCTTACCTAGAAGAATTAATAAACTCTAAGGTCAAGTCAAGAAACTACGAGGATTCTGTGACCATATTTAAGTATATGGTTGAAACTATGCCTGACAATTATATCTATAAGTTTTTAAGAAGACCATTGGCCGCCTTTGATGACCCAACGATAATAGATGATGAAGAAAGGCTTGCGAATAGACCAAGTGTTAAATCCAGATATCAATCATTAGAGCTACTGATTCTCTACAAAATGGCCGATCGAATAAAGTATTCAGCTGAGGGTAGAATTTTGACGATAATCGTTACTATGCCTGAGCCGGAGATGGCATATCAATTTTCTTTATTGGTTCAAAAACTTTTGATCGATTATTCAACCGAATATCTCCAAGAAAAGCAGCGAGGTCAGGTGGAGTATTTAGAAGAGCAACATCTGAAGAGTGAAGAGAAATTCAAGGAAGCTCAATCTACTCTTACTTCCTTCCGTGAGCGTAATCAGGGGATTTATTTGGAGAGCCAAAAAGCTATAGAGCAAAACCTTAATTCGGATTACAATCTGAAGTTTGAACTGTACCGAACTATTTCTCAAGAACTTGAAAGAGCCCGAATTGAGCTGAATAGCCAAAAGCCTATATTTACGGAGATTGAACCTCCTTTCATCCCTAACAAACCTTCTGCTCCGAGACTCCTAATCACCATGGCCTTCTGCTTCGCGCTTGGCTTTGTTTTCGGATTGGTCGCTGTTTTTGTTTACTATCTCAGAGCTTACTTTGTCCTGAAGAGTCAGGATTGATTTGAAAGCCTCTATTATTATTCCTGTTTTTAATAATTCAGAGTATTTGACTGAAACTCTGAATTCAGTTAAGAATCAATCTTATCCAGATTGGGAATGTATTATCGTTGATGATGGCTCTAATGATGGATCCCAAGAAATAGCCAAAGGTTTTTGCGAAGACACAAGATTTCATTTTCTGGAAAGAGATTCGAGCAAGCCCAAGGGTGCAAATGCTTGTCGAAACATTGGAGCAGAAAAGGCCACCGGCGAAGCCTTATTATTTCTAGATGGAGATGATTTACTCAGTGAGGACTGTTTAAAGCATCGGCTTGAACTAATGCAGAATGAGAATCTCTTTGTTTACAATTCGGGGGTTTTTGAAGCGAAAATTTCTAATTCCGTTCCTTTCTTTCCCGCTTTAAATAAAGGGTTAAATAATGAGGACTATTTAGGAATGTTTTTGGAATACATTACTCCATGGAATATTCATAGTCCAATTTGGAAAAAAGCTTTTTTCTTGGAATTGGGTGGATTTGATGAGGAATTACAGAGGTTCCAGGATGTCGATCTTCATATTCGGGCATTGTCTAATAATAATTTGAAAATAGGATTTGACAGGTCAGATATAATTACCAGTTTTTATAGAAAATCTGAATTTCATCAGAAGATGACGCTTGAAAAGAGACGTTTTCTTCTAGATCAGGGATTAATTTTTGCTGATAAAATCAGCACAATAGCAGCAAAGGATTCTCTAAAGCATCTTCAGGGTTTATTAATCTATCTTCATTTTCGTTTTGAGGAAGTATTTGCCAAAGACGATTCCAAAAGAATTGAGCGACTCGTGTCAAAAATTAAAGAAGATCAGCATGACTTCAAGATTTCTAGGGAGCTCAGGTATCTCCAATATCTTTTTGAAAACTTAATGATTAAGGCTTCCAAGTTGAGGAAGGCCTTAAGTTATGGAGCATTCAGGTTGTATTCTAAACAAAAGCGAGAGTACTATTTGGCATGAAGCTCTATCATGAAAATATCGAGTTCTGGGATTTTTTGACTATGCCTTTGTACTTGGTTTTCGCCTATTTTCTTCTCGTGTTTGTGGCCAAGTCAGTTCTTTTAAAAGACGGGAAATTTATCAATCTACATTTCTTGGGTCTTCTAATTTTTTACTTGACCGTAGGACTTATAGATTACAAGTATAAGTTGATTCCATTCTTTCCTGATACAAGTTTATTCACTAAGATTTTGGAAACAGGGCAGACGCCATATGATCAGTCAATAGGGGTCAGAATAGGATATAAGTATTTAGCATATCCTGTGTTTCAACTCTCATTGAATTCGATCTATAACTATTTCATCTTCAATATTTGCTTCTTCCATATTGGGTTGATTCTTTTAGCCGGAGCATTCAACCAGTTCTACCAATTGAAGGATGTTTGGGTACAAAGGTTCTTTTTGATTTTGGGGGTGGTATCCCCAACAGTAATTGTTTATTCATTTACGCCTCTTCGGGAGAGCTACTTTGTTCTGGCTTTAGGTTTCTTTTTTTACGGAATTACCAGAAAAAACACCTTGAATGTTTTCTTAATTCTTGGGGTAATTTTGGCTGGAATTCTGAGAGTTCAATTATTGCTTTATTTCTTTATTCTGGTTTTTGCTAAATACTTATTTAGCCTAAAAATAAGGAGAGGTGTTTTGGTTGCATTAATTTTACTGACCATTCCAGTGGCTTATTTCACTCTTAATTACCTTTCTCAGCAAATCATAAATATTAGAATTACTCCAGAAGCTTTGAGCGTTTTTAGAAATTTGCAAAGGATGGAGTATATCAAATCGGGAGTTACTTATCCCGAAGTTTTTTGGACGAACTGGTTTGATGTGGCACTGGATTTCCCTGGTTTGTTCTTTCAGTTTTTGTTAAGTCCATTCCCTGTTGTCATTTTTATTCCTTTCTGGACGAAGTTGGCGTATTTCGCTGATGGAATCTTCCTGTTGTTTATTCTATTCGTTGCTTTTTTGTCAGTGAAGGAGTGGAAAAATTACGGCATGTGGTTTCTATTTGCAGGAATTTATGTAGCGATGTCGGCCTTTTTTGAGTTCCACTTGTTTGGTGCCGTGAGGCACAGACTACCAGCTACATTACTCTTAATGTCAATTGCTGCTATTTCTTTAGCCAGTCTCTACCAAAAGTATAAGTGGATTTTCAAGTATTGATTTCTACTATGAATCCTGATCCAAAAGCTTTCTCTTCATTAAGTTTTAATCGGTTAGTTATATCCCAAAATCAACGCGGATTAAAGGTTGAAGAAAAGGGGTTCAGGTTTCTTTCTTTTGATGAAAAAGGGCTTTCTAAAAGCCGCAATAGAGGTTTAGAGGCGGCAGAAGGAGATATAATAATCATAGCAGACGATGACTTAGAATATTGCGAAGGATTCCAAGCAAAAATCAAAAATGCCTTTATCCAAAATCCAGATGCTGATGGGATTACATTTCGGGTTATAACCCCAAAAGGTGAAGCATATAAATCCTATTCTGAAAAATCCTTTAAGCATAACCGAAAAAGCATTTATAATGTCTCATCAGTTGAGATGGCCTTCAGATTAAAATCTATCAGAAAGCACAGAATTATCTTTGACAATGACTTCGGGCTAGGTGCAAAATTTAAGAGTGGGGAAGAGACTATTTTTCTCAACGATGCACTTGATAAGGGTATGAATATTTATTTCGTTCCAGAAGATATTGTTATCCATCCATTAGAGAGCTCTGGGAAAGTTTTAGACCAAGATTTCTTCTTTAGTAAAGGAGCCTTAATCAAGCGTATGTATAAAGGGTCAGCATACATGGGTCTAGGTATTCTTTTTCTAATAAAACAGATATTCAAGTCCCAAAATCGATTAACTTTGGCGGCTTCAATAAAAGCTATTCAAAGAGGTTTTCAGGCCGTTTAGAGGAAATGCTCGTCTCTATTATTACCCCAGTACATAATGCTGAGTCTCATGTTGAGGAGACGATTGATTCTATTTTGAATCAGACTTTTGAGGATTGGGAGTTGATCTTGATAGATGATTTTTCAACTGATAATGGCGTTGAAATTCTAAAAAAATATGAGGAAAAGGATTCAAGAATTCGTGTCCTCGAGAATGATAACAATGAAGGTGCTGCCATTACCAGAAATAGGGGGATCAGAGCTGCGAAAGGTAGGTTTATTGCCTTTCTAGACAGTGATGACTTATGGCTTCCAGAAAAGCTTGAAAAGCAACTGGAATTTATGAAGGAGAATAATTACGCCTTTACTTATACAAGCTATCATATTTTTAAAGATGATGTCGAAGAAGGCATAATGAAGGTTCCTGAGAAAGTAACGCATCAGGAATTATTGAAAACCTGTTCCATTGGCTGTCTTACTGTTATTTATGACACGGATAAGCTTGGTAAGATGCTTATGCCAATCATTTCCAGACGTCAGGATTTCGCTTTATGGCTAAAAATTCTCAAGGAGATTCCCTTCGCTTATGGTATGCAAGAGCCTTTGGCTCGATACAGATTGAGGAATGATTCTATTTCCGGAAATAAATTCAAAGCTGCTTCCTATCAGTGGAGGGTGTATCGCGAATTTGAGAAATTGAATCTATTTCAAGCTAGCTATTATTTTCTCCATTACTCTTTCAATGGAGTCTTGAAGACCTACTTCAAAAGTAAAAAGTAATACCTCAATTGACCTTTCTTTCAGTTGTAATTCCTACGTTTCGAGATTCTAGATTGGGGAAGTGTCTCGACGCCATCGAGAAACAATCAGATCAGGGTTTCTCATTTGAAGTGATAGTAGGGAATAATGATCCAAACGATAAACTGGACTTTGAGGGAAGGTATTCGTTTGATTTAAAATTCGTGACTGAGCCAATTGCGGGGTCATATGCAGCGCGAAATAAGGCCTTAAAAGAGGTATCAGGAGATTATATCCTATTTACAGATTCAGATTGTATTCCTACAGATAATTGGCTTGCTTCCGCAAAAGCCGCGATCACCGAAAGATCGGAGGAACTGATCGCGGGAAGGGTAGAGGTTTTTTCCTTTTCAGGAAGCACATACGGCAAATTTGAAAAGGCATTCGCATTTCCCAATAGAGACTATGTTTTGAAAGAGGGTTTCGGCGTGACCGCTAATTTGCTGGTTAACAAGAAAGTTTTTGACGCCATAGGAGGATTTAAACAAGGGCTTCTGACTGGAGGGGATGCCGAGTTTTGTAATAGGGCATTAGAACACGGCTTCAGTATTACCTACTATGATGAAATGCAGGTCTTTCATCCTGCAAGAGAGACTTGGAGGGAAATGAAGGTTAAGGCTAAAAGATTTGGTGGTAAAATCCCGAAGGGTGATAATAAGTTACTCGTGTTTCTTAAGATTCTTGGAAAATATAGGGTCAGAAAACAAGATTTTTCAGCTGTTCATAACCTTGAAAAACCATTTGGTGAAAAGGTTAGCTTTCTCATGATTTTGGCCAGAATTAGGTGGGTCGAAGCAACTGAATCGATGAGAGTTTTCTTGGGTAAACAACCAGGTCGGCTTTGATTAAAAGGCGAACTTTCCTGATAATTTTCTTGCTGACAATGATGTCTGGGGTTCCAGTCTTGAGTCAGAATTTGAATACGGGTTTTCCTGTTCTTGATGAGTATTTGAGAAGAGAAAGGGTGAAGGGGACCATAGGGTCAGAGAATTCATTTCAGCTTAGACCCATTAACTTTCAAACAATCAAGGATTCATCTGAAGCGATTTTGAACGTGAGAGAAATACTTACTGGAATCCAGCTTAAGAGTCAGAATCGAATTGATTGGGGAATTCTACCACTAATGTCCAGTTCTGAATTTAATACAAACAGACCTTATGGCTGGGGGAATAAAGGGCTTACCCCAGGAGTAGGATTCCAAACATATCTTTCTACAGGGTTCTATGCGAGTGTTGGGTTTCTTGAAGTCCAATTCCAACCAGAGTTCACATTTTCTGAAAACAGAAGTTACCAAGGGTATGAAAGGAACTCTAGAAGGAGCATTAACCGAGATAGATTTTTCTATTGGAATGATGGAGATAATCCAGAACTATTCCCAGGAAATGAAACCAGGTTTTGGTGGGGTCAATCAAGGGTGCAGGTAAATGTAGGAGGCTTCGCTCTAGTTGCTTCAACAGAAAATATTTGGTGGGGACCGGGACAATTTAATTCTTTGATCTTTAGTGATAATGCAGAGGGTTTTCCTCACCTGAGTCTTCAAACAAATAGACCTGTAAAGACTTTCATGGGGAATTTTGAGGGTCAAATAATTATGGGTAGGCTTGAGAATAGCTTTATAGAACCTTCACAGGACCCATCCTTAAATGAGCAATTCTTTCAAGAGTTCGACGATGATTGGAGGTATTTGAATGGTATCACCATCACCTATAGCCCCGTTTTCTTACCCAATTTATTTGTTGGCTTTAATAGAACTTTTCAACAGTACAATGAATCAAAAGGAAATGAATTCAGTGATTGGTTTCCAATTTTTGAATTCTTTCAAAAGGAAAGGTTTTTCGAAAATGGAAATACTGTAATCTTTGATTCGGAGGGTCAGGATCAACAGGTTTCTGTGAATTTCAGATACGTGGTTCCGAAGGCACTTTTTGAAATTTATGCTGATTATGGTAGACGTGATCATGCCTTCAATTGGAGAGAGTTCATTTTGAATCCTGAGCATGCCAGGGCGTATCAATTTGGATTTCAGAAATTATTCAAAGCAGGTCGGCCAACACAATTCATTCAGCTAAGGGGTGAGATTACTCATCAGCAGGAATCTGTCAATAGATATATAAGATACCGCGGGCTCGATGGCAATCAAACGTGGCATACCCATAGCCTCGCTAGAGGTTTTGTTAATTATGGTCAAACTCTCGGTGTGGGTACTGGAGTAGGTTCTAATGTGCAGACCCTTGAAGTTTCTCTTGTGGAGAATTTTGATAAAATGGGATTGTTGTTTGAGAGACTTGAAAATCATCAAGATTTCTTTTATCGGGCATATGGACAGAATAATGAGAAAAGGCCATGGGTTGATTTGAGCCTAGGATTACTTTTTGATAAAAAGTGGGACAGATTTCTCTTGAGCTCTAGAGCACAGTTTATTTATTCTCAGAATTACCAGTACAACTCTGAGGGTTTGAGTACAGGAGATTTTCCAAATGGACAAAAGTTATTATCCTTTTTTGGAAGGTTGAACCTGATTTATACCCTTGCTTCCAAATAAATTTCATAGTGATATTATTTAATCATATTCTTTTAGCTTTGCCAGCTGTTTCTTTCGGTAAGTTTAGCTTTAAACTGAAGTATAGTTTTAAAAAATGGAGATAAAGAAAACTAAAATTGCTATTGTAGGATTGGGCTATGTAGGATTGCCATTGGCGGTGGAGTTTGCAAAAAAATTCTCTGTGGTTGGTCTCGATATAGATAAGGAAAGAGTTGATGAATTAAGAGGAGGAAGAGACTTTACCCTAGAAGTTGAAGATTCCTATCTCCAAAGTGTGATTGCAGAATCAAACCTGCCTCAGGGACAGAGTGGGCTTTATTGTACTTCTGATGCAGCTGATATGGCTGATTGTAATGTCTTTATTGTCACTGTTCCTACGCCAACAGATAAGCATAATAGGCCTGTACTGATCCCAATGCTGAAGGCCTCTGAAAGCATTGCTAAGTATTTGAAAAATGGTGATGTGGTTATATACGAATCTACTGTTTATCCAGGTGTCACCGAGGAAGAATGTGTTCCGGTTCTGGAGGAAAAATCAGGTTTGGTTTATAACCAAGATTTCTATGTGGGGTATTCCCCTGAAAGAATCAATCCAGGTGATAAAGAGCATACGGTTGCGAAAATTCTGAAGGTTACTTCTGGAAGTACCCCAGAAGTCGCAGATTTTGTTGACAGCTTGTATCAGACGGTTATAATTGCTGGTACGCACAAGGCTTCTTCCATTAAGGTAGCAGAAGCAGCCAAGGTTATTGAGAATTCCCAAAGGGACATCAACATTGCTTTTGTAAATGAGCTTTCTAAGATTTTTAACCTATTAGGAATTGATACCCACGAAGTCCTTGAAGCTGCCGGTACTAAATGGAATTTCTTGAAATTCAAACCGGGTCTTGTAGGAGGTCACTGCATTGGTGTTGATCCATTTTACCTGGCACAAAAAGCTCAGGAGGTTGGATATCACCCTGAGATTATTCTTGCAGGAAGAAGGCTTAATGATAGTATGGGGAAGCACGTTTCCACTGAAGTAATTAAGCATATGATGCGTAAAGATCTCAAGGTTATCGACGCGAAAGTGCTTATCCTTGGGTTCACTTTTAAAGAGAATTGCCCAGATGTAAGGAATACAAGGGTAATTGATATTTATAAGGAGCTAAAGAGCTTTGACATAGATGTGGAGGTCTATGATCCGTGGGCGGATGCAGAAGAAGTCAAGCATGAATATCATATTGATATCCGCACAGGTAACGACCTTCCTCATCTTGATGAATACTCAGCTGTGATTTTGGCAGTAGCTCATGAAGAGTTTAGGTCCCTGAATCTATCTAAGCGTCAAGATAGGGTGATCTTTGATGTTAAGGCCTTTTTGCCAAAGGAGTCTGTTGACGCGAGACTGTAAATGAATTTTGAATTTCGATTTAATCGATACTTTAGCAAATAGAATTATAATTCCCTCATTTTATGAAGAATAGAATAGTATCAACAGGAGTTCTTGCCCTAGTTGTGTTGACCTTTTACTCATGCGTCTCCAACAAAAAGTTGATCTATATGCAGCAGCTTGAAGAAGATGAGGCTGGGGTTTTGGTGGAGTCAAGTCAGCGCTATCCATACGAAGTGGAGGAATATTTACTCCAGGTCAATGATATTGTAGAAATAAACATAAAAACGACTGACCCTAGACTGAATGAAATCTTTGGAGCAATAACGACTGACGCTAATAATAATGTAGCGATGATGGGAGGTGGTCAGGGAGCTGGTGACGCTTTCTACATGAACGGATATACCATTGATGATAATGGTTTGGTTGAGATTCCTCTGTTAGGAGAGATCAAATTGCTTGGTTTATCCACTGACGAGGCCAAACTTCTCGTTGAAAGTCTGGTAAGTGAATTAGTGAACGAAGGAGAGTTTTTTGTTCGAGTAAGGTTAGGTGGAGTTAGGTTTAGTGCATTAGGAGAATTTAGAAGAAGTGGTAAGTTTACCATTCTCCAGAACAGAGTAACTATTTTTGAAGCGATTGCTTTTGCAGGAGACCTCACCACGGTGGCTAATAGGAATGAAATTTTACTTGTGCGCCAATATCCTGATGGATCTCAAATCCATAAAATCAATTTATTAGACCGAGAACTTCTTGGCTCTGAATTCTACTTTCTAAGGCCCAATGATATGATTTATGCAGAGCCTATGAGAGTAAGAGAACTAGGAGCTGGTACCAATGTCGTTGAAACTTTAACTCTTTTGACGACCACTATTACAGCTATTGCATTAGTATTGACTCTGATAAATAATAATTAATGCTTTTTCTATGAAGAACGATTACGAAGAGGTAGACCATTTTCAGGAAGAGGAAGATAGTGGCTTTGACTTCAAAGCGTTACTACCAAAGATTCTACGAATTTGGCCTTGGATATTCCTGAGCCTTGCCCTATGCCTTGGGACTGCTTATTATTTGACTCAAAAGGCTACCCCGATTTATAGAATTTCGAGCAAGTTTTTTATCAAGAATGCTGATAATTCATTTTCTTTCATAGAAACGCCAGGGCTTCAACAGGATCAGGGGATTGGCCTAACCAACGAGACCATTATTTTAAGATCTAGGCCTATCGCAGAAGCTACCCTTGAAAAGCTTGACTTTCAAGTTGAATACTATGAAGAAGGTACTTTTATACTAAAGGAATTATATAGAAATACTCCAATAGTTGTAGAGGTAGATTGGGAAAGTCCACAACTATTGAATGCACCTATTAAGGTTGATTGGGTGAATTCAGATGAGTTTAAAATTTCGTTCATCGCTCCAGGTTATACCCAGTACTTTCCTGATGGAAGCTTGGGTGGTATTTCAGAATTACCCGAAGGTAATTACCGGTTTGGAGAATGGATAGAAACACCTCAGTACAAATTGAGGGTTTCAAATACCTCAGGTACTGATGAAGGATCTTGTCAGGTGATATTGAGGAATAAAGAGTATCTGGTTAATAATTACTCGCTAGGATTAATAGTGAGCTTGACAGAGAAAAATTCTTCCATACTTGATCTTTCGCTTCTTCGGGCTAACAGAGCTAAAGCAGAAGATTACTTGAATGCCTTGATGGATACATATCTGCAACTAGAGCTAGATGAGAAAAATGAAATGGCCAATAGGACCATTAATTTCATCGATAGTCAAGTGGCCGGTGTTGCAGACTCCTTGCAGGTTTTTGAGAATGAACTAAGAACTTTTAGGTCCTCTAACAAGACTTTCAATCTGAGTAGTGAAAGTTCGACTGTTTTTAATCAGCTGACGAATATTGAGAATCAGCTCGCTCAAGAAAATCTCAAAAGGAGGTATTATCAAAGTCTGAAGGAATATTTGGTTAGAGAAGATTATAGTCAGATTGTAGTGCCTTCAGGTCTTGGAATTGATGATCCTTATCTGAATGGATTGATAGAAAATCTTCTTGCCAAGCAAGTGGATAGATCGAGGCTCTTAGCAAGTCAAACTGAAAACTCTCCTCTTGTTAGAGAGGTGAATAAGAACCTTGCCGATCTAAATGGTCAGATAAGTGAAATTCTAGAGAGGGTAGACGTTAATAACCTGATGGTGATTAATGATCTTGAGACCAGAAAATCAGATATTGAATCATCTTTCAGGAATTTGCCTGCTGCTGAACAGAACCTGATTAGAATTCAGAGACAGCAAACTCTTACAGAAAATATATACAATTTCTTATCTGAGAAGAGAGCAGAATCTGCCATTTCAAAAGCTTCTAATACTCCAAGCAATAAGATAATTGAATATGCGAAGGGAGGAGCACTGCAGGTTAGTCCTAATCCAACGAGAAATTATTCGGCAGCAGCTTTTGCCGGTCTTCTTATTCCAATTCTTTTTGTTTTTGTCCGAGAATTTTTGAAGACCAAAATTGATGAGCCTAAGTTTCTTGAGAGAAGACTTAAATTCCCTGTCCTTTCAAATATCCTCTTTAATGACTCGAAAGAGAATTTGGTGGTGTTTAACTCCGGAAAGTCTGGAATAAGTGAGGGTTTTCGATCATTAAGGTCAAACATCAGGTTCCTGGTACCAAAGGACAAGCAGTTGACTTTTATGATAACCTCAACGATCTCTGGAGAGGGTAAGACTTTTTGCGCAATGAATCTCGCCTCGGTTTATTCACTGACAGGTAAAAAGACCGTTTTGATTGGTTGTGATATGAGAAAGCCTAAAATCTTTGATGATTTCAAATTGAAGAATGATATTGGCCTTTCATCCTATTTGAGCGGTCAAGAAAATGACTGGAGGAAAATTGTTAAATCTACTTCCTACGATAATTTGGACTTAGTTCTTTCCGGGCCTATACCTCCAAATCCATCTGAACTTCTTTTCTCTGTTGACTTCGAGAAATTAATTAAGGAGCTCCGAGGAGCTTATGATGTAGTAATTTTGGATACCCCTCCGGTTGGGCTAGTATCAGAAACTCTAGATCTTATTTCTCAAGTTGATTTCACTCTTTTTGTCTTTAGACAAAGCTATAGTGATAAGGCCTTTATTGATGCGGTTAATGCTTTGAAGGATCAAAAGGGGATAAAGAATATTTATGGAATCTTCAATGGTCTGGACGCTACCAAACTCGCATACGGTGGTTATGGCTATTCATATGGCTATGGTTATGGCTATTATGAGGAAGACAAAAAGAAAAGAAGACGTTTCAGTTTTTAATCCTAAGAATTGGGAAAGTTCATAAGCAAATACTTTAAGTACTTCGCCTTTTTTTACGAGTACTTAGGATATAAGGTCTTTATCCTTATCCTTTCAAGTCTAATTGTCGGTCTTCTGGATGGTTTCGGGCTTGCATTATTCATTCCAGTGTTTACTATGGCTGCCGAAGGGTTTACCCCAGAAAGCAGAGAGGCTTTAGGAAATCTTGATTTCCTCTTGGATTGGATCGAAAAATTGGGTTTTGGATTAAGTCTGAATGTGATCCTCGTGGTCATGGTAGCTCTATTCTTCATTAAATCCATCATCAAGTTTTATGATGGAATTTGGAAAACAAAGCTCCAAATGGAGTTTGTGAAGAAGCTTCGATACGAGATGGTTGATGGTCTTGGTGGGATGAGCTACAAAAATTTTGTAAATCTGGATGCCGGTAAAATCCAGAATACCTTATCCGGAGAGGTATTTAAAGTCACGTACAGCTTCCTTACTTATTTCAGTACCATACAGTTTATGGTATTGCTAAGTGTTTATTTGACGTTGGCCCTTCTCTCGAATTTCCAGTTTGCTATTTTAGTAGGCATAGGGGGATTCCTCTCTAATTTCTTATTCAGGCTTATTTTCAAGTTTACCGAGAAGGCTTCGGTAGGTGTAACGGCCTTCAATCATGAGTTTCAATCATATTTGATTCAAGCAGTTCACAACTTCAAGTACCTAAAGGCCACTGACTACTTCTCGAAATATAAGCTCAAGCTGAAAGCCATTATTGACTCTATCGAGATTCAACAAAGGAAGATTGGTGTATACAATGCATTTCTTGGTTCCACACGGGAGCCCATAGTGTTGATTATCGTAGTTGCTGTCATATTGATTCAGGTGAATTTTCTAGGTGGTCAAATGTCTACTATTCTAGCTAGTTTACTTTTCTTCTACCGGGCCTTGAATTACTTAATCAGTTTGCAAACGAGCTGGCAAGGATTCGTTGCGCATTACGGAGGTATTGTTGCGGCAATGGAGTTAATGGAGGAATTCAGGAGCTTGAATGAACCACTCACCGATAAACCTGAAGTTAAGAAGCTCGAGAATATCCAACTCCAGAATCTGAATTTTGCTTACAAGGAAAATATCCCTGTCTTGAATCGTGTAGATTTAGATATAGAGCCTTTAAAAACTTTAGCTCTTGTTGGAGGTTCTGGGTCAGGTAAAACTACAATGGTTAATTTGATCATTGGTCTTTTGGAGCCAACCGAGGGGGAAATTATAGTCAATCAAGAGAAACGGGACCAATGGGATCGACCTTCCTACCGAAGACGATTTGGTTATATCACTCAGGAACCGGTGATTTTTAATGACGATATATACAACAATGTCACTTTTTGGGATGAGAGGACACCTGATAACATTGAAAAATTTGAAAATGCCATTAGGCTAGCTAATATTTTTGAGTTTGTAGAAGGTCTTCCCGAGAAGGAAAATACTAAACTCGGTGATAATGGAATGTTGGTCAGTGGGGGGCAAAAACAAAGAATTTCTATAGCTAGAGAGCTATATAAAAATGTGGATGTTTTGATTTTGGATGAAGCTACCTCAGCCCTGGACAGTGAGACAGAAAAATCCATTCAGCAAAACATTGATAACCTTAAGGGTAGGTATACCATCATAATTGTTGCTCATAGACTTAGTACGGTCAAAAAAGCTGACCAAATCCTTGTTCTCGATCGAGGTGATATCGTCGGTTCTGGTCCTTTTGAGGATCTGGTAGAGGAGAATTCTCTATTTAAGAGAATGGTGGAGCTTCAAGAGTTCTAATTAGATAATTGGCACTTAATATTCTTATTTCTTCCTTACCTCTTCCTACTGATAAAGTTGGAAGCTGGACGAATAGGATTGGAGAATTTCAAAGAAGAAACCATTTCTTTGACCACATTCTGTCACCTACAGACCATCCGGATGACACTTACATTTATTGTCAAAAAAAGGAACTTAATACAGTTCAAAAGCTATCCGGAAATAGAAATGAAAAGATAGGAGTAGACTATTGGAAGGCTTTATTGAAGTTATCAAACCGTGAAAAAGCCCTCAAAATCCTGGTAGTCGATGATAGATCTCTTTTGGAAACAATAGCTATTGGGAAAAAAGAATTACCTGAAGGCTCTGAGCTCTATTATTCACACCATGGTCACAGCCTTCCTGCACCTCCACAAATTTTCAATCAAGTGGATAAGGTATTTTTTCTTACCAGGCTGGGATATCAAAAAACCTTGGTAAATAATTATCAATTCACTCCTGAGGTTTTCATAGTTGGAAATGGTGTTGTAGGAGATCAGTTCAAATCTTTAAGCTCAGAACAGAAAGCAGCAAGAAAACAAGAAATGGGTTGGTCTGCTGATGATAAGGTGATCACTTGGCTCGCTAATTCAAGACCTGTAAAGGGCCTCCATCTTTTCAAAAAGGTGGTCCAATCAATTTGGGAGAAGCATCCTGATGTAAAGGTGGTTTCGATGGGTCATGAACTACAAGAGGATATTGAGTCTGAGAATTGGCTCCAAACTGGTGTGATTAAAAACTCAGATTTACCAAAATACCTTCAGCTTGGCGACGCCTACTTTTTTACCTCTCTCTGGCAGGAAGGTTTTGGCCTTTCACTGGCAGAGGCAGTTAAATGTGGAAACACGCCTATAACATCCGCTTCAGGAGGAATTCCAGAAGTTTTAGCTCAAATCTCTGAATCAATTTTTATCGAAGAACCTAACATTGTTTCTGAATGGGTTAAGGCTTTTGACGAATTTTTAGTCAGAAATGCTTCTTCAAGGGCAGTTTCGTCTCAACAAGATTTAGCCCAATGGCACTCTTATGAGAATTGGGAGCAAAAGTTCAAAACTGCCTTGGAAGCTTAAAAAATGTGCGGTATAGTAGGTTTATATAGTCCAAAACAAAACCTGAAAGAGACTATTTCGGAAAGAATTTCCATAGCTCTTTCCAGTCAACAACATCGGGGGCCAGATGCTGAAGGAAAGTGGATTGGTGAAAATGTAGCCTTAGGTCATAATCGTCTTTCTATTATTGATTTATCCCATGCGGCTGATCAACCATTTTATCGGAAAGATTTAGGCTTACGAATCTCTTTCAACGGCGAGATATATAATTACAGAAGTCTAAAAGCTGAATTAGAGTCAGATGGATACCATTTTGAAACTACATCGGATACGGAAGTACTTTTAGCAGGGTACCACGCTTGGGGTAAAGGAGTTTGTGAGAAAATTACAGGCATGTATGCTTTCGCCATTTGGAATGAAATTGACAACAGTCTTTTTCTAGCGAGAGATAGATTTGGCGAAAAGCCCATTTTTTACATAAGTCATGATTCAAGTTTTTATTTTTCATCTGAGCTAAATGCCTTAAGGTCAATTTATCCGGGCGAATTGAATATTAATCATGACGCTGTGGTAGACCTGATAGAGATGATGTATATCCATTTACATCATACCATTTACAGTGAAGTCTCAAATTTCCCTCCAGGATATTGTTTGAGAATTACCTCTAATGGAGATTTAGAATGGAATAAGTATTACGAATATTCTCTTCCTCGAGATCAAGAAATTGATTTTTCGGAGCTAAAAAAACAGACTAAGACTAAGCTTTTTGAGGTTGTTGAAAGACAGCTGCATGCCGATGTTCCTGTGGCCACTTTCTTAAGTGCTGGAGTTGATTCAGGACTTATCACTTCTATAGCAAGTCAAATAAAACCAGATCTAACAGCTGTCACCATGAGTACAGCAGAGGAATCAACAGATGAAACTGAAGGTGCTTCTTTCCTAGCTAGAAGGCTTGGGATAAATCATGAGATAGTACCGGTCGATACAAGTTCTATTGAACACCTTTGTGCGATTCTTAAAAATATTCAACCCTTGGCCGATGCTTCTCTTATTCCTAGCCATTTGGTCACTAATAGTGTAAAAGGAAAGTATAAAGTAATGCTTTCTGGTGATGGCGGTGATGAGATTTTTGGGTCGTACAACAGACCTAACCTCTATAATCAGTTTGCAGGTGGAATTTTCCCTCTGGGAGATAAGCTAGTGAAGGAGGGGCTTAATTTTTCGGGCCCTGGGTCCAAAAAACTTCGATCTCGCCTAAGCGATAAAAATAGGATGAAATTTGGAGGCTGGGGAGGTTTCTTTGCTTTACATAATTTGAATTCAGGTCTGATGAAGAAAGTCTTCCTGAAAGGTCAGCCTCAGAATAATCAGCTCAAACTTTACAACAACTTAAAGAAGGCTTTTCAAGGAAAAGAAGAAAAAATTTCCTTTGGTATTGATTTTCAATCGAGACTTCCCGCTGACTTCTTGTTTAAGATTGACTCTGCTGCAATGCATTCATCAATTGAGGTTAGAGCTCCTTTCTTGGATCATGAGTTAGTTGACTTCCTGATGGAAGTTCCCAGTAGTCAATTAATGCCGAATGGAATTGACAAAGAATTAAGTAAATCATTACTTGAGGATTACACGGGCCGACCTTGGCAATCTCCAAAAAAAGGGTTTACCATACCGTATTGGAAGTACCTTCAAGGAGAATGGGGAGAGGTTTTAGAATCTTACCTTGAGGAGGGTAAATCCGAGGAGTATTTACATTTCAATAAGAAAGGACTATTACAAATGCTCAATGATTTACGTTCAGAACATGCTTTGCAATATGGACGAATCCTTTTTGCAGTGCTTGTGATGGAGATTTGGCTTCGTGAATTTCATCTTTCTTCAAAAGCAAAGCTTCATATTACCAGTAACACTTTTTAAATATGATCAAGAACCGCTTAAGAAAAATAATTCATAAAAGGTACAGAGTTTCATTTTCTAAGTCCGGAGAGGACTTACAGGTTTATAAACTGTTGAGAGGGTCTAAAGGAATGTACTTGGACATTGGCTGTTTCGAACCAATAACCTTTTCAAATACTTATTTTTTTTACCTGAGAAATTGGTCGGGCCTAGTCGTAGACCCTAATCCAAGGCTTAAAGAAATGTTCCAGAAGGTTCGTCCAAAGGATATTTTCATAAACAAGGGTATATCCTCATCTGCTGGAGTGCTGAAATACTATCAACTTCCGAGGAAGTTGAGTTCTATGAATACCTTCAATTATGAATTTTTGGAGAAGAACGGGTTAGTAAATCAGATAGAAAATGAAATTGAGATTCCGCTTACCACTATTTGTCAGCTTTCTGAAGAATTCGATTTGAGTAACAAGATTGATTTCATGGATGTAGATGTTGAAGGGTTGGATTTGGAGGTTTTGTCTTCGAATAATTGGGAAAGATTAAGGCCGAAAATAGTTATGGTGGAAACGGATTCGTCTATTGAAACTGACATTGTTGGTGATATTTACAACTTCCTAAAAGAGCGTGACTATTTTCTGATTTCGAAAATGGTGCAAAGCAGTTCAGGTGCCGGTAATCTTATTTTCATGCGCAATGAATCCAAAAAAGATTTGATATGAGAGTTGGTGTGAATCCCGCCAAACTAGATTTTCAACTTGAGAAGAAATATCATCACAGGATTATTATCCCTGTGTTTATTCCAAATTTTGAAGGTTATTTCAAAGAGATTTTTGAGGTATATAAAGTATGTATAGCCTCCGCGTTCAAAACTCAACATGGAAGGTCTGCTATTACTATCGTAGACAATGGATCTTGCCAAGAGGTAAAGGATTGGTTAAAAGAGGAATATGAGGCCGGAGTGATTGAAACCCTAATTTCTCATCGAGATAACATTGGTAAAGTTGATGCTATTCTTGGGGCAGCTAGGTCTTGTAGGGAAGATATTATTACCGTTTCTGATTCAGATATTTTATTCAGGCTTGGATGGCAAGAGGCCGTTGAGGATGTGTTTTTAAATTTTGAGAAGGCTGGTTCTGTGGCTCCCTTTCCGATTACTAGACACATGTATTACTTCTCTACTGCCGTTGCTAAAGCAGCAATGAAAAACGAACTTAAATTTTCATTCGAAGCCTCAGAGTATCCAAATGATATTGAAGATATTTATCATTGTTATGAATGGGACTTTAAGAAGTCCTATGATGGGGTTCTCCCAATAGTCAGAAAAAATGGTCGTCAGGCAGTCATGGGTAGCGGACATCAAATCATGAGTATAAGAAGAGATGTGATTTTTAAACTGCCTCAAGAACCCTCATTTATCAAGATTTCAAATGGGAGCGAGGTCAATTGGATTGATAAACCTATTGATGAAATGGGATTTTGGCGCCTGAGTACAGTAAGGCCATGGGTGGCTCATATGGGAAATAATTTGACCGAGTCAAACAAAAAAGAATTTGAATTATTGGAAGTGAATTCTTCTATACCTGACCTAATTGAGTTAGACGAGATTAAGGCCAATCCTAGTTCAGATTTCTCAAGGCGAGCGACATTAAAGCTATTTAAGGCCAGATTTGACAAAAGGGAGCCGGCTCCAAAACTCAAGGCAAATGTTCAACAGGATGGAGCCTAAAAACCAATCTTTTAAATAATGATCATTGCAGAAATAGCCCAAGCGCATGATGGAAGCTTAGGAAATGCACATGCTTACATTGATGCACTCGCAGAAACTGGCGTGGATGCTGTAAAATTCCAAACCCATATTGCGGATGCAGAAAGCTCCATTCATGAGCCTTTTCGGATTAAATTCAGTAAGCAAGACTCTACTCGGATGGACTATTGGAGACGAATGGAGTTCACCTTGCCTCAGTGGAAAGAGTTAAGATCACATGCTGAAAGCAGAGGGATGGAACTGATCTCATCTCCTTTCAGTAATCTGGCCGTGGACTGGCTTGAAGAAATCGGAGTTCGAAGATATAAAATAGGTTCGGGGGAAGTTTCAAACCTCCTCATGCTAGAAAAGATTTGCAAGACAGGAAAGCCTATTATTCTTAGCTCTGGAATGAGCTCTTGGGAGGAACTGGATAGAACTGTTGAGTTCATAAAGTCTTATGGCAACAGACTAAGTATTTTGCAATGCACCACGGCATATCCAACTAGCCCTTCCCAATGGGGATTAAATGTCATTTCCGATTTGAAGGAAAGATATCAAGTGCCAATTGGTTTTTCTGATCATAGTGGAGATATCTTTGCCTGCCTCGCTGCAGCCGCAAATGGAGCTGAGATATTTGAGTTTCACGTAGTGTTTGACAAGAGAATGTTTGGTCCGGATACTCCAGCAAGTATCACAATTGATCAAACAAAAAAGCTGGTGAATGGAGTCGAGCAAATCAAGGAGGCAGTGAAAAATCCAGTATCAAAATCAGAAACATCCTCTTTTGACAGGCTTAAGAAGATTTTTGAAAAGAGCTTAGCAGTTAATCGTGATTTGAATTCTGGCGATCGAATTGAAGTTGAGATTTTAGAAAGCAAGAAACCTAGTGGGCAAGGTATTTCCGCTTCAGAATTCAAAGAAGTTTTGGGTAAAAAGTTGAAAAAGGGACTCAAGAAATGGGATTTCTTAAACTGGGAAGACTTAGAATAGCTTTATGGGAAAGAGAAAAATATGCGTAGTAGTCACTGCAAGGCCGTCTTATTCGAGAATTAAGACCGCATTAAAGGCGATTGACCATCATCCAAATTTGGAGCTTCAATTGGTGGTAGCTGCTTCGGCCTTACTGGATCGATACGGTAGCGCTATTGACTACATCAAGAATGATGGATTTGAAATTGCTGCTAAGGTTTTCAATGTTCTTGAAGGAGAAAATCTTACTGCCGCAGCGAAAACTACAGGTATTGGTATACTTGAGCTTTCCACAGTTTTTGATAATCTGAACCCCGATATAGTTGTAACAGTCGCAGATCGCTTTGAAACCATGGCTACTGCCATTGCTGCGAGTTACATGAATATTCCCTTGGCGCATGTGCAAGGTGGCGAAGTTACTGGCAACATAGATGAAAAGGTTAGGCATTCAATAAGCAAACTGTCTGATTATCATTTTGTCGCATCAGAAGACGCTTTCAAAAGAGTAATAAAATTAGGAGAGGAAGAAAATTCAGTTTTTAATACAGGTTGTCCAAGTATAGACCTAGCAGCGGAAATCAAAAATGATCCAGCACTAGATTTCGATGTTTATAAAAAATATGGGGGAGTAGGTGCCAGTCCTGATCTTTCTAAAGGATACTGGGTAGTAATGCAGCATCCGGTGACAACTGAAATCGGTTCGTCAAGGAAACAAATAGAGGCCACCCTTGAGGCAGCCTTTTCTAGAAAAGAGCCCATACTTTGGTTCTGGCCAAATGTGGATGCCGGAGCGGATGGAACAAGTACCGGTATCAGAGCATTCCGTGAAAATCATGACTTGAGCAATTTCCATTTTTTCAAGAATATGCAGCCAACGGATTTTCTAAAATTACTTTACAATAGCAAAGGCCTGATAGGAAATAGTAGTGTTGGAATTCGTGAATGCGCGTTTCTTGGGGTCCCAGTTATAAATATTGGTAGTAGACAAAATGCTCGGGCGAGAGGATTCAATGTGATTGATGTTGACTATGATAAAGAAATGATTTCCAATGCCATGGAAAGACATAGTCAAACTGAAAAATGTGAAGAGTCATTCGTTTATGGTGGTGGAGACGCTGGACATAAAATGGCAGAGCTTCTTTCATCCTTACCGCTCAGGTTTTCGAAAACCATTACATACTAATTTTTGAAAGTATTAGCCGTAATTCCTGCCAGAGGGGGATCAAAAGGTATACCTGGCAAAAACATCAAACTTCTTGGTGGGAAACCTTTGATGCACTATACCCTACAGAGTGTAAAGGAAAGTAGTCTTTTGAATCGAACCATTTTAAGCTCAGAGGATCAAGAAATTATTGACGTTGCTGGTAGCTTAGGATTAGAGGTTCCTTTTACAAGACCAAGTGATTTAGCGGACGATAGGAGCCCTACACTTCCAGTGATACTGCATGCATTGGAATTCTTTGAAAGAAAGGGTGAAACTTTCGATGCAGTCTGTATTCTGCAACTCACAAGTCCTTTTCGCAGATCAGGTATGATTGACGAAGCGATTCAAAAAATGGATGAGGGTAATTTTGATTCAGTGATTTCTATGCTGCCCGTTCCTCATGAATTTAACCCACATTGGATTTTTGAACCTAATGAGGAGGGTGAGTTATTCATAGCGACTGGCGAAAGTGAAATTATTCCAAGACGGCAGGAATTACCAGCAGCTTTTTATAGGGATGGGGGTCTTTATTTGACAAAGACAGAAGTACTTAAAAAGAATAGTCTATACGGAGCTAGAATAGGATATGTACAGGGCGATTCTGAAAGACACATCAATCTTGATACCATGGCGGATTGGGAGGTTGCTGAAAAACTAATCAAAACGCTGTTTCCATAAAAATGTGTGGGATAGCTGGCATAATAGGAGTTAAACAAAGCTCGGAGCTTCTCGAGAAGATGCTAGAAGCTCAAGGTCATAGAGGTCCTGACTTTACAGGTATGTTCTTTGACGGAAACAGGAATGCCCTTGGACATAATAGACTGTCAATATTAGATTTAAGTGAAGCCTCAAATCAGCCGTTTTATTCCGAGGACCAAAGATTTGTATTGGTATTTAATGGAGAGATTTACAATTATTTAGAACTCAAAAAAGAACTTGAAAACGAATTTACGTTTCACACTTCTTCCGACACAGAGGTATTGCTGAAGGCCTATGAAAAATGGGGTGTTGAGTGTTTGAATAAGTTTAACGGAATGTTTTCATTCGCCATATGGGATCGGAAAAAGGAAAGCCTATTTGCTGCTAGGGATAGGTTTGGGGTAAAACCCTTTTTCTTTCACAATGAGGATGAAAAATTAATTTTCGCTTCAGAAATTCCTGCAATTTTCAAATCAGGAGTCAAGAAAAAACCGAATCAAAAAGTATGGGCATCCTTTTTTTCAAATGGCTCTTATGGTTTGCCCAATGAAACTTTTTGGGAAGGAGTAAATCAATTGCCCGGAGGTCATTTCCTTCAGTTTGAAAGTGGAAACCTGACCATAAAAAAATGGTATTCATTCAAAGATCGGGTTGAAAATTTGTTTCACACCTCTCAAAAGAATGAACAGGATTATATCGACGCTTTGATGCGGGAGTCCATTCGTTTAAGATTTAGGGCAGATGTCCCTGTTGGATTTAATTTGAGCGGAGGGTTGGACTCAAGTACGCTATTAAGTCTGGTGTCCTCCGAATTTCCTGATTCTAATTCAATTGAGGCCTTTACGTTTTATACAGGCGATGAAAGGTATGATGAGCTACCTTGGGTAAATCAAATGATTTCCCGAACCACTTTTCCTTTGAATAAGTGTCTGCTAACCTCCGAAGAAGTCCCGAATCTAACGTCTGAGATGAGTAAAATTCAGATGGAACCTTTTGGAGGAATACCAACACTGGCTTATTCAAAAGTTTTCAAAGAAGCCAGGTCAAGGGGCACCATTGTATTGTTGGATGGGCAGGGAGCTGATGAGTCTTGGGCTGGTTATGATTACTATTTCAATAAATCTAATTCAGTTGTTCAGGGCGTTAAATCTTCACCGGTTAAACCCGATGCTCTGAATTCTGATTTCAGGCTAGAGGCTGATAGTCTGACTTTTGAAAAGCCATTTGATGAGGATCTACTAAACCTCCAATTCCGAGACTTATTTTATACAAAAATCCCTAGGGCTTTGAGGTTTAATGATCGGGTAAGCATGGCGAGTAGCACCGAATTAAGAGAGCCTTTTTTGGATTATAGATTGGTAGAATATGCCTTTTCTCGACCTGAAAGCTTTAAGCGGAAGGATGGAATTCAGAAATATGCCTTGCGACAGGTAGCCAATAAATATCTAGGTGATTCCATTACCCTGGCACCGAAAAGACCCCTGCAAACTCCACAGCGTGAATGGATAGGTGGAGAGCTCAAAGATTGGGCAGGAGACCGAATTAACTATTTGGCAAATAATTCTGAATGGTTCAATAAAGATGTCATGATGGATTATTGGGATAAGTATTTGAAGGGTGATAACGATAACAGTTTTTATCTCTGGCAGTGGATTAATACTGCTGAAATTCTTGTATGAGTAAGATTTGTTTTTTGATACCTGATGGTGTGGGAATTAGAAACTATCTCTATTCAGATGTGATCAAGGATTTGGCATCTCAAGGGCATGAAGTAATTATTTGGCATGGTTTATCCCCTCGAGTTATAGAATTATCGGCTGAAATTACCGGGTATCATGCCGAGCAGAAATCCTTTAAGACATTTAAGGAAGACCTTGTAGTACAAATTTTAAGAGAAAGCAGTACATACGCCAGACTGAAGCATAATTCCATTAAGACGGATAATCCCACAATCATGCTCAATTGGCATGAGAAAGTTGGTCCCTTGAGAAGAAGAGCATTGGTGGCTGTTTCAGAATTTTTGGGCAATCGTATCAAAGGATACCAGGGAATTCAAAGCACCGAAAAAATCTACTTTTCAAGATTAAAGAAGACTGAAGCTTACAGACAATATATATCTGATTTACATGAGATGAATCCAGATGTACTTTACTGTACTCATCAGCGATACCCAGGGGCTGCATTTGCCTTAGAAGCAGCAAAAGACCTAGGAATTACTACAGTTACTGGAATTTTTTCTTGGGATAATTTACCAAAGGCAAGATTGCCGTTACGTTCTGATTATTACACTGTTTGGTCGGATTACATGAAGTCAGAATTGATGTATTATTACCCAGAAATTAGCGAGGAACAAATAGCGATAACGGGAACTCCACAATTTGACTTTTATTCTGAGGAAGAGTCCATTATGGATAGGGATAAATTTGCAGAAGCTTTCGATTTAGATCCTAAAAAACAATGGGTTTGCTTCTCAGGCTGTGATGCCAAGACTTCTCCGCATGATGCGAAATACCTGGAAGATGTGGCTGATGCTATAAAGGGTGAAGATGATATTCAGCTTCTTTTCCGTCAAGTTCCAGTGGAAACGGCTAAAAGGTATGAATCAGTCCTATTAAATCACCCTGAAATAAAACACTTACCCCCATTTTGGAATAAAGGAAGCCATTGGAATGAGTTCTATCCATTGCCTAAGGACATTTCACATTTGGTTAACCTTAGCTATCACTGCGCTACAGTTATCAATATTGGCTCCACTATGGCCTTAGATTTCAGCTGGTTTAATAGTCCGGGTCTATACCTTAACTATGATCATGAGATAGGGCAGGTATGGACTGTCAAGGATATTTACCAATTCCAGCATTTCAGATCTATGAAAGGTCTCGATGCTGTGGTTTGGGCCAACTCCAAACAAGAGATTTTGCCTCAGGTTCGGGCTATACTTGATAATCCAGATGAAGTGGCAAAAGATAGAGGAGAATGGTTAAAAGTTATTTCTGGAGAAATTTCAGACAAAAGTGCTTCTGCACGAATTTCGAATCTCCTCGAGAATCTTTCTCACAAAGCTGAAACAGTAGTTTAATGCATATTTGTTTTCTCTCCCAAGAATTTCCAAGACCCGGGTCAGCATATGGAGGGATTGGCACGTTCCTGAGCACATTTAGCTCCCATCTTTTAATAAATGGTCACAAAGTGACTGTTATCGGGATGTCAAATTTAAATGAGAAAAGGGAAGAGGATGTTAATGGAGTAAGAGTTATATCCTTACCGAGGGTAAAGTCAAAATTCTTATCCTGGAGAAAAAATTTCAGAGATTTACAGAAATCTATTTTGGAAATCCATTCAATCGATCCAATTGATATCCTTGAAGGCTCGGAATTGAATTTTGCTTTCTTAAGCAAGTCAATAGGAATTCCTTTTGTCATTCGCCTTCATGGAGGTCACCACTTTTTTGCTGAAGGAGAAAATAGACCAATTCAAAAGTGGAAAGGATTTCAGGAAAAGAGATCCTTTGGTAAGGCGGATGCTTTTGTGGCTGTCTCAGAGTATGTGAAGAATCATACCTCTAAGCTTCTCTCATTTCATGGGAAGCCAATTGAAGTGATAAATTACCCCGTACCACTAAAAAAGTTTTACAAAGCGGATTCGGACAAGGTGGTAAAGGGAAGGCTTGTTTTTGCAGGTACAGTTTGTGAGAAAAAGGGTATTCGACAGTTGATCAAAGCACTTCCCAAGGTAAAAGAAAGATTCCCTGAAGTTCATCTTGAGGTATACGGTAGAGATTCTATGTACTCTGAAAAGGAGAAGTACACAGATTTCTTAAAAAGGACTTGTAGCGAAGTTGAATTGGAATCTGTAACCTTCCATGGAGCAGTGGCACATGACGATCTTCCTGCTTGTTATGAGAAAGGTGAATTATGCGTTTTTCCTTCACATATGGAGACACAAGGCTTGGTTGCACCTGAAGCAATGGCCATGTCAAAGCCGGTAATTTTTTCGGATAGGGGTCCAGGTCCTGAAACTATTGATCATGGGGCTAATGGATGGCTATGTGATCCTTTTAGTCCAGATTCTATTGCTGAAACTATAATTATGGCCCTAGAAAGGAGAATCGATTTTGAAGAAATTGGTGAGGCAGCACGAAAAAAGGTTTATGGAAAATTTGAGCCGGAATTAATTACTCAAAAGAATCTGAAGTTTTATCGTCAATTACTTTCGAAAGCATGAGGTTTTTGATAGTGGGGCATGTGATTCATAAGCGCGTTAGGGGGCGAGTATTTGCTTACGGACCCTATGTAAGAGAGATGAATGTTTGGGCGAAGTATGTCGATGAACTTGCTATTCTGGCTCCGTTTCAGGAGCATGAAGAAGCAGACCCTATTGATATAGCCTTCGAGCATCCAAATATTCTTTCTCACCCTGTAAGTTCGTTTGATACGCTTTCCTTCGCTGGGAAAATGAATGCCGCAGCGTCTTTGCCTGGAATACTCTTGAGTACCCTGAAGGCGATGCGGAATGCAGATCATATTCATTTGAGATGTCCTGGAAATATGGGGCTAATCGGAAGTATTGCTCAAATATTTTTTCCAGATAAAATTAAGACAGCCAAATACGCTGGCAATTGGGATAAGTCTAGCTATAGACCTAAAAGTTATCAAATTCAGCAATCGATACTTGGCAATACTTCCTTGTCCAAGAATATGTCTGTTTTGGTTTATGGAGAATGGCCAGGTGAATCAAAGAATATCAAGCCATTCTTTACAGCCACCTATTCGAATCATGAACGTATAGATATTCAGCCTAGAGCAATTGATAGTAGTCAGGAAATCAGGCTAGTTTTTGTGGGAACCTTGGATTCTGGCAAGCAACCCAATCTATCGATAGAAGTCTGCCATAGATTAAGAGAGGAAGGCATCAATGCAAAGTTAGACCTCTTCGGCGAAGGAGAACTCAGGGATAATTTGAAGAATCTTATTTCTGAAAGTGACATGAAAGATCATATTTTTCTTCATGGCAATAGGCCATCTAATGAGATCAAAGAAGCATTTCAGAAGAGTCATTTTCTCATTTTTATATCAAAGAGTGAGGGTTGGCCCAAGGCTGTAGCTGAAGCAATGTTTTGGGCCTGCGTGCCCATCACTACAAAGGTTTCCTGTGTACCTCAAATGCTTGGGAATGGGGAAAGGGGAGAGCTAGTAGAAGATAAAGTTGAAGAGGTGGTGAAAGCAGTCATTGGCCATATTCAGGATCCGGAGAAGTATCTGAATAAGGCTCAGAAGGCAATGCTTTGGTCCCGTGAATTCACTCTGGAAAAATTTGAAAGTGAGATAAAAAAAATGATTGTCCGAGCTGCATGAGAATAATGCAGATAATCGATACTCTTAACCCAGGTGGCGCCGAAAGAATGGCTGTAAATCTGGCGAATGCCTTTGACAGCTTGCCAATTGATCATAAGTTGGTAGTAAGTAGATTAGACGGAGGTCTGAGCAAACAAGTGAATAGCCCCCAGCATCTAACTTTTCTAGGAAAGAAGAATACTTTTGATTTCTATGCATTTAAAAAATTGCGGAAAGAAGTAAAGGATTTTCAGCCTGATGTCCTTCATGCCCATGGAACTTCTATTTATTGGGCGGTGGCTTTAAAGTATCTAAGCTCTGGTTTCAAACTGATTTGGCATGACCATCTTGGAATTTCGGATGATGTATTGAAAAATAATCCAAGAAAAGAGCTGTCTATCATGTCGGGCCAAATTGATTACATCATTACAGCCGATGAGAAAACGAAGGACCATTGGATTAATAAGAACTTAAAGGACCGCGGCCTCATTAGGTATCTCAGGAATTTCCCTCATTTGGTTTCTCAAAAGAAGACATCAAATGAACTTTTCACTTTTATTCATTTGGCAAACTATCGATCTGAAAAGGGCCATATGATGCTAATTGAAGCGGTAAAACGTCTGAAAGATAATTCTAAAGGTTTTCAGGTTATTATGGCAGGTGCAGCCATTGATAAGTCATGGAAAGATTCAGTGGTGCAAAAAGTAAAAGAGGAAGGATTAGAAGATTTGATTCAGGTAGAGGGAGCCAAAGAGGATGTTGGAATCCTTCTTGCTCAGGTGGATGCAGGCTTAGTAGTCTCCGACCGTGAAGGACTGCCGGTTGCTCTACTCGAGTATGGACTTGCAGGTCTTCCAGTCATTTCAACCGATGTTGGTCAATGTGGTGCTGTTTTAATGGGGGGTAAGCTTGGTCATTTAATCGCACCAGGAGATTCAAAAGCTCTAGCAGATAAGATGGAATCCATGATTAAATCTCCAGTGGAATCAATAGAGATGGGTGATGGATTTAAGGTTCATGTGGAAAGAAATTATGGATTTGAGCACTTTTACAAAGAATATCAGGAGATATTGGACCAACTTGAGGTTCCAAGGAAGGAGGTATTGAAGGATGATTAAGGGGTTGGTTTTAAACAAGCATCCACTGTTTTGGACAATATTCCATTTGTTACTTGGAGTAACTGCGACATTTACTCCCTACACGGTAATCGCTTGGTTTTATTTCGTGATCCTCTCATCGATGGGGCATGTACTTAAGAAAAACTCATCACCATTCATTCTTATCTCTCTTCTCCTTTATCTAGTTTCTTTTGAGTTACTATCGAGAATGGCTAGAACTTCTCCGTTCATTCCTTATGAATTAGGAAAGTACCTTCTTGCCGCTGGGGTTGTATGGGGAATTTTTAGCCATAAAACGAAGGGCTACAGCGGCATTATTATGCTTCTTTGTCTATTGCCTAGCCTGTTTATTGATCTTTCAGGATTAGTCGAGAGATCTGATGTGATATTTAATCTCTTGGGAGCTGTCAATGTGGCTTTGGTTTGTTGGTTTTTCTATCAACAAAAATTTACGAGCGAAGAGGTTGGCAAGGTCATTAGGTTAATGGCATATCCCATTCTAGGCATTCTGAGCTATACATTTATCAAAACGCCGGATTTTGATGAAGTGGAATTTGTGCTTGGAGCTAATATGGACCTAAGTGGGGGATTCGGATCAAACCAGGTATCGACCTTATTTGGTCTTGGGACATTGTTGGTTTTCATTTTGATTATTAGTAAGTGGAGTTTATCCGGTAATTTCTATCTGGATGTTGCTATTCTCTTTGCCCTAAGCTTCCAAGGTCTACTGACGTTTTCTCGTGGAGGAATGATAGGAGCATTATTGGGCGTAGTGATCATTTTATTCTTTCTAAGAGGAGCTACACTTTCACAAAGAAGACGCTATGGATTACCCAATGTAGGTAAGTATGTGATTCCAATGATTTTGGTTGGAGTACTTTCCTTCGTGGTGGTAGACCAAATTACAAATGGTCTGCTAAGCTTGCGATACCAGGGGGAAACCATGGGTACCATTCAGGGGTCAAAAATCAAAACTTTGAATACTATCAGTACGGGTAGATTCGATATTTTCATGGGGGATGTCAATCTTTGGTTTGATCATTTCGTCTTTGGAGTAGGAGCTGGAGCATCGAGATTTCTCCGTGAAACCATGACGGGGACCATCGCCCATGTTGAGCTTAGTCGGCTTTTGGCAGAAAATGGATTTTTTGGTTTTGTTTACTTCGTAATTCTTTCTTGGCTAGGAGTTAAGCTTTTTAAAAACCAGAGAAACCCCTTAATCAAAGGAATTCTTATCGCCCTATACATAGTGGCCATGTATACCACCTTCCACGCGGCCATGCGGACGTATGTAACACCTTCATTACTAGGCTTAAGTTTATTGGCTGTCCAAACATCAAAAAAAGCTAAACCTAAAGTCAAGAAGAAGGTAGTAAAGGTTCTTGAACCTGTAGTTTCTTAGTCTTTATCATCCATTTACTTGGGACTAAGTCCAAATCAAATTGAATTCGTTCTTTCCTTAGGCGATAAAGCCTTAGGATCTAGTTTTGTAAAAAAGCTTCGCTTTTGGAGGGAAGTCCTGAGTAAAAACTCAACGGACCTTCAGAATATTCAAGAGGAAAAGCTGAAAATCATGCTTAGCCATGCATCGGAAAAATCTCCTTTTTATAAAACTTTAGATGTTAACCAAGACGAAGACCCGTATAAGTGGTTAAAGAACTTTCCTATTCTTCCTAAACAAACTCTAAAGGATAAGGTGGATGACTTCTTGACCGTATCCGATAAAAGTGGCCTGACCGCAATAACATCTTCAGGTTCTACAGGAGCTCCATCAAAAGTTTATTTTAACTCCGAGGAATTATCTAGTAACCGAGCCTTACAAATTATTTGGTGGGAGTGGGCAGGTTATAAATTTGGTAATTCTGTTCTCCAAACGGGAGTAAACATGAAAAGGAGTTTCGAGAAGAAATTAAAAGACTCCTTGTTAAACACCCGGTACATCGATGCAGTAAGCCATGATGAAGATCAAATTAAGGATGAGTTGAATCTTCTATTGAAAGAGCCGAAACGACATTTTGTGGGGTATGCGTCCAGTATTTTTTTATTCGCCAAGGTCGCTAACAAATATGATATCAAAGGGGTGAGGTTTGATTCCATTATCTCGATTGGCGAAAAGCTTCTCCCAAATTTTAAGACTGAAATAGAGAAAGCGTTTGAGTCTCAAATTTTTGATACCTACGGTGCTTCCGAAGGTTTTTTGATTGCCTCACAAGGGAGAGAAGGTAAATATCACATTATGAGCCCTCACCTTGTTTTGGAGATTTTAGATGATCAGGGTAACGAGGTCAAGCCAGGTGAGATGGGTAGAGTGGTAATTACAGGGTTAGATAATTTCACGCTCCCGTTGATCAGGTATGAAATTGGCGATTTAGCCATAAAAGCTGAAGAAGGTTGCGATGATTGTGAATTACAACTGCCTGTTTTAGGTGAAATTGTTGGTAGAATTACTGAGTTTATTTTGACACCAGCAGGGAAATATATCACGGTCCAAACGGTGGTTCGATTAATGAAGCGTTTTAAAGAGGTGGATCAGTACAAAGTGATCCAGATTTCAGAGGGCGAATTATTGATTGAATTGGTGTCTGCTAGAGCAATGGATGTGGAATATTTTGATAGAATAAGCTTGGAGTATGAAAAAGTACTGGATGAAAAGCTCATTATAAACTTCAAGCAAGTTGAACGAATTTCCAAAGCTAAAACAGGGAAGTTCCAGCTCATTGAAAGTAGGTTGAACTAGGTTTTTTTGGGTCTCTTTTCGAAGATAAAGCCATATCGCGTTGAACTCTTGGTTTATCAATCACCAGTTTCCAAATCGATCCTTCAAGATAACCAAGAGTATCCTTTTGAGATACAACAGACTGATACGGATATCTTCATTTTTTCGGATAAGGGCCAAACGGCTCATAAAAGCAAGGTTTTTAGAGGAAGTAGAATTCTAAGAAGCTTTGGCTATAAAAGTGACATGATTTGTATAGGGGATTGCGAAACTCCAGAGGCTTATAGAGGTCAAGGTCTTTACCCTAAAATGCTGAGGTATCTTTACACCAAATTCGGGAAGGAATTTGAAGTTTACATCTTGGTCACTCCATGGAACAAATCTTCTATTAAGGGTATTGAGAAATCTGGAGCCCAACGGAAAGCAAAAATTGAATGCCTAAAAATAGGTCCGCTTTATCTAAACAAGCGAATTCAAAGATATGATTGAATTCAAGGAAGTTGTTGTAGTTAAAGATGGACAGGTGCTTAATTCTCCAGAGTTTTTGAATGTCAAAGCAGATTCAAAAAAGAATCAACTTAAACTTCGAATTGAAGCTTTAAAAACTCTTTCTATCAGGGAATTATATATTGAATTTTCATTATCTCAAACCCCAAGTGAGTATCGAAGCTCTTCCTATGAATGGATCCCTTTTTCGGAGGAGAAAATTGTTCTTTCTTCTTACAATGCAAAGATTCTGAAATGGTCAGATGGTTCGAAATCAGTAGCTTCTTCCAACCTTGGGGTTTGGGAAATTTATCCCAAAACAAGTTCTATGAAGTGGTTCCTGCTGCATCCAGATTTATACCCATCATTTACTTATGATAAAAGTGACCATCGAATCTGGCATCATGAGTATGATCTTAAATCGGGTCAAGAATTTCATCTTGAAGTTCTAAATACTTCAAATGAAATAGATGAATTTGCCAGAACTCCAATAGGGTTTGTTCCTACCGTTTGTTTCACGGATCATTGCGATTTTGATACACCGAAGTTACTAGTGAAACAAAGGAAAATTTTTAAAGAGGCAGGGGTTAGAACGTCAAAAGGGTTTTTCCTTTATGACCAGAGTGACAGACCTTTTTTGGCTTCTGCAGAAAATGACGGAATTCTAGATGAACTCCATTTATGGGAGAAGGATGGTCATGAGTTAGTATTTCATGCTTTTAGCAAATCCGAAGGCCCAGATAGCCCCAATCACTTTAAATCATTCGAAACTCCAAAGAATTTTAATCCAGTTGAGACTTACATCGATCATGGATTTTTGAGCTATAATTCTACCAGGCAAGAAAGGACACAACTTGCGGATTGGTTCGGCCATCTAAGCAATAAGGGAATTGGACAGATTTGGAATTATGTAGATGCATTTGAAGCCACAGCCATTTGTAATAATCAACTATCGGCTTTTGATAGCTCTATTGCGGCGATTTGGGCAAGTAAGGATTTTCACGAAGAAAAAGGCCTGAATGAAGATTCGTCCAGACTCTTCAAAGCATGGTTGAGTTTTGGGACAACTGAAGACTTGGACTTTGCCTTTAAACATCTAAATACTTCTATTCAGAAGTTCAAAAAGGATAAGGTTGGTGCATTACCCGGGTTATCGAAGAACGTTTTAAAAACGATTAGACACAGTATTAACTCAGAAGTAATTAGTCAGAATTTGTGGAAGCGAAGTAAGCCTTTCCATTTTGGTCGATTTACTCCTCTTATCTTCAAATCGCCCCATCAAGACGACACTGAAGTTTACACATTTCAAACGGCTTCAGTTAAGAATTTCGAAACCTCACTGAGTGAGTATTCTCTTGAAAAGCTTTCAAATGAGAAAGGAGTGTTGATCGCCCATACCTATTTTGCATACACCAGCCCAAATCATACAGGACGTTTGTTCCTTACTAATGAGGGAAAAGAAAATAAGGTGGCCGTTGATAATTTTAACCGGTTAGGCAGACTTGTTTCTTCTCAGGCGGTTTGGAATCCGACCATCTCGGAGATGACAGATTTTTATAAAAGGATGGAGAAGGTGCACTATAAATTAGAGGGAGATCAGGTTTCAATTAAGAACGCACCTGGCCCTACAAGAAAGATTTCCTGAGTCTAAGTGAAAATTCTTTATTTCTATCAATATTATTCTACACCTCGAGGCTCATGGGGAACAAGAGTTCATGAGTTTGCTCAAGAATGGGTGAAAAGAGGTCATGAAGTACAGGTTGTCTCCTCGATTTATTCAAAATCAGATTTAAAAGCAGAAAAATTTATAGAGCATCAGAATTTTGATGGGGTAGATGTCACCGTCATCAACGTTCGGATAGATAACAAACAGCCAATTCATAAACGTCTATGGACTTTTTTCACTTATGCTGTTTCTTCCATCTGGTACGCTCTAACTGCTAAGGCTGACGTGGTTATCGCCTCATCTGGACCTATTACCGTTGGAGTTCCAGGTCTTGTAGCGAAGTATATCAGAGGTAGAAAAATGGTTTTTGAAGCACGTGATCTTTGGCCTGAGGGTGCTATTGAACTTGGTTTAATCAAAAATCAAACATTTCAAAAAATGGCGTTTGCCCTCGAGAGTCGTTGCTATAAGGCCTCATCTCTTGTGGTAGGATTGAGTCCAGGAATGAGGGATAATATTAAAGGTCGCTTTCCTAAAACCAATGTGATAAGCGTGACCAATGCAGCGAATATTCCTCTCTTTGCAACGCCTAAAAGTTTCAAAGAGAGAGACGGATTGAAGCCAAAGAGATATGCGATTTATACTGGAAATATAGGTGTAGTCAATAATTCCATCTGGCTTCTAGAGGCAGCTAAAATCATGTCTTCGAAGGGCTCGGATATTGATATTTTGATTATTGGAGAGGGTCAACAGAGAGAATTGATCGAACAAGAAATAATCAAGCATGATTTGAAAAACTTGAAGATATGGGGTTTGATGCCTAAAGAAGATCTTGTATCATATGTGCAGCATGCATTAGTGTCTCTGGTTCCCTTGAAAGGAACTCCTGTTTTGGATACTTCCTCACCAAATAAATTTTTCGAGTCTTTGGCCGCTGGTGTTCCAGTTGTTCAAAATACACAAGGTTGGATGAAGGAATTTTTGAATGAAAGAAAGTTAGGTTTTACACTTGATCCCAATGACCCATTAGAACTAGCAAATAAACTCATCGAACTTGGAGAAAATCCAGAATCTATTTCTGAAATGGGGAGAAGGGCTAAGGATGTGGCTGCGAAAGAATTTGATAAAGATTACCTGGCTGAAAAAATGATTTCTGCCATAGAAAAGATTGCTTCATGAAATATTTACTGACCGGAGGTTCTGGTTTTTTGGGAGCAATTATAAAAGATAAGCTTTCACCAAAACATGAGGTCATCAGTCTTGGAAGAAGTATTTCAAATGATATAATCGCAGACCTCTCAAAAGAGAAAGCAATTCTTCCTAAAGTTGATGTCTTAATACATGCGGCAGGGAAGGCGCATATTGTTCCGAAAACCGAATCAGAAAAAGCTGAATTTTTTAAGGTCAATGTTGAAGGCACACGAAATCTTCTAGCCTCTATTCAGGAGAATCCAAGAACAATCATATTTATTAGTTCAGTAGCAGTTTATGGCCTAGAAGAAGGGGAGTTAGTGGCTGAAGATCATGAACTCAAAGGAGAGACACCCTATGCTGAGAGCAAGGTAAAAGCAGAAAAATTGGTCCTGGATTGGGGCAAGAAGAATGGTGTAAACGTTTTGGTTTTAAGGCTTCCATTGATTGTCGGTCAGAATGCTCCTGGAAATTTAGGTGCGATCATAAAAGCGATTCGTAAGGGATATTATTTCAGATTTGGAGAGGGTAAGGCTAAAAAGTCAATGGTCTTGGCAGATGATGTTGCCGACTTCATAAATGGATATGGAGATAAATCAGGTATTTATAATCTCACTGATGGAGAGGACCCAACCATGGCAGAATTGGACCAATATCTATCAGAGAAATTTGATCGGAAGGTGAAGCCATTTCCAATGGGTCCTTTGAGAATTTTGGCTAAAGTGGGTGATAATCTAAAATTCTTCCCATTAAACTCCTATCGATTAGAGAAGCTCCAGACTTCATTAACCTTCTCTTCTCAAAAAGCAGTCAATGAGCTTGGGTGGAAGCCAAAACCAGTAATAGGAAATTTTGACCCCAGATAATGAAAATTTTATTCCTTGGTGAAACATATAGAGCCGACGCTCAGACTTGGATTCGCGGAATTGAGGAAGTAAGTGGAGTAGAAATCAAGACCAAAGAGATTGCTGGTTCTGCTAGTCGAATTGGGCGCATCAAGAATGCGTTAAGCTTCATGTTAAAGCTGATGTTTGACAGAGAGGAATTTGATATAAGTCTTGCTGAAAGGGCGACTAGTTATGGCTTTTTTAGTCTCTTCGTTAATTCTAATCTTAGAGTAGTTGCTCAGCAAGGAATAACAGATGCCTTTCCAGAAGAAGGTTTTACTGGTAAGTTCAAGCGTTGGTTACAGAGGAGGGTATACAAAAATGTCGATATGGTCCATGCATGGGGACATGTCATGACCCATGCCATGTTGGACACTGGCGCATCCCCTTCTAAAATCGTGATCAAGCCAAAAGGCCTAAATCTTGAAAAATTCAAGTTTTGCCCACCATCCGAAAAGCTTGAAAATACCGCGATTGTCACTCGCAGTCTTTATCCAATTTATAGGCATGCTGAGATTCTTGAGGCCATGCAAAGGCTCAAAGCAAAGGGTATTGATTTGAAATGTAATATCATAGGTGATGGAGAGTTGCTCGAATTCTTGCAAAAATTAGCCAATGAAAAATATTTAGGAGACCTTGCCGATTTTAAGGGTCGCATTGATAATCTTGAATTGCCTAAATATCTATACTCCTCTCAGATTTATATAGCCGTTCCTGAGACAGAAGGAGTTTCAGCTTCTCTTTTTGAGGCAATGGCAACGGGTTGTTTTCCCATTGTCACTGATTTGCCTGCGAACAGGCCTTTTATCAAGGATGGATTTAATGGTTTTTTAATCCCTGTTGGAGATGTGAATGCTTTAACTAGTGCTATCGAAAAGTTTTTAACAAACCCTGAGGCCTATTCCAATGGAATCCTTTATAATCGCCAATTCATCGAAAAAGAGTGTGATCTAAATAAGAATATGGATCTGTTTTATTCAAAATATTTAAAGGCGCTGGAAGAAAAGTAGTATGTGTGGAATCGCTGGATATTGGAATAAAAATGGTCAGAAGGCGGATTTGCAAGTTTTGCAGAATATGACCGACGCACTTTTTCACAGGGGGCCAGATGCAGGAGGATACCATATAGACGGTGCAATTGGGTTAGGACATAGAAGACTATCTATTCTGGATTTGAGTGAGCACGCTAATCAGCCCTTTCATTCTGATTGCGGGAATTATAGTTTGGTGTTTAATGGAGAGATATTCAATTTCCAATCTTTCTATCCCGAGCTCAAGAATAAGGGCTATGATTTCAAAACCACATCTGATACGGAGGTTTTGCTATATCTACTCATTGAGTATGGTATGGATGTGCTCTCAAGACTGAATGGTTTTTTTGCCTTTGCATTCTTCGACAAAACGAAGAACCAACTCTCTTTGATAAGGGATCGATATGGGGTTAAGCCACTGTTTATCCATGAGGATGAAGAAGGAATGTCCTTCGCCTCTGAACCAAAAGGGATTTTTGCCAAAGGAATAGAGAAAAGAATTAAAGAAGATAAGCTTTCAGAATTATTCTTTTACCGACATGTTTCTGGAATAGATACGATTTTCGAGGGTGTAGAGCGAGTTCTTCCTGGCTATTTTCAAGTTTGGGAAAGTGGAAAATTGAAATCTGAATCTCGATGGTATCACTTAGGTGAAGAGGCTAAAAAGCTTTCAAAAATTGCTAATCCTTTCGAATGGTATTCGGAAACTTTCTTTGATTCTGTAAAGCTGAGAATGATATCTGATGTGCCTGTAGGTACCATGTTAAGTGGTGGACTCGACAGCACTGGAGTTCTTTATTCACAGCATGCGCAAGGGTTTAATGATATTAGCACCTGGAATTTACGTTTTCCAGGCTTTGCTAAAGACGAATCTCATCTCGCAGAAAGGATTTCTAAGGATTATGGGGTTGAGTATAATGGGTATGAATTCATAGGGTCTAATCTGGTGGAGCTTTTGGACGAGTCACTTAGAATAAATGATGAGCCCATAATGCACTTTACAGATGCATTACTTTTAGGCTTATCCATGGAGGCGAAGAAGAAGGTAACGGTTCTTCATACTGGTGAAGGGGCGGATGAGATCATGGCAGGCTATGTGCGGTATAAGATTTTTGGGGACCCCATAAGATATCAAGCTTTACATCTTTTAAATTATGTTCCTGAGAGATGGCTTTCCAAAGATCGTTTGAGGAAACTTCAAAGGTACCTGGCTTCGGGAAATCCAGATTTTCACATTTTAACTAATGCAAATGAGTACTACCTGGGTGATATCAAAAAATTGGGGTTGGAACATCTGGACGTTCTGCCACAGTATCGAGTTGAAATATTAAAAGAGGCAAAAAAATACTATCCAAATAATAGGCTAAGACAGCTTTTGTATTTGGAACATCATACTCACCTGAGCTCTTTGAATGACAAAAATGATCGGACTACCATGGGAGGTTCGATTGAGTGCAGAGAACCATTTTTAGACTATAGATTGGTTACTGGAATTGCTTCTTTACCGGACAAGTATTTCTCCACAAAGGGAAAGGGTAAGTATTTGGCAATGAATACCATTGGGAAAAAGCTACCTGATTATATTCAAAATCATGAGAAAATAGGGCTCGCAATTCCATGGAACGAGTATATGCTCCATCTTCCAGAGCTTCGTGAACATTTAGAGACGATGCATGAGAGTTCACTATTTGAAATGAG
The DNA here is from genome assembly GCA_937146645.1 of uncultured Cyclobacteriaceae bacterium. Classification (GTDB taxonomy): domain Bacteria; phylum Bacteroidota; class Bacteroidia; order Cytophagales; family Cyclobacteriaceae; genus Algoriphagus. The sequence goes on from CAKZRQ010000017.1 coordinate 235,272, forward strand.
CTGGCTTAAGTACATCGATGTGAAACAAATTGTGAAAGAGTTCAAGGAAAATCCGGTCAAAAACTACACTTTTATCAGGCAGCTATTTTTTAATTCATATTGGTACGCCAAAACATTTAAAGGTTAATGGTTTTATCCCAAATTATAGTCTTTTTAATTCTGCTTCTCCTAAGCCTGGTTTATCATAGGTTAGCAAAGAGGTTTGGGATTGTTGATAAGCCAAATCATAGAAGTTCACATCTGGATGTCACAGTGAGGGGTGGAGGAATTATATTTCCATGTGCTGCTGTGCTCTGGTGGTTTAGCCATGATTTCCAGCATACTTGGATGGTAATAGGTCTGCTATGGGTTGCTGCTGTATCTATGTTAGACGATATTTATAGTCTTTCAGGGAAGCTTAGAATGCTGGTACAATTCATTGCTTTGTCCATGGCATTTTTTGATCTTGGATTATTTGATCAGGTTGAATTATGGCATCTTCCTTTCCTTTATTTTATAGGCTTAGGAATCCTGAATGCAATTAATTTCATGGATGGAATTAATGGTATTTCTGGACTATATGCTGCCGTGTTCTTCAGTACCATTCTAGCCGTAAATACCTATCTGCCCATTTTCGAGATCAACTTGATCAATTACGAGATGCTGGCAATAGCCGTTTTCCTGATTTTCAATTTGCGCAAGAAAGCCATCATGTTTGCAGGTGATATTGGAAGTATTTCTCTGGGTTACTTGATGATTTATTATTTGACTGATTGGTATTTGCAGAGTGGTGATTGGACAATTATCATCCTACTGATGGTCTATGGGATGGACGCTTTCTTAACCCTTGCAAATAGAATAAGAAAGCGAGAGGACATCGGGGAGCCCCATAGATCACATTTGTACCAACTTCTTGTGAATAAAGCCAAGGCTCCTCACGTTTTGATTGCTTTAGCTTATGCTGGAATACAACTTGGAATCAATATTGTCTTTTTCATTTTACCGCAAAGTACTCCAAGCCCATACTTAGCATCAGTAATTTTAGTGGCAGCGGCCATCATTTACCTTGGTGGGAAGACATTTGTTGAACGAAGATTCGCTACAGGCTCATGACAAAAATTGAGCTCTTAAACATCTCTAACTTTTATTCTAGCTACTATCTTCTTGCATTAAGCGAAGTGGGAAATTTAGAATATAATCCTACAGAGGAGTTCGAGAAATTCAATAATCGTGGGTTTGTAATTTTTCGGATAGGGGGTAAGATTGGTGTAATTGATAATCATGACCCAGTTGGAGTAGATGCAGAGCTATATGGGAAGTCTGATTTCTATTTTGCAACGAATAAACTCAAGGATAATCCTTCGTATAATCAGCAAAAAGTAAAACCTATTTTTCCCCATTATCCTATTAACATCCTTGGCCTTTATTTCAGATTATATGGCATCAGTTTGGTTTTTAAATTGAAGCCAAGGGATTTAGCAAGAGAGCTTTACGTTCTGAATTCTAGGCCCTCCTATAAGAGTCTGGATGAATCGAACTACCAACATCATAATTATGTGTTTTTTTCAGGAAGCACATGGAAGAAAGAATCCTGGGCGAATGAAATAAGAGCTCGGTTTATCAGAGCTTGTAAGGCAAATCCCAAGATTGAATTTGAAGGTGGATTTATTCCAAGGTCAGATGGAAACAATTTCGGATATGATGAAGAACTCAACACCAAAAAATATGGGCCGAAGGAGTTCTCTCATCTAAGCTCAAAATCTTTGATTTCTTTGAACAATCCGGCGGTTCTGGGAGCAGTCAGTTGGAGACTTGCTGAGTATTGGAACAGCTCTTCATTTGTATTATCATTCCCTTTTCAGATTGACTTACCTGAATTCCCGAAACATGATTCAGAAATCCACTATTTGAATGATGCGGATGAGTATGAATCCATCATCCAGAAAGCTGTTGATGATAAAGAATTTCATGCTAAAATTGCTAAAGGAGGCAAAAAGTATTTTGAAAAAAATTGTACGCCTATAGCTCAAGGAAATTATTTACTATCGTTTTTTAAGTGAACATTGCGAAAAGACAAAAAAAAGGCCCAGGGAATCCCTGAGGCCTTTTTTATTTATTGGCTTTCGCCAAAACTTAACTTAACACAAGTAAAGTTGGGGGATAAGATTCATAAAAAAAATACCCAGTATAGGGTATTTTTTAAAGGTTTTGGACTAAAAATCGATCAATTCCCCCTTATCTGTTTCTAGAATTTCTTAGAGTGAGGTTGTTCTTTGGTTTTCGACTTTTACAAACATTTACAAAAAGGTTGATCCTTTGGTATATATTTTGTCCTGATTGAGGCGTTTTTTCCTTACTTTGCAAGGATGTTTTAATACCCATAAAACAGACTGATAGATAAACGATCACACACTAAAAAAACCATTTGAATAATGAAAAAAAGTCTATTTTCCATCTCAATCAATAGAGCTTTGGTTTTGGCCGTAATGGTGACATTGGCCATGGGGGCTTGTAAGAGTAAAAAGAAGGTAGCTGAAACACCTCCACCACCTCCACCAGTTGAAGAAGTTAAGGAAACTCCTCCACCTCCACCACCTGCTCCTGCACCAGAGGAAGTAGCAGCTGAGAAATTGGAAAATGCTTTTAATCAAGTGGCTGCTGCCGGAAACACATCTATAGCCAATCAATCTGTAGAAGAGACCTTAACAATGTTTTCAAATCAAGAAGCTCCAGTTTTAATAGTGATTCACGAGGAGAATGGAATCAAAGATTATGATCAGCCTACTACTATCAAAAAGTATTTAGAGTACTTGAAGGATACCAAAAAGAACCTGAATTATATCAGTGATATTAGGCTGGATGCTAATGGCAAAGTGTCTGAACTAGAGCTAAGAAGAAAATAACCACCAAAACCTTAAAAAGAGTAAGATGAAAAACAGAATTTATTTAAGTGCAATAGTTTTCTTTTTGGCCTTATCATCAGGTTTTGCCCAGTCAGAGGAAATCAGTCCAGCGAGAAAGCAGGCTATTGATTCATTGGCACTAGAGAAAGTAAAAGATTTGAGCCAGTACATTTCGATTATTGGTAGCAAAGAAACTCAATTCTCTGAAGCCAACCGAGTTATGGATAGAGCTGAAGAGCTTTTTGCTCCTGGAGCTGAAATGGGTGTTTCCAGCATCAATTCAAATGACATAGCCTATTACAAAGTTCGCCGATATTTTGAAAGGTTGATGGCTTTGAACTATGACAGAGTAAACATCACTTGGTATGATATCCAGTACATTTCTGATCTAGAGCGTCAGCCTGATGGTAGATATGTTGGTGTGATCACCGTTTACCAGAGATTTGAAGGTACGTCTATAGAGACAGGTATGAACTATAAGGACACCACCAAGAAGGATATCACCATTTATGTTGAAAAGAAGCAAACCCAAATTGCAGGTCGTACCATCGACTTCTGGGATGTGATGCTAGGTGATGTAAGAGTGACTGAAACTTCAGCATGAGAATAAGTCTGGCGCTTCTAGCGGTACTTTTTCTTTCCTTAGGTTTTGTTTCTGCTCAAACTTATCGAGGTTCAGGAACAGTATTAGACGATGGAAGATTTGCCGCATCTACAAAGCAGCTGAATCAATTCTTTAGACGATTTAATGCAGAAGAATCTCCCGATGGTAGCAAACGCTACTATCCGGGAGATTCACTTTATCATAACATTCCACTTCGGCAGGGTTTTATTCAAATCCTGTTCGATAATCAGACCTCTTCCATCAATGACAATCTGAAAAAGGATTTCGTAGATCATGTATTGTCAGGTGTTTATCCTCAATACATTAATTTTCATAGAGAAGGTTGGTTTGCAGAAGTGCAAACAGAATTTATTTTTAGAGGTAGAAGAGAGGTGGCTACCATTTTTTTGAAGCTTCAGCCTGAAGGCCTGGGCTATGAATGGGTCATAGACGAAGTGAGTTTTGATCCATTTAAGAGACTTTTTAATAAGCCTGAAGGAGATGGGAAGGACTTTCTTCATCCCCTAAGCCATGAGCTTGGATTTATGAATTTGAGACGGGCCTTCCAAGACTCAGATAAACCAGAGGCTTTTACGGAAAAGGCCTTTAAGCCAGATTATCTGACACTCTTTTTGTATGAAATGAATAATGGAAATCTCCGTTTTGAAACCGTGACTGGTGTAAAGTTTCATTTCTTTCAGATCGAAGGTTGGTATTTTGAAGTAAATCAATTCAATCGTCCCGGGTTCAATACAGGCTGGCTGATTGCCAATTTGGTGAAGTTGAATCCAGGAGATAAAGAGACCGTTCTAGATTTCATCTATGATCAAAATTAGAATATCCATATTGTTATTGGTTATATCATTTTTTGCTTTACCTGCTTTAAGTCAGAGTATAAAAGGCTACACAAAAGAAGAAATTGCTGAATTTTCTGAAAAAGTAGAAGATCAGGTTAGGTTCCTGGAATACCTCTTAAATACTGTTGGAGATGCTGAAACACCTGCCAGAGATAAGGATGTGGTAATTCGGGAAAGCTATTTGAAGATTTTTCGAGATGAGAATGTACAGGTTGAGGATGATTTAATTCTGGATAGGAAGGTTGTTATTAATAAGGATGTGACTTCTTATATGAAGGACATTGAATTTTTCTTTCAGGATGCAGATTTTAAGTTCAAGGTAAGAGAAGTAAAACCAGGACAGAAAGACAATGGAGAAGTTTTTTTCCTTGTCTCATTGGATAGAACTCTTACTGCTACTCAAAACTCAGGAGAAGAGATTGAGGATACAAAGGATCGATTTATTGAAATTAATCTTGAGGAGAATTCTCAAGAGTTAAAGATTGCCAGTATATACACCACAAAGCTCAGTAGGGATGAAGAACTTCTCGAATGGTGGGAGCTTCTTGATGTCCATTGGAAGTCCTATTTCACAAACAGGTTTGAGCTAACGGAGTATGATTCAATAGATCTTGATTTGATTTATCGATTTGTGGGAGTTGATTCTCTGGATATTTCGGGGACTGATTCTTTATTGGATTTATCGCCTATCAGTTCTATGAGAGAATTGAAGTTTGTTGATTTGAGTGATACTCAAATTGATTCTTTAGCTCCTATTTCAAACGTTACATTTCTTGAGGTTTTAGATATTTCAAACACCCCGGCGAAGGATATTCAATTCATAAAGTACTCTGACAGGCTGAAATTTCTTGATATTTCAAATACTTCAGTTAGCGACATAAGCGAGTTGGTAAACTTGGAGAGCCTTGAAGAGCTTAGGGCCGAAAATACTCCAGTGATGAGTTTCTCTGTACTGAATGAATTTGAATCACTTAAAAAGCTCAATTTAAAAAACAGTGGATTTAACAATGCTGAAAATATTGGGAAACTGGGAAATCTAGAGGAGCTTGATTTGTCTCAAAATTTTCTAATCAATTTCTCTCAACTCGAAGGCCTTCAATCCTTAAGGTATTTAGACTTGTCTCAAAGTAATATTCAAGATTTATCTCCGCTGGAAAAAATGGATGAGTTGCTAGAAGTTGATCTGACCAAAACAGAAATCAGTGATTTATCACCCTTGGATGGTAAGGAAAAGTTATCTAAGATTTTAGCGGATGAGACGAAATTAAGTCCTGCATCCGCGGATAATTTCATGCGCGCCAATCCAGAAATTTTGTTGATCCATCATGTCAAGGATTTAACCGCTTGGTGGGAGAGGCTTTCCGATCCATGGAAAGATGCTTTGAGAAAGAATAATTCCAATCTGCAAGGAGATAACCCTGGAATAGAGGTATTGACAGAAACTATTGGGTTGGAGACTTTGGATTTGTCTGGTAAGGGGATAGAGAGTCTAAACCCAATTACTCGCTTCGTGAAATTAGAGGAGATCAATTTTTCAGATAATGAAGTGAAAGAACTTTTGCCACTGTCAGAAGTGAGGACTTTAAAAAGAATTAGGGGTGAAAACACTTCTATTGAAGATTTAGAGGGGATTAAAGACAATGAAGAGATTATTAATTTGCATTTTGATGGTTCTCCGATCAAAAGTATTCTACCCGTTTTGGATTTACCGAATTTGGATCAAATCAGTGTAAATGATGGAGATTTCTTCCTGGAAGAGGTTCCTGAAATTCTGATTCAGCGACCTAATCTTGTGATCATTTATCGGCAAGATGAGCTAAATGAATGGTGGTTTGACTTGGATGATGAGTGGAGGAGAGTTTTAGCTAGAAAGTTTGAAGTAAAGGGGGATCCTTCATCCAGAAAGCTTCACGAGATGACTAGTGTCGCGTCTTTGAGTTTTAATCAGACTGGAATAGATGAGCTATCTCCAATTTTGAAATTTAATAATCTTCGAAGTCTGGAGATTTTTGATGCTCCAGTTGCAAGCATACAACCTATTGCCAATTTAGAATATCTCAAAAGGTTAAAGCTTTCTCAAATTCCGGTAGTGGATTTTCTTCCGATCAGTAATTTCTTCAATCTGGAAGAGTTAGATATTTCAAATACGGGAATAGAAAGTCTGGAACCGCTATCGAACCTTTCTGGACTCAAGTATTTAAATCTCTCGGGTACTAATTTGAAAAATTTGAAAGGCCTGGAAGGTTTGATTTCGCTGGAGGAGTTGGATGTTGCTAGTACGAATCTGAGATCACTACGTCCAATTGAAGGTTTGACAGGTTTAAAAAAGCTTTCCTGTTTCAATACTCGATTGAGTTCTCGATCAGTGGATAGTTTTAAAAGTAAATTACCTGACTGTGAAGTCAGGTATTACTAGGTGAAAAAATGAAAAGGGTAAAAAAAATGATGAAAAAAATCCCTTTAATGGTTCTAGAAAAAGTAATGAGAAAAATTGCTTAATCACCCTGATATAAATGTAGAGTCTGTTCTTTATAAAAAAATACCCAGTACAGGGTATTTTTTTGTTTTTATAGGGGTTAGTTTTCAACAATTTATTCTGATTTAAATACCTTATTGTATTATTCTAGGTTTTGACTAAGGGAAATATATATAAATCAGAGACTTGGATAGTCTACGGTTGCTTTTTTAGCTTGTGTCTGCTGATTCTGTTTGCTCTACCAAGAGGTTTCGATTTCACTGATGAGGGTTTGTATTTGCTACTTGCTAAACCTAGCCAGGAGAATTTTGCTGGTATTTTTAATTATGACCTGTTTTTCAAATTAATCCATGAATTCACTGGAGTTGAATTTGGGGTGATAGGGATGAGGATTCTCAGAATCTTTACTCATATGGTAGGTGCCCTTTTCTTAAGGAAGTTTGGTATGGAATCAAGACTTTTTAATAGAAATAAAATTCTCTCTTTTTTTATTTGCTTCTCATGTCTTGTGGCTTCATATGGATTTTTACCACAGTCGCTGTCTTATAACCATTTAACCCTGCTAGCAGGTTGCATTTGGATTTATGCCATTTCAAAGAAGAATGTTGAGCGTCTGGATATACTTTGGTTAGGAGTAAGTCTTGGGATACTATTTTACGCTAAAATTACTGCATGCTTCTTACTATCCATTCTTACTCTGTTTTGGGCTATGTATAAGATTTTTTCCAATCAGATTAAAAAGAGATTTCTTATTCTTTTACCAATTCCTTTTGTTTTCTGTGAATTATTGTTTCTAATGATTTTGGGTGAAAGCGCCATTTTCAGGGTTCTTGACGCTGTTCCCCTTCGATCTGGAAGACCAGGCTATTTATGGGGGAACATGGTGAAAAATGGAATAGTTGGAATTTTTTGGACTGCCATTGTGAGTATTCCCTTCAGTATTTCAGGATATTTTCATGAGTCTAAAAGTAGGAGTAGAGCAATCTTTATACTTGCTTCTGGAATCCTTTTGTACGTTGCTTATATAACTACTATTACAGCTGAATATTCTCATTATTTGGTCTTTGTAGCTATTTCCTTACTCGCATTTGAGTCTGGAAGAGCTTTGAGAAAGGGACTTACCATCAAAAGCTACTTTTTGCCGACAATCTTAATGGTATTGCCCTATGTCCTTTATTTTGGTAGCAATATTTACTTTTTTCGACTGTCTATACATTATCTCATTTTTTGGTATTTGGCTTATTTGGTATTACGATATGAGGTGAATTCGCAAGTTGCGGATAGGAGCTATCGATTTATGAGCCTTGCTATTTTAGTTGTCGTATCTACAGGTCTTTGGATCTTTCCCTCTCACTATCCACCATTGCATACAGCAAATAAAGACTGGTTCAACGGTGTAGATACCATTAAGGTAAGCAGTGAACAATTTGAATTACTTCAAGAATTAGATAGCAAAATGGAGAACATGAATCATTCAAATGTTCTTTTTGTATTTGCAAACCCTGGAGTGCCATATCTTCTAAACCGCTCATTGCCAAAAACACCTTTAATCTGGAATGAAGAGGACTTGAAAACGTATTTTAATCCAAATGAGGTTTCTGCTTACGTTTATAACGGATTTGAAAAGATTCCTTATTTCTATTGGAATAAAATGGATGCGGATACCATCCGAGCAGGTGGCTTTGAATATATTTTGTTAGAGCGATGAGAAGGTTTCTCGGTCATCCTTCATTTTGGATAATACTAGGCTTAGTAGGGATATTTTCTTGCTGGTTTGGCCCATGGAGGTTTCAAACCAATGATGACGTTTTGATGATGTGGTTGGTTTCTGGTGCCTACACAGGTGAACCAGAGAGATATGCTGTGTTCATTCATCCCAGTCTTAGTTGGGTTCTTTCTAGTCTTTATTCCTTGTTTCCGGAGTTTAACTGGTACTCCTCGTGCTGGTATTTATTTGTCGGGTTAGCTTATATATCCTTAGTTCGATTATCATTTCATTTAAGAGTTCCAGAATCATGGAGAGAGATAATTTTAGGTCTTTCCTTAATAATAAGTCTACATTTCTGCCTCTTTGTTCAATTTACAATTGTCGCAGGCTGGGTAGGCCTGGTAGGATTCATTTGCTTTTATTCATCTTTCAAGACTAATCAGGAAGGCTATCGCGTATTAGGACTTGTCTTGATATTTTTCTCCCTTCTAGTTCGCTGGGAAGCAACGGGACTCGTACTTCTTTCCTTATTGGTGTTTTTTTGGCTCTCCGATAAACAAGGATTTAAGAGACGGGTTACTCAAGTTTTGTTTCTGGGTATCTTGTTTCTAGGAGTTATTTCAAGCAAGGTAATTTATGAGCAGACAAGTATTTATGCCGATTACGCAGAGTTCAATAAGGCACGTTCTTCAGTATTGGATCACCCTGTTTATTACCATTTAAGTAGAGAGGAAAAACTATCATCCTCATCCGAATGGAAATACTTTCGTGCTTGGATGATTGATTCATTAGAAATTGGAGTTGATGACCTTGAGGATGAAAGATCTCAGCTGGACAAAATGCGCTGGGAGCCTAAATACCTGACTAAATCAATTGAAAGGTTGTGGACTGTATTGAAAACAGAACAATTCAAATCAGTATTCGGCTTACTCTTTATTGCACTCTTTCTTTTTTCAAATATTCCAGGAAGAATAAAGCTTCAATTCTCTGTGGGTTGGATGATTTTTTTTCTCGTAATGAATTTTTGGTTTGTTCTTCAGGGCCGTGTGATAGTTTTATTTTTCATTCCTTTTCTAATTCTATTATTGAGTTCAATTAATTCAGGAGAGTCGAGAATCCAGTCTAGTTGGATTCTTGTCCTTGCTTCAACCTTATTTTTTTTACACTTGATCAATATCAGCCAAGGCTGGTTTGAGAGAAAAGAAATCCAAGATCAATATTTGGCTTTAGCCAAGATTGGAGCTGAAAGAGGTGTGGTATTTACAGAAAATTTGTATGAATTTAATCTGCCCATGGGGTTTCATTCAGAGAATATAGTTCCGTCTCTTACTTATGGATGGATAAGCAAAAGTCCGTTTCAAGAAAAGGCTCTTTTGAAAAGGGGAATTAGCTCGTTTGATAGGGTAGACAGCTATTCATTAATAAATTATAAAAATCAGGAAACCCCGATCTTCCCTTTATATATAAATCACCTAAATTCAACTCGATTTGAATTAATTGATTTTCAAGAGACTAGTAAGCTTCAATTTTTTGAATTCTCACGACCCTGACCCTGCCCGTTATATTACTTATTATGACCTTTGGATAATTCAACAAGATATCTAAATTTGATTGAGTAATTTTTTTACTCAACGCTATTTCCCTTTACTGGGAGTGAAGGAGCGAAGCCGTAATTAAAATTTAAAATTTAGAATGTAAAATTGTGGCTAATGCCATTTTAAATAAGGCTTTCATACTTGCAAAAATATCCTTGGAAGCTTATTTATTCCTCAAATCCAAAGGACACTATAAACTGGCAGATCAAATTGTTTCATCAGGAACTTCAGTTGGGGCAAATGTGGAAGAGGCTCAAGCCGCTCATTCAAAACTAGATTTTATCAGTAAGCTAACAATTGCCAACAAAGAAGCCAGAGAAACAAAATATTGGATTTCCTTCCTTAATGAACCAGAATTCTTATCGGATTTTCGAAGACTTGAAGAAATGGAAAAAGTGACTGAAGAAGTAATTTTGTTACTCAATGCCATAATCAAAAAGACAAGGGATAACCTTGACTAATTTTTAATTTTTTAATTTTTCATTTTAAATTCTAAGAGGTGCTTGATTCCCTAGTTACTTCAAAGACAAGGATTAAGCTACTGCTTAAATTCTTTTCCCACACAAATTCAGGCTATTTGCGTTCGCTCGCAAAGGAGTTTGATGAATCCACCAATTCGGTCAGAGTTGAGTTGAATAGACTAGCAGAAGCAGGATTATTGGTCTCTAATGATTCTGGTAAGACCAAGGTGTATAAGGCCAATGAGTCTCATCCATTTTTTGGAGAGATTAAGGGTATGGTAGCCAAGTTTCTAGGTTTGGATGATCTGTTAGAAAAAGTAGTCAAGAGGATGGGCAATGTCGAGAAGGCAATTATTACCGGTGATTATGCAAATGGAATTGATTCTGGAACCATTCAAATGACTCTTGTCGGTAAGGATTTAGATAGAGAGTATTTGGAATTTTTAATTGATAAGACCTACGAAAAGATTAACAGAAAAGTGAATGTCTCAATTCTTGAAGAGGAAAAAGAGGAAGTGGTTGGCATTTTGGTCTATGGAAATTAGAGAGATTGATTGAGGAAAGAGAAGTTTATATAAAACCCTGGTACAAAATTGTACTCCGGTTTTCTAACGAAGTAAAAAAGTATCTTTTCAACGGCCGATCTATAGGCCAGGCACTAAGTGCCTTTAAGTATTACTATCGATACAACAGACGGATGAAGTCCCATTTTGAGGAGGAGTTGCCTTGGTTGACTCACTATGCCTATGAGAGACTAAAAACTTTGGTCCAACCTGGAATGAAGGTGTTGGAGTTTGGAATAGGAGGGAGTACTTTATTTTTTAGAGGTCTTGGGGCTGAAGTGTTCTCCATTGAACACGATAAAAAATGGTTTCAGATTGTTGATTCTCGATTGAATTCCGACGAAAAAGTAAAACTCAATTTAATTGAGCCGGAAAACCTTAATTCAGAAATCGAGCTAAAGTATTCAAGCAATCATGGATTATTCTCTGAGGGATTGACTTGGAAAGCCTATTCTTTCGGCGCTGAAAAATTTGAAGATAATTTCTTCGATATAATTCTAATAGATGGACGGGCCAGACCAGAATGTCTTCGGAATAGCATATCAAAATTGAAAAAAGGTGGAATTCTCATTTTTGATAATTCAGATCGTGAATCTTATCATGAATCTATGAACGAGATTTTAGGCGGTTGGAAAAAAGAGGTGTTTTCTGGAGTTACCGTTTATGACTGGGCTTTTAACGAAACCACCATTTTTTATCATCCAGACTACTTGAATTGAAGCCCTTAGTTTCTATTCTTATTCCAAATTATAACAAGCTTGGCTTCATTCAGGAGACATTCCAAAGCCTATTATCTCAGAGCTACCAAAACTGGGAATGCATTGTGGTAGATGATCACAGTGATGATGGATCCTTCGAATATTTGGAAAATTTAGCTCAATCAGAGCCTAGGATTAATCTCTACAAGAGACCGGATAATCTACCAAAAGGAGGAAATATTTGTCGGAATTATGCATTCGAAATGTCATCAGGTGATTTGATACAATGGTTTGATTCTGATGATATTATGTTGCCAAATTTCCTCGAGGATAAAGTAGATTTCCTTAAGGGTAATGAAGATAAATTGTTCGTTGTCTCAAAGGTGAGAATCCAATTCGAGGAGGATTATAAAGGGGAGAAAAAATTCAAGCATTCAATGGAATCCGAGAATCCTATTCCTGATTATTTGAGTTTTAAGCTTCTGTTTTTACCTGGAGGACCAATGTTTAGGAGAAAGGTTTTTGAGGAGGTTGGACTTTTTAATCCAAGCCTAAAAAAGCATCAGGAATGGGAACTGTTTTTTCGTGCTGTACTCAAGTATCCTGATTGGGGCATAATTCAAAAAGAAGGTTATATCTATCAAATAAATAATGATAGTATCACTGCAAGAATGGATCAAAGAGATAAGCTGGTTGAAGCAGAACTACATGTAATTCAAACTGCTTTGGGTTATCATTCAAATCCCCAAATTGCTTTGGCCCCAGCCAACGTTAGACAATCCTTTTTGCTTAAATATTTGAAATTTAGCCTTGTTCACAGAAAAGGATCTTATGCTTATTGGTTTTTATCTGAGTATCTCAAAGAACTATTTCGCTGAATGGGTAAGTGTACTTTGAATGAAGTTCACATTTCTGAGTTGAGAACATGCATGTAAGATCTGGTCTAAAGGATTTATATTATCTCTATTTCCAGGCTAGCCAGAGACTTTTAGGTTTCCCAAGAGCTCATAAAAGTTTTCTGAAACTTCATGGGTACTCTTTGGATTTAAAAAATCCGAAAACTCATAATCATTATATCTTGCGTAAGATGCTTTTTGATCGAGATCCACTCATTGTTGAGACCTCGGATAAAGTTCTGGTGAGAGATTACGTAAAGCGAAAGCTAGGGAATAATGAGGCCAACAAGGTTTTGATTCCCCTTTATCATGTGACTAAAACCGGAGGAGACATTCCTTTTTCAGAACTTCCAGAGGAGTTTTTTATGAAGGCCAATCACTTTAGTGGGGCGAATAAATTAGTGTCTAAGGAGGATGATTTTAATGAGGTAGTGCTTTTAGCAAGGGAATGGCTTAGATCTTCATACGGTCAAGGCAATCACGAGTGGGCTTATGGAAAGATAGCCAAAAGGATACTTTGTGAGAAAGTTCTGAGAACCTCATCAGGCAAAATTCCCCAGGATATTAAATTTTACTTTTGGCATGGGAAGCTGAAGATGATGCTTTTTGTAGAAGATCGTTTTGAGGATATGAAATGGTTTTTTTGTGATGAAAATTTCAGGGAAATCAAAGGGGCACAAGTCCAAAGAGTTAAACGGGCTTCGAATCCAGAGATTCCACAAAATATCTCCGAGATGAAAGCTTTAGCCGCAAAGCTCGCTGAGGACTTTGACTACTGCAGAATTGATCTATACGAAATTGATGGCCATATCTATTTTGGTGAAGTGACTCATTATACAGGCGGTGGCTGGTGGAAATTCTCAGATCTCAAAACAGATTGTACACTGGGCAAATTTTGGGATAAGGAGAATTCTGAGAAAAGCTATTTTGATCTGTATGAAGAATTCGAAAATTCAGAAGTGTTAGCATTAAGTAATTGAGTAAACCTGATCACACGTACTACAAAGTAATTGAACCCAGCTCCGGTTGGAAGATGGTCGACTTTGAAGAGTTGTGGAGATATAAGGACTTATTGTATTTTCTCACTCTAAGAGGAATAAAAGCCAGATATGCCCAATCAATCCTTGGAGTTTCATGGGCTATCATCGTCCCTCTATTCACTACCTTAGTTTTTACTGTTGTCTTTGGAAACCTTGCAAAAGTAGATTCAGATGGGATGCCTTATATTCTGTTTTCTTATTTGGCCCTTTGGCCTTGGAACTACTTTTCTGGAACACTGACCGAATCTGCAAATTCGCTGGTTCAGAATGCCAACATGATCACGAAGGTCTACTTTCCTAGAATGGTTTTACCTCTATCAGCAATTCTTTCGAAGCTTTTAGATTTTACCATTGCCTTTGTGGTTCTTCTTGGTATGCTTATCTATTTTGGACAGGTGCCAGGCTGGGGAGTACTTTTTCTTCCCTTATTACTGATCCAACTTTTGATGTGTAGTCTTGGGATCGGGATGTTTCTTTCAGCTTTAGCAGTAAAATATCGTGATGTGAAGCATGCGTTGACATTCCTGGTGCAGCTTTTACTGTATTCGGCGCCCGTTGTTTATAGCACTTCCGCTGTTCCTGAACAATACCAGGGGCTTTATGTATTAAATCCGATGGTTGGAGTGATCGAGGGTTTTAGAGCAGCATTTTTAGCTCGACCTATGCCATGGGAATGGATTTGGCCAGGGAGTATTGTCGCAATCATTGTATTTATTTTTGGAATGTTTTATTTCCGAAGGATGGAACGAATCTTTGCCGATGTTGCGTAATCAGTTGTCAGTTAACAGTTGCCCGTTATCAGTTTAAAAAATTCTTTAAATAGGCCATTGAAAACCTATAAAGACTTAGATGTTTACCAAGAGGCCTTTGATTTATTTGTTAGGGTTCATCCATTTTCACTCAAACTTCCAAAACATGAGCTTTATGAATTAGGCAGTCAGCTACGAAGAGCTTCTGATTCGGTCATTTCAAATATTGTAGAGGGATATGGAAGGCGATCTTATAAATCAGATTTTGTCAAGTTTTTAATCTATGCCCATGCTTCCAATCTGGAGGTAATCAATCATTTGGAAAAAATTGCAATGTTATACCCTGAGTTTAAGAATGATGCAAAAGAACTATGCGATAGATATGACGCGCTTGGCGCAAAACTATTCAAGTTCATTGAATACGTTAAAAATAATTGGAAAACATAACGGATAACTCAAAACAGACAACCGACAACAATCAAAAACCAAAAACCTATAACCAACATTCAATCCGGACATCTCCAAATCTATAACAACGAAACCTATCTCGCTTAATCAAAACCATAGCGCAATAACCCTTTCGATCGTCTCCCCAGTCTATCTGGCTGAAAATGTTTTGGAGGAATTGGTGAAGAGAATTCGCAAGGTGGTTTCGGGCTTGGCCGAGTCATTTGAAATCATCCTTGTGGAAGATGGTAGCCCAGATCAATCTTGGTTAGAAATAGAGAGGCTTACTTCCATTTATCCCGAGGTCACTGGTATCAGACTGAGTCGAAATTTTGGTCAGCATTATGCTATCTCAGCGGGTTTGGTCAAAGCTCGTGGAGAGTGGATTGTGGTGATGGATTGTGATTTACAGGATGTTCCCGAAGAGCTTGAAAAGCTTTATAAAAAAGCTCAAGAAGGGTTTGATGTGGTCCTTGGAAGGAGGACACAAAGAAGAGATGGTTTATTCAAGAGAATCGGTTCCAAACTATTCTATCGAACGCTTTCTTGGCTCACTGGATTGGAGCAGGATGAGACGGTAGCCAACTTCGGTATTTATCATAGAAAAGTTATTGATTCCATTGTAGGAATGCGAGAATCCATCAGATTCTTTCCTGGAATGGTTAAATGGGTTGGATTCAAACAAACTTCTATTCCAATCGATCATGCTCCCAATCAAGGACGTAAATCAGCCTATTCATTTGGAAAGTTATCGAGGTTAGCCCTCGACATAATTTTGGCCTATAGTGATAAACCACTTCGGTTGACTATAAAGGCTGGTGCGATAATATCCGCTATTGGATTCTTTTTCGCTTGCTACACCCTTTTCAAATACTGGATGGGTGAAATTGTTGTTGCGGGATACGCTAGTTTGATTATTTCCATTTGGGTACTCACCGGAATAGTTTTGATCACGCTGGGTGTAGTTGGGCTTTATGTGGGTAAGACTTTTGAGAGTGTCAAAGAAAGGCCAATCTA
>CAKZRQ010000018.1 GCA_937146645.1 uncultured Cyclobacteriaceae bacterium
ATAGTTTTGATCACGCTGGGTGTAGTTGGGCTTTATGTGGGTAAGACTTTTGAGAGTGTCAAAGAAAGGCCAATCTATGTGATTGATCGAGTTATCTCCCAATCTAAATCGATTTTAAGCGAATCAGAAAAAGAAAGGATTTGAAGTTTCAGGTTTCAGTCGTAATACCAGTATTTAATTCAGAAAAGTATTTGGATAAATCGGTTGGATCCGCCTTGGCTCTCGAAGAGGTTTTAGAAGTAATTCTCATAGAAGATGGATCTACAGATAATTCATTAGACAAATGCCAGGTATTGGCCAAAGATCATAAGAAAGTTCATCTATTGACGCATGACAATGGAGCGAACAATGGAGTTTCCGCTAGTCGAAACCTTGGGATCAAATCGGCTAGGGCTCCCTTTATTGCCTTTTTGGATGCTGATGACTGGTATCTTCCGAATCGATTTACTGCAGAAAAGGAATTATGCGAGCAAGGCTTGGACTTTGATGGAGTTTATGGAGGAACTGGGTTTTATTATGAAGATCAGGATTCATTGGATACTCAGGAGCTCACCACCATTCCTAAGAAGGTAAATCCAGAAGATTTGATTATGACCTTCTTGGATACTACTCATGATCGGTTCACGACAGATGCAGTAACTTTCAAAAAGACCTTTTTGAATAGGATCGGATATTTTAGGGAAAGGATGAAACTGAGGGAAGATACTCATTTATGGATACGCGCAGCTGCTTTGGGTAAGGTATATGCTGGTCTTCATAAAGAGGCCGTTGCGGTGAGAAGAGTCCATGAATCCAATACTTCGAGGAGTCTTGATCAGGATAGTTTAAGGATTCTATACTCACATCTCTATCATTCCCTGCGAAGAGAGAAAAGTGTGCGAAAGGATGCTATGAACCTTATTTTTCGCCGCTACATAGGAACACAGACATTTTCACCCTGGAAAAGGGCACTATTGGCAACCGCCGAATTAGGAAGGCGACCCTATATGATTGATAAAGTCATATTTAAATCTAAAGTGTGAATAGAGTAGAGTCTTTGGGGTTTGATTCAGAATTATTTGGTTACCCTACGGGCAAAGCTATTCTGGATTCAAATTCTTCCCTAGCCGAAATTAAAAGACAAGCTGAATCATTTAGGATGGTCTATCTGATAGCAGATCAAGAGCTGAATATTGAGGTCAGCAGTGTTTTACTTTCTGGGGAAACTGTTCAGTTTAGAAAGAAAGTTGTTCCAGGGTTCCATTCTCAAACTGAGGTAGAAGTTCTCAAAGAGATGCCAAATCAAGCTCTTCTTGATCTTGCTTTTCAAAGTGGGGTATTCTCAAGATTTAGAGTAGACTCCAGGCTGAGGGGCAGAGAATTTGAAAAACTTTATTCTCTTTGGCTAGAAAAAGAATTTAGGGAAGGAAAGGTTTTTGTGATCAATAAGAAACAAGGTCTAATTACGGTCAGGGTAAATGAAAAGAAAGCTGAAATTGGTCTTTTTGCCACCGATACCCAGTCACGAAGATTAGGTCTAGGAACGAAACTGCTGAGACACCTGGAGTCTTATCTGTGGAATTTAGGAGTAAAAGAGCTTTGGGTGAAAACCCAGAGAGCCAATGAACCTGCACTTAAGTTCTACCTGAAGAATGGGTTCAAGGAAGTGGAGAGTAGGTTTATATATCATTATTGGAAAGAGTGATTTTCGTCGAGTCATTTCGAATCCCTGCGGGGGTGAGAAATCTTTTTAAGATTTAAATGTTCGTGTACATCCTCACAAATAAAACTAAAACAACTCTTTACACAGGAGTTACAAATGATCTCAAAAGAAGAATAACCGAACACCAAGAAGGCAAGTCCGGCTTCACAAATAAATATAATTGTCATTATCTGATCTATTTTGAGGAACATCAAACGCCTCAAAATGCCATATCTAGAGAAAAAGAAATAAAAAAGTGGAGAAGAGAGAAAAAGGAAAAATTGATCAATTCTCTCAATCCCAGTTGGGATTTTCTCTAATACTAAGTCATTTCGACCATAGGGAGAAATCTCTAAATAGAATTGAGATTTCTCGTCGCTCCGCTTCCCTCGAAATGACAGTCTTTTTAAAAAACAACTAGCATGATTCCAATCTGAATGGGTTGATGACAAAAAAAGAACAATCCTTACTAGAACCATTGGTTCAAATCAATCGAAAACATAGATTGAATATGCTGTACTTCCAGCTGAGATCTTTAATTCCACCTAGAAATAAGAACTGCAAAGTGCTTATTTATGGACAAGGAAGAACTGGGAGTACTTTATTGGAGAACTTAATTTGTAGCACTGGATATTTTAAGGAACGAGGAGAACTGATAAGGCATTATCGTCCGATTATTTCGGATCCAGTTCGTTTTATCCGGGGATACTCAAGACATTATTATAAGGAAAATTTCATTTTTCATGCAAAGATTTATCAGCTAAAGGATCGGGGATTTCTGATGATGAAGCCTAAAGACTTTCTAACGGCAATGGAAAAAGAGGGTTGGAAGATTATTTTCATTTATCGGAATAACCTTCTCCGACAGGCGGTTTCCAAGCAGATAGCAATTCAAAGAAATATTTATCATCACAAGAAGGATGTCATTTTGAATAAGCCTTTTAAAATTGATACTGAGATGCTAGAGAATGAGATTCTACTTCGCCAGCAATTTTATAAGGACGAAACCGATGACTTGAAAGATCTTCCGCACTTGGAAATAAACTATGAAGATGACCTTTTAGACTCATCTCTTCATCAGAAAACAATAAACCGAGTTCTGGATTTTATAGGACTGCCCAGGAGAGAGGCTTCCACATTATTGCAAAGGACTAGTAAAAAGGGATTGAGTGATTTGATTTCAAATTATGAAGAGGTAGTCGACGTCCTTGACAAGAATGGCTGGTCATATTTTATAGAAGACAAGGCTTATGCCTGATCAATTGAAAAGCCGAATATTATCCCTGTTAACCCACCTCATTCAAAACGACATTTCTGACGAAGCCCGCCTGAGGTTCGTGGAGGCAAAGCGAAGTTTAGTAATCTCTAGGTAGTGAAAACTAACAGATCCTGGTATTTCTTCAATCCTTTCCAAAAACTGGAATGACGAAAAATCTAAAACTGATAACCAACAACCGACAACTGTAAATCTTGAATATCCCATTTAACAAACCCTACCAATCACCCAAAGCGCTCGAGTACATCGGGGATGCGATGGATAGAGGGCACCTTTCGGGTAATGGATATTATTCACTGAAGTGTCAACGCTTCTTCGAGAATCGATATAACGTGTCCAGATGTCTGCTCACAAGCTCTTGCACAGATGCACTTGAGATGGCGGCTATTTTACTTGATATTCAACCGGGTGATGAGGTGATTATGCCCTCTTTCACTTTCGTGAGTACGGCCAATGCATTTGTTCTTCGAGGTGCAAAGCTTCGGTTTGTAGACAGCCGTTCAGATCACCCTGGAATGGATGAAACTAAGGTCGAGGAATTAATCAATGAAAAGACCAAAGTTATCGTGGCTGTACACTATGCTGGCGTGGCCTGTGACATGGGGTTGATCATGGGCCTAGCAAGAAAATATGATCTTTTTGTAGTGGAGGATGCTGCCCATGGGGTTGAGAGTGACTTTCTTGGAGAACAACTAGGTACCATCGGTCATTTGGGAGCCATGAGCTTTCATGAGACCAAAAATATTCAATGTGGGATGGGTGGAATGCTGATGATCAATGATTCACAGTTTTTAGAAAGAGCAGAGATTATTTGGAATAGGGGAACAGATAAAGCCAACTTTCAAAGAGGAGCGATTTCCAAATACCAATGGACCGATATCGGAAGCAGCTATCAACTATCCGAGGTTAATGCAGCCATTCTTTGGAGCCAACTGGAAGAGTTGGAAGAGATAGTTGAAAGGAGAAAAGGGATTTGGGATTCCTATTTCAATTGTTTTTCTACTGAAAATTTTGAATCACCGGCCACAAATTGTAGCTGTATTTCAGCTTTCAAATTTCATACTTCAGCCTTTAAACCCCAGCCTTCAGATTTCAGCTTTCAAACTTCGAAGTTCCGAGGCAACTGCCATATATTTTATCTCCTTTTCAATTTTAAGTATGAACGAGACAACTACTCTCAATCCTTAAGAGACCAGGGGATAATGTCTGTTTTTCATTACCAAAGTCTTCATAAATCTCCCTTCGCTCAACAGCATTTTCCAGAGGAGTATGAAAGAAATCTTCCAAATTCAGAGCGATATTCGGATTGCCTATTGAGGTTGCCGATGTTTTATGAAATGGGTGAGTTGATAGAGGATGCGAGAAAACTGGATACTTACAAGTTCGAATGATCGGCAACACCATTAATAGCGCGTCATTCCTGATGAAGCAAAGCGGAGTTCAGGAATCTTTGGGTATTAGCAATAAACAGATTCCGGTATTTCTCCACTGCACTCCGAAAACCGGAATGACGAATCAACTGACAACCAACAACCGACAACCGACAACCGACAACCGAAAATGATACTCGCCGGCGCAGGTGGACATGCATTAGAACTCTTTGACTTGATCGTCAATCTTGGACTTGAAGAAGGTCTTGGGGTTTTCGATCAGGATAATTCTAAAAAGAGTTTTATGGAAAAGTTTGATGTGATTCACAAGCTGGAGGAATTGCATTCTCGTGAATTCTGCCTGGGAGTAGGAACCCCAAAATCCAGAAAAGCCCTTTACGATTTACTATCAAACAAGGGAAGGATTCATAAAGCTATTAAAGGCAAAGACTCCAGAATAAGCTCATCTGCTAAAGTGGAGGGAGTAGATATTTTTCATAACTGCTTTATCGGACCAGAAGTAAAAATAGGAAAAGGATCTCTTGTAAATACCGGCGCACAGGTGCATCATGAATGTAAAATAGGAGAGTTTTCAGTAATTAACCCAGGAGCTTTTATGCTAGGTGCTGTGGAGATTGGACATTATTGCTCTATAGGAGCACATGCAACCATTTTACCAGGAGTCAAACTTGGGAATGGCGTAACCGTAGGCGCAGGGGCGGTCGTGACCAAAGATATAGAAGATGGTAAAACGGTGGTTGGAGTACCGGCGAGGGTGATTAGATGAAAGATTTCATTCGTAAATCCACAAATATTTTTACTTCAGAGTTTCGAAATAAGCTTAAGAGCCTTGTGTGGAATTACACGGATTGGGTTTCCTATAATTCGTATTCCAATGAAGGAGAGGATATGATCCTTCGGAAGATTTTTTTTAAAAAGAAAAAAGGATTCTATGTCGACATTGGAGCTTATCATCCGAAAAAGGCCTCAAACACTTACTTTTTTTATAAAAAAGGATGGAAAGGTATAAACATTGATGCAATGCCAGGAAGTATGAAACTTTTCAATCAGGTTCGAAAACGAGATGTCAATTTGGAAATTCCATTAGGTAAAGAAGGCCAAATTGTCAACTACTATGAATTCTATGATAAAGCTCTTAATGGATTCGAATCACAAGAAATCAAAGAAAAGCACACTAAGAAACAAATAAATGGTCTCGTTAAGATTCATCAACTGAATTGTAAATCTTTGAATAGCATCCTGATGAAATATCTCGATAAGGATCAAAAAATAGATTTTTTGACTATCGATGTGGAAGGTCAAGAATATAATATCCTCAAAGAGCTTGAATTCGAAAAGTTTAAACCAAAATGGATTTTGGCTGAGAATTGGACCTATTCAATTCAAGAATTAAATAATGATTCCTTAGATGAACTTCTTAAGGGGGTCGGTTATCAGCCAATGGCAAAAACACTAAATACAGTCTTTTACAAAGTTGAAGAAGGAGTTTAATGCTCCATGATTAAAAGCAAGAGTGGGTTTTCGGTCAACATTAAAAAAAGCGAATAGGTATCTAAGAAGAATTTTAGGAAACCACGACTTTTGGAAAAACCTCATTCCCAATTTCAAGAATTCATTCAACTTTAAGGATGAGCCAATTATTATTTGTGGATGTCCTCGCTCGGGTACGACATTACTAATGGCCATACTAGATTCACATCCCGAAATTCATGTGATTCCATTTGAAACAATGCTGTTTCAAAAAATTACTGGCCGATATTCAAAAAACCAAAGAATGAATAAAGCCATTTCCCGAATCTTTTTTTGGCTTGTTCTATTTACAAGTAAAATTAAACCTGGGGCTAAAAGATGGGCAGAGAAGACTCCTTTGAACGTTCTTAATCTAGATCAGATAATTGATCACTTTTCTAAGGATGTTAAAATCATAAATGTTATAAGGGATGGAAGGGCTGTTACTTCTTCTAATCACCAAAGTCTGGGTCAATTTGTTACACCTGAATTATGGAAAAAATGCATAATCAGTGGAATGAACGTATCCTGTCCCGAAGTTTTATTCAGTCTTAGGTATGAAGATTTAGTTTTGAGTCCTGAGTCTACTCTTCCTGATTTATCAAAATTCCTTGACTTGGGTACTCCTTTCAAACTTGATGAAATTTTTTCTCATTCCGGAATTAATGGAGAGATGAAAAATCAAGTAACTGGTAAGGTAGGGGTTTCCAGAGTAAACCCTTTCTGGGATAAGAAATCAATCAAATCCTGGTCGAATGCCACTACATCAAAGAATTTGAAGGTCTTTTTGTCAGATCAAGAAGCGGTCAACTTGAATTTATCGTTGGGTTATGTCTAGTTCTGTAATCCGAGTTCACAATCTCTCCAAACGCTATCGTCTTGGCCTAAAAGAAAAACAGTCAGATACCTTGGTTGGCCAGGTTTCCCAATTAATTAGATCCCCTTTCGATAATCTAAAAAGACTTCGTGACCTTAACCGCTTTCAATCAGAAGATGATTCCGTCTTTTGGGCCCTTAGGGATGTTTCCTTTGAGGTCAAGGAAGGAGAAGTATTAGGAATTATCGGAAAAAATGGTGCTGGAAAATCCACCTTGCTTAAGATTCTGTCCCAGATAACTGAACCTACTTCTGGTAAGATCGAAATACATGGCCGTGTGGCTTCTCTCCTGGAAGTGGGTACGGGATTTCACCCTGAGCTTTCAGGGCGAGAGAATATTTATATGAATGGGACCATCCTTGGGATGACTCGGCGCGAGATTGATTCCAAACTGGATGAAATAATCGATTTCTCCGGAGTTGAGAAGTTCATTGATACGCCGGTCAAGTTTTACTCTTCTGGGATGAAAGTTCGATTAGGTTTTTCTGTTGCTGCTCACTTGGACCCGGAGATTTTGATTATTGATGAAGTCTTGGCTGTAGGAGACTATGAATTTCAAAAGAAGTGTCTGGGGAAGATGGAGGATGTAAGCAAGAATCAAGGAAGAACCGTCCTTTTTGTGAGTCATAATATGGAAGCTGTATCTACACTTTGTACCAAAGCCATTTTATTAAACTCAGGATTCTCAGCAACTTTTGATTCTGTAGAAGATGGAATTAATAACTACTTAATAAAAGAGACTTCCAAGAGTGGCTCGTTCTACATTGGATATGTAAATGGTACGAACGGTATTTCGGAAATCCATGTTCAAACCTCGATGACAGAACAAGTTCATAGATTTGGAGAACCACTCGAAGTTAAAGTTAAATTAACTGCCAATACGCCCTTAGAAAAAGCTAATGTAGCTTTTCAAATAAGAGAGAAGGGGTCGGGACAGAACATTTTATATGCTTGGATGCATGATAAAGAAAAATCCATTGGGAATTTGAAAGGAGAAATATGGCTGCGATGTTACTTTCCTAACCTAAGACTGTATCAAGGAACCTATGATTTTACTTTTCATTATTCGGAAAGAAGTGGTAAAAAGGATTCGCAGAAAATAGAAAATGTATGCGGATTTGAGGTTTCAATGATTGGCTTATCGCATCAATTTGGATGGACAAAAAATAATTGTAAATATATAGATGATTTTGAATGGGAAATTATTTAGGAAAAGAAATAGCTGAATGGAGGCTAGATACCATAAATAGATTTTGGGATTTTTCATCTAAAGAGCCAAATAAGTATTTTACTCATATTCATGGAAAGGAAATAGTCAGTTTTTTCAAAGATGAAATTTCTAAAAATAGTACGATTTTGGATTATGGTGCTGGTCTTGGATTTCTTTCTGAAATCTTATTAGATAAAGGTTATCAGGTAAAATGCCTAGATTCTTCTCCCGATTCCTTGAATATTCTCCAAGAAAAATTAGGTCACTATAGAAATTTTCTTGGTTCAAATAACTTAGAATCAATAAAGCAATTGGATGAAAAATTTGATACAATATTCGTTATTGAAGTCATTGAACACCTTTATGACGATTATTTGAATGAGTTGCTTGAAAACGTAAGAGATCTTTTAACAGAAAAAGGAAGAGTAATTTTCACCACTCCCAATCAAGAAAATCTTTCTGAGTCACTTATCTATTGTCCTTTCAGTGACTTGGTATTCCATCGGTGGCAGCATGTAAGATCATGGGATGCTAATAGTTTGAGAAAAAAACTTAAAGATTCAGGCTTTAATTCTGTAGAAATAGAAGAGACACATTTCATACCCATACCAAAATGGAAGGGTTTCAATAGGAAATCCATAGGGCATATTCTCGGATATTTGAGAGATAAAATAGAAAAAAGGAAGCCACATTTGGTTGCAATAGCTGCTCTTAATTGAAAAGGATAGCAATAGTTACATCTGAATTTTTTATCCCTGATTCAGGAAACACTGGTGGGCTTGGTTCTTATGTGTGGAATATTGCTAATTATTTAAATTCAAAAGGTATAGAGGTTTTTATATATACTAAAAATGCACAGCCTTTAAAAGATAAAATGAGCTTTGGGCAAACTAAAGTTCATCTTTTTCCTTTTGTTTCCAAAATAAATTATTCATTTAAAAATAGAGTTACAAATTACTTTTGGATCAGATTTAAGAAAAGATCGTATTTTCATTATGATCGATTAAAGAGAGAAGCTAAACTCATTCATCATTACCTAAAAGAAGAAACAAAGAAATACAATTTTGATTTAATTCAATATTCTAATTTAGGTGGTATTGGTTATTATCCAATAAAGGAAGTTCCCACTATTTTAAGAATTAGTAGTTTGACAGATTTATACTGGAAATTCGGGAAAGGTTATTATGGTTTATCAGAACAAAATATTCGAGCTCAAATTAAAATTGAAAATGAATCTTACAGAAAATTTAAAACCATAATTGGACCTTGTAAAAGGATGTTGAGTTTTGTTGAAGTGAAAGCGCAAAAAATTCATTTGTTGAGTCCTTTTTCCACTATTTTATTTAAAAATAATGATTCAAAAATTTTAAATAAGTCATTATCTTTTTTCGGAAGTGTTGACTATAGGAAAGGAGCTGATCTATTTCTTGATATTGTTGAAGAATTCTCTAGTAGTCTATCTAGGGTAATCATAGCGGGAAAGCTTTATGAGGATACAGAAGAAAATCACACTATAAAGTATAGAGTTAAGAATTCCTCACTTATTGAGTTTTATGAAAATTTACAAAAACCAAAACTTTTTCAATTACTCAGTGAGATAGATATTGTAATTCTACCGTCTCGAGTAGACAATCTTCCCAATACACTTCTGGAGTCGATTCAAATGGGGAAGATTGTCATTGGTCCCGATTCTTGGGGCTTTGATGACGTTATTGTAAGTGGATATAATGGTTTTTTATTCAATGAGGGATCAAGAGAAGATTTATTTAGAAAGGTAAGAATGGTTTTGGGGCTTAATATGGAGGAAAAGGAAAAAATAAGGATTAATGCCCGAGAAACGTTTCATAGATTAAATAGTGAAAAAAGTTCAGATAAAATTTTTCGGACTTATTTAAAAATTTTTGAAGACAACTAAATGTGCGGAATTGCTGGCATTGTTGGAGAAATTGATTTAGCACAGCGAGATGCTTTTTCTAGGATTTTGGATCGACTAAAGCATAGAGGGCCAGATGGTACGGGAATAATTCAAGAAAGTAATGCAATTTTTGGTCAAACCAGGTTGGCTATAATTGATTTGGAAGGAGGAAACCAGCCTATGTGGGATACTACCAACAGATATTGTATAACTTACAATGGTGAGTTGTATAATTTTCGTGAACTCCGAAAAAGACTAGAAAAATGCGGATATAAATTTAGAACACAATCCGATACAGAAGTGGTTTTGAATGCGTACGCGCATTGGAAAGAGGCTTGCCTTGATCATCTTCGAGGAATGTTTGCCTTTGGAATTTGGGATAAAGAATCTTCCGAACTGTTTTTAGCTAGGGATCCATTTGGAATTAAACCCCTCGTTTACTCCTCAACAAGTAATAGCTTTTTCTTTTCTTCAGAAATTCAGGCCTTAAAACCCTTTTCCAAAATAGATTGGACTATTGATTTGGAAAGCGTTGATTTATTTCTCCACTATCAATACATACCCGCACCTAAAACGATCTTTAATGGTGTGAAAAAGTTACCCCCCGCCCATTTCATGAAGGTAGATAAGTTTGGCAAAATCAAATCTCTCAAAAGTTATTGGGATCTTCAATTTGAGCCTGACCATAGTAAATCGGAAGATGAATGGAATGAAATATTGAGCTTTACCATTTCTCAATCAGTTAAATCTCATCTTATTTCTGATGTCCCATTTGGGGCTTTTTTGTCAGGTGGTATTGATTCAAGTTTGGTAGTAGCTGAAATGGCCAAGATCATGGAAAAACCGGTGAAAACTTTTTCAATAGGCTTTGACGAGGAAGATTTTTCAGAATTAAAGTATGCAAGGCAAGTAGCCAAAAAATTTGGTACAGAACATTTTGAGGAGATTGTAAAACCGGACGCCTTGAAAATTTTACCTGACCTAGTTAAGCACTATGGGGAGCCTTTTGGAGATGTGTCCTCCATTCCTACCTATTATGTTTCTAGATTAGCAAGTAGAGAAGTGAAAATGATTTTATCAGGTGATGGAGGAGATGAGTTGTTTGCCGGATATGAAAACTATACAAATTATTGGAGCAGGAATTTTTCGCCCATACCAGAACATCTTCCTGAATACAAAAAAATTGCTTATAAAATCTTTAATCGGGTTGTTCCTCAAAAGTATCCCTTGAGGACATCGACATCAAATGACTACGATAGGTACATTTCTTATTTTCAGGATAAGGAAAGAAACTCACTTTGGAAAAAGGATTTATCGCCTATTTCTGATTCTAATAGTAAAATAAATGAAGAATACTGGATCCAAAGCACTCAGTTTGGTCATTTTCAAAAAGCTCAATATGTTGACTTCAAAACTTATTTACCTTTTGCAATTCTAACCAAAGTGGATATTGCAAGCATGATCCATAGCCTTGAAGTTAGAACCCCATTTCTTGACAAAAAGGTGGTTGAAGTAGCTTCCCAGATTCCAGAAAATATAAATATTTCAAAGGTTGACGGTTCATGGACAGGAAAAAGAGTCCTTAAATCCATTTTATCAAAGGAAATGGGTGGTTCATTTGCCTATAGAAAAAAAATGGGGTTTGGTGTTCCATTGGATAGTTGGTTTACCCAGGATTCTAAAGCAAAGTCTGAAATAAATGAGCGTCTATTAACAAAAGGAAATCATTTGGATAATTATTTTGAGGTAAGCGAATTAGAGAAACTTGCATCTGAAGGAAGAGGCAGTAAAAAATGGCTTTTAATTTTTCTTCAAGAATGGCTAGATCAAAATA
>CAKZRQ010000019.1 GCA_937146645.1 uncultured Cyclobacteriaceae bacterium
GAAACGGATGAGTTTGGCTACAACATCGTAGAAAATCCAGTTCACGTTCATGACTTTCAGGCAACTGTTCTGCATCTTCTAGGTATCGACCATGAAAAGCTGAATTTCAAACATCTCGGACGAAGATATAGGCTGACTGACGTTTCAGGCCATGTCGTAAAAGATATTCTGGCCTAGTATGATTAATAGTAAAAGTTTCAGAGGTCTTCTTGAAAACCTTCTTTTTGTCTGGATTGGACTGTCTGTGATCTTGCTGATTGGAGGAAGTAATTTAGTTCTTCCCGATTGGTTAAAAGTCTTTGGTCGTAGTCATCCCCTACTTCTTCACTTTCCCATAGTCCTGATTCTTTTCGGTGTGCTTTTCCAATGGATTCCTGGAATTGATAAGAAAAAGGAACTCAAGGAATTTGGTGAATTGGCCTTATTGGCTGGAGTAAATTTTGCCGGGGTTACCGTTATCGCTGGTTTGATTTTGGCCCAGGAGGACTACTCTGGAAACACCCTTGATTTGCATCAATACTCGGGATTCGGTGTTTTTATCCTTGGAGCTCTGTTTTACTTTTTCAGAAATCTTCCAAAAGTCTATTTGAAGACTTCTTCGCTAGTATTGGCGGTGGGAATCACACTGACTGGACACTGGGGAGCCAATTTGACTCATGGTGAGGATTTTCTTTTAGCTCCTATTCTTCAAGAAGAAGTTCCTGTTTTGGCCATTAATGATGCTCAGGTTTTAGAGGATGTGGTGATGCCCATCCTTGAAACCAAGTGCGTCGGGTGCCATAAAGAAGGAAAGATTAAAGGGGAGCTACGGCTTGATAATCTTGCTGGAATTCAAGCCGGAGGCAAATCAGGTCCATTTGTGGTTGCGGGAAATTTAGAAGAATCGCATATGATTAAGCGAATGAATCTTCCTTTAGAGCATGACGATCACATGCCTCCAAAAAACAAAGCTCAGCTCACAGAAGAGGAAAAGAAAATCTTGATTAGCTGGGTTCTGGCCGGTGCAGAATTAGATAAGAAACTAATAGAAATGGAGCCACAGAGCGAATTTTTTCAGCTTGCTTCTTTGAAGTTTGATGAAACGGATAATTATACCTTCGAGGAGGCTAGCGCTTCAGATATCGAAGATCTGAACAATTTTTTTCGAAAAGTCGAACCGCTATATCCTGGTTCTCCAGCTTTGGTTGTTTCATATTTTGGGATTGCAGCATTTGATCCGGCTTCATTGAAAGATCTGAATGACATCAATCAACAGGTGATTCAATTGAATTTGAATAAAATGCCTTTGGAAGGCGCTGACCTAAGCATTTTGCAAAACTTCGAAAACCTCGAAGAGCTGCAAGCGAGCTTTTCTGATTTGAACGCTGATCAGATTCAAAGTATTTCTCAGATTCCTGCTCTAAAGAACTTGTCGCTTTCAGGGATAAAATTGTCTCAAGAGTCTTTGGAAATTCTTTCTCAAATGAAAGATCTCAGAAATCTCTATCTCTGGGAAACTGGGCTTTCGGAAGATCAGCAAGAGGATTTATCTAATTCACTTCAGTACACGAATATTGATTTTGGCTTTGACAGCAGAAAGGTAGTTTACGAACTGAATGCGCCTCTTGTAAAGAGTGAGAAAGACATGTTTGGGGATAGTACTTTGGTAGAAATAAAGCATCCTATTAAAACGGTTGACATCCGATACACTCTGGATGGAAGCGAACCGGATAGCATCAATTCACCAAAATATGAAGATGCCTTCTATGTCAAAAAGACGGCTGAAATAAAGGCCAGAGCATTCGCTGAAGAATGGAAAGGAAGTCCTGAAGCAAGTACTTTGGTTTTTCGAGCTGGTAATCCGCCCAGAGACCTTAGGTTACTTACTCAACCGAATGCCATTTATTTTGGAAAAGGGAATCTCACCCTAATCGATCAGGTTAAAGGAAAACCAAATCATACATCTGGCGAGTGGCTGGGGTATCAGGAAAATAATGCTGACTTCGTGATCACTCTAGCGGATAATCAAAACCCTAAAGAGATCACTATTAGTCTACTATACAATGAAGGAGCCTACATTTTCCCACCGACTCAAGTTGAGATATGGCAAGGGGATGGCTCTGATTGGACTAAAGTAATCAATGAAAGACCAACACAGCCTAAAAGCATTCAGCCAACCCGTTTTGAAGCCTTGACCTATCCACTTCCCGAAACGGAATTCAGGGAAATTCGAGTAAAGCTGAAAAGAGTAACATCACTACCACCATGGCATCCAGGTGCGGGGTCCAAAGGCTGGGTATTTTTGGATGAGGTTTCTCTTTTGGAATGATGTCCGACGATATCAAAGACACCCTTTACCAAAAGGTCACAAATAAACTACATGCAGCCGGGCAGCAGCAAGGAATCACAGAAGCTGCAAAATACATTTCTCAAAGTTTAGAAAAAGAGGGCTGGATTTATGCTTTTGGCACCGGTCACTCTCATATGATGGCCGAAGAAATTTTCTACCGAGCAGGAGGCCTAGCCAGAGTTCGCCCCATTCTTGATCCTAAGCTTATGCTTCATGAGAATGCTGAGACAAGCACCGACTTTGAGCGGGACGAGGGCAAGTCTCAGGAGTATTTAGGCTCATACCAATTCACCGATGTAGACACACTAATTATTGCATCAAACTCAGGAAGAAATGGAGCTGTGATAGATATGGCCTTATCGGCCAAAGCCAAAGGTTCTAAGGTGATTGGTTTAACAAACCTGAAACATAGCAAATCAGTGGATTCGAGACACTCATCAGGAAATCGTCTTTTTGAAGTAGCGGATGTAACCTTGGATAATTTCGGCGAAATTGGAGATGCAAGCCTGAAAATTCAGGGCGATGAATTACGAATGGCCCCTACTTCCACGATCACTGGAAGCTTCATTCTTCATCTGGTTTTGAGTTTAGCGGTAGAAGACTTGCTACAAAAAGGTAAAACCCCTGAAGTATTCAAAAGCTCCAATATTGACTCAAGCGAAGAACATAATTCAATTCTCATTAAAAAATATAAGCATCGAATAAAGGGACTCTGAAAACTGTTGATTTGACCATGAAAGACGGGAATCGAAAAATGCTTCGAACCAAACGGCAGGATTGGAGTCCATAGTTTTTATCCTATATTGAAGTTACCACCATCATCACCTTAATTCTAATACTGAATGTCACCAGCAGACAGCCTCAACCCCATTAGGCAAAGGTATTTGGCCCTCGATGTATTGAGAGGAATGACCATTGCCTTTATGATCATTGTAAATACTCCGGGAAGCTGGAGTTCACTTTATGCACCACTTGCCCACGCTAGTTGGCATGGATTCACTCCTACCGATCTGGTTTTTCCAACTTTCCTATTCGTAGTAGGAAATGCCATGAGTTTCTCCATGAAGAAGATGCAAACTATGGAGTCCTCAGCCTTCTATACCAAGGTTTTCAAAAGAACCTTTCTCATCTTCTTGATTGGGTGGCTATTGAATGCCTTCCCATTTGTGGAATTCACCGAGGCCGGAACCACATTTATCACTCTTTCGGAAGTTCGTCTTTTCGGAGTTCTCCAGAGGATAGCACTGGCCTACTGCTTTGCAGCCTTAGTTCTGTATTGGGGTGGTGAAAAGCTGGGATGGATTTTCGGGGCAGCTTCCCTCCTCCTGTATTGGGCGATTATGTATTTCTTTGGTGAGGGAGCTGATCCATATGCGCTAGAAACCAATGCAGCTATTCGATTGGATTTAGCGGTAATTGGAGCTGAAAGAATGTATGGAGGAGAAGGCATCCCGTTTGACCCAGAAGGCATTCTTAGCACTCTACCGGCAATAGTAAATGTGATCGCTGGATATATTGCCGGAAAGGCTATCCAAAAATGGGGAAACACCATGGATACCGTGAAACGACTGGCCCTAGCAGGGATTATTCTTTTGGCAGTGGCATATGTTTGGGATATCGGCTTTCCTATCAATAAGAAAATATGGACCAGCTCCTATGTCTTGTTAACAGTTGGCTGGGATTTGATCCTTATAGCTGGTTTAGTCCTGATTATTGAGGTCTGGAAACAATCCAATTGGACCTATTTCTTTGAAGTTTTCGGGCGGAACCCATTGATTCTTTATGTGCTCTCAGGAGTAGTAATCACAGTTTTCTTTATGATTTCAATAGGAGACCAAAGTTTCCAAGGTTATATTTATGAAAGAGCGTATACAAGTTGGCTTAGTCCAAAAAACGCTTCATTCCTCTTTGCCATCTCCTACATGCTCCTAATTTGGGTAGTAGGATTGTGGATGGATAAAAAGAAAATCTACATCAAGGTTTAATCGGCATCAGGCCAAAATTTTTTGCTATGAATTTGAAAATTGCAGTCTACAACGTAAAATGGATGAGTCGTCTTTTTAATCAGGATGGAACTCCAAATAAGACAGGTGATGATCATATAAGAAGCCTTCAGCTTGCCAAAATTTTTTCTGCTATTAATCCTGATTTTCTAGGGATTGTAGAAGGACCAAATACTCTTGTTGATGGTTCAAAAACAGCTTCTGGACAATTGATTGGCTGGGTCAATGAATACATGCCTAACTCCAACCTGCAGGCTATTCATGGCTTCCCTTCACCAGGTCAACAGGAGCTTTGTGCTCTTTATAACCCTGATAAGATCAAAGTTCTCTTCACCCCTGAAACAGATGACGGAAAAAGATTTGATGAACCTTTTCTTTCGGATACTACAAATAGACTCATTAAGGAGCAGTACAAGCACTATCGCCCACCGCTTGAACTGTCCATCTTAGGATTGGATGATTCATTCATTTCAAGAGTAATCATTGCTCATACAAAATCTAAAGGGATCTTCGATAGGGTCAGTTATGCTCGTTTTGAGCAGATTTCAGAGCGAGACCGTCTAAAGCTTTTTGCAGAATGCATGTCCATCAGAGAAAGGTGCAACGAATATTTAGATAAAAATCAAGATGTAATTGTAATGGGCGATATAAATGATGGGTTCGAATTGGATTTTTATGAAAATAGGTTTAGTAAAAGTGCAGTAGAAATCTTGCTTGGCGATACCTGGAGGCCGGAATTTATTCTGAAGTCGGCACTAGAAAGACCCAAATTGAATTCAGCCGGTTGGAACCCCTTTTCTAGTAAGTATAGAGACCGAATAACTGAGGATACCGTAAATGTTTTAATAGATCATATTCTATGTAGCCAAGGGATTCAAATGACGAATGGCCAAGTTTGGAATCCAAAACTGGAGAAAGAAGATTCGATTATAATTGGGTTAAAAGATGAGCTCAATAAGGCTTCAGATCATTACCCCATTGTTTGTGAAATAGAAACCGGAAACTGATATGGATCAAGGACAAAAAATGATTCAGAATCTTGAGGAAAAATATGGTAAAAGCCTTTCTGAATGGATTGATTTGGCTAAAGCCCAAAAACTGGAAAAACACGGACAGATCGTGAAATTCCTAAAATCCGAACATGGCTTTACCCATGGATTTGCCAATCTGGTGGCACATAAAACCTTAAAATCTGATGCAGGTTCAAGCGAAGAGTCCGACCTAATCGCTGGGCAGTACAAAGGCAAGGAGCATTTCTTGCCACTCTATAAAAAGCTCTCGGCTGAAATCAGTAAGTTTGGTAACGACATCGAGTTCGCTCCCAAGAAGGCCTACACCAGCGTGAAAAGGAAGAAGCAATTCGCCATGCTGATTCCTGCCACTAAGACAAGGTTTGATGTAGGGATAAACTTGAAAGGCATCGAGCCTCAAGGAATTCTTGAAGCCGATACCAAGTCAAGTGGAATGGTTAGTCACAGGATCGTAATTAACCATGAAGAGCAGTATTCCAGGGAATTGATTGACTGGCTCAGAAAGGCTTATGATGCCGCTGGTTAAGATCGAGCAATTTCTTCTTCGAGCTCGGCGTACCAATCCTCTCCATACTTTCTAATCAAAGCCTCCTTTAGAAACTTGTAAACCGGAACTCCCAGTTGATCACCCAACTCGCAAGCGGGACTACAAATATCCCAGCGATCATAGTTCAAGGCATCGTATTGGTCGTACTTCGTGATCCGAATAGGATACATATGACAAGAAATGGGTTTTTTGAAATCGGTTTTCTTATCTAAGTAAGCCTGCTCAATTCCACATTTCAATATGCCACTTTCATCACGAATGGCATAGGCACATTCTGCATTATCTCCGATCGTAGGTGTTCCCTTATCTCCTTCCTTATCGATCACCCAAGTACCTTGCTCTTCAATAACCTTTCGTCCTTCTTCAGTGATGTAAGGTTTTACCTGAGGATATATCTCTTCAAGAATTTTTGTTTCATCGTCTTCAAGAGGGGCTCCAGCATCTCCTTCAACGCAGCAGGCTCCTTTGCATGCTTCGAGATTGCATACGAAGAACTTCTCCTTCACATCATCAGACAGTACCGCGTTTCCTACTATTATCATGATATCCTTTTTTCAAAAGTAATTAATACTTCTCAAGCCTATTGGATTTGAAGTAGAAAGAAGTAAAATCAAGTTTCAATAGGGCAAAAAAAGAACCGCTCCTATCGGAGCGGCTCAACCCAGCACTATGAAGAAAAGCTATTTTTTTAGCCTTTGCAGTATAGAACAGTAAGTTGATCACTTTGTTCAGTTTTGATTAAAAATTTTCTCAGAAAATATTAAAAGCCAAAAATTGGTCGTTGTAAAGACCTAGAAAACCTCTTTAAATGAGTCTAGAGGTCATTATTTTATTCTGATTAATTGATTTAATTTTGCTTTGTGCAAGTCGGCTTGTCGCTCCAAACCGGATTTATTCGGTGAGGTGAGGAAAGTCCGGGCAACATAGAGCGCCATACTTCCTAACGGGAAGGGCTTTGGCTGGTAACAGCCAAAGTACAGATAGTGCCACAGAAAATATACCGCCCTGAAGTAGAGCTTCGCTTCCGCTTCAGGGTAAGGGTGAAAAGGCGAGGTAAGAGCTCACCGTCCCGATGGTGACATTGGGAGCATGGCAAACCTTATGGGTTGAAAGATCAAATAGGCTCCGGGCAAAACGCTGCTCGTGTGATTTCTGATTTATCAGAATTCCGGAGTGGGTAGATCGATAGAGGCTGCGTGTGAATTCAGCCCCAGATAAATGACAAGATTCCCTCAGGGAAACAGAACCCGGCTTATAGACTTGCACATTTTTATTTTATATTCGAAGCATGTCCAAAATTTTGATTATTGATGACGAAAAAGTCATCAGATCCACCCTAAAAGAAATATTAGAATACGAAAAATTTCAAGTTGATGAAGCCCAGGATGGGGCTGAAGGACTTGCTAAAATCCAGGACGGAGATTATGACCTCGTCCTTTGTGATGTGAAAATGCCAAAGATGGATGGCTTAGAAGTTTTGGCTAAGGTCAAAGACTTCGATAAAGCCCCACAGTTCATCATGATCTCGGCCCATGGAAGTATAGAGACGGCTGTTGAGGCTACGAAAAAAGGAGCATTTGACTTTATCCCAAAACCTCCCGATCTAAACCGACTTCTACTTACGGTCAGGAATGCTTTGGATAAAAAGAATCTTGTCACAGAGACAAAAGTTCTCAAAAAGAAGCTTTCGAAAAAACTGGATATGGTCGGAGAATCCCCTGCTATCGTCCATGTAAAGGAAACTATCGAAAAGGTGGCTCCCACAGATGCCCGAGTTCTAATCACTGGTCCGAATGGGACTGGAAAAGAATTGGTAGCTCATTGGCTACATAGCAAAAGTAATCGATCAAGCGGACCATTTATCGCGGTGAATTGCGCCGCCATACCCTCAGAATTAATCGAGAGTGAGCTTTTCGGTCATGAAAAAGGAGCATTTACTTCAGCTCACAAGCAGCGATCTGGAAAGTTTGAACAAGCTCAGGGAGGGACACTTTTCCTTGATGAGATTGGAGACATGTCTCTTTCGGCTCAATCAAAAGTTTTGAGAGCTCTTCAGGAAAATCTTATCAATCGCGTAGGCAGCGATAAAAATATCAAGGTGGATGTTCGAGTCTTAGCAGCTACCAATAAGGACCTAAAAAATGAGATTCGGGATAAGAAATTTAGAGAGGATCTTTATCATAGGTTAAGCGTAATCCTCATCCAAGTGCCCGCTCTAAAAGATAGAAAAGCGGATATTCCTCTTTTGGTCGATAAATTCTTGAAAGATATCGCTCAGGAAAATGGCACTGCGCCAAAAACTATAGCCAAAAATGCGATAGCAAGACTGCAGGAATTCCCTTGGACCGGGAACATCCGGGAATTAAGAAATGTCGTGGAAAGGCTCGTGATTCTGGGTCAGAATGAGATTAGCCTCGATGATATAAAAAAATATGCTGACTATTAAGCCAGCATATTTTTTAGCCCCTACCCTGTTCTACAGGCTCCGCTGAAGCATATGCTGGACAAGGCTTACTAGAGGCGCATGATGCCAAAGCCAAAACTCCAAGTACAAGGGCGATAGTTGCTAATCGTTTCATGTTTTCTGATTTAATCAAGTCAAATATGTTCAATATTATCTGGTAAAGCAATAACTATACTAAAAGGTTACATCCACGGATTTCGCTATTATCTATTCTACCCAATACTTCAAGCATTCCTTCTGAATCTATACTTCCCATATCTTGGGTTTCAATAAATGCGCAAGAATGTATGTTTGCTAAATCAATAATGTTTATTGCTCCTCTTTGGCCTGTGGCCAAAGAAAAGGGATCATTTAGATCACGTAAAATAACGCGCATGGACGTCGGAATCTTGTATTTGCCACGACCTTTAGAGTAAGATTGGGAAAAGAGCTCGGTCATTCCATACTCAGAATGAATCTCACTCACCCCAAAAAAAGGCTTAAGTATCTCATGAACTTCATCCCTGATCATTTCCTTTCTCCTTCCTTTCATCCCTCCGGTTTCCATCACAATTAGATTTTCAGGCGGATTAAACCCTAATCCCGATTCAGCTAAATCTAATAGCGCAAAGGTCACCCCAAGAAGCAAGATTTTTCGATTATCCTGAGCCAATTCTTCCATCCTCCGGACTAAATCCTCTTGATTATATAGGTAGAATCCAGAATATGGTGACTCGGATTCTTTAATCCAGTGATTGGTCATACTCACCAGAGAACTTCCCTTTCTTTCCAGATAAGCTGGGAGCAAAGCCAAAACATGATAATCCTTGATGGAATCATACTCTTCCTCAAAGAGCCTTACCGTATGATTCAAATAATCCTTCTCATCAAGAAAATAATGTCTGCTTGTAATCATTCCAGTTGTCCCACTACTTGAATAGAAGTCTTTAAACGCTTCATGATGGCCGGTGACCACCTTATGGTTTTTAAAAAATTGGATAGGTAGAAATGGGATATCAGCTAGTTTTGAAACTGATTCGGGCTTAATGCCTCGGGCAGAGAGATAGCTTTGGTAAACCTTATTTTCTTTTGCCTGAAATTGAAATAGTCTCAAGGCAAAATCATCAAAAGCATCTGGAGTCAAATTTCTTAGGTCATTCCAAAAACTTTTAAAATGTTGCATCGTTTTATAATTTGCACTCGGGCAAGGCACTCATTGAGGTGTATCTCGTAAATTTAGCTTCCCCTATGCGATTGAAAAATTATTCAGGAATTATCTTCTTAGCGCTGATAGCCTTTAGCTGTGTAAACCCACCTGATAACTTTCCCTCTGTTCCAGAAATCGAATTCGAATCCATAGAATACGTGCCTGTACAAGG
This sequence comes from uncultured Cyclobacteriaceae bacterium, assembly GCA_937146645.1. Classification (GTDB taxonomy): domain Bacteria; phylum Bacteroidota; class Bacteroidia; order Cytophagales; family Cyclobacteriaceae; genus Algoriphagus. Next base: position 9,733 of record CAKZRQ010000019.1, read on the forward strand.
CCCTGATTCTTTGATTTTTGGTTTGGATTTCAAAGATGCGGAAGGTGACTTAGGGCTCTCTGCAACTGATATTAACCCACCATTTAATGCTGTAACCTATATCAGGGACAATGCAGGGAATTTGATCACTTATTCAGAAAGGCCTCCTGAGGCTCCTGATTATAACCCAATTGATTGGGTGATAGACCCCATCATTAATAACCAGGTAGTGAAGGATACGATATGGGTAGAACAGAACCCAAATCAGTATAATATTTTTGTTCAGTTTTTTATTAAGAGAGATGGTGTCTTCACTGAATTCAAATGGGAAGATCCTCCATTTTTCACCACATTTAATGGGCGCTTCCCAAGAGTATTGACCACAGAAGAAGGTCAAGCCGTAGAGGGCAATATCAAGTATGGTATGCTTTCATCGGGCTGGGAATCTATCTTTAGGACAGATACCATTCGAGTGGATGTGGAAATTCAGGACCGGCAATTAAATAGAAGTAATCTGGTTTCTTCCCCAGAAGTCACTCTTAGGCAAATAACCAGACCAGACCTATAAAAAAAGCCATGCTGCGAATCCAGCATGGCTTTTTTTATTTACGTGTCTCTTAAAGTTTCGGGAAAGCTTTAGGGTTCGCTTCGTGCATGATATTATAAACCTTCTCTATCACATCATCTTCACTAGGTTTCGAGAAATAATCTCCATCAGAAGAATAAGCTGTCCTATGAGGTTTCGCTGCTAAAGTCTGAGGAGCTGAATCTAAATGATGATATAAATCCTGTCCCTCCATAGCCTGCTGCATCATAAATGCGGATGCACCACCTGGAACATCTTCATCAGCAAAGAGAACTCTATTGGTCTTTTGAACAGATTGTCCAATTACACCCGTAAGATCGAAGGGAAGTAATGTTTGTACATCTACTACCTCAATACTTATTCCCATTTCTTGTAATTCCTCTGCTGCGGCCATAACGATTCTACACATGGAACCGTAAGTGACAACGGTACAATCTGTCCCTTCTTTCAAAATCTCTGCCTCTCCTATCGGCGCAGTAAACTCTCCCAGATTTGATGGAAGTTTCTCTTTAAGTCTGTAGCCATTTAGACACTCAATCACCATCGCAGGCTCATCTGATTGAAGTAAGGTATTATACATACCTGCCGCCTGGGTCATGTTTCTTGGAACGCAGATTACCATTCCACGAAGTGATGAAAGAATCATTCCCATTGGAGAACCTGCATGCCATACACCTTCCAGTCTATGACCTCGCGTTCTTACGATCATTGGCGCTTTCTGGCCACCTTTAGTACGATAAGTCAATGAAGCCAAATCATCCGAAAGCATCTGTAAACCATAAAGAAGATAGTCCAGATACTGAATCTCAGCGACTGGTCTCAGTCCTCTTAAAGCGGTTCCGATTCCCTGACCTACGATCGTGCATTCACGAATACCCGTATCAGCTACTCTATTTTCTCCATATTTGGCCTGCAAACCTGCGAAGGCCTGGTTCACATCACCAATCTTCCCAACATCTTCACCAAAGGCAAAGAATGCAGGATTAGTTTCTAGGGTCTTATCAAAGAAAGCCTGCAGAACCTCTCTTCCATCAACAAGTGTTGAATTCTCGTCATACTGAACTGGGACTTCCTTGATTTTCGTCACGCTCCAATCAGTCTCACTATACAAATGGCTGTTGTATCGA
>CAKZRQ010000020.1 GCA_937146645.1 uncultured Cyclobacteriaceae bacterium
AGGAGAAATTGCCCGAGCCTGGAGATACTGAAGAAAGCTTAAAGGCAAAGTGTTTCGAAGTGATTCAAAATCAGCTCAGACTAGACCAAGCGAATGAAAATCGATAAAGAAACCATAAAGAAAATTGCGCATCTGGCCAGGCTGGAATTTGACGAAAAGGGCGTGGAGAAGATGTCAAAAGACATGACTCAAATCTTGGATTGGGTCGAGCAATTAGAAGAAGTCGATACCACAAATGTGGAGCCACTGACGACCATGTCAGAAGAAGTCAATGTATTTCGTGAAGATGAGGTAGCGGACCAAATCTCAAGAGAAAAGGCTATCAAAAATGCTCCAAAAACTGATGGAGAGCATTTCCGGGTTCCAAAGGTTCTTGAATAATGCAAAACCAGCTCGGTAGTCCATCTAGATTCGGATTGCTCATATTCCCAATCATTTTTATAGGTCTTGGGGTTTTGGCTTTCTTGTATGCTTTTATCACTTCTGGTTTTTCATACGCAGCTTTTTCACCATTCCTTTTTACAGATACCGTAGCTATCCCCTTTTCTACTCTTGAATTACCAGGGCTTCGGGTTCCGGTAGAAGTAGATAATTTCATTGTTTTTCAGGAATATCAGGTAGTTCCGACCTTCAAAAGAGTTACTGAATCTCAGGCTTTCGGCATTTTATTCAGTCTGATCTCCATTACCGGATTGGCCTTAGCTATAGCTCTTCGGAGATTATATTTTATTGCCACTGGTGCCGCCTGGATCATTCTATCCACATTAGGAAATGTCAATGGACTGAACATCGGCGGGCTGAGCTCCAATTTTGCCCTGATCATCCTACTAGTCGGCACGACGCTGCCAATGATTGGCATATATATTTGGAGGCCAAAGCTGGACTTCTGGAAGCGATGGGTGATCATTTTCCTTGGTTTTGCCCTTTCCTGGATTCTGCTGGTTCAGCTAAGCCCTATTGCCGCACCAGAGCTTTTCTTTTCTCAGCACCTTTTGGTTCCAGCCATTGGATTCTCCGTCCTCTGGCTGTTTTGGTCAGGTCCTGCTGTGGTCTCCGGAGCTTATGTTCTTTTGGCCAAAGTCAACCAATCCCTGGGACTAAAAATCTCTGTTCAACTTCTATTTATCGGGATTATTTATGGGGCTTTGCTTTTTACCATGCTTCTTCGAATTACGGGAGATAGTGGTCTTCCTATTCCCACATTTGATCCGATTTTTCTAATTCCGATTATCGGTTTCTTCGGATGGATCGGTATCAAAAATAAAGTGGAATCAAGCCCAGAAATTTCAGATTATCCTGATGTAATTAAGGCTCTTTTCTTATTAGGTTTAGGTCTGATCCTTTGGACAGTTTGGAAAGTAAATATTGCTTCAAATGAACCTGCTGAAGAATTCCTAAAGCATGTCATCATTTACAGTCAAATCGCCTTTTCAATATTTTTCCTTGTCTACCTCTACAGCAATTTTCTGTCGGTTATGGACAGTGGAAAAGCCATTGAAAAGATCATTTACAAGCCTTATTCCCTCCCTTTTTATCATGTTCGAATTGGAGGGTTAATTGGCATGATGGTTTTGATCATCTATGCGGATGGTATAGTCGGAGTGCAGGTAAATTCCTTGTCAAACAATATCCTCGGGGACTATTATTACGAGTCGGATCAAAAACTAGAGGCGAGCATTCTTTATGAAAATAGCTGGTTTCGCTATCGGAAAAATGACAAGGCCAAGCAAACTGCAGCTCAAGTCCTTTTTGAATTAAATCAGCCAACTCTGGCTAAAAGGCATTTGGAAGAAAGTTTCGCGGAAAAACCACAGGTCGATAATATAATTCTCCTTGCTGATAGGCTGCACCTTGAAAACAAACCTCTGGAAGCAGTTTATTACTTGGAGAATGGATTAACATATTTCCCAGACAGCGACGAGATTGCTAATTCTCTGGCTTTGTTTTACACCAAAGTTGGTAGATATGATGAGGCTATTTCAATTCTCCAGGGTTTTGAAGATCCTGTATCTCAATCAAACTTACTCGGCCTCTACGCCAAAACTAACAGACTGGAAAATTCAGTAGACGATCAAGATAATCTGGTCTTTAAAATCAACTCTATCCCCTATTCAAAACTTAGGAATGAGGAAATAATAGTGGGGATTGAAGAAACGCAAAACCTGGCAATAGGCACCAATAATCCACTGCTGATACAAGCGGCTTCGCGAAATATCTTTTCTCACAAGACATTTCAAGGGATTGGGGAAGACTTATCATTTTTGGATTCCTTGACCCGAGATCCAAATTACCCGGACTACATCACCGATCTGCAAGAAACTGCATCCATTCGAAGTCTAGGTGCTCAGCGAGTAGCAGAGAGCATTAAAAACCTGAAAGGCTTAGCCTTTAGAAATCCAGGAGATGCAGCCTACTATCTTCAGCTTTCTGCAGATATTCTTGCCTACAATCTGGACTTTGAGAAAGCCGCAGTTGATCTTCAGGAAGCTTTGGGAAAAGGCTTCCAAAATGTTCAGTCTTATCATCTCTCCGTTTTAAACTTAGCTGATGAAAAAGTACTAGCCGATAGTCTATCAAATGCTTATGGAATTGATGGTGAGGATTCTTTACCGGAAAACTTATTGGTTTGGAAGGATTTCCATCAATCCATCCCTTCTCAGGGATTTGGAATCTGGGAGAAAATCGAGGATTCTAATCTAAAAATGGAGTTTGGAAAAAGGCTGTTGATGCATAAAGCACATGGGCTCTCAACTGCGCAGATCACAAGAGTTGGAAACCAAATCCTTGAAGAATCCGGTCAGAATGAACCCCTTGCCGAATTTTTGTCCAATCCAGACTTTAGAAATGAAAACCAGTTGATCCAATTTATGCAATGGATGGATTTAGGTGAAGAGCTATCCGGAAACCCTTATTTGACTCCTTTAATTTTTGCGGCAGCAGATCGAATAGAAGACCCACTGGAAAGATATAATCTTCTAAATGCTGCATCTGAGTTCAATAAGGATCCAATTCTCTGGGCTAGAAAAGCCGATTCAGCAAGAAAGGTCGGGCTTCCTAACTATGCTACTGCTACATTGGAAGAATTAAAGGAATGGGTGAGCGAAGAAGAGCTTTTGCGACTGCAGTCCATCAACTTCTAACAACCATTTACGTATTTTCAATTTATACCAACCACAAGTCTCAAGGTAATGCCTTATCTTGAGGGAAATTTGCTAAACCAATGACGAAAATAATCGAAACCCACGAAATCAATAAGACCTACAAAATGGGAGCTGAAATCATTCAGGCTCTTAAATCGGTCAGCATCTCTGTGGATCAAGGCGAGTATGTTGCCTTCATGGGGCCTTCTGGTTCAGGAAAGTCCACATTGATGAATATCATCGGTTGTCTCGATACCCCAACAGCCGGAACATATATCTTGAACAACAAGGATGTGAGCCACATGACTGAAAATGAATTGGCTGATATTCGTAATCGTGAAATAGGTTTCGTATTCCAGACTTTTAACCTTTTACCGAGAGCTTCCTGTCTTGACAATGTAGCATTGCCGTTGGTCTATGCTGGACTTAGCAAATCAGAAAGAGAGGACAGAGCCCATCAGGCCCTTGTGAATGTGGGACTAGGTGAAAGAACTAAGCACAGACCCAATGAACTTTCTGGTGGTCAGCGTCAAAGAGTAGCCATTGCTAGAGCTTTGGTCAACGACCCAAGTATCATTCTTGCGGATGAGCCCACGGGTAACCTGGACTCTAAAACCTCTTATGATATCATGGAGCTTTTCCATGAATTGCATTCAAAGGGAAACACCATCATCATGGTAACTCACGAAGATGATATTGCACATTACGCGCATAGAATTATTCGTCTTCGTGATGGATTGGTAGAGACGGATGTCCACAATCCTAACCCAACCAGAGGTAACGCAATACCAGCCTAATTCAATTTTTCAGAACCATTATTCAGCTTTGCCGGAGGCAAAGAAGATTATGAAAGTTTACACAAAAACAGGTGATAAGGGACAAACAGCCCTATTAGGTGGATCCAGAGTTCCTAAATCAGATGTCAGGATAGAAGCCTATGGGACGGTGGATGAGTTGAATTCGTACATCGGCCTTTTAAGGGATCAAGATGTCAACAAGGGTAGAAAAGAAATCCTGAAGGAAATTCAGGATAGGCTTTTTACCATAGGTGCCGATCTGGCTACCATACCCGGGAAAGACAAGGTCAAAAAGCCTGATCTTGAGGAGCGTGATATTCTGCTTTTGGAAAAAGGAATAGATCAAATGGAAGAGGAATTACCCCCTTTGACCGCTTTCATTTTGCCCGGTGGACATCAGTCGGTGTCTTTTTGCCATGTGGCAAGAACTGTATGCCGGAGAGCAGAGCGGATGGCAGTGAGATTGGATGAGGAAGAATATGTTTCTGATTTGGTCATTAAGTATCTAAATAGGCTTTCTGATTATCTTTTTGTACTTGGTAGAAAGATGGCAAGCGAACTTCAGGCGGATGAAGTGACTTGGCAACCAAGAATTAAGTAAATTTGCCCCTAGGCATAGAATGAGTAGAGTTATGAAGACAGCATTAACTTTCCCAGTATATAAAACCAAGAATTCAAAGCTTCCTGAAACCGATTTTTCTAATCTGGTTTTTGGTAGGACAGTCAGCGATCACATGTTTGTGGCTGATTATAAGAATGGGGAATGGACCGATTTAAGAATCGAGGAATATAAGCCACTGCAGCTGAATCCGGCAAATGCTACTCTGCATTATGGCCAGTCTATTTTCGAAGGAATGAAGGCCTACAGGACCCCAGATGGACTTGTTTCGGTTTTCAGGGGAGATGCAAACTGGAGAAGATTAAATGAGTCGGCCGAAAGAATGTGCATGCCTACCCTACCAGAGGATATCTTTATGGAAGGTTTGATGCAGCTACTTGAATTGGATAGGGATTGGGTTCCTACAGCTGATGGTGCTTCACTTTATGTTCGTCCATTTATGTTTGCCACCGATGACTATATCGGAGTTAAGCCTTCTGAAACTTATAAATTCATGATTTTTACCTGTCCAGTGGGAATGTATTATTCCAAGCCTGTCAGTGTAAAAGTAGAAACGAACTATACACGGGCGACAGAAGGAGGAACAGGATACGCCAAAACCGCTGGAAACTACGCGGCCAGCCTCTACCCTGCTCTTCAGGCACAGCAAGATGGTTATGATCAGCTCCTTTGGACTGATGGAAAAAATCATAGCCAGATCGAGGAAAGTGGTACTATGAACGTGATGTTCAAGATCAATGGCAAAATCATCACTGCTCCAATTCATACGGGTACCATTCTCAAAGGAATCACCCGCGATTCGGTGATTCAACTGGCGAGTGACTGGAATGAGCCTTTGGAAGAAAGATTCCTGACTACAGAGGAATTGGAGGAAGCTCTGAAGAATGGTGACTTGGAAGAGGCTTTCGGAACGGGTACCGCCGCCACGATTGCTCATATCGAGAGAATCCATATAAACGGGACTGATTATCATCTGCCAGAAAAAGGAACGGACGCCTTCTCGAATCGGGTATTGCGTGAGTTAGATGGGATCAAGTACGGTCAGCTTCCTGATCCGCATGGCTGGGTAATCAAAATATAATTCTTAGCCTCGCAAAGCCGTAAATTGGAAAACCACCGAATGAAGAGAATTCTATTTCTATTTTTCTTTTTCAGCATTGGTTTTCATGCTTTAGCACAAAGCAATGATTTTCTTCTCCTCAAAAGAGGCGCAAATCCAAAAACTCAAATCCGTTATTATGTAGGTGAAGAAATCACCTACAAAAGCAGCAAGCTTGGTTTTTATGTAACCGATGTAATCACTGGCTTCGAAGATGACTTTATCTACCTGAGAGAAAACATCATCAGCCCTGAGGATATACTTGAAATAGATATCCGGAAGAAGGACAGACGTAACGGAAGACTCACCGCCCTAAACAGTATTGTTTTGGGGGCCGGTGTAATACTCATTTCCGTCGAAGTGATCAATAGCCTTTATCAAACGGGTTCTGTGGATGTAGATGACGGAGTTGGTCTAACATCCGCTATTCTGATAGGAACTGGGCTCGCCATGCTGCCCCTACGATACAAAACCTTTAAACATAAAGGCAATAACAGAATCCAGATAGTTTTAATGCGAATGGATTAGCTAAAAGGGTAGCATAATCAATTTTTTTTGGCAATTTTTGCCCATCAATTTTCAATAACAACATCATGACTTCGGACCAACTGAAAGACTTGAAAGCTCGCACCTCGGCTTTAAGGAGGTATCTTTGACTACGATAAGAAGAAAGCAGAAATAGAAGACCTCGAAGCTGTATCTGCGCAGCCGGATTTTTGGAATGATCCTGAGGAGGCAGAAAAAACCATGAAGCAGATTCAGGTCAGAAAAGGATGGACAAAATCCTTTGAAGATGTGGATCAGGTGGTACAAGACCTCGATGTTCTTAGTGAATTTTTCGCGCTCGGCGAAGTCGAGGAATCGGAAATCGTTAGCGAATATGAAAAGGCTCAAGCGGCAGTTGAGGATTTAGAACTCAAGAAAATGCTGGCTGCGGAAGAAGATCAGCTCAATGCCGTCATCGAAATCAATCCTGGTGCCGGAGGAACAGAAAGCAACGACTGGGCTTCCATCCTGATGCGGATGTACATCATGTGGGGTGAGAAAAATGGCTATAAGGTTCGTGAGGTGGATGTTCAACCCGGGGACGTGGCCGGAATTAAATCCTGTACTCTGGAATTCGATGGGCCACTAGCCTATGGATATTTAAAATCTGAAACCGGAGTTCACCGTTTGGTAAGAATTTCTCCTTTTGATTCAGGCGGTCGAAGACACACCTCTTTCGCTTCCGTGTATGCTTATCCTCAGGTAGATGATTCCATAGAGATCGAGATTAATCCTGCTGACGTAGAACTTCAAACCTCACGATCCGGAGGAGCTGGAGGTCAGAACGTAAATAAGGTTGAGACTAAGGTTCAGCTCACTCATAAACCTACAGGAATTGTGGTGGTCTGTCAGATCGAGAGATCCCAGCTCGCCAACCGGGAAAGAGCTATGCAGATGCTGAAATCCAGACTGTATCAAATGGAAATCGAGAAGCGAAACGCGGAGATCGACAAGATCGAATCTTCAAAGCTTCGAGTAGATTTCGGTTCTCAGATTCGAAACTATGTCCTTCATCCCTATAAGCTGGTAAAGGATAATCGAACGAATTTCGAAACCTCTGATACTCAATCCGTTTTAGACGGAGGGCTGAATGAGTTTATGAAGGCCTATCTTCTCGCTCAAAGTGAGGAGGAAGCGAATAAGGAGAATTAGATTCCATCTTTCTGAAAATCAAAATTTGAGCGCAGTCGTTTGGCTGCGCTTATTTTTTTTAAAAATATCTTAGGAGGTATGGAGCCGAATTAAGTGAATAAAGCTTGTAGCGTAATTGAATAGGAATTCGCCTTAATAAATTCAGGTATCACCTCTTCATAACTCAAATAAAACAACAGAAATTTAGTCTCATCTTACAAATAAGGGGTGGAAGAAAATCCAATCCCAATTAGACAATTGGTATTTAAGTTTGTAGTTTGACAAATGAGCGTTATACCCCTGAATTGAAGGGCTAACGTTCACATTTTCCAATCTATATGAAATATATCGCTCATTGAGTGAGCATTATACAACGTTGTAGCCAATGTAAAAAAGAGTACTAAAAAATGCCGACAATAGAAATAGCTTCAATTAACTCAACTGGACTTGACCTCAATCAGGACGACTATGAAATTGCCATTATTGAGGAAAATAAACTTGAGAGTCATAGAGGACTATTTTACGACTTTCTCCTCAAGCAAAATGGGACAATCATTCATCTCGGCAACCCGGACTTTAAAACTGACAAGGACGGTGGATACTTTGCTGGACAAATAATCGACTGGGATTTTGACGATCCAGACATTGACAAAAAGAGGAAAGGATTAAAAAGTAACGAGGATAATAGTTACGCAAATCAGGATTTCAATTTTCAATTCAGGCTTGAATACAAAGACGAGATCAACAGAATTCTGAAGAGTGCTTTTGATAGCTCTCCTGAGAACAAAATCTATTTCCTAACCGACTATCAATTCGGTCCTGAGAATGGGAGTTTTAAGGTCTTGGAGAATTTAAAATCACTTTGGGATGTTCACGACATTGAAGGACTAACTTGGAATACCCTTTATGAACTAAAAGAGAAAAAATAAAACACTGGCTACAACAACACCTATACGCAATACCCTTCGGGACACTGCGCATAGCCAAACCGTTCAAGCCCTAAACCTTCGCCAATTTCTTTAGCTCATCAAATACCTTGTTGTAAACGACTTTTATAAAGTCCT
>CAKZRQ010000021.1 GCA_937146645.1 uncultured Cyclobacteriaceae bacterium
TTTGTTTTCCGATCATTTCTTTAGATATCTCTATTATTTTTGTTGCTGTATTTCTTTATAAAAATGCACTTACTTTTCCTGTTAGGAATGTTGAGATGCTTGCAAATCAAATGCTCCGAGCGATCGAAGAACCGAAAAAAATGATTCAATTGGGTAAGGAAGCTAGAAAGGAAGCTATTCAGCGATTTGATATACAAGTGATTGCAGCGGAATATGAGGCTGTGCTAAAATGGGCGTATGAAGAATTTTGCAGAAAGTAAGCATCAATTACAAGTTGGTTTACTTTTAGATTCTTTATGGGTCCCTGCTTGGGCTTGGGAGATGGTTCGAATCATTCTCAAGGAGAATTTAGCTGCTATAGACTTTGTCCTGTTAAATCAAAATCCAAAAGCCTCTGGTTCTCGTTCACCTTTCCTTTATCGAGCGTTTTCGAAGCTAGACCGAACCTTATTCAAGGTGAGCTCAAACGCTTTCGAAAGAAAAGATCTTCACTTGATTCCCGGTTTTAAAGCAGAAAGTATTCCTATTCATCCCATTCAGGCAAAGTTTTCGGACAAGTTCTCGAAAGAAGATTTAGAGATTGTAAGAAATAGGAACCCCGATATTTTGATCCGTTTGGGATTTAGAATTCTAAAAGGGGAAATTTTGGCTATTCCAAAATTGGGAGTTTGGTCTTTTCACCATGGGGACAATTTGGTAAATCGGGGAGGCCCCCCTTGCTTTTGGGAAGTGATGTTGGGTTGGCATGAATCAGGTTCCGTGCTTCAGATTCTCTCAGATAAACTGGATGATGGACAAGTGATTTATCGATCTTGGAGCCGTACCGATCCACTTTCTGTACGTCGAAATGCAAATAAGGTTTACTGGAAAAGCTTGTTTTTTATACCTAGACAATTGGCTAGAATCAATAGAATAGGAGTAGAGGCTTGGAGAGAGGAGATTAATGAAATGGAAGCCAATCATAATGTTTCGGATACTAGACTAAGGAAGCCGCCCGGGAATTGGCAAATGCTCCAATTAGCTTCCAAATGGGCTTTGAATAACCTTACAAGAAAAAGCAAAGAGATACTAAAGAAGGAAGTCTGGAAAATTTGGCTTTTTGATCAAAAAACAAGAAACCCAATTCCTATCCAAAACCCGAAAGGAACATATTTAGCAGACCCTTTTTTGATAAAAAAGGATAGCAAGAATTGGCTTTTTGCAGAGCAGTTTGACTACAAGAATAGGAAGGGCTTTATTTCATGTTCCGAAATCATGAATGAGGGTTTATGCAATTTTCAGCCTGTTTTGGAAGAGTCCTTTCATATATCTTATCCATTTGTTTGGGAAGAGGATGGGGAGTTTTGGATGCTGGTAGAAAGTGCTTCAAAGAAGGAATTACGGTTTTATAAGGCTGTTAAGTTTCCATTCCAATGGAAATGGGTTCAATCTCAGTTTCATGGAAAGGAATTGTATGATCCCACGATTTGTAAAAAAGATGGATTGTATTGGCTTTTTGCCAACCAAAAAGAACATCCTGGTTCCTCTTCATTCGATGAATTGTTCCTTTACTATTCAACAGATTTCAGAGATGGAAAGTGGTTTCCTCATCCCCAAAATCCAATAGTTTCTGATGTCAAATCCAGTAGACCTGCTGGGAGCTTATTTGAAGAAAATGGTCAATGGTATAGACCTGCACAGGATTCAGCCAAGCACTACGGGCATCGAATCCGGATCCAAAGAATAGTGAAGTGGGATACTGAATATTACAAAGAAGTGACAGATCAAACCTTAGAGGCGGATTGGGAAAAAGGATGGAAGGGAACCCATACCCTTAATTTTAATGAGGATTGGAGAGCAATGGATACATTTAAGCGGTAAATGAAAATTCTGCAATTAATCACATCAAGAAAGTCACGAGGAGCCGAGATATCGGCTTTTTTGCTTTCTCAGGAATTGGTAAAGCTGGGACATGAAGTGTCATGGATTGGGCTTTATTCTGTAAATCCGTCAGAGGAGCTTTTTTTAACTAATTCTAAAAATTTGGATTTGAATGGACGTCCAAAGAAAAAATTGGACTTGAAGCTAGTTCTTGATCTGAGATCGATTATCGAAGAAATCAATCCAGATATTATCCAAGCCAACGGATCAGATACCTGGAAATATGCGGTTTTGGCACTCATTGGAAATAAAAAACCTAAGCTAGTTTATCGAAATATCTCCATCATGAGCCATTGGGTTGGGAATAGGCCTTGGATCAAATTTATTTATCAATTACTTGCCAAACGGGTAGATTACTTTTGTTCGGTAGGAGAGGTTGCAAATCAAGATATAAGAGGTTTGCTTAATCTTCCAAAAGAAAAATTTGGAGTAATCCGAAGAGGAATTCCCATTGAATCAGAAGACAGCAATACAGGTCGATTATTTTTAGAATCTACTTTTGGTATCAGGTCAGATGATTTTGTTTTAGTTCAAGTTGGGAGCTTAAGTCCCGAGAAAAACTTTGAATTCAGTATTCGACTAGTCAATGAGCTTATCGAGGATTTTCCAAATTTGAAATTGATGATTGTTGGTGAGGGCCCTGAAAGAGCAAAATTGGAAAACTTGGCCTTTGAAAGTGGAATTCAAAGTTCTGTTTTGTTTTTGGGCTATCAGAAATCGGATTTAAGTAAGATTTTGGCTGGATCAGATTTGATGATTTTACCCAGTAAGGTCGAAGGAGTTCCAGGAGCGGTGATGGAATCAATGATCAATAAAACTCCAGTTGTGGCCTTTGGAGTTGGAGGAGTTCCTGAATTAGTAAAAAATGGAGAAACCGGCTGGTGTATTCCTCCAAACGATGCCCAAGCCTTTATCCAATCTATCCAGGAAGTCATGAGCATGTCCACAGAAGCCAAACAAAAAATCCTCGACCAAGCCCATCAGCTCGTCACCACACACTACTCCCTTCCCCAAGTCTCCCTCCAATTCGAGCAATTCTACCTATCCCTTCTAAAAAAAAACTAAATCAATTTCCCCCTTGAGCGCTTGTCCCGAGTTGGCCTGGTGAAGGGTTGACTCGGTAGGGTCTAGGGGGAATTCCTCAATTCCCCAGTTACTCAGTTCGACAATTAGGCAATTCCACAGGTTCCTAAAATCAAACTACAAAATCTTCATCATTTTAGCTTTACCTTCATTCCTCATTCTCCATTCCTCATTCCCAATAGCTCATGCAACAGTTTACCGATTCAACAATTAAACCGAACGATCCTTATATTTATCCCAACAAACTTCTAATCCTTTGCTCGGCGCAGTACTCCTAATCCTATTTCTATTCTTTGCTTCACAGCCTGTTCTTAACAACCTTCAAAAGGAACACAAATGGCTAAAGGCAGGGCTATTGAACCAAATGTACTGGTACCATATGTTCTTTGGCTTGGTCTATTGGACCTATGCCCAGTTTAATCGATCAGATTCCTTTGTCTATTTCTGGAGTTATCGACACTACAAAAATTGGTTTGATGCTTTTGAGCCCGGAACTTTGTTTATCGAATGGATTAATTATCCCTTTGCGAAGTGGTTGGGCTTCAATTACGATATGATGATGTTCTTCTCCACCTGGGTTGGATTTTGGGGCTTTGTGTATTTCTACTGCTTGATGAAGGAGAACTTGCGCTTCAATCCAAAGTTTGAGGGTTGGGATGCCATTACCATTTTTATGTTTTTGCCCAATATGCATTTCTGGACTGCTTCCTTGGGAAAAGGCGCATATATTTTTGCGGGTTTGGCCTTTTTGACTTACGGGCTTTCTTGGCCGGGGAAACGTGTCTTTCATATGGTCTTGGGAGGCTTTATCTGTTACATGATTCGGCCCCATATTCTATTTGCAGTACTAATTGGAATGGGGGTAGGCTTTATTCTGGGTAGGGAAAAAGTACCGGTCTATCAGAAATACTTGGCTGCATTAGCTGGAATTGGGATGAGTATTTTTGTGTATGAAGATTTATTGACCTTCCTAGGTTACGACCCAAATAACGTATTACAAAGTTTTGAGGAAGAGACTGCCTTAAATGCCCAGCGTTTGCAGGCTGCTGGTTCAGCGGTAGATATGACGAGCTACAGCCTTCCGATGAAGCTCTTTACCTTTTGGTTTCGGCCTTTATTTATAGATTCTCCGAATGTATTGGGGATTGCTGTTTCCTTTGAAAATGCTCTCTACATCTACATGTTCTCCAGAATTTTTAAGAAAAGCTTTATTGATTACATCCGCATTGCTCCAGCTATGGTGAAGATGTCGGCGGTGGTTTTTATCTCTATTTCCATCTCCATGACCTTTGTGATGTCGAATCTGGGAATCATCATCCGTCAGAAATCCCAGATTATGTACTACATGCTTTTTGTGATCGTGGCCTTTATGGATTGGGAAAAAACAAACCGAATCAAGAAGCGGGCAGCCATCTACAATCGCATCGTCGAAGAAGAGCGGAGGAAGCGGGAGCTCGCCGAAGCAGCTACCTAACCTTTGAGGTCTGGAAGAACTCGAAGGTTTTATTCCCAATAATCGAACCCATATCTTGGGATTTGCAATCCGAGAAATCTCAATTATCCTCCGATTCAAATATGGATTTACGAACCTCTTGCTGGCACAGAATATTCATTTCCATTTTAGGATTATGGGCCAGCGCTGGTTAATCTGGCATATTCTTTTTCCCCGGGTTGTACCCGGGGCTATTCACAGTTCGACGCCTTTAGCGT
>CAKZRQ010000022.1 GCA_937146645.1 uncultured Cyclobacteriaceae bacterium
GATAAATGCTCGGCGCAGTCATACTCATATTGATACTTTTTGGCATAAGCCAACCGGTGCTAAGTAATCTGCAAAAGAGGCATAAATGGTTGAAAGCAGGTTTTCTTAACCAGCTTTTCTGGTATCATATGTTCTTTGGTTTGGTATACTGGACTTATGCTCAGTTCAATCGATCAGATTCCGTCTATTATTTCATAAAAACGAAATCTGTTTGGGTCAACTGGTTTGATGCTTTTGCAGAGGGGACAGACTTTGTAGAATGGATGGCATTTCCATGGGTTAGATGGTTTGGGTTTAATTATGATATGATGATGTTCCTGACTACCTGGTTGGGGTATTGGGGCTTTGTCTACTTTTATTGTTTTTTCAAAGAAAACCTTCGCTTTAACCCGAAATTTGAAGGCTGGGATGCGATTACCATTTTTATGTTTTTACCCAATATGCATTTCTGGACAGCATCTTTGGGTAAAGGGGCCATCATTTTCGCAGGGATTGGGTTTTTAGTTTATGGTCTATCCTGGCCGGCAAAAAGACCCTTTCATATTGCTTTTGGGGCATTTCTTACCTACATGATTAGACCTCATATTCTTTTTGCTACGCTAATTGGAATGGGCGTTGGCTTTGTTCTTGGTAAAGAAAAAGTCCCGATTTACCAAAAATATTTGGTGGTTCTTTTTGCCATAGGGATGAGTATCTATGTGTATGAGGACCTCATTACTTATTTAGGATACGACCCGAATAATCTTCTTCAAAGTTTTGAGGAAGAGTCCGAATTAAACAGGCAAAGATTGCAGTCGGCAGGCTCAGCCGTGGATATGGGGAGTTATAGCCTTCCTATGAAGCTTTTTACTTTTTGGTTTAGACCGCTTTTTGTAGACTCTCCAAATGCGATAGGATTGGTGGTTTCCATGGAGAATGCGCTATATATCTATATGTTTAGCCGAATCCTGAAAAAGGATTTTATCACCTATATCAAGCAGGCCCCTGCTATGGTAAAGATGTCGGGAGTGGTGTTTATCTCCATTTCCATCTCCATGACCTTCGTTATGTCTAACCTGGGAATAATTATCCGTCAAAAATCACAGATCATGTACTTTATGCTTTTTGTGGTAGTTGCCTTTATGGATTGGCAAAAAACAAATCGTATCCGCAAGCGCGGTCAGATCTTTAATCGAATTGTGGAGGAGGAGAGAAGGAGAGTTGAGGAGGGAAGTTTAGTGGCTGAGAAGTAGAGGGGGGATTAGGAGATTGGAGAATAGAGACTTAGGGTTAGAGATTAGGAGAATGGAGACAAAGAGAATAGGGACTGAGAGATTTGAGAATTTTATTAAATCATGAGTAATTCTAGAGCTGAGTCTTTTGAGGAGTTGAAATGTTGGAGACTTGCCTATGAGTTGAAGACAGGAGTCAAGGCCGATGTCTTAAAAAAATTACCTAAATCCGAGCGGTTTGAATTGTATTCACAACTTCTAAGGTCCTGCCGATCTGCAACCGCTAATATTGCTGAAGGATGGGGGAGATATCACTATCTGGATAGCAATAAATTTTATTACAATGCAAGAGGCTCTTTATCAGAAACATTAGATCATTTGATTGAAGCGAAAGATCAGGATTATATTACTCTAGAAGTATTTGAACTGTATAAAGCCAAGACCTTAGAAGCATTGAAGACGCTTAATGGTTTCATTTTCTATTTGAAGCGTGAGCATTTGAAAAACCAAAAGAAGTAGACTTATTTCTCAATCTCTAATCTCTATCGCCAAGGGCGATATTCTCTAAATCTCTCCTTTTAAAGAGTAAATTCATTTGTTTTAATTAAATCCTTATCAAAATTAAAAACGGCACTTTCATCATCTCCCTCGACTTCGAACTCCTTTGGGGTATTTTCGATAAGGTAGGGACGAACTATAAACCCGAATACTTTTCGAATACCAGGAAGCTGATTCCGAGGATGTTGGAAAAGTTTGCTGATGCAGAACTAGAGGTAACCTGGGCGACGGTAGGGATGTTGTTTGCCGAAAATGAAGAGGAATGGAGGGAGTATTCTCCGGAATTCCAGCCTTCTTACAGGAATCGAGAGCTTTCTGCTTATCACTGGGCAAGGAAATATGGAATCAAGCCTGAGGTGCATTTTGCTCCGGAGCTGGTACAAGAAATTTTGGATACTCCTGGGCAAGAATTGGGATCGCACTCCTTTGCGCATTACTATACTTTGATGCGTGGACAAAGTCCGGAACAGTTTAGACAGGACCTTCAGGCAACCCAGAGAATTGCGAATGAAAAGTTTGGCGTTAGCTTAGAATCCTTGGTTTTCCCTAGAAACCATATGAACGAGCTATATCTAAAAATCTGTACGGAAGAAGGTTATAATCAAGTTCGGGGAAATCCAAGGAATTGGTACTGGCAGGAAACACAACATGAAAGTTTGGGAAAGAAGCTTTTCAGGTCGGCGGATTGCTTTTTTCAGGTTG
Organism: uncultured Cyclobacteriaceae bacterium; assembly: GCA_937146645.1. Lineage (GTDB taxonomy): Bacteria > Bacteroidota > Bacteroidia > Cytophagales > Cyclobacteriaceae > Algoriphagus. The sequence continues at coordinate 2,472 of CAKZRQ010000022.1, forward strand.
GTGAAAAAACTACCTATTCCAAAGAAGTTATCATGAAGTATCCTGATGAACCCATGATTATCCCGGCTTCAAGGATTTTGAGACCTTATTCTGTCTCTAATCCCATATTGAATTCTCAAAGATTGAAACGAGTAAAATCAGAAATGGAAATGGCAGCAAAGAAGGGTGAGATCTACCATCTCTGGTGGCATCCTCATAATTTTGGCTCAGCTCCGAAAGAATCCATGAAGGAGCTGGATGAAATAATTCAGCATTTTGCTAAGCTTAGATCAGATTACGGATTCCGTACCCTTTCTATGAGATCGCTAGGAAAACTGATGGAAGAAAGGTTTTTGCAAAATGTTGGCTAAAAGAGTTCCAAATCTCCAAGCGACCAATTCCAGCCCATGCTTAAAGGATTAAATTCCTCTTTCACCTCTCTTAAGGTGACTAGGGGGCCAGCGTTCAAAATGGGTAGAGAACCGAGATTAAGTCCCAGATCCTGTTCTAATTTTAATCCTGAAAAAGAAGTAAATCTGGCATTGGATAATTTCTGGACATTGGAAAGTTTCTCATGGAGATCTGGTTTAGTCTTGGAATTAAAACCCTCTAATGTGAAAAAATCACAGATTCTGATCTCACGACCCAACTTTCCTTCTTTGATCCTGTAGAAAAGAAGGTAGGATTTAGAGTCACTTAGAAAATAATAAGGAAAGAGTGGGCAATCCAGGTACCTCCATTTTAAATAACCCTTTTTCAAATGTGTGCCATCCGAAGAGTTATTCAGTGTTTCTATTAGTTCAACCAGGTCTGAAATACCATCCCAGGATGCTGGGTTAAGCGGATGATTATTTTTTCCAGAATTGAAATGAAATTGAAGCTTAAGCGGAAGCTTGCCCCTTTTTTTCCAACCCATTTTGAGATAACCTGGAGTGCTTTGTTTGTTCGGGGTATTATATATAAAGTCAACTCCATCTTTTTTGATCTCTTCGATCAATTCGGTGGTCAAAGCTTTAAAGATTCCTTTGCCTTGAAAATCTGGATGAGTAGCCGTATCCACAGCACGACAGGCATTGTAAATTTTGCCGTCATGAATAAACTCCCATTTCAAAAAAGCGCGTACACCAATAAGATTACCATTTTCCACAGCGAGTAAGGTGGGAGATTTACCGAAAGGGTTATCCAAATGCTTCCAGCGCCAAAGATTTTCGGACTTAGGAATCATTGACTCTCCGAGAGATTCTTTCAAGAGTTGAATGATAGCAGGAATATCCTTTTCGGTGGCTTCACGGATTTGCATGATTGGAACGAAGATAGGGTATGATTTTGAAATCATTTTTCTTAGTCATTTCGAATCCTATAAAGGTGAGAAATCTCAAAATGATACTAGAAAATAAGAGATTGAGAGAAAGGAGATTAGGTATAAGTTGATTGGCAAATTGGTAAATCAGAATAGGGATTAGGGATTAGGAAAAAGTTATTAGGGATATGGGATTAACCTAACCCTGAACATATAGCCAACAACCTAAAACGAAGAACATATAACTTAAGAACAGCAACTGACAACAGTCAACGATTTTCAAAATAAACAGATTGCCGCGCTTCGCTCGCAATGACGTTCCAAAACTGAAAACTGACAACCTACCTTCGGTAGGCAGGCCCACAACAGAGAACAGACAACACAGAACGGATAACAGACTATTGAAAATCCTCTATATTTAAGTCCTCAATACACCCCTATGAGAAAAATTTACTTTTTGGCGATTCTTGTTGCTTTTTGCGCAAGCTGTATCAGTAATAAACGAATTACCTACTTACAGAATTTACCGGAAAATGAGGCTATAGAGCTTGAGGAATTTATTCCTTATGCCGAAGTAGACTATGAGTATGTTCTTCAGCCTTTTGATATTGTCGAAATAAGCTTTGCATCAAGTAATGAAGAGTTCACTCAGGCTTTTTCCTTTCAAGGAAATTCAGGAAATCAAAACCGGAATATGGGAATGGGTGGTGGAGGCCAGGGAGGCCAAGGGGGATCCGACCCATTATACTTTACAGGGTATTCCATAGATCAGGATGGTGAAGTAGAAGTTCCAAAGCTTGGGAAAATAAAGATTGCCGGTTTAACCGAAGAAGAAGCTAAAAATCTGGTCCAGGATAAGATTAATGAGTTTTTCAAAGAGGAGGTTTATGTTAGACTTCGAATAGCGGGTATTCGGTATACCACGCTGGGAGAGTTCAATAATGTGGGAATTCAGATCATTTTTAAAAATCGAGCAACGATTTTTGACGCGCTAGCCAACTCAGGTGAAACAACGATCTTGGGGAAAAAGAACAAAATGTTTCTGATAAGGCAGTATGATGATGGGGTGAAGCTTCATCAGATAAACCTTAATGATAGGGCTTTGCTTGCAAGTCCTTTCTACTTCATTCAGCCGAATGACATACTTTATTTAGAACCCATGAAAATCAGGCAAATAGGTACAGCCGATAATTTAACGGCTACCATGGCACTGTTCGCTGGATTGTTGGCATCCACCTTGCTAATTATTAATTTGCTATCGGGAGATATATAAAATGGAAAAGTTAGATCTCAGCCAATTAGATAACGAAGAGAAAGCTTTAGAGATAAAGTATGTAGTGGCCAAATACCTTAGGTTCTGGCCATGGTATGTTCTTTTCATCTTTATCTTTTTTGTTGCCACTTTTCTTTTCCATAGGTATATAACTGATGAATATCAAGTTAGCGGTTCCATGGTGATCAAGACAAATGAATCACCAGAGGCAAAGATTTTTGACAGATCGAATATTTTTAGTGGAGGTCTCGTACTGCAGAACGACGTTCTAAGGCTCAAATCAAAGAATTTAGCCGAGGAGGCCCTGAAGAAAGTACATTTTGATGTTGAGTATTTTGCCAAGACTAATATTAAGGTCATCGAGCTATACGATAGATCTCCCATTCGAATAGATGTTGATTGGAACCATTTCCAGCTGACAGATACTCCCTTTGAAGTACAAATTCTATCAGAAGATACCTACAAACTTGTCCCTCAAGAGGATGATTTTTTTGGTATGAATTCAGCAACTGCCGCATCCGCTGAGTCTATTTTTAATAAGACCTATTCCTTTGGTGATGAAATAAGTAATGCCCGATCTAAGTTCACCGTTTATTTGGTGAACCCGAGTCGAATAGGAGATGCCGTAGTGGTTAACCTACGTAATCCGCTTGAGCTTGCTTCGGAGTATTCTAATAGGATTTCAGTTGGATTGGCAAATGAGTTTGGTTCCGTTTTAGACATCAGTCTTACCACCAAATTAGTAGAAAAGGGTAGTGATTATATTAATGCCTTGATGCTTTCATATATTGAGTATGACCTCAACGAGAAAAACCAAATTCAAGAAAATACACTTGCCTTTATTGAAGAGCAGCTAGGCTTTTTAGAGGATTCCTTAAAAAACAAGGAGCAGGAACTCCAGCAATTTAAAGTTGAAAACCAGCTTCTTGATGTCTCTGCTGAATTCTCTAATATCCTTGGTAAGATGAATACTTTGGATGAGACCAAGGCTGAATTAGACTATCAACTGGATTATTTTGAGCAGATTAAGGGCTATATGGACGCTCGAAGTAAGGACTATTCTAATGTAATAGCTCCTTCAGTAGTTGGTGTTCCCGACCCCTTGTTGAATGGATTGATTGGGACCTTAGTCACTCTTTCTCAAGAAAGAAGAGAATTACTCGCTTCTGTAAGTGAGAGGCACCCTGAAGTTATCAAGATCGATGTTCAGATGATGGAGGTTCAGGAAGCGCTTGAAGAGAATATTGATAATCTAATTGCCAACACCAGACAAAAAATAGCGGCAATTGATAATGACATTGCATCATATGATGCTGAGTTCGCGACCTTGCCGGAATCTGAATCTCAATATTCTGGAATATTTAGAGAATTCAAGTTAAGAGAGTCACTTTACACTTATTTACTTGAAAAAAGAGCAGAAGCAGGAATAGCCATGGCTGCTAATGTTTCAGACAATTCAATTCTAGATCCTGCTAAAAAGGGAACTCTTGTTTTTCCAAAAAAGGAACAGAATTATGGTCTGGCAGTAATTCTAGGTTTTTTGATTCCATTCGGGTTTATCGTAGCTCGTGACCTTTTTGATGACACGATTAAAGACCAAAGGGATCTCAAAAAGCATTTTATGATTCCTCAGCTTGGGGTTATTGGATTTAGTGAGAAGGAGACAAACAAGGTTGTATTGGAGCATCCAAAGTCGGCTGTTGCAGAATCTTTCAGGTCTTTAAGATCTGCAATCACCTATCTGGCTAGCAATAAAGCTTCTAAAAAAATATTGGTAACCTCTTCTGTTTCAGGAGAAGGAAAGACCTTTACCTCATTAAACCTGGCCTCTGCTATGGCCCTGGGTTCTAAAAAGACTGTGGTCGTTGGAGGTGACTTGAGGAGGCCAAAATTAGCGACTTATTTTGGGGGTGATGAAAAAGTGGGGCTTTCAACCTATTTGATTGGGAAGGCAGAGGCTAGAGATATTATTTGTGACACTCAGCAGGAGAATCTTTGGTATGTTCCATCAGGTGTTATTCCGCCGAATCCTGCAGAATTGCTACAGACTCCGAAACTCAAAACCTTCCTGGCATTCCTGGAGGCTAATTTCGATATCATTATTTTTGATACTCCACCTATGGGCCTTGTTTCTGAAACTATTGATTTAATGAGGCTATTTGATATCAATCTATATGTTGTTCGCCAAAGCTATACCATTAAGGATCACTTGGTTATGATTAATGATCTCTTTAATAACAAGCAAGTAGTTAATGTTTATGGGGTCTTCAATGGGATTGTTAATTCTGGTTATCACTACGAAGGCTACAATTACGGATACGGAAATACCTACCTCTATTCTCAGAATAATAAGTATATGTATAATTATTATGGGGATGATCTGGAGACCAAGAAGAAGCTCATCAAAAAGAAGGATTTCAATTTGTTGAAAAGGATTAAAAAAGCTTTCCGAGTATAATCCATGAAAGTCGCAGCCCTAATTCCTGCAAGGCTTAATTCTACACGACTTCCTAAAAAATTGATCCAGGATTTGGGGGGAAAGTCGGTGATTCAAAGAACTTATTTAAGCACCCTGAAAACAGGAGTTTTTGATGAAGTTTGGGTGGTTACTGATTCTGATGAGATAGAAATTCAGATTAAGGAGCTTGGAGGAAAAGTGTTCCGAAGCCAGCAAGAACATGAGAGCGGATCTGATCGAATAGCTGAGGCACTTCCAGTTGTTAATGCGGATGTGGTAGTCAATGTGCAGGGGGATGAGCCTTTTCAGGATAAGAAGACGCTGGAAAGCCTGATTCAGCTTTTTGATGATCCTGACGTTCAGATGGCGAGTGTTAAAACTGAGATTAATTCCGAAGAAGCCGATAACCCAAATGTTGTTAAGGTGATTTCTGATTTTGAGTACAATGCCATCTATTTCTCTCGAGCCAAGATTCCTTTTAATAGGGAAGGTAAAGAAGGAGTGAAGTACTGGAAGCACCTTGGTATCTACGCCTACAGAAAAGAAACTTTGAAGAGGTTTTCAGCTGCACCCAAATCCGAATTAGAAGAAATAGAAATGCTGGAACAGTTGAGGGCTTTTGATTTAGGTATTAAGATCAAAATGGTAGAAACCTCATTTCAACCGATTGCAATTGACACTGAAGAGGATTTAGAAAAAGCCCGAAATAGGTTTTTGTTAAAATAGGTGTTTTCTTTTTGCAAAATCATTAAATAAGTAGGTTGAAATAGGTGAAAATTTATACTTTTACCACGTTTTTACACCAGAGTACCAAGAAGCATATATGAGGAAAATTTTACAGGCTGGGCTGCCTTTTTTAGTATTTATACTCATTTTCAGCTGCGTCCCAAATAAAAAAATCATCTATCTCCAGAACCTTGAGGAAAATGAGCCTATCTCGGACGATCAACTCATTTCCTATGAGATTCCTGAGTACAGGTTGCAATACAATGATATTCTTGATGTAAATGTCCAAACCATTGAACAACTTATTGAATTTGGTTTCAATGGAGAGAATATACCCATGAATGCTCAGATGGGGAATATTGCTGGTCAAAGCGGTGGTGATATTTATTACATGACAGGTTATACCATTGATGCCAATGGAAACATCCGGCTTCCTATTGTTGGAGAGGTTAATGTACGAGATAAGACGATTGATGAAGCACGAGTGGCAATAGAGGAGAAGCTAAAGGCTTTTGTAAAGACAGAACTTTTTGTAAAAGTTAAATTGGGAGGAATTAGATATTCTGCTATTGGTGAATTCAGACGACCTGGGAAATTTGTGGTCTTGCAAGACAGAATGACCATTTTTGAAGCCATTGCTAATGCAGGTGATCTCAGTCCTGTAGCCAAGAGAGACGAAGTTCTTCTAATTCGTCAATATCCTGATGGCACAAAACTGCATAAGATTGATCTCTTAGACCGCCATATAGTAGAATCTCCTTTCTACTTTATCCAACCCAATGATCAAATCTATGCTGAACCGATGAAGGTGAGAGAGATTGGAGCAGGTGAAAATGCTGCCGAGTCTATTGCATTGGTTATTTCTGCAATCACAGCATTGGCACTTATCCTTAACCTGATCAATAATTAAGGAATTACATGTATTCAAATACTCCAAATAACGGAAAACCTTCGTCAGATTCATTGACTATTGACAAGGGTGATGAGATAAACTTAAAGGTTTTACTATTCAATTATTTGCAGTATTGGCCTTGGATTGCCTTATGCATGTTTTTGGGTGTTGTGTTTTCCTTTATTTATAATCGATATTCCACCCCGATTTATCTAATCCAATCAAGTGTGTTAGTAGAAGACGAAGAGGCGTCACTAGGGATGGATTTATTTGAATCTGCAGGATTTGGAGGCCTTCAAGGTAAGAGTAATGTTGAGAACGAAATTGGTATTTTAAAGTCTTATTCCCTTGCTGAAGAGTCCATAAACGCTTTAAATTTAAATGTAGAGTATTTCGAATCGTCTTTTTTAAAAACTTCAAGGCTCTATAAAAAGATCCCGATTTTAGTGTCTGTTGATTGGGGTCGAAATCAATTGGTAGGTGGTATGTTTCGGCTTCAAGTCCTAAATGAAGACACTTTTGAGTTATTGATTGAAGAAGATGATTTCAGCATTTATGATCCCTCTGATCCTTTTTATAAGGAAAAACTTGAGGATGAGGTCACGCTTGAAAAATCCATTTTTTCTTTTGGAGAATTAATTGAAGGTGAAGGTTTTGAATTCACTATTAATCAGATTTCTTCATTGGAGGGTGATGTGATTCATTTTAAGCTTATGGATTCGCATAGTCTTGCCTTAAAATATAGAGAAGACCTTGTTGTATCTCCAACCAACAAAAAATCAGCTATTCTGTCATTAAGCCTTGAAACCCCAGTGAGGAAACTAGGTGAGGATTATATCAATAAACTGATGGAGATGTACCTCCAGCGTGAGCTTGGTGAAAAAAATAGGGCCTCAGAAAGTACGATAGAGTTTATTAATAATCAGCTTACAGGTATCACCGATTCGCTACAATACTCGGAAAATCGTCTTCAACAATACCGGACTGAAAATCAAGTCTTCAATCTCTCCCAGGAAGGCTCGGTGATTTTTGAACAACTTCAAGAGTTAGAAAAAGAAAAAAGTCAAACCGAGTTAAATTTAAAATATTATCAAACTCTGAGAGATTATCTCAATTCCAATCAATCCGGAGATTTGGTAGCGCCCTCGATTATAGGTGTAACTGATCCATTATTGAATAGCCTTGTTGAAAGATTGAGTGAGCTTCAGGCTGAAAATGAACGATTGACCTCAAACTTTACAGATGAATCCCCATTTGTAAGGGAAAATCAAACCAGAATTCAAAATGCAAAGAGAGCTCTTCTGGAAAATGTTAATTCTGCCATTGGAAACACTCAAAATGTTTTGGCAGACTTGAATAATAGAGTTCAAATGATCGAAAGGGATGTTAACTCCCTGCCAGAAACGGAGAGAAACTTAATAGGTATTCAGCGGCAATTCAGCATCAATGAAAATATTTATATCTATCTTCTTCAGAAAAAGGCGGAAGCTGAGATTACTAAGGCATCCAATATGCCAAAAAACTCCGTTCTTGATACTGCGAAGGCGGGTCAACGACCTATTTCTCCCAGAACTCTGGTAAACCTGCTTATTGGGTTAGTATTTGGTTTTATTTTGCCGATAGCTTTTTTTACCATTAAAGACTTTTTAAACACCAGAATTGAAGACCCAAAAGAACTAGAAAAGGATATTAGGGTTCCGTTAATTGGAATGATAGGTAGAAATCAATCTGAAGATGCTATACCTGTCCTGAATAACCCTAGATCTTCGGTAACTGAATCATTTCGGTCCTTACGTGCCGATATATCGTATTTAAGTCCTAACCGAACTCATTTAACCATTCTTTTTACTTCGTCTATTTCTGGCGAGGGAAAAACTTTTGTTTCAATCAATGTTGCTTCGGTTTATTCGCTAATGGGTAAGAAAGTGATTTTATTAGGTTTGGATTTAAGAAAGCCTAAAATTGCTGAAGATTTCAACTTGCCAAATGACGTAGGGATGTCGACTTGTCTAAGCACTGAGCTGAATTGGAAAGATGCTGTAAAGCCAACGGGCTATAAGAATTTTGATGTTTTGCTTTCAGGTCCAATCCCTCCAAACCCGGCTGAGCTACTTCTTCAGGAAAAATTTGGTAGAATTCTTAAAGAGATCAAAGACGAATATGAGGTAATAATTTTCGATTGCCCACCTGTTGGTTTGGTTTCAGAAACAAAGGAGCTATTCGCCTTTTCTGACATTAATTTCTATGTGTTCAGGCAGGCCTATTCTATGAAGGGGAATATCCAGATACTTAATAATCTGGTTGAAAAGGGAGGAGTTTCAAAGATGTATGGAGTGCTGAATGATGTCCATGTGGATAAAGGCTATGGCTATGGCTATGGTTACGGGTATGGCTATGGTTACAGTAATAATAGCTACGGCTACCATGAAGAGACTCAATTATCCTGGTGGCGAAGAGCAATGAGACGAAACTCTTAAATAACCTAATATTAAAATTTATATCATCGTTGAAGGATTAGCTACGGAGTCAGTTGATCATGTTTTTACAGGTCTTTATTAAAAAGCGAGTATATTTCTGTGATAAGAGTTTTTCTTATAGTATTGATCTTTTCTACTGGATTTTATCTTAACCCAATTTATTCTGTGCTTTTTGGGTTTGGATTCATTATTCTTTCTTTCAGAAATGACTTAAAATTTAATTATATAGATATTGCTATTTTTATATATGTTATTATTATTTCTGTACTTTATTTGCAATTGAATAATGTTCCAGTATTAAAGGAAATACTTCGCTATGTAATAGGTCCGTTTTTATTCTTTTTTATTGGGAAGGCAGATAAATCATTGTATCAGAATAGAGAGAGACTTTTGTTCTTCTTATTTTTGCTTTTTTCTTCGTTTTGTTTGTTAACCTTTTTTAGAGATTTAGATGGAAATTTTACTTTAAATATAAATGAAACCTACTACTATAACTCAAGAAATGAATTAATCCAAAACAAATCTCACCTTGAATATGATTTTTTGAATGAAACAAATTTATCTCTATTAGTTCTAACTTGTCTTTTTATTGGAAATGCATTATTCGAAAGAAGGGTTATAAAATTTTCGGTATTTATAATTTTAGGGCTTATTCTAATTATTCTTTCGTCTAGAACTGCTGTAGCTGTTTTGTTAATTGTATTACTATATAATTTTCTTAAATATGATTCCAAGAGGACAAAGTTGATGAAATTACTGGCAGCTAGTGGTTTAGCTTTATTTATTTTTATTAATATTAGTTCAATTGAAATTCCTTATGTAAATACTTTTCTGTATAGACTAGAGAATCGATCTTTTGCATATGGATCAACAGCATATGGTTTGGATGAAAGGTTTATTCATTACTACAATGCGTCAGTCAATTCAGGTATTTTTAACGTTAAAGGTTATAAATATCTGTTAAATACATTCGGTTTCTCTTCACATAATGAATTGTTAGGTCATACAAGTGCAGTAGGTATCTTTCCAGCTTTGTTTTTTATTTTTATTTTAGTTAACCTTATTAAAAGGGCCTTTCAGAACCTCCAATTAGTTAACGATTTAGTTATGTTTAAATTACTTGAATCTTTGATAATCGTTTATTTAATTGTTGGTGTAACAGAGAATATTTTTATTTCAAATACTATATGGTTTTATTTTCTTATGTTGATTATAGGTATTGCTTGGGGCATTAATTTTGAGGTGAAGAACAATAATTAAAGTTTTCATGGTCTTTTCTGTTACATCTTTTTGAGTTAAAATTGAGATTTAGTGCCAAAATTTGTAAAAGTAGTACCCTCAATACCTGGTTTGCTTTTGGAGTAAAAAGTGCAAATGTATTATTTTTCCTGCCTCTCATTTTTTCAACCTTCTCTACTGCGGAGTCAGAACTTTGGCTTCTGTTTTCTATTTTTCTGACACTACAAAATGTCGCTGATTTTGGTTTTTACAATACTTTTGTAAGAAATATCTCCTATGCATTTTCAGGAGCCACATCCTTAAATATTGAAGACAGTAGAAACTCTGCTTCTGGTAAGCCAAATTTAATCTTGCTTAGAAAAGTTGTAGGGACCATGAATGTGGTCTATACTTATGTTACTTTTTTTATTTTTCTTCTTGGGGCTTGTGGGACTTATTTTGTCTGGGATCGCTTTGTTGAATTAAGAAATGTAACACCATATTTTGCTTCTTGGGTTATTGTTGTTTTTGGTACAACTATTAATTTCGGAGGAAGGATTTTCTCAAATGTGCTTTATGGTTTTAATTTTGTGTATTTAGTTCGACGATGGGAGGGTATTTTCGCGATTTTTTCTATTGCTACCAACATATTTGTTTTATTGGTTTTTGAATCATTTTTATTGCTTACGCTTAGTTATCAATTCTGGATTGTTGTAAATGTTATCAGGAATAGAATTTTGGTGAATAGGATATCTAATAGAATATATTCATCAATAGTTAATTATAATTTTGATAAGCCTACCTTTTCCTTTATTTGGCCGCTTGCATGGAAAAGTGGTTTATCATCTTTGGCATCCACTGGAGTATTAAGTTTAAGTGGCATTTGGTATTCTACCTTGGATGGTGCTGATGATCTTGGATCATATTTATTCACAACTAAATTGCTTGATTCAATTCGGACATTTTGTAAAGCCCCATTTTACAGTAAGATTCCCCTCATAAGTCAGTTAAGAAGTAAGAAGAGACACTCTGATTGGTTCGGAGTAATATTCAAGGGAATTAGTATAGGAAATTATCTTTTCTTAGGGTCTGTAGTTGTTCTTAGTTTCTTTGGACCTTTAATTTTTGACTATATAGGTAGTAGTGTTGCATTTCCTTCTACATTTCTTTGGCTTGGATTAAGCTTGGGATATTTTTTTCACATTAATGGTGCTTATCATACGCATATTTATATGTCTTCTAATAAGGTCAATTCCCATATTAACGATCTGGTTTCTGGATTAATTTTTGCTATTACGGCTTTTTTTACGGTTAGGCAAATGGGCTCAAATGGATTTGTCTATGCGGAGTTAATCGCTTATGGTTTGTTCTATCTTTGGTTTGCACTTTTTTTCTCCAGGAAATTAGTTAATGTTGGTTTTTTGAAGCTCTTATTTGTTACTTTGGCCATTCCAAGTTTGTGTTTGTTTGTGCTTATATATTTTAAGTTTTTATGAAAAAAATATTAATTACTCCTTCGTCCTTTGGACAAATTTCTGAAGAACCTTTGGATATATTAAAATCGGCTGGTTTTCAAGTGGTTAAAAACCCATATGGGAGGAAATTGACCAAATCGGAAACTGTTTCTTTGTGTCAAGGCTGTGTTGGTGTGGTTGCGGGTTTGGAAACTTATGATAAAGAAGTTTTAGACCAGCTTTCAGATTTAAAGATTATTAGTCGGGTAGGTGTGGGAATGGATAGTATTGATCAGGATTATTGTGAGCGGATTGGAGTTAAAGTACTGAACACTCCTAATGGGCCAACTCGAGCAGTAGCCGAATTGGCACTTTCTTTAGCCATGGCTTCTTTAAGAAAAGTAGGTCAGGCTCACCATAACCTAAAAAGCGGGCATTGGAAAAAGGAAACTGGTTACCTAATCCAAAATAAAACCATAGGGATTTTAGGAGTTGGTAGAATTGGAAAAGCTAGCGCAGAATTGTTTGCAGCATTGGGTAATGAAGTTCTTGGATTTGATCTATTTCCAGACCACGAATGGTCAAATAAATCTGGACTTCGGTATGTTACGTTCGAAGAGTTGTTGTCAGAATCTGACATTTTGATCTTGCATTTGTCTAATTCTAATCCAGAGAGGCCTGTTATTGGGAACAGAGAATTGGGATTGATGAAAGATGAGTCTTTTTTGGTCAATCTTTCCCGAGGAGGTGTTTTAGATGAGCTTGCGTTGGAGTCTTATTTAGACGAAGGTAAATTTGGGGGAGTTGCGCTAGATGTTTTTTCTGAAGAACCTTACAGTGGATCGTTAATTGGTCAGGATAAGATTATTTTTACTCCTCATTTAGGTTCGTATGCCAAAGAAGGAAAACTTCAAATGGAGATTGATTCATGTTTAAATCTTATTGAGGCAAGTGAGGTTAATTAGTAAAGTAATAAACATTTACCAACGCGAAGGAGTCAGTTCTGTACTTAAAAAAGCGAGGTTCAGGATTGGGTATTATGGTTACAGGGCCTTTAATTCAAATAAAAAAGAAGAGGAGAGGTGGAATGCACTAAAGGGGAAATTCAAGGGTAAGCGTGCTTACTTGCTGGGAAATGGTCCTAGCTTAAATAAAACTCCCCTGTATCTTTTGAAAGATGAGTATGTTCTTTGCTTTAATAGGTTCTACTTATATAACGAGCGGTTAAATTTTTCCCCAAATTTTTTCGCATGTGTGGACAATTTAGTGCTTAAGGATTTGGTAGATGAAATCCCTCAGATTGCGAACTATTTTGATTTGTTGTTTTTCCCAGATAGACATTTTCGTAAAACCAATTTCAGGAATCTAATCGGCAATGATGAAAAACATTATTGGTTGGCTCCAGTTTTTGGTCGGGGTTTTTCAAAAAATTTACCTAAGGTAAATCAAGGTGGATCCGTCATTTATGAGGGAATGCAAATCCTTGATTTTTTGGGGTTTGATGAAATTATTATTTTGGGTGTGGATATGAATTTCAAGATTCATGAGACTGCCGAACAGATAGCTTCTTCAAAGGAAACTGATATTAAATCGAAGGAAGATGATGATCCCAATCATTTTGACCCTAGGTATTTCGGGAAGAACCGAAGTTACCATCAACCTGAAAAGTTCGTCATTGATAATATAGTTTCAAGTTTGGACTTTCTAGGTTCTAATCTTGAATTATTCAATTTGAAAATTGTGAACTGCGGATTTGATTCCAAAATCGAGTCCTTTCCGAAAGAAGATTTTTATTCTAAGATCGGCTACTCTGACGAAAGGATAAAAGGCTTATTCGAAGATTTATTAGTTGAAAAGAGTGGTCATTCTATTGATGAATTTGAATCTATTCATCGCAATTTAGAGGGTCTTGAACTTCCAGCTAATTTCAATGAATCTTTTTTTCTAGGAGTAGATGAGGGCGTAAAACTAATTCCAAAACTAATTCATGAATTTTTGCCACTCGGGCCATGGAATAACAAATATTATTTTATCAAAAGAAATTCAAAACAATGAACAAAGTCGGAATAATTGGATACGGAAAAATGGGCCAAATTAGGCACCAAGCACTTGGCGAGGTAGGAGGAGCTCAGCTAATAGCTATCTCAGAACCAAGCATTGGTGCTGAATTTAATGGTATTCCAAATTTGACCCATGAAGAAATAATCGACCATCCAGATATTGACTCCATAATTATTTGCACCCCAAACAATTATAATAAGGATTTAACAATACGCTCTTTGAACGCAGGGAAGCATGTTTTTTGCGAAAAACCACCAGCCTTTACCGGAGCTGAAATGCAAGAGATTTGCAATGCTGAAAAGAATAATCCAGGTCTTAAACTGATGTACGGATTTAATCACCGTCATCATGATAGCATTATGGATATGAAGAAAATTGTCGATAGCCAGGAATACGGTAAAGTTCTTTGGATGAGGGGAAGGTATGGCAAAAGTGTAACACCTGATTATTTTAACGAATGGAGAGCAAAGAAGGAGCTAGCAGGTGGTGGAATATTGCTTGATCAAGGGATTCACATGCTTGACCTTTTTTTACATCTGGGTGGGGGATTTGATACCGTTAAGGCAGAAGTATCCAATTTGTATTGGAATCTTGAAGTGGAAGATAATGCTTTCGTTATCTTGAAAAACTCTGAAACGGGGCTGGTGGCAAACCTTCATTCAACAATGACTCAGTGGAGACACCTTTTTTCAATCGAGGTTTTTCTTGAGAAGGGCTACATGGTAATGAATGGACTTATCACCTCTTCCATGTCCTATGGTGAAGAAGTTCTATCAATTGCTAAAAATAGATCAGCGGCACCAGCGGCAACTTTTAAGGATGAGGTGAAAACAAAGTACACAGATAATAATAGCTGGAGGTATGAAATGGAACATTTCTTCAATGCCATTAAGGAAGATTCAGCTATTTCAATTGGTTCATCTGCGGATGCACTTCAATTGATGAAGATTATTGACAAAATTTACGAACAAAAAGACTTTTAAATAGACTAATATGAATAAGAACGAATCAATCAAAAATTACTTCGAGAATTATAGGGGTAGAGTAAATGCAATTTTGGATGAAGTAGATTCAGAAGCGTTAACAGAGGTAACTCTAGCAATGCTTAAGGCATTTCAAAACGGAAATACCGTATATGTTTGTGGTAATGGCGGGAGTGCTGCAACTGCATCTCATATGCAGGCAGATTTTAGTTTCTTCGTTCGTTATTTTACGAAATTCCGACCGCGGGTCAAAGCTCTGACTGATAACACTCCAATTATGACAGCCATTGGAAATGATACATCATTCCACGATGTTTTTGTTGAACAATTAAAAGGCAATTTTAATAAGGGAGACGTTTTGATACTAATTTCAGCTAGTGGGAACAGTGAAAATGTTATTCGAGCTGCGAATTTCGCCAATGAAAATGGAGGTGTGTCTATAGGTTTTGTTGGCTTTGAAGGCGGAAAGTTAAAAGAAACAGCTACTATTTCTCTGTTTACTCCAAACCCAAAAGGAGATTATGGACCAATAGAGGACGTGCATATGATTTTTAACCATGTTTTGGTTAACTATTTGTGTCACGATGAAGATTTCCTGGCTATACCTGAAAATTAATGGCTATTGATTTTAGGGGCAAACGCGCTCTGGTAACTGGGGGAACTCGGGGAATAGGTGCGGCTACTGCCAAATTCTTAAGGGAGAATGGGGCATCAGTTTGGATTACCGGTAGAAAACCAAAAGGTGATAGTGCTATTGCCGATCATTTTGAATATTTGGCTCTCGATTTGGCTTCAGAGGCATCGGTCGAAAGCTTTCTTTCCATTCTCAGAGAATCTGATCCATTTGATATTTGTGTAAATAATGCAGGTATCAATATTGTAGAGGATTTTAGTAACGCGGAGCTTGATGATTACAGATTAATTCAAAAAGTCAATGTTGAAGGTCCATTCAGAATTATGCAGTGCTTGCTAGACGGGATGACAAGAATGAAATACGGAAGATTTGTAAATATTTCTTCGATTTGGGGTGTGATAACAAGGCCTGGAAGATCTATGTACACTACCTCAAAACATGGCCTAATAGGATTGACTAAAACTTTTGCCGTTGAAAATGCAAAGAACAATATTCTGGCCAATTGTATAAGCCCTGGATTTACAAGGACAGAATTGACTGCAAATACGAATACTGAGGAACAAATTCGAAGTATTGAAAATCAAATTCCGATAGGGAGAATGGCCGAAACCCATGAGCTGGCAAAGGCTATTGCTTTTTTAGCTTCACACGAAAATACTTATATCACAGGACAAAATCTTACGGTAGATGGCGGATACACAATTGTTTGATTTTAAAGTCAAATCACAAATACAGGATTACGAGGTTCATTTTATTGATAGCCTTAAAGAGTCCCTTGATTCATCTCTAGTGAATGGTGACTTCATAATTATTGATGAAAAAATAAAGGAATTGTACTCCGAACAACTTGATGAAGTTTTGGATGGTTTTCGATTTATTTCAATTGAAGCCTCCGAAAAGCAAAAGAGTTATGAAGGGGTAATTCCGGTTCTTAATCAGTTAATGGAGAATGGATTCAAAAAGAATCACAGATTAATTGCTGTAGGTGGCGGAATTACCCAAGATGTAACGGCTTTTATCGCATCTATTTTGTATCGGGGGGTGACTTGGATTTTTTATCCCACTTCGTTATTGGCGCAGGGAGATTCATGCATCGGCAGCAAGACTTCTATAAATTTTCGGGAATTCAAGAACCAAGTGGGTGGCTTCTATCCACCGAAAGACGTTTTCATTTACCCGGGTTTTATATCTAGTTTACCATATTCTGAGATTCAATCAGGTATGGGGGAAATGCTTCACTATTTCATAGTTTCTGGAAAAGAGGATTTTGATTTTTATAAGTCAAGATATCAGCAGGCTTTTAGTGACAAATCTGTTTTGACGGAAATAATTGGTCGAAGTTTAGCGATTAAAAAAGAGTACATCGAAAAAGATGAATTTGATAAACATATTCGTCAAGTATTCAATTATGGACATTCTTTTGGTCATGCCATTGAATCCTTAACAAATTATCAAATTCCGCATGGAGTAGCCGTCAGCTTTGGAATGGATATGTCCAATTTCGTTTCAGTCAAAATGAATTTGATTGACGACGAAGTTAGAGAAGAAATAAGGGAGGTTACCCAATATATTTGGGGTGACTATTCGGTATCCGGTTTACTTCCTGCAGAATTAATGAAAGCTTTGTCCAGAGATAAAAAAAATGTTGGCAATCAGCTCGGTTTAATCTTGAACGGTGGATATGGAAAGGTTTTCAAAAAACTAGTCGATCCCGATGATACCTTTAAAGCATGGATCGAAGAATATTTTAACGATCAATCCTAAATTATGATTCTCGATACAATTGAAAACATAGAGACATATAAGTACCTCTCCGAAGATATTTATTCAGGCTTGAAATTTATTAAATCGGCTACTCCTGATGTTGAGCTAGGTGAATATAAAATCAGTGAAAAAGTAAAGGCTTTTGTGACAGAATATCATACTGTCGAAAACTTCGAGAGAGGTTTTGAGGCGCATAAAGGTGAAATTGATATTCAATATCCAATTCAAGGTTTTGAGCGGGTGAAATGGTCCCCTATTACGAATATGGAGGTGAATATTCCGTATGATGAAAATAGAGATAGGACTTTTTATAAAAGCCCATCAGAGCAAATGACTGAAATCGTTATTGGCAACGGCTATTTTGCGATATTTTTTCCCCAAGATGGTCATGGTCCTCAGCACTTTTTCAAGGAGAAGGAAAAGATTAAAAAGATTACTGTTAAAGTCTACATATGAAGGCTATTCCAAAAATCACAGCCTTAGTTCCAATGAAGGGACATTCTGAGAGGGTCCCTAATAAGAATATTAGACAAATGGCTGGCAAGCCTACTTTTCATTGGATTATGGAATCTCTTTCCAATTCAGATTATGTTTCAGAGATAATTGTCAATACTGATTCTAATGAAATAGCTGAAAGCGCAGAAGCTAATTTTCCTAAAGTCAAGGTTCTTCAAAGGCCAAGTTTTTTATTGGGTGATATGGTAAGTATTCAACCACTAATTGAGTACGATATTGAACATTCAAACAATAATTTCTTTTTACAAACCCATAGTACAAATCCATTAGTTAAAACTGAGACCATAAATAGGGCAATTGAGAAGTTTTTTAATCAGGCTAATCATGATGCTCTTTTTTCTGTCACACCGGTTAAAACCCGGTTTTATTGGAAAGATGGTAGCGGGGTTAACCATGATCCTAAGGTTTTAATTCGAACCCAAGATTTAGATCCGATATTTGAGGAGAATTCATGTATTTACATTTTTTCAAAGGAGACAAATCGAAGAGTAAAGAATCGATTAGGTGAGAGGCCCTTAATGTTCGAGATGGAAGACTTGGAGGCTACTGATATTGATTATCCTGAAGATTTTCTTTGGGCTGAATATTTAATGAAACAAAGACTGGCTCAAGAAAACTCCTAATTCAATCTGGATGAAAAATATAAATCTAAAGACTAAGCTGGCAAATGGTGAATTGACACATGGTAGTTGGCTTACGATAGGTCATCCTGCCATTGCAGAAATTCTATGCCAATACAGTTTTGACTGGCTGACAATTGACATTGAGCACAATATGTTTGACCCTAGTCAAATTGTAGATGTTCTTCGTGTTATTCAAGCAAACAATGTGGCCGCATTAGTAAGAGTTTCTAAGAATGAAGAGGTAATAATCAAATCTGTGATGGATGCTGGTGCGGATGGAGTAATTGTCCCAATGGTGAATAGCAAAGAAGATGCTTTAAGGGCAGTTGAATTCGTTAAATATCCTCCGTTTGGAAAAAGAGGTGTTGGCTTATCCAGAGCTCAATCATATGGTTCAGGTTTTGATACTTATAAAATTTGGCTGGAGAAAAGTTCGGTTGTTATAGCACAGATAGAGCATATCGAAGGTGTTGAAAATCTGAAAGAAATTATTGGGACGCCAGGAATTGATGGAATAATTGTGGGCCCCTACGACCTTTCAGGATCTTTAGGATTCCCTGGAGAATATCAGCGAAGGGAGGTTAAATTAGCTTTGGAGGAAATTGAAAAGATTTGTACTTCAAATGGATTCCCTATGGGATATCATGTTGTACCACCTGACTTAGAATTGTATGGTGAAATTGTGTCGAAGGGGTATAAATTTATCGCCCTTTGTACTGACTTTTTGTTTTTAAGGGAAGGGGCAGGCGGATTTATGAAAAAATTGAAAAATAAATGAAGGGGCTATTTTTTGATGCAAGTTTTACGATGCTTGCAAAAAATCATTACCCCATAGCTAAATACTTTTCCGAGAAAAAAGAGAATTTTGAATCTATTTTTTTATCGGTAGAAATTTCGAGTAATCTAAATGCCAAGGTCGAAGAAAAATCCCTCGAAACCTTGAATGGATTTACAAATTCTCAACTTTTAAAGTGTCCAAACTTTAATTCATCGAAGATTTCAAAGATTCTTGAGAAGTATAGTCCTGACTTTGTGATAATTGGAGCTTACAGAATTTATGATCAACTTCTATGTGCTCTTTGTAAAATTCGAGGAATAAAAGTCTATAATTTTCAACATGGATTTGAGGTAAATAGTGTAAACTATACTGTAGGCGGGTCTCTTGCAAAGATTAAAAAAAGTTTTAAGCTATTGAGGACCTCATATGATCTGGGGGGTATAATATCGGTTAATCGGTTTCTTTTTCTAAGAGATTATGTCAGCTATATTCTAATGGGGAAGAATCAGCTGCATTCCGGTCTCAGAAATACTAAACTACACCCATTCCATTCATTCGTTTACTCTGATTGGTATAAGGAATTTTGGAATAATAAATTTGGTCTTGATCAGAGTGCGATGAGCCTAATTACCCCACCTGACTTTTTATTGATTGAGAGTGTAAAAAAAGAGCCAGTCATTGACGGTGTTTGCTACATCACACAGACCTTAGTCGAAGACGGACGGATGACAGAAAAAGCATTTTTGCAATTGTTGCAGGACTATAAGGAAATTGCCAGAAAGGTAAACAAATTTGTCATCAAGCTACATCCAAGGGCGAAAGTGGAGTATTATGATGTTTTTGAAGAAATGGATAATGTTGTTATTCAGAGGGAGTTTCCTAATTCCAAAGTATACCTTACCCACTATTCATCCATGATATTTGCGGCTTCATATTTGAGCAAAAATCTTATTTTACATGAGTTGGAAGGTCATCCAACTCCTGATTTATTTATGGAAGTATCACCAGTAGTTGCAAGGGATATAACCCAGTTGACCGTTTCGATTCAGCGCATGCTCAATAATAGTCGATCCAAGCCTCCAGGTTCATTATCTATTGAGAATTTCCAAAACCCATATGATTTTATAGTAGAGAAAATTTTGGAGGATTACAGTTTAGATCAGGTTGAAAATGATTAGGGTTAGCCTATTCATAATTTTTCTCATTGGGTTTATTACTATAGGTTATTCACAGTACTCTAGAAATTTTATTCCTACGGAAGACTATTTTATTCGTTCTAAAAGATTGTTGGGGAATGAAATTGATACCCTCAGGTTTGAGAAGTCACAAGGATTTACTTTTGAGCCTACTCCATTATATTCAGTTACAAGAATCAACACAAATAGGCCATATGGTTGGAACGATTTTGGCCTGACGCCGAATGTTGGGTTTCAACAATTCTTGAGGGGCGGAGCAAAAGGACAATGGAAGTTCATCTCATTGAATATTGAGCCTGAGATATGGTGGAGTCAAAACCAAAATTATCAGGGATACCAACCGGAATTTAGCCCCTCCATCCATCGAGATAGGTTTTTTTTCTGGAATAGAGGTGATAATCCTGAATTCTTTGGTGAGCAAAATAACCTGCAAGTCTGGTGGGGACAATCTGCGTTAAGGTTTCACTTTGGAGGAGTTTTATTGGAAGCAGGCACGAATAATCTTTTTTGGGGCCCTGGGAGATGGAATTCCTTGACTTTTGGATATAACTCTCGAGGTTATCCTCATATTTCTTTTAAATCAGAGAAAGGCCTAAAGACCTTTTTAGGGGAATTAGGGTTTGAGCTTGTATCTGGAATTTTAAAAGACTCTGGATTATCTCCTTCCCAATTTGCAGATCTTAATTCTCTCTATTTTAAACCTTTTTCTGGGGATCATAAGTATTTGAATGCTTTAAATTTCACTTATTCGCCTTCTTTTCTTTCTAATCTTACAGTAGGTTTCAACAGAACTTTTCAAGTCTATAATGACCTAAAGGGAAATACTTTTTTAGATTGGTTTCCAGTTTTCGAAGGTTTTCAAAAGAAAAATTTTTTTGATGACGGCAACACAATTGACTTTGATAATAATGGCCGAGACCAACAAATCACCTTGTTTGGATCATACTTAATTACCGAGGCTAATTTAGAATTGTATTTTGAATTCGGAAGGAGGGACCATGCCTATAATTGGAGAGAGTTCATCCTAAACCCTGAGCATGCCAGAGCTTTTTTGTTTGGTTTTAGTAAAAGTTTCAATGTTGATTCACCCATAGGAAATCTGATTCAGTTGAATCTTGAAATCCTTCATCAACAAGAATCTGTCAACCGATATATTAGGTATCCGGGAACTAAGGGTAACCTTTCTTGGAATACTCATAGACTGGCAAGGGGCTTTACTAATTTTGGTGAACCTCTTGGGACTGGAATAGGGACAGGGGCGAATTTGCAAAAGATTGAAATCGCTTTTGCTGAAGATTGGGATAGGTTCGGCCTTTATCTAGAAAGAGTTAGCAATCATAACGATTTTTACTACAGAGCTTTTGACCCTGATGTGGAGAGAAAACCATGGGTTGATCTTTCTCTAGGGTTCATTTATGAAAAAAGATTTAATAATCTTATTCTAAGCTCCCAACTTCAAATAATTCATGCTAAGAATTACCAATGGCAACTCGATCCAACTAGCACTCCCGAATTCCCGAAGGGGGAGAATCTGACTAGTATGATGGCACAGGCTAGTTTAATTTATTTCTGGAATAGGGGTAACTAAACTTGAAGAGTACTTTTTTTACCGCGGAGAACAGAAAGGACAAGAAGTTTTTGAAAAGGGATAAAGAGACTCAGAGAGTGAGAGACTAAGGGGTTTGAGATGGAAGAGAGAGGTACCACGGATTTTTGATATTAAATTCTCTTAGTGCTTTGAGGTAATAGTGTTGAACTTTTTTGAATTAGGCCTGTTTTGAACTTTCATGTTTTTATAACTGGAGTCGTAGTACTTGGATTAATTCTGACCCTGTTCAAAGGTTGGCTTAGACCATCGCTGGCATTTCTAGGGGCAGTTCTTATCCTGATGCTCGCTCAGATAATTAGTATTGAAGACTTACTTTCTGGGTTAGCGAATAAGCAGATCATTCTAATATTTGTTTTGATTATCCTAACTGCAGGAATTCAAAGGAATCTTGGTCCAAATTTTTTCTATAAGCTTTTTAAAAAGGAATTAAGCCCATTCCAATTCAGATTACGAATGATGCTGATGGTTTCTGGATTTTCTTCTGTGCTGAACAACACACCGGTGGTGGCATTTATGATTCCTTTTGTCAAAGGTTGGGCAGAGAGCAATAAGTATTCAGCTTCAAAATTTCTTATTCCCCTTTCCTTTGCTACCATACTTGGAGGTATGATCACCGTTGTTGGTACTTCGACTAATCTTGTACTTAACGGTCTTCTTTCTGAGTCTAGTTTGGCACTATTGGAATATCAGGACTTCCTTTATTTGGGACTAGTTGTTGCCGTCCTGGGAATTCTCTATTTAACTATTTTCTCTGAAAGAACTCTTCCAGATAGGTTAGGTAACAAGGATCAAGTCATCACACAGCTAAATGAGTATTTGGTAGAAACAGAGGTTTTAACAGATTCGGATCTAATTGGGAAAAGTATTGAAGATGCTGGACTTAGACATTTGAAAAGCCTTTTTCTGGTAGAGTTAAAGCGAGGAGAACAGATTATTCCAGCTGTCAGCTCAGAGAAGAGAATTCAATCTGGTGACGTACTAGTTTTTGCTGGAAATACTGATGCCATTCTTAACCTAATTAATGAAAAGAATGGGCTTTACCTTCCAGAGGAGAAAAAAATAGGTGACAATGGATTCTCAGACCTTACAGAGGCTATTGTTCCAAGTGGTAGTCAATTAGTCGGACAATCATTAAAAAGACTGGGATTTCGTGATCGCTTTAAAGCTTCGGTTATTTCTATTTATCGCAAAGGGGAAAAGGTAACCGGAAATTTGGGTGAGATAATAATTAGGCCCGGGGATTTGCTTTTGATGTTATGTCGAAAAGGTGGAATTGAAGGGAGCCCCAACAAGGACTTAATTGTCATTTCCAAGGCAGGGGAGATCGATGGGAAGATTTCTTTTAGAAAGATTCTTCCTAGCTTGATTTCTATTGGGGTTCTACTTCTGGGAATTTTTGGGCTTATTGATTTGTTTGTTGCAGCTTTTCTCGGGGTCATCCTAATGGTATCCCTTAAGGTGATTTCTATTCAACAGATTAAAGCTTCATTGGATTTAGATTTGTTGGTTGTTCTTGTTTCAGCTTTAGCCTTAGGTATTGCCATACAAAAATCAGGAACCGCGGCTTTTCTGGTAAGCCTTATTGATTCTATTTCGGATGGATTACCTACCATGGTACAGATTGGATTGCTCTACTTTCTCACCTTAGGACTAACCACTTTAATTACCAACGCTGCGGCAGTGACTATTATGTTTCCTGTGGCTTATGAATTTGGATTATTGTCAGGAGGAGAGTTAACACCATTTTTTGTAGCAATTGCATTCGCTGCGTCAGCTGATTTTATGACTCCTATAGGCTATCAGACCAATTTGATGGTCATGGGGCCGGGAAATTATAAATTTTCGGATTATACCAAGATTGGTTTTCCTTTGACAATAATCTATTCCATCGTAGTATTGTCATTTATTAATTTCTACTACCTCTAGATGGGCAAGAATATCCACCCGAATGTTTTTAAAATATCTGCAAAGGATAGGGTCTCTAGGCTTGAGCAGATGCCCAAATTGATTTGGTTTACCGGGCTTTCAGGGTCTGGGAAGTCGACCATAGCAAACGGTGTGGAAGCCCGCCTTTTTGAAATGGGTTATGCTACTTATTTGCTTGATGGGGACAATGTGAGAACAGGGCTGAATAAGGATTTGGGTTTTAGCAATGAAGGTAGAATAGAAAATATCCGGAGAATAGGAGAGGTGGCAAAATTGATGCTGGATGCTGGACTTGTGGTAATTACCTCCTTTATTTCACCATTTGTGAAAGAGAGAAAGATGGTAGCGGAACTCATCGGAGAGGAGAAATTCATAGAAGTTTTTGTGGATTGTCCCCTTGAAATTTGTGAGAAAAGAGATGTAAAGGGCCTATATCAGAAAGCAAGAGAGGGCATAATCAAGAACTTTACTGGAATTGATTCACCTTATGAAGTACCTAACAATCCAGAAGTTCATATTCATTCAGACACAGAAGAACTAGAGGTGTCTATTTCAAGAGTAATTAAGGCCGTGGGGCCTAGACTGAAGATCAATTCTTAAACCTATTTATTATAAATCATGGGATCATATTACTTACCCCATTTAAAAGAGCTCGAGGCTGAGGCAATTTTCGTGATCCGAGAGGTTGTGTCTCAATTCGAAAAGCCAGCTTTGCTTTTCTCAGGAGGAAAGGACAGTATCGTTCTTTCTCATCTGGCAAAAAAAGCTTTCTATCCAGCCAAGATTCCTTTTCCTTTAATCCATATAGATACTGGCCATAATTTCCCTGAAACAATCAAATTCAGAGATGATTTGGTTGAGAATCTAGGTGTCCAACTAATTGTAGGTTCTGTTCAGGAAAGTATTGACAAAGGCCGGGTAAGGGAGGAGACTGGAGTAAACGCAAGTCGTAATGCTTTGCAGACCGTCACACTATTAGATACTCTTGAGGATCATAAGATTGATGCGGCCATGGGTGGTGCAAGAAGAGATGAGGAAAAGGCCAGAGCCAAAGAAAGATTCTTTTCTCATAGAGATGAGTTTGGACAATGGGATCCTAAAAACCAGCGACCTGAGCTATGGAATCTATTTAATGGTCGAAAGCATCATGGTGAGCATTTTAGAGTTTTTCCTATTTCAAATTGGACAGAAATGGATGTTTGGCAATACATTCTTCAAGAGCGAATAGAGCTTCCTTCGCTTTACTTTTCCCATGAAAGAGACTGCATCGTTAGAGATGGGGTAATTTTGGCAAATTCAGAGTTCATTCAGCTCAAGCCTAATGAGGAAGTGAAGAAAATGGTGGTGAGGTACAGAACTTGTGGTGATATGCCAATTACTGGGGCCGTTCTTTCTGAGGCTGACACCCTGGAACTTATCATCGAGGAAGTTGCTACCACCCGAACAACCGAGAGAGGAACCCGAGCGGATGACAAGAGAGGTGAGACTGCCATGGAGGATAGGAAAAAGCAGGGATATTTTTAAAGCCTGAAAGTTGAAGGGTAAAGTTTGGAAAGCTAAACGTCATTGCGAGAAGGCTAAAAGCCGACGAAGCAATCTCATTTTAAAACTATTTATAGACTGCCGCGCTTCGCTCGCAGTGACGAAAAAATTGAAAAACAGCACAATGTCAATACAAGAAAATAATCAGTTACTACGATTTACTACTGCGGGATCGGTTGATGATGGTAAGAGTACGCTCATTGGTAGACTTTTATATGATTCTAAATCTATCTTCGAAGATCAGATTGAAGCGGTCAAAACCTCCTCTGAAAAGAAGGGCTTTGATTATGTGGATCTGTCTCTGTTGACGGATGGATTAAAATCTGAAAGGGAGCAGGGAATCACTATTGATGTGGCATACAGATATTTTGCTACACCTAAACGTAAATTTATTATAGCAGATACTCCCGGTCATATTCAGTATACAAGGAATATGGTAACCGGCGCTTCTACAGCAAATCTTGCTATCATTCTAATTGATGCCAGAAAAGGTCTTTTGGAACAAACCTACAGGCATTCCTTCATCGCTTCACTATTGAAGATTCCGCATTTAATGGTGTGTGTGAATAAGATGGATCTTGTGGATTACTCAGAGGAAGTTTACAACAAGATTGTTTCTGACTATCAGGCTTTCTCATCAAAAATGGATATCAAGGATGTTCAGTTTGTTCCAATCTCTGCTTTGAAAGGCGATAATGTTGTAGAGAGATCTGAAAACATGCCTTGGTATGAAGGTTCTACCTTGCTCTATCATTTGGAGAATGTTCATATAGCTTCAGACTTCAATCATGTGGACTGCAGATTCCCCGTCCAGATGGTAATTCGCCCTCATACTTTGGAGAATCAGGATTTCAGAGGGTACGCTGGAAGAATTGATGGAGGAATATTTAAGCCAGGTGATGAAGTCACCGTCTTGCCGAGTGGCTTCAATTCAAAAGTGAAAACTGTAGAGCTTAATGGAGAACAAATTGATGAGGCATATGCTCCGATGTCAGTAACTATGACTCTTGAAGATGAGATAGATATTAGCCGCGGGGATATGATTGTTCGAAGAAATAATCAGCCTAAGGTAGATCAGGATTTGGAAGTGATGGTGTGCTGGATGAATCAGAGGCCATTACATAATCGAACTAAACTTGTTCTTAAGCATACGACCAAAGAGGCTCAGGCTATGGTTAAAGCAATTCAATACAAAGTAGACGTAAATACCTTGCATAGAATTGAAGATGTTGATGAGATCAAGATGAATGATATCGCCAGAGTATCTATCAGATCAGCTCAACCTATGTTCTTTGATTCCTATAGAAAGAACAGGCTTACCGGTTCATTAATTCTTGTTGATCCCAACACGAATGAGACCGTAGGTGCGGGGATGATTATTTGATGGATTAACCACAAAGAACTCGAAGAGCCCGAAGTTTTGTATTTATTGGACTAAGAGAAAGGGCGACTAAGAGACTAAGGGATCTAGTGAATTTTTTTTGCTAGATTTCTGGCAAAGTAACAAGTGATTTTTTTTACAGACTAAAGTTTATTTTTTGAATATGGTTAAGATTAGAAGTCATGAGGAGTTAGTTGTTTTCCAAATGGCATTCGAGGCTTCAATTAAGATTTTTGAATTGTCAAAAGGTTTTCCGAAAGAAGAAAAGTATTCATTAACTGATCAGATAAGAAGGAGTTCCCGATCTGTTTGCGCGAATTTGGCAGAGGCTTTTAGGAAAAGAAAGTATCCAAAGTACTTCGTCTCCAAGTTGATGGATTGTGAGGGAGAAGCAGCAGAAACTCAAGTCTGGCTATTGTATGCGTTAAAATGTGGCTATGTTGATGAAAATACCAAAATCGAGCTCAATAATGAGTACAATAAAATCCTCGGAAAATTGGTAAACATGGGACAACAACCTGAAAAATGGACTTACTAGTTTAGGTTCAAATTACTTCACCAAATCTCTACGTCTCTCAGTCTCTTCTGCTCTCAGTCCATTATGTTTAAACCACATTTGTTCAATTAAATGATAGATATTTCCCAGTTAACTAAAATTGCCAAAGAAGCATCGCTAGCCGCTGGACAAGAAATCCTGAAAATCTATAATTCCGAGGATTTCGGCGTTGAGATGAAGGGCGATAATTCACCGTTGACTTTTGCTGACCAAGCATCTCATCAAGTCATAGTGAGCCAATTGAAGGCGACTGGTCTGCCAATTTTATCCGAAGAGGGGAGAGATATTCCATATTCTGAGCGTAAAGATTGGGGCTATTTCTGGATGGTAGACCCTTTAGATGGAACCAAGGAATTCATCAAGAGAAATGGTGAGTTTACCGTGAATATTGCTTTGATCTATCAGGATAAGCCAATTATGGGAGTCGTTTATGCTCCGGTTCTGGATTGGTTGTATTGGGGAAATGAAGAGAATGGAGCTTGGAAATCAGTAGAAAAAGGAAATCCAATCAAACTTGAGAGACCTGATACGGAATCTATCAGGACAATCGTTGCTAGTCGATCTCACTTAAGTCCAGAAACAAAAGAATTTATAGATCGATACCCTGAGGCAGAAGTTATTTCTATGGGTTCTTCATTAAAGCTGATGCTAGTTGCCGAAGGAAAAGCTCAAGTTTACCCTCGATTTGCTCCCACGATGGAATGGGATACTGCAGCTGCTCATGGAGTAGTAAGTGCTGGGGGCGGTACTGTCACTTCCTATCCAGATGGAACTATGCAGTTGGTATATAATAAAGAGAACCTTTTAAATCCTTGGTTTATTTGCCGATAGGTTACTTCAGTTATCAACCCACTTTGCTATATTTTTTTCAAATTGTTAAGATTTTGGGTTAGTTTTTATCCTTTTCTCTAAAATTTCTTTTAAAAATTAGATTTTCCCTACATTTGTAAAGTAACGCGGAGTAGATATGTATTTTTTAATAGCATCAATAATTGCATTCGCAATAGGTTTTTTAATCCTTCCTGTTTTAATCAAGGTATTAAGAAAGAAGAGGCTAGGTGATGAACCTGGAGGCAGGAAGATTCATAAGACTTTCATTCCATCCATGGGAGGTATTGCCATTTTCGCGGCAGCAGCGGTTTCTCTTGCAATATGGGCCTGGCAATTTCCTATTCCTGATGTTCGATATTTATTAGGTGCCATTGCCATTATGTTTTTTGTTGGCCTGAGAGATGATATGGTCGAGCTAAAAGCTACACATAAGATAGCTGGACAATTGGTTGCTGTGCTTTTGGTTGTGGTTGTTTCTGATATCAGGATTAAGGACCTACATGGCTTTTTGGGCGTTGGGGAGCTGAATTTATATTTCAGTTATTTCTTTTCGGCTTTTGTCATTCTGGCGCTTACCAACGCATTCAATCTAATTGATGGTTTAGATGGTCTGGCAGGTACCATTGGCGCAATTACATTCGCTTTCTTGGGTAGCTGGTTTTTTATTCAGGGAATTGAAAGTTATGCGCTTGTGTCATTTGTTTTCTTTGGAGCAATACTTGGCTTTTTATGTTTTAATTGGCATCCAGCCAAAATTTTTATGGGAGACACCGGTTCACTTACCCTTGGCTTTGCTCTTGGTGCTCTGGTAATCGCTTTTATGGAATCGAATGCTGCTTTGCCTACTGGCTCCTTTTTAAAATTTGAACCTACGTTTACTGCTGGAATTGCTTTAATGTTATTCCCCTTGTACGACATGGCTCGAGTTTTTGCAAGAAGAATTAGACGAGGGCAGGGGCCAATGACCCCAGACAAAAGCCATGTGCACCACTTTCTTATGAGAATGGGGATGAGGCATGATCAGGTGACCCTAATCTTGGGAGTAACCCAAATAGCATTTATAGGTCTAATTTTCCTTTTGAGAGACTACTCGGATCATATAGCTCTACCAATTATTAGTGCTATTGTTTTATTTATGGGGTACCGCTTGGATAAGATTACAGTGAAATATGTGAAGAAAAAGGTTGGTAAGGAGCCTAGAGTTTTAGAAGCCCGGAAGTTGAAATCAGGAGAAAAACCAGTGATTGATCGTGAAGGTCTTAAAGACACTACCATTAATCTGAACTAGATTCTGATTTTCATCAAATACATAAAAAGACCCACAAGGGTCTTTTTTTATTTCATCAACTTTATGGTTTGGTTTTTGATGTTCACAAGGTTAAATTTAAAAGTATCTTATTTCTACCCTTAAAATAAGAATGTCCTACAAACTCCCTCTTTCGTTCCCGGTTTTTGAAGGGAATGAACAAAAATATTCTTCTAAAGCGATTCAGTCGGGTCACTTGGCAACTCGTGGTGAATTTATAGAGAAATTTGAGTCTGCCCTTTCCAGAAGACTGGGCAGTCATGAGGCCGTAGCGTTAAATTCAGGAACATCCGCTCTGCATCTAGCCTTGGTACTACTTGGTGTTGAGTCTGGAGATGAAGTAATATGTCAATCTTTTACCTTCTGCGCTTCGGCGAATCCTATTGTTTATTTGGGAGCCACACCGATTTTCGTTGATAGCGAAAAAGATACATGGAATATGTCTCCTGAATTGCTTGAGGATGCAATTCTCGATAGGTTAAACGAGGGTAAAAAGCCGAAGGCAATAATTGCTGTTCATCTTTTTGGAATGCCTGCAAAGATGAAAGAGATTATGGATATCTCAAAACGCTATGGAGTACCAGTCATAGAAGATGCGGCGGAGGCTATTGGTTCAAAAATTGGAGGTAGAGCCTGCGGCACATTCGGGACGATTGGAATTTTTTCTTTTAATGGAAATAAGATTATGACCTCCGGGGGAGGTGGGGCATTAATTTCCAATGACACCAGATTACTACAAAAAGCAAGGTACTTATCGACTCAGGCAAGAGAGGACCTGCCATACTACCAGCATCTTGAGATAGGCTATAATTATAGAATGAATAATATGGCGGCAGCCATTGGCCTTGCTCAACTCGAACTTCTAGATCATTTTATCGAGAGGAGGAGGGATGTTAACATGAGGTACAGAGATCTCCTAAGTACTATGTCTGGGATATCCTTTTTGAATGAGAGATCTGAGGCCTTTTCAAACTATTGGTTGACGACCATTTGTATAGACCCAGAAATAGCTGATACCACGAATGATAAGCTAAGGGTTCGATTATTGAAGGAGGATATTGAGACTAGATTTTTATGGAAACCACTACACCTTCAGCCAGTTTTTCAGAAAATGCCTTTTTATGGTGGAAATGTGGCTAGGGATCTTTTTAATTCAGGCTTATGTCTTCCAAGTTCAGTCAATCTGTCTTTGGATAACCAAAGAGAAATAGTTGATTTGATGAGGACTACTCTCACTAAGCAGCTCTATTAAGTGATTTATCATAGTTTTTTAAAAAGGGTAATTGATATTTTTCTTTCAATCGGAATGCTTATAATCCTAAGCCCGATCTTCATCTTCGTATTTATATATTTAGTCGTTCATCATTCGGGAAATCCATTTTTCACCCAGATTAGACCAGGTCTTAATGGAGAAAAATTTAAGATTTTGAAGTTTAAGACCATGACGGATTCAATGGACGAAAGTGGAAATCTATTACCTGATTACGACAGAATTACCTCATCAGGAAAATGGATTAGAAAATATTCTTTAGATGAAATGCCTCAGTTGATTAATGTATTGAAAGGCGATATGAGTTTGGTTGGTCCTAGGCCACTTTTAGAAGAGTATATGGGTTTATACTCTGAGAAGCAGGCCAGAAGGCATGAAGTGAGACCCGGAGTATCCGGCTGGGCACAGATCAATGGAAGAAATGCTATATCGTGGGAAAAGAAGTTTGATCTTGATGTCTGGTACGTAGACAATTATGGATTTTTCCTAGATATGAGAATACTTTTTCAAACTCTTTTTAATGTTCTTTTGGGTAAGGGGGTAACCCAAAAAGGACATGTTTCTATGGGTAGATTCAAAGGTTCAATAGATCAAAACCTTGTTACTAACCCTGAGCTATCTTCTCTGAAATCATAAGAATAATCCAATTCTACATTACAAAAGTTTTAACTTTTGGTCGAATATTTGTACAATTTTCAAAAGTTAGTTACTTTGCTCAACGATTTGGATAATGAAAATAGTGTACTTTGATATTTCATTATTCCATTAATGAAGTGAAACAATGACTTTTTTAACCCGGCTTAAAATCCTGCCTAGATGGATTATCGCTTCTTTAGATGCACTGATATTTTTCTATTGTGCCATCTTCGGTTATCTGGTACGCTTTAATTTTGATCTTGCTGTTATTGAACAAAATGATGCATTTGTCGGTAGCCTTACATTTACGGTTGGAGCCCTTTTGGTTATGCAAAACACAAGAAGCTATGAGGGTATAGTAAGACATACAGGTTTTCGTGATGGTGCCAACATCTTCAAAACGGTAATCATCACCTTCGGATTGTTTCTTTTCCTGAACTTTTTTTCAGGAAACTTCCTAAATGACAGATTTTTGTTGCCTAGCTCGGTATTAATTATCGCTAGTCTTTCTTCTCTATTCGTCTTAATCTTCTACCGACTTTTGGTCAAGGAATTATTTCAATATGTGAAAAATGGGATAGTTGAAAAGGAGGTTAAAAACGGAGTAATTTTTGGAGCGGGTGAAGCGGGGATCATTGCTCAAGAAGCTATTAAGAGCGATAGGGAATCCGGTTTTAATACTGTTGCTTTCCTTGATGATGATCAAAAGAAAGAAGGTAAAAACATTGATGGTAAACGGATATATCTTGGATTAGAAAAACTGGAGCATCTGGTAAATAGCTGTGGTGTTACGGAGCTAATTATTGCAGTTAGAGACCTCTCTGTTGAACGAAAGAATGAAATTACTGATGAATGTTTGAGGCTTGATGTCACAGTTTCTATCGTGCCGCCTGTAAACCAATGGATTAATGGTGACCTGACCGCCCAAGCAATCAGGGAAGTAAAAATTGAAGACCTTCTTAGCCGGGAGCAGATTGTTTTGGATAATCCTCGAATTCAGGAAGATATTCAAAACAGAGTAGTTCTTGTGTCTGGTGCTGCGGGTTCTATAGGTAGTGAGCTTTGCCGACAAATAAGTCATTACAAACCGAAACTCCTTGTTCTATTGGATATTGCAGAGTCTGCCCTTTACGATGTAGAACAGGAATTCAAAGAGAGCAGGCTTTCTTGCCCTATTCAAATTGTTTTGGGCGATGTTAGGAATAAGCGAAAGATTAAAGAGGTATTCCGAAGATATAAGCCTCAAATAGTCTTCCACGCCGCGGCTTACAAGCATGTTCCTATGATGGAAAATTATCCAGAGGAAGCAATTCAAGCTAACATTATTGGAACAAAGAATCTTGCTGATTTAGCTGTTCTAAGCCAGGTTGACAAATTTGTATTTGTTTCAACTGATAAAGCGGTTAACCCAACCAATGTTATGGGGGCCAGTAAAAGGGCGGCTGAAATGTATGTTCAGGCTCTCAATGAGTATTTAGAGACCAATCATAAGAAGTACCATACTAAATTCATTACAACAAGATTCGGGAATGTTCTAGGATCAAATGGTTCCGTGATACCTCTATTCAAAAAGCAGATAATGAATGGTGGACCTCTTTCCGTGACCCATCCAGAAATCACAAGATATTTTATGACGATCCCTGAAGCTTGTCAATTAGTGCTTGAAGCGGGTGTAATGGGAGAAGGCGGAGAAATCTATATTTTTGACATGGGTGAGCCAGTGAAGATTTTAGACCTTGCCAAAAAGATGATTCAACTTTCAGGTAAGAAAGTGGACGAGGATATTAGAATTGTATTCACAGGGCTGAGGGAAGGAGAGAAGCTTTATGAGGAGTTATTGAATGATTTTGAAACAGTTAAAATCACCCATCATCCTAAGATAAAGATTGCTCAAGTGCTTCCGTCTGCTTATCATAAGATTGACGGTCAAATTGATTTATTTATGGATCTAGTGAATAAGAACTCCGAGAATGAAATCGTTTCGCATTTGAAAGTGATTGTTCCTGAATTCATCTCTAACTCTTCAAGATTCGAGGTTCTCGACAGGTTGAATTAGACTTTGAGTACAATAGAAAATACAAACCGTCCGAGTGACGGTTTTTTTGTTTCTAGTCATTTTTTGTCAAATGCCATAAATCATATTCCTCCTTAAGTATTTTTGTAAATGCTATTCGCAATTGTAGATATAGAAACAGCAGGGGGTTCAGCAGCTGATGGAGGGATTACGGAAATAGCAGTGGTGATTCATGACGGCTCCCAAGTTTTGGATCGCTTTGAGAGTTTAATTAATCCGGAAACATCGATTCCAAGCTATATAACGGGTCTCACAGGTATCGATGAATCAATGGTTGCTAATGCACCTAAATTTGAGGAAATAGCTGAGAGACTCTTCAACCTTCTTGACAATAAAATTTTTGTGGCCCATCAAGTCAATTTTGATTATAACTTCATTCGGCTCGCCTTTGAAAGGTGTGGAATGGACTTCGATCAGAAGAAACTATGTACCGTACGGCTTAGCCGTAGGATTCTTCCTGGAAGAAGATCATATAGCCTCGGAAGGTTATGTGAGCAAGAAGGCATTCATATTTCAGCGAGACATAGAGCTATGGGTGATGCCTATGCTACTGCGGTTCTTTTCGGCAAGCTATATGAATTGAGTCCTGACGTTATTCATGAATTTTTGGGTTACAAATCCCAACACAAGTTCTTACCACCAAATTTTCCTAAAACTAAATATGATGAGATACCCAGAGCTTGTGGTGTCTATTATATGTTGAATGAGAATAGAAAGGTTATCTATGTAGGCAAAGCCATAAATATTCAGGAAAGATTTAAAAGTCATTTTTCAGGTAAGACCTTACCGCAATTAAAGGAAAACCTGAAAACCGAAGTTGTAGACTTAGAATGGAAGATAACTGGAAATGAGTTTTTCGCTCTTCTTTTGGAAAGCTTAGAGATCAAGAGACTCTGGCCAAAGTTTAATTCTGCTATGAAAAGACCAACGCGGTTTTGGGGGTTATTTCAGTTTGAGGATGGTAATGGGTTCAAGAGATTTCAAGTAGCGCCGGTGAAGAAGGGAATTTTACCACTTGAGACTTTTTTTGCTAGGGAGGAGGCCATCGAATTCATAAAAGGTGCCATTTCACGCTATGATCTTTGTGAAAGGCGATGCGGACTTAGAAAAGTAAATTGTTCAGATTCTGATTTAGCTTCCTGTTCAGGAGTTTGTTCTGGAATTCAGAGCCCGAAAGAATACAATTCACGAGTAGAGGATATGCTATCTCAGCTCTCTGAATCGAAGGGAGCCATTTCAATTACCTTAGATAATACTGATCAGAATCAAAGAATTCAATGCGTATTTGAAGATGGACTTTTGTCAAAATATGTGGTATTCAGTTCAGAAGGTGATGCTGATGAAGATAGTTTAGATTGGATCGTTGTTCCCAAGCTTCCTGAGACTTTCTACATTCTAAGGAGATTTATAAATACTTTGCCAACTGAAAAAATCAAGGTTTTAGCTACCTAACCTTAGCCCAGTCTTCTGGTAAATATGAGTAGAATATGCTATCTCTTCTTCTGCCATGATGCAAGAGTGTATGGCTTCGAAGGACACCTTCTTCAATTGCTCCTATTCGTTTGAGAGCCTGTCTGGCAAAAAGGTTCAATACATCTGTTTTAAACTCAACTCGGAGTAAAAATAGCTTGTCGAAGGCGTAGGCCAACATGAGCCTTTTAGCCCTTCTATTTAT
>CAKZRQ010000023.1 GCA_937146645.1 uncultured Cyclobacteriaceae bacterium
TGCCCATAGGTATTGATGGCATATTGATATTCACCCGATAGAAATTGATCATTTCCTTTCTCCTGAAGGCTTTTACAAGCTCCAAGCAAAAGGAACAGAACGAAAATCTTTCCGAAAAAATGTTGCTTCATCTGTAGGTGATAGTTCTAATGATTTGGAATATTACTAATTAATTTGGAAAGTATTTGTTTAGCCAGCTTTCTGAGATCGGTATCCATAATTGATTCAAATCTGCTTTGGTTTGCAGTTTAGGATTAATCACGAGCTTTTCGGCCGTAATCCTACTTTGCGTTAGCGCAGACTTGATCCCCAAGGCTGGCAGAACCTCTATTTCTTCCTCACTCTTTTTGATGCTGACTTTTCCCTGATCCCTGAGATTTAGATTAAGGTCATTCTCAATCTGGCTTAACACCCTCACTGAGCTATCTATCGAACAGCCACTAGCTCCTAGGTTCCTTTCATCGACCGAAAGAACGATTATCTGCTCATCCAAAATAGTAAAGGAAGTAGGCATCAAAGTACCATGGGTATTCCAGCTCTCGCAGAATTGCTTCAAGCGATCCTGAACCGTGGGAATTTCGTCGGAATTAAGTTTTCGGTTTGCCTGATAAATCCAGACTCTGGAATTCTCCGGCATTTTCTCAAATTCGAGATACATGAATAGGTATTTGGTGCAAATAAAAACCCTTTCTACCTAACGGCAAAAAGGGTCAAATTGATTCATTTTTGGGTTGATCAAATTCCCATGTCTTTTGCGATCATCTCCGCCAGATCAAAGACTTTCACATCTTCCTCCTTCTCTTTGTTCTTCACTCCATCAGTCATCATGGTTAGGCAGAAAGGGCATCCCACCGCAATGGCATTAGCGCCTGTTGCTAGTGCTTCCTCGGTTCTTTCGATATTGATATCCTTTTTTCCTGGCTCTGGCTCTTTGAACATCTGTGCTCCTCCTGCTCCGCAGCAAAGCCCTTTAGTTCGGCATCTTTTCATCTCCACCAGCTCGACATCAAGCGCCTTGATCACTTCCCTCGGAGCTTCATAAACGTCATTGGCACGACCCAAATAGCAGGAATCATGGAAGGTGATTTTCTTTCCTTTGAAATCACCTCCACCTTTTAAGGCCACCTTTCCTTCATTGATTAATTGCTGAAGGAACTGTGAATGGTGGATTACTTCATAATTTCCTCCCAGAGCAGGGTATTCATTCTTAATGGTATTAAAGCAATGAGGACATGCAGTGACTACCTTTTTTACTTTGTAGCCATTCATGACTTGAATGTTTGCCACTGCCTGCATTTGGAACAGAAATTCATTTCCCGATCTTCTGGCAGGATCACCAGTACAAGCTTCTTCAGGGCCGAGAACGGCAAAGCTAACTCCAACTTTATTTAGAATTTTCACGAAAGCTTGAGTTACTGCTTTGTATCGATCATCAAAAGATCCGGCACAACCCACCCAGAAAAGAACTTCTGGGGTTTCGCCTTTGGAGGCCATTTCGGCCATTGTTGGTACTTGATATGTTGACATAATTCTGATTTACGAATTTGGATTTACGATTTCAGATCTGTGATTTACGATTTCTGAAGTATAATATGGAAACTTATAACCTACAACTAACAACCGATATCTGACAGTTGACAACCTAACTCAGGCAGGCAGACCGGCCACTATTTCAATTCCTCTTCTTTTACCTTTTCAGCCCAATTAAATCTATCCTGAGGGCTGAATTTCCACGGGGAGAAACTAGTCTCCATGTTTTGGAACATGGCATTCCACTGCGCTGGTGTTCCGGATTCTTCCATCGCCACGTATCTTCTCATATTTAAAATGATGGAAAGCGGATCGATATTCACTGGACAGGCTTCCACACATGCATTACAGCTAGTGCAGGCATTTAGCTCTTCTTTGGTGATGTAATCTCCGAGTAGAGATTTACCATCTTCAAGTCTCGGCCCCCCCGAATCAAGACTCTTGCCTACTTCCTCGGCACGATCTCTAACATCCATCATGATTTTTCTCGGAGAAAGTTTTTTACCTGTAAGATTCGCAGGACATTCACTGGTACACCGGCCACATTCTGTACAGGAGTAGGCGTTCATCACATTCACCCATGTCAGATCATTTATGTCTTTAGCTCCAAATCTTGGGATCTCGGCTGGAGGCTCGGAAGCATTTTCAGTTGGGATTCCCAACATCATATTTACTTCATTAGTCACCTCTGGCATATTGACCATTTCGCCTTTTGGCTTGAGGTTAGAATACCAGGTGTTTGGGAAAGCAAGAAAGATGTGAAGATGCTTTGAATAGGTCACATATACTGCGAATGCCAAAATCCCCACGATATGGAACCACCAGGCGAATCGCTCGATCACCACTAAAGTACCATTGCTAAAGCCCTCGAAAAGTGGTTGGATTAAACTGCTGAAGAAAAGTGTTCCTAAAGCTACGTAGTGCTCATCCCCTCGATTAGCCAGAATCTGATCTGTAGCATTCATGGTGAGGATAGCCATCATAAGAATAATCTCGATAACCAAAATCAAGTTGGCGTCCATAGTAGGCCAGCCTTTCATCTCTGGCTTTGTGAATCGCTCTACCTTACTGACATTTCTTCTGGTTAGGAATACCACACAGGCCAAAAGCACGGCAACGGCGAGAAACTCGAACATATTCATGGCCACAGTGTAAACACTGCCAAGAATGGGGGCGAATAATCTATGGGTTCCCAGTAGTCCATCCAGAATGAATTCCAACACTTCCAGATTGATCACCACGAATCCCACATATATAAGGAGGTGCAGGAAAGCAGGGAGGAAACGCTTGAACATTTTTTGCTGGCCAAAAGCCACGAGCATCATGGTTTTCCAGCGCTCATTTGGTTGATCATTTCGGGTTTCACCTTTGCCAAGCATGATATTTCGCCGAAGAAATTTGATTCTTCGGGCTAGTATCACACCTGCTACGGCGAGAATAGCGATAAACAACACTTGGGGTAAAAAGCTCATACAGTTGTGATTATGTTGTAAGCCTGTTCGTACTTAATTTTTTTTTTCTAAAATGATTTGGTTCAAAAACCCAATTACCTACCTTTGCATCACTTTACGGTGATGTAGCTCAGTTGGTAGAGCATCGGACTGAAAATCCGTGAGTCGGTGGTTCGAATCCACTCATCACCACCAGCCCCGTTTTGATTCATTTCAATTCGGGGCTTTTTTATTTCTATGCTCTTAACTCTGGTCATTTTTGGGTGTTTGAATCTGTTAGCAAATTAGTAAATACTCGGCATGCATACTATTTTTCAATCTTATTTAAATTCGTTCTAAAACCTTAAATTCAGCTCAATTACTAGCTTCAGGCACATAAATGGGACGATTTTGAAAAAAGTCAAAAAATTTTTCATCCTAAGTGTAACATTTCACTTTCCACTGCATCACTCTCACGAATGAGTTCATTTTTTGAAGCATATATCTGGTCTCAAAGAGGCAAGCTATATAGGTTGGCCTATTTCTGGGTCAAGGATAGAGCCTTAGCGGAGGATTTGCTTCAAAATGTTTTCGAGAAGTCTGTGAAAAGAGAAGCCGAATTAAGACAACATCCAAATCCTGTAGGATGGCTAATGACCAGCCTGAAAAATGAGGTGCTCATGTATTTCAGGCAATCCAAAAGAATCGAGTCGATTCAGGAGGTAGATGAAGTCATGGAAATCCAGGAAGAAGATTCCACAGCCAGTGAAAAGGTGCAAAAGGTCATGAGGCTGGTTCAGGAACTTCCCGAAAAGCAAAGAGAGATTTTCCAGCTTCGAGAAGTGGAGGGTTTGACTTACGAGGAGATTGGGTCCTATTTGGAAATCTCCCAAGAGCAAGTCAAAGTGAACCTGCATAGAGCGAGAAAGTCGATCAGGGAAAAAATTCAAGGTCTAAGAAAATGAGTATGGAAACCAGGGTACATGAATTACTAGCCAAATACTGGGAAGCCGAAACTTCCCTTGAGGAAGAGAAGGAGCTTCGTGATTTGCTCCAGACCGTGGAAGGTTTTGAAGAGGAGAAAATTCTCTTCGGTGGCCTGGGGGAGTTAAGCGAGATGGAGCCTCAGCTCGAGATTCCTGAAGAAAAGCCGAAGGAAACCAAGGTGCGAAGAATTACTCCAGTCTGGTTGAACTGGGCAGCATCGGTTCTAATTCTGGTAAGTAGCGTTTGGATTTGGCAATACACTGAACAGCGCAAAGCTGAAGAAGAAGCTTATGAAGAAGTGATGATGGCGCTTGCTATGATTCAGTCGAATTTGGCCAAGGGCAAAGAGAACATGAAAGAAATAGAAGATTTGAAATACTTAAATACGACCAATCAGATTTTTGGTCTGAAACCACAGAAGAAATGAAGAAACTAGCCACACTAATACCTGTATTCCTTTTGCTTTTTGCCTTTCAGGCCAAAGCTCAGGATGATGCCATAGAGAAATTTTTCTCAAACTACACCGAGGATGACAGATTCTCCAGAGTCTATATGTCCCCTAAAATGATGCAGATGGCTGGCGGTTTCCTGAAAAGTAATTCTGATGACGATGAGTCAAAAGAGGTAGGGAGCATCATCAGTAAAATAAAAGGGATTCGAATTTTAAGCTCGGATGAGGTGGATGGTCTTCAGTTTTATGAAGATGCCATGGCCACACTCACTGCTAATAAATATGAAGAGCTAATGGATATCCGAGATCGTGATTCTAAGCTGAAATTTATGGTCAGGGAGGAAAATGGGCTCGTAAAAGAATTACTAATGGTTTCAGGTGATAAGGAGGATTTTTCCTTGCTATCCATGCTGGGAACCTTCACCTATGAAGATCTTAATTTACTTGCAGAGACCACCGAAATACCGGGAATGGAAGAATATAGAAAAGGAAACAGACAACCTTAAATCGTGCAGAAAGAAAAAATTATGAAAAAGTTAATCTATACCACCGCATTACTTATTTGTTCGACAATGATGGCTTGCGCCCAAAGTGATCCTTACGAAGCCGTCAACAAGAAGCTAGGACAGAATGCTCAGGAACCAGAGCTATTATGGCCATTTGAAGTGGAGGGAGTCACTGTTAATGATATTTCCATAAAGTATGAGGCTCCTTTTAAGGAGTTGGGTTCCGATATCTCTTTTGACTTCCAGGAATTCGAGCAAGTGAAAAGCTCAGTCTATGACCTTGATGTCGTAGATCGTAATCTAGTGATTGAAGGTTTTGAGGATGGAATTCCAAGTGGCTTTGGCGAAGCCCTAAAAAGAATAGACAGCGAAAACTTCATCATCATGGCTTCTAAGGATGAGTCTGGAAGTCCGGAAGAGGCTTACTTACTCGTGGGGAGCAAGGATCAGGCAGAGCTACTTTATTTCAAATACGGAGAGAACGCTGCAGAACTGCATGAAAAAATAACGATTGAACTAACCGATAACTAAACAAACCACAATTATGAAAAAGCTAATCCTAACCTTAGCGCTCTTTGGAGCTGTTTTCGCAGCCCAGGCACAAAGTAAAACTGTAAAAGCCATCTATGAGAAGTACAAGGGGCAAGAAGATTTCTTCCACATGAATCTGGGAGGGAACTTCATGAACTTTGCCGACGGATTCAAAATAGATATCGACGAAGATGATATGGCCACCGTGGCTGAATCAATTGAGCACCTTAGTTTCTTTTCTCTTCCTGATGAAGTGGGACAAGATTATTCCACTGAATATAAAGCCATGAAGAAAGGGTTGAAAAAGGAGCGATATGATTTGATCATGGAAGCTGAAGATAAAGACGGCGGGATCGTAGTCTATTCCAAAGGAAACAATAAAATCTCTGATTTAGTCGTTTTGGTGACTGATGATGATGGTAGTCTGATGGTCTTTGAGCTCGAGGGCACATTTGATCGAGAGGTAGTAAGTAAAGCTACTGCCTATGCAGACGAAAAATAATTGAACTAAACCAGCTATGAAGGGGCCGATGGAGAAATCCATCGGTTTTTTTATTTCTCTACAGTCACACCTTTCCAGAAGGCCACATGATTTTTAATTCCGCTTGCAGCTGGCTTTGGATCTGGGTAGAACCAGGCAGCATCCTCATTTCTTTCTCCGTTTACCTCCAGGCTATAGTACGAAGCGGTTCCTTTCCAGGGGCAAATAGTGTGGGTGTCTGAAGATTTAAAGAAGTCCTTTTTGATGGTGTCTTCCGGGAAGTAATGGTTGTTTTCTATAATGACGGTCTTGTCAGATTCTGCGATTACCTCGCCGTTCCAGATAGCTTTCATGTCTTTTTTCTTTGTAGAACTAAGCTCAAAGCGATTAGGTTCGGCATTGAAAAATATCAAAATATGATTCTATTTTGTCTTGTTTTCCTAAAATAAATTAAAATTTTTCGGCCTAAATATGCGATAAAAACCAAATAAAATTTTCTAAACACTTAATTGCAATCGATTACATGCATTTCGCAACCGATTCCGAACAAAATTTATCATATTTATAATCATATACTACAATATTTTCCATATCAATAAAAAAACATCAAATAAATGAATCATTTATAATATTTGTCCGTTTTTATAATCGAATTGCAAGAGCAAGAATATGAAATGGGAGTACCCAGAGTGCTCAGATTAAAAACTATAAAAATGGAAAAAATGAAAAAACTATTCACGTTGCTTTTGACTGCAGGGATTGCAGTTGGAGCTTATGCACAAGAGAAGGTTTCTATCAAGCAGACTGAAGCGAATAAAGTCGCTGTAATGGTAGATGAGGCTGCGAATGAAACACTTACGCTAAAAATTACTGATGCTTCAGGGGACGTTGTTCTTAGAAATAGAATTGCACAGGGTCAGACTTTTGCTCAAAGCTATAACCTTGAAGGAATGCCAGTGGGTATTTATACAGTTTCTTTGACCGGTCAGGGAGGTATTCTGACTAGTGCCAGAGTAGAAAACACTGTCGCTATGGACCAGGAAGTATTCTCCAGAGTTTCTAAGGTAGATGAGAATAGCTACAGACTAGTGGTGAGTTCTTTGGATGCCAAAGATGTTCAGGTTAAAATCTATGATGGAGGAGAGTTGATCCACACGGAGACCGTTGATAATCCTCAAGGACTGCATAAGATCTTTACAGTGAACCGTCCTTCTGTAGATGGAGTAAGCTTCAAAGTGGAGACTGCTTCTGGTTTCGAAACCTATGTAGCTGGAGAATAATTAGAGTTAGTCTAAAATTGATCCCGATGGAGGAATTCATCGGGATTTTTTTGTGCCTTCGGGTAGAGCTGACTTTTGATAAAAATCAAAACCACTTACCAAATCATATATTTTTGATTCTATTTTTTATAAAAGAAAAAATAATTCAAAATTTTTTTGAAAAAATATTATTTGGTTTTGAGGATTTCTTGCTCCATGATCCGAGTTTCGGAACCGATTGCGACCTTATTTTTCATATCATTAATTATGATTATCGAAATTTATAAAAATGGCAATGAAAATATTTTTCTATTGTGATTTTGATAAAAAAATAACCCTTTTATAAATTTGCATCAACAAACACAGGGAATTGCACAAGGCAGCTCCAAGTGTATTGAAAACCTATATAAACCAACAAGTATGAAAAAGTTTTTCGTATTGCTTTTGACTGCAGGGATTGCAGGAGGAGCGTTTGCACAAGAAGCCACTAAGGTTTCGATCAAGCAGATCGGTTCAAGCAAAGTGGCAGTAGCTTCTACTAGTGAAGCTCAAGGTTCTATGATCGTTAGAATTATGGATCAGGATGGAGATTTGATTTTCCGTGACCGAATTGCCAAGAGAGATGGGTTCAAAAAGGTCTATGACCTTTCTCAGATCGAAGAAGGACAGTTTGATGTAGAAGTATCAGGCCAGAATGTGGAATTCGCTACAGCTAACGTTTCCAATTTTGCGGAGCCTAAGCCAGTAGTTTATTCTAGAGTATCTCAACTCGAGGATAATACTTACCGACTTTTGGTAAGCGCTCCTGAAGAAGAAGAGATCAAGGTCTTGATTTATGACGGTGGAAAGCTTATCCACACCGAAATGGTTTTGAATCCTCAGGGACTTCACAAAATCTTCAAGGTGGAAAGAGCTTCTGAAAATGGAGTTAGTTTCAAAGTAGAAACAGCTTCTGGATTTGAAGGATATGTATCTGAAAAATAACTAAACCAGCTATTTTAGCGATCCCGCCAATTCATTTTGGCGGGATTTTTTTGTTTAAAAGAGCCAGGAAAGCGTGATGCGACCAAAGACTTGATTCGAAGCAGCTTCGTTTTCTTTGGTTCGATAATAAATTCCATATCCCATACCGAAGTGGT
Source organism: uncultured Cyclobacteriaceae bacterium (assembly GCA_937146645.1). Lineage (GTDB taxonomy): Bacteria > Bacteroidota > Bacteroidia > Cytophagales > Cyclobacteriaceae > Algoriphagus. The sequence goes on from CAKZRQ010000023.1 coordinate 8,315, forward strand.
TATAGTTGAGAATAAATTCGCCGAATACCTCTGCCACAGAATTTTCTGATTCAAATTCAGGTGGAATTTCGGGATCGATTAAATTCCCATCTATCGTTCGATTGAAAAAAACCTGCCTCAGCTCTACCCCAAGTTGAAAATACTGCTCCTGCCGTTTAGTGGTGCCCACTCTGCTTCCAGTGATCTGGCTGAATTCTAAGTCTTCAAAAGTACCGAGCCGAATACTAGGCTTAATGGACAGACTTTGTTCTAGATTCCCTATGGCCGCCATCCCATCTACCAAAAATTCAAAACTTCCGGACCGGATTATGCTTTTGGTAGCCTTGATATCCAAATTTAAAAGGAAAGCATCTTCAATCTGATGTTCCCATCCTTTTGCTCTGGGAAAACCAAAGGTATCGTGATACCAATTATGAAACTGTCCTACTCCTGATTTTGGACCAATTAAACCAGTGAGCAAGGTGAAGCCCGTGACCAGGCCAGATTTCCTTTTCTGGAAGCCAAATTCCAGATAGTTCAAGCCTGCAAAAGGCCTATCTATTTCTTCAGGCTCTAGCTCTTTCCTTAGGTCTGGTGTGAATATTTGATTTCCGAAGCCTATACTTAGGCTTTTTCCATTTCCTTGATATTGGTAATAGGTTAAATAGTGTCCACTGCTGTAATACCTGTCTTGCCGTCCGCTTATGAAAGCATCATTATCCAAATGGACAATCAGTTGCGACTTGCGAGGCTTCATTTCCGACTCGGCCTGTTGTCCCTTGCCTTCTTTCAAAGCTAGAAATAAAGAAAGAGTACAAATGAATTTAAGCATTGGTAGGATTCAAGCCGGAAGGTACAAATCATAAAAAAATCCCTGTCAAATGTTCAACAGGGATTTTAAGATTGGGGTTTATATTTTTATTTCGACCAGGAAGCTTTGCCTCCTTTGGCAGAATCTACATTGATGGTATAGCTATTTCCACCAGAAACTATCCAGCGAACCTTCACTCCAGACATACCAGGGATATTATCTACCGCGATCTTTCCTGGTGAATTCTTTTGCTCGGAGTATTGCTTCATATCCTCATTATCTACCACATAACCTGCTAAAACTTTAGCTCCTGAAATACTCACATAATCTGGACGCTCGATATTGTACTTCAAGTCCTGAGAGGCATGGGTTGGAATCATCCTTTCATTGTAAATCGTAGCAATAATTTCCTTCAGACCACCGCCAAGATCATTTTCCTGAACATTCATAACGGAAAGCTTTGGAGTATGATAAGCATGAAAAATGGTGAAAGCAGAATTTCTATGCGCATCCTGTTCAAGCAAGAAACCTGGATGAGCTCGTCCAAAATTCTTCTTAAACCCACCGATTTCAACGGTGCCATAAGTAGGGTGCTCATATTCAGTCCAGTCGACAAAAGCATCTCCGAATGTGAGGTATTTGTCAACTTTTAATTGCTCCTCTTGATTTCCTCTACCGGCATTTTGGTGAAAATATAAGTATGAGGTCATCAACTCATTAGAATAAGTGAAGATACCTCTGTTACCGTAAAACCAGTCAAGCTCTCCACCAAATACAGAATAGAGATCTTTATATACTGTGAGATAGCGATAACCAGGCATCATCTCTTCCCCTTTTTCAGCAAGGGCATCGTAAATTCTGATATCATCTCTATTGTAGGTTCCCACATCTTCTTCAGCACCTGGTCCTCTTAAGATCATGCCACCTGAGTTATGATAACTCTGTGCTCCGGCAATGTTTGGATGATCCATCACGAATTCCATCACCGCTCGATTTTCAGAAAGTGTAAATGGATATTTCAGGGCACCTCTTTGTACGTAATCCGGCTGCCAATTCCAGCCCCAGTCACGGTTCGGGTCATAGTAGCCTATTCCATCTTCATTAACTCTCCCATCGCCATCATTATCAAGACCCTCTTGACCGAGATATTCATATTCTCCTTTTTGGTCACCTTCTACCTGGACCAGCCGTCTTGGATCCTGAGGATCTTTGATAAATCGACCGGTTGGTGATTTTCTGATCATCATGGTAATGCTACCATTACCGTCCAGATCGTCCATCATATCTTCTCCTGCCAATCCATCACCATCATTATCAAGGATCATCATTCCTGATCTTGGGCTACTGGCGGTATTTGGCTCCATGAAATAGTTATTTCTTGCATCAGGATTAATGGAAGGAGCGATGTAAAAGGTCTTATCCGCTAAGAGTTCTTGGATGAAGGTATTATCCCCGAACATCTCAGTTAAGTACCATGCAGTGTACAGAGCGAACTCCCCACCTTGAATCTCATTCGAATGGATGTTTCCATCGATCCACATAGCAGGTTTTTCATTTGCCTCACCTTCTGAAAAGTCGGTGATGGTTATCATCATGATATCCCTTCCCTCATAGGATTTTCCTATACTTTCTAATCTTGTGAGCTCAGGATAAGCCTGGTTGATCTTTTGAAGGTTTTCAACCAATCCTTCGTAACTATAATATCGGTTGAATGCGATTTCTACTTTAGGATCGTGCGGTGTTCCTGCCGCACGGAAAAACTTTTGCTGGGCTTCTGAAATAACGGTGACCATGATTAATCCCATGGCAACCAAGACTTTTGTTGTAATTAGATTTTTCATGGTTTAGAGATTAATAGTTTCAGTGATAAATCCGACATGAGAAGCACCTACCTTAAGTGTCACATCTCCTTTGCCTCGAACTACCCAACTCATGGAGGCTTTCTCATAAGCGCCAAGCATTTCTAGGGTGGCAATCTTACTTCCTGAGATCAGTCGGTCATCATCTAAATCCATATCAATTCGGATTTTACGAAGCCACCTGGAACGATCTCCTAATTCGGTATGAGTTGGTAGTGGGGAATTATTATACAGGTCTACGCTTACTCTGCTTAACCCATTCCCTAAGTCTTCAACTTCCAGATTATAAAGCTCAAGCGAAGGTTGCATTGAAGCTAAAGCCAAAATAAACTCTGTGTGTTCATCAGCGATTTGGCCCACCTTTTCAAAGGGTGGATTCACCATCACGAAAGGCTTTATTCCACCAACTTCCACTTTTTTGCCAGGGAAATCTGGGTGATTGATTTCTGTCCATGGAACAAAGCTGTCTTTCCAACCCAATGAATCAGCCCAAGCAAGATAATTAGCCTCAGCATTTGACTTCCCTCCAAATTCTGGTGTCCAATAGCCAGGAGTGCTAAAACTCATTCTACCAAAATGGAAATAGGCCCATTGAAAGAAGTCTCCGTCCGTACCCTGATTGGTTTGCTGGAAGGCTTTTTGAGAAACAACTTCTTTGTATTTGTCAGAAACCAGCTTATTAATTTTCTGGTCCCCAGCTAAAATGGAGCTAACTACCCTCTTTCTAGCTTCGCTAGAGTTATGTTTTAATGGAGTGCTTAGGTTATTCGCAGGTGAAAATGTCACAAATGCGAAAATGTTCCATTGCTCAAACAGATAATCCAAAAGAGCGCGAGTTTCTACCGGCGACGCTGCGATATCGCCCGCCAATGGCTCAAATACTGGGAATTTATAGGTAAGCGATTTATTAAAGGCTATCCCCTCAGGAGGATCTTCTGCAAATTTACCGTCATCATCATCGTCCTTGCTTTCCATAAATACGGAATAACTACCTGATTGACCCTTACTTCGATCTGCCTTAACTAAGACTCTTTCATCTTCCTCCGAGATCATATATTCTCCTAAAGAATCTTCGACCCGCATCCAGGTAATCATACCATCTCCATTCAGATCGGTGTATCCGTTTTCACCTTTTTCTCCATCGCGGTCGTGGTCTAGTTCCATTGTATTTCCGCGCCTGTGATATTTTAGGGAGGAGTGATATTGCTGATATGCGTCCGGCGACATGTTAGGGAAGATGTAAAAGCTGGTTTTTTCCAGTACATCAGCATGATCATTGACCAGTTTTTCCGCAAATTGCAACGCCAGTTCCACACTCAATACATGGAAACCTTCTGCTCCACCCACTACTGCAATGGCCGGTTTCTCGTCCATATTTCCAGTGCCGATTTTCAGAACCAGAATATCTTCTCCACCTTCTGTTTTGGTGAGGGTGATTAGTTCAGCTGATCCATTTGATGCTATGGATGCTACTCGAGAATTAACCTCTGATAGAGTGGGGTAATCCGTCTGACCCATAACCCGATCCGGAAGGGAGAATGCTGCCAAGAGTAATCCTGTAAACAGTATTTTTTTCATAGAATTCATTTTTCATTCAATGGATCAATTTGCCCAAAAAAAGCTTTTCAATTAACTGAGAATAGTTCTTGGATTGATTTCTAGCCTTGAATGGATATTCAGGATGATAAGTGGGGAATCCGAAATGAATTGGAGAGATGGACTTTTTTTCCTTTTTTTAGCTCATAAGACACCTGCTGGATGTTTAAAAAAATCGCCCTTGCTTTTGCTTTTTCTCCGAGAATGGAGGCCCTTTTGGCAGAAACCAGAAGGATTGTCGAAACCTTTGACTCAGAGCTGTATCTGATTCACGTTGGGCAGAAAACGGATGAAGCAGAACAGAAGATCACGCTAGCCATGCAGACAAATGGACTCTCCAAACAGTCCACAACTTTGATTTGGAAAGAGGGTAAACCAGTAAGAATGATCCTTGAGGCCTGTCGGGAAAATGATGTGGATTTACTCGTGACCGGTGCTTTAAAAAAAGAAGGCTTCCTGACTTATTATTTAGGTTCTGTAGCACGTAAGATCATTCGGAAATCACATTGTTCTGTGATGACCTTAATAGACCCTCAGGTCAAACCCAGTAAGTTTTCGAAGGTGGTGATCAATGGTACTCAGCTCACCATTACCCCTATGGTTATTGAAAGGGGTATCCAGTTTTGTCAAAAGGTGAATACCGAGCAGGTCCATATTTTGAATGAGATTAAAATGTATGGTCTTCAGATGGGTACAGCGGGTGAGGATAGCGAAGAAGAAATAGCGAATACCCGTAGGCAGCTTGTGCAAAATGAGATGGATTATGTTAAGAATATTCTGGATAACATACCTCATGAGGATCTCAAGGTAAATATTAAAGTCACGGGCGGAAAATGGGCTATCGAGCTAGCGAAGTTTTGCGAAAAAATAGAGGCGGATCTTCTTATCGTTGGAGATGGTAAGCGCCTAAATTTTTTCGATCGTATTTTCCCACATGATCTGGAGGAGCTATTAAGTACACTTCCTTGTAATCTTTTACTTATCAAACGGTAACCTTGATGGAAACTCTGAATCACAAAGAGGTTATCAACCTATTGCTCCAGCTTGCGGTCATGCTTATCATGGCTAGAGTATTTGCAGAAGTAGCCCGAAAATTTAAGCAGCCAGCTGTAGTAGGAGAGATCCTTGCTGGCATTATCATAGGACCAACCATTCTCGGAAATTTCTTTCCGGGGATTCAGGAATATCTCTTTGCTTCCCATTCCATGGCAAATATTGCCTTGGATGGTTTTGTGCAGATCGCGGTGGTGCTGCTTCTATTCATTGCTGGACTTGAAGTAGAATTGCAAGTCGTATGGAATCAGGGAAAAAATGCACTGAAAATCGCAGTAGCCTCTATGGCACTTCCGATTATTGCTGGTTTTGTAGTAGCGTTTGCCTTTCCGGAATTTCTTGGAGTAAACATTAATGACAGGATAGTAGCATCCACATTTTTCGGACTGGCCATTTCCATCACGGCTCTTGCAGTAGTTGCTAGGATTCTCATGGATTTGGACTTGTTCAAAACCAACACAGGACTCCTCATCATCGCCTCAGCTATGATCGTGGACATTCTGGGCTGGATTGTTTTCTCGGTTATTCTTTCCCTTTCAGAATCCGGTCAAGAGGGCCTAGGCGTACTTCCAACCATTGGTTTGACCTTACTCTTTACCTTCTTTATGCTTACGCTCGGGAAGGGAATAATTAATAAAACCTTACCATGGGTAAATAAGAAGCTTGCATGGCCTGGAGGCTTACTTTCCCTCTCATTGGCCATCTGTTTTTTAGCCGCATCCTTCACTGAATCAATAGGTATCCATGCTATTTTTGGAGCATTTATAATTGGAGTTGCCTTTGGTGATTCAGAACATCTCACTGAGAAGGCAAAGGAAATTCTTCATCAGTTTATCAATAATATTTTTGCCCCGATCTTCTTTGTATCCATTGGGCTCAAGGTGAATTTCATTGAATCCTTCGATCTGGGAATTGTCGGCGTAGTGGTGATCGTTGGATTCCTTACCAAGTACTTTGGGGCCTATCTGGGAGGTCGTTTCGCTGGGATCAAAAGAGCAGAATCTGTAATGGTAGGATTTGGGATGAGTACGCGTGGAAGTATGGATATTATTCTTGGGTTGATTGCATTAGAAAATGGTCTGATCACAGAGTCCTTATTTATAGGACTGGTTATACTTGCCTTGCTATCCAGTATTTCCTCTGGACCACTGATGGCTTTGGCCAGGAAAAGGAGCTAGTTTTCGATAAGTGATTTTTTCTAAGAGCCATTATAAATTTCAATTAGGCCGATCTAACTTTCTACATTAATTTTGGTTTGTCTTCTTTAAGTCTTTAAAGCAACCTCAAAACATGTCAAAAACTGGAAAAATCGGCGTTTTACTGGTTAATCTTGGAACACCAGACAGTACAAAAACTGGTGACGTACGGAAATATCTTCGAGAGTTCCTAATGGATGGAAGAGTGATTGATTTCCCTCTGGTGCCAAGATGGATGCTCGTAAATCTGATTATTGCCCCATTTCGGGCTCCTAAATCAGCAGCAGAATATCGAAAGCTTTGGACTGACCGAGGTTCGCCTCTTCTTTTTCATACAGAAGATCTTCGCGATAAGCTCATCGAAAAGCTCGATATGAATGAGTATGTGGTGAGTATGGCCATGCGCTACCAGAATCCAAGTATCGAAGAAGGGTTGAAAAAACTTCAAGACGAGAAAGTTAAGAAGATCATCGTTCTTCCTCTATTCCCTCAGTATGCCTCGGCTACAAATGGCTCCGTGATCGATCGTGTTATGGAAATTGCTAGAGGTTGGCAGATCATTCCAGAGATTTCTTTCATCAGTAATTTTGTGGAGCATCCACTTTTTCTTCAGGCCTGGCAGGAGCTTGGTGAAGAAATGATGAAGGCGCAGGATTATGACAAATACCTCTTTTCGTATCATGGTTTGCCTGAAAGACAAATAAGAAAAGGATCTGTGGGAGGACACTGCAAGCTAGGAAGCTGCTGTGAAGCATATGGTCCTTCAAATCAATTTTGCTACCGTGCACAGTGTTTCCATACTACCCGTCAAGTGGCTGAGAGGCTTGGATTGCCAAAGGACAAAGTAGTGACTTGCTTCCAGTCCCGGCTTGGAAATGACCCATGGGTGAAGCCCTATACCGAAGATATGATCAAAGAATTAGCCGAGGAAGGAGTAAAAAAAGTACTAGTGTTCTCACCAGCTTTTGTTGCTGATTGTTTGGAAACCACGGTGGAAGTAGGTGAAGAATACAAGGAACAATTTGAAGAACTTGGCGGAGAGCATTGGGATTTGGTTCCAAGCTTGAACTCTAATGATACTTGGGTAGACTGTGTTAAAGACTTGGTAGAAAGTCATGCCTAATGCATTTAAAATTACTATCAATCTGAGTTTTCCAAACCAGCACTGGTTTTGAAGTCTGATAAGTTCGGGCGATTTTTTCTGATAGCAGGAATCATCTTGGTCTCTTTGAACCTTCGGACTTCCATAGCTTCGGTTGGACCGCTGATTCCATTTATCCGGGAGGATTTAGGAATGAGCAACGGTCTTGCTGGATTCCTGACTACTCTTCCCTTATTAACTTTTGCTTCTTTTTCTCTTTTTGCGCCTAAGATTGGTCAAAAGTTAGGGTATGGGAAAGCCATCTTTCTTGGAATAGCGCTTTTAGCCTTTGGGGTGGTGATCCGTGTGGTTGGAGGCATTCCTTTACTTCTGATGGGCACTGCATTGACTGGGATCGGAATTGTCATAGCCAACGTGCTTTTGATTCCCATGATTAAAGTCCAATTGCCTCAAAAACTTGGGTTGATGACTGCTCTTATGGCTACCATGATGTCTTTATCCGCAGCGGTTGCAGCTGGAATATCGGTTCCAATTGCTGTGGATTTGGATTTTGGTTGGAGAGGATCATTAGCCTCTTGGGTAATTTTAATGATTCTGGCTTTGGGAATCTGGATACCTCAATTAAGAAGTAAAAGAAGCTTCAACCTGGGTTCAAAAGGAGGGAAGAATGTGTGGGCCTCAAAACTGGGTTGGTATATCACTCTGTTTATGGGTAGTCAGTCGGTGATTTATTTCACCTTTACGACGTGGCTACCGGATATGCTCATAGATCAAGGTTGGACTCCGGTAGAGGCAGGAGCGATCTCCTCGGTCATGCAGCTTTTCGGGTTGATAGGATCTTATTTTGCGCCTACGCTCATTATGCGATTGAAGCAACAGTCCACCTTTACTTTGGGAGTTGGTATTTTATATGTTTTGGGTTTTGCTGCGCTCTTCTTGGAAATCGATTGGCTCACCTATGCCAGTTTGACGGTTATCGGGATATGTATGGGAGCCAGTTTGAGTATTGGTTATGTGTTTATATCTCTGAGGACAGCCGAGGATGAAACCACCTCTAATCTATCGGCCATGGTTCAGTCGCTGGGCTATTTTTTAGCTGCAATTGGCCCTTTTCTATTTGGTTGGAGTCTGGATCTTTTCAATAATTGGGATTTCCTGATTTGGTTTATGCTCTTCTTCACGGGTCTTTTCATCTATTTCGGAATGTACTCTGGAAGAGATCAGAAAATTTAATTCATGGCAAACTCCTGGTTTCGGTTTAAGCAGTTTTTGGTAAATCAGGATCGCTGTGCCATGAAGGTGAGCACCGATGCAGTTCTTTTGGGTGCAAAAGCTGGATCCGGTAAGCCAAAGCGGATTCTAGATATCGGAGCCGGGACCGGAGTTATTTCCTTAATGCTTGCGCAAAGATTTCCGAAAGCTTTGATCACTGCTGTAGAAATTGACAAAGATGCCTTCCAGCAATGCCAGGAGAACTTCGAAGCTAGTCCTTTTGCCGATAGGCTAGATATTTATCAAAGCCCTATTCAGGAGTTCCGATCAGATGAGAAATTTGATTTGATCGTGAGCAATCCACCATATTATAATGATCATTTAAAGTCGTCTGATTCTAAACGAAACAAGGCCTTACATACCGAGGATTTATCTTACAGAGAACTACTTGAATCCTGTAGAAATCTACTTGCTGAAGAAGGTGAATTTTGGCTTATCCTTCCACCCAGGCAAATGAGAGAATTGGCAATTATGGCACGAGGTTTTGGGTTTAATTCATCCTATTCTATGCAGATATTTCATAGACCCGGTAAGGAGCAACATCGTGAAATTCAAACGTTTTCAATGGGGTTTAAGAGCGACTTTATCGAAAAATTCTATTTAAAGGATGAAAATGAGGTCTACAGTCCGGCATATAAAAAGTTGCTCACGGAATTTTTATTAGAATTTTGAATGAATGACGGGTCATTTTATCTGACTTTTGACAAAAAATAAAATGTAGTTTGGAAGTCTTGTGTGGTCACGTAAATCGCCTATTTTTGGCTACTTAAACTAAACCGAAAAAGTTTTCATGCAGCGATCTTGGCTTCTTTTGCTAATGATGGCCTTGGTTCTTTTCTCGTCTTGTGAAGAAGACGACCCAGAGACTACCATCTTAGTGACTGAGGAGGTATTGCTTACTAGTGGTGAGCAAGCCCGACTCCTTGGAAGATTAATTACCAATCAATCGATTAACCCCAGTGATCACGGATTTCAGCTTTCCGAGGATCAGAATTTTGGTTCACCAATAATTATAGCTTTAGGGCCGAAGGAGGGACCAGGAAGGTTTATTGGAGAAGTTACTGGGCTGAAGGTTGGGCAAACCTATTATGCTCGTGCATATATGGATCTGGGTTCAGGCCTTGAATTTGGCAATACCATAGAATTAAATACACTTGATCCAGGGCTTGAAAGCTTTGAACCAAACTTTGGCAAAGAGGGGGCTGAAGTATTTATCTTCGGTCGAAATTTTACCCAAGATACCAAGGTGTTCTTTGGTGATCAGGAGGCCGTTGTTCAAGAAGTTCTCTTTGAAACTCGTCTGCGGGTGATTATTCCATCCGCCAGTTCTGCATCGACGGTTCCATTAAGGGTTCTGGTACAGGATAGGGAGCTTATTTTCGATAATCCTTTCGAATATCAAATTGGTACCTACGAAATAGCAAGCGAATACCCAGCTAACGTAAGGATGTTTGATAATATCTCTTTTCAAAGAGGAGGAGAGTTTTTTGCTGGACTAGGTTCAGACAAGGCAGCTGTCTTTTTTCCAGATATCTACAAGTATAATCCAGGTTCTAATTCTTGGTTGCAAGTCCCATTCAATGGTACAAATAGGTCATTTGCATGGGCTACTGAGAATTACCTCGGAGGTGGAATTAGGGAGTTGGGTAGGGACCCATTCTTAATCAATAGAAATTTCTATCGGTTTGATGGAAGTTCCTTCGTTCAGCTAGATGATTTGCCCTTCGACAGCCGAGAATCAATTGCATTTGAAGTTGGAGACTTCTTATACGTGGTAGGAGGAAAAGAGGGTAATTCAAAAGCTGGCTGGAGGTATGAATCCAGTACAGGTATCTGGGCACAAATTGCTGAAGCACCGTTTGCCATAGACCAGAGCCAGGCGAGTTTTACTTACCAAGCAGAACAGTATTTCATTAATGCAAATGGGGCGATTGTCAAATACATTCCATTCTCTGATACTTGGGAAGCTGCTGGATTTTTCCCGGGAAGTACAGGTCAGGGTTATCCAATTGCTCAAGTGGTGGGTGATCGGGTATATGTCGGAGCTTACAGGAGATCACTGGAAATGTGGGAGTGGAATTTGAATAGTCGAGTTTGGACGGCCAAGAATAATGTGCCGGGTATTCCTCAAACATTGAATGCAGGAAGCTTTGAGAGTGATGGTTTCGTCTATTTCCTCCGAGTTCCAGAAATAACTGTGGTTGGTGATCAGCCATCCCCACTTTATAAATTTGACCCATCAGGCATTTAAAACAGCATATATGAAAAAACTTATACTAGCCTGTTTAATTCTTCTCTCTCAATTAGCTTTGGCCCAAACTGAAGTCAAGAGGGAAGTCATTGGTCGAGACGTCGGTCAGCTAAATGGAATAAAAATTTCTGCCAGAGTTATTGATGAGATAACCGGAGAAGCGCTGGTGGGGGCTACGGTTTCTCTACCTGAGACCGATGAGGTCTTTGTATCTGATAATAATGGCACATTTGAATTAGTTCTTGAAAGAGCAGAATACAACCTTGTATTCCGCTATGTAGGATATGAAGAGGTCCAATATCCTATCACTGCAGTTGGAGATGGAAGAATTTTGGTCAAAATGATTCAGGAAGATTTCCAACTTGAGGATGTGGTGATCTTCGGTAGAGATCCAGATAAAAATATTAGGTCAACCGATATGGGTGCAGTGACTTTAAGTATGAATACCCTGAAGGAATTACCGCCATTTTTGGGAGAGGTAGATATTATCCAATCTATGGCCACACTACCAGGGGTAACCCAGGTGGGTGAAGCATCTGCAGGTCTTAATGTTCGTGGAGGTGGAGCAGATCAAAACCTTATTCAATTTGCCGGGGCACCGGTTTACAATCCTACTCACCTTTTTGGATTGTTTACCTCTTTTAACCCAGATTTTGTGAATCAAGTAACCTTGTATAAATCTGTAATTCCCGCACGCTTTGGTGGGAGAGGATCATCCATACTAGATATCACTCCTAAGGCTGGTAGTGTGGATAAATGGGGAGGAGATTTAATGCTGAGTAATTACTCCGGTAAGCTGTCTCTGAATGGGCCTTTAGTCAAGAACAAAGTCTCTGTTCGAGGTGGTATCCGAGGCTCCTACATTAATTGGTTCTTAAATTCCTTAAGTAATCCTGATTTAAAGAATTCACAGGCATCCTTTTATGATGCGAACCTGATTATAAGTGCACCGGTATCTGATAACAATGAATTTACTTATAGTTTCTATACCAGTTACGATGATTTTGGATTCGCTTCTGACACGACAATTTCATGGAGGAATACGAGTCATTCCCTACAATGGAAAAGCCAATTAACGCCGAAGATCAATCTTGAAGCTCTTGGGTACTATTCTCAGTATGACTATAGTATTTTCAACGAGGCTGGAAGTACCAATGACTTTGATTTGAACTCAGGAGTAAAGGATATTGGAGGTAAGCTTTTCCTTCAGTATGCCTTTTCCGAGACCAACCGAATTACTATAGGTGGAGACTACAAGCAAGTGGAAATTCAACCTGGAGAACTCATCCCAACAAGTGGGCCCGAATCCGGAATATTACCCCAGAAAGTCCAGGATGAATTTGGGACCGAAGCCGGTGTTCATTTTCAACATGAATTTGAATTAGGGGAAAAGGTGGGTGTTTCTTATGGCCTTCGCTATGATACTTACCAATATCTCGGGCCGAGAACGGTGAGAGAGTATGCTCCAAATCAGCCTATAACTGACGGAAGTGCCATCGGGGAAACAACTTATGGCGATGGGGACCAAATCACGACCTATGATGGTTTGGGGCCAAGGGCATCCTTGAGATATTCTTTCAACAAATCCACATCTGTGAAACTGGGATATAACAAAATGTACCAGTTTATCCATTTGATATCGAATACGGCCACCATTGCTCCAACTGATGTTTGGAAGCTGAGTGATACCTTCATCGAGCCGCAGATCGTGGACCAGTATTCTCTAGGATTCTATAAGAATTTTAAGGGTAACATCTTCGAAACATCTGTCGAAGTATACTACAAGGATCAGGAAAATGTGGTTGAGTATAAAGATGGTGCGAATCTGATTTTGCAAAATCACATTGAAACAGAACTTGTTCCTGCTCAGGGTCAGGCTTATGGAGTCGAATTGTATGTGAAGAAAAACCTGGGAAGATTGACAGGTTGGGTTTCTTATACCTACTCAAGGTCATTGAGAAGAGTGATCACTCCTTATGAAGAAGAGATTATTAATGATGGGGAATGGTTTGCATCAAATTTCGACAAACCGCATGTTCTTACTTTGATTGGAAATTACAAGGTAAGCACCAATACCTCGATCTCTGCAACTTTTGGATATAGCACGGGACGTCCGGTTACTTTCCCAGAGGCAAAGTTTGATTTTTCTGGAAATAATCTGGCCTATTTCAATCTCAGAAATGAAGAAAGGATCCCTGACTTCCATAGATTGGATATGTCTGTCAATTTCAAACTGAAGGGAAATGGAAGATTTTTCGACGGAGATTGGACATTTGCGATTCTGAATGTTTACGGACGAAAGAATCCATTTTCATTGTTCTTTGTGGATGAGGCCGGTGCACCTCCTCAAGCACTTCGCCTTGCAATTTTGGGAGTGCCACTTCCTAGTTTAAGCTATGCGTTAAAATTCTAGGAATGAGGAGATATATCTATTTACTATTGCTTTTGCCTCTGGCTTGTATTGACCCATTTGAGGTCGAGGTACCAGAGGGCCCGCAACTCCTGACGGTAGAAGGTTTTCTCACTACTTCTCCCGGACCGCATATTATAAAATTGAGCAGAAGCGCAACCTATGGTAGTGCCTTTGAGGGATTGGTAAGACCTGTTCGAGACGCTACTGTTATTGTCAGAGATGATCTGGGAAATGTTGCGTTTTTAGCCGAAGACTTGGACGAAAGGGGTAATTATTTAACACCAGAAGGGTTTAGAGCGGTTGTTGGTCGAACCTATACCCTACAGATTCAGCTGATCGAAGGGAATGTATACACATCTCTTCCTGAAAGAATTGAATCAGTTCCAGAGATTAAAAATTTGGGTTATGAAATTGTTAGAATTCCTGTAGAAGGGGAGACTAATGATAGATCAGGAGTGCAGCTTGTAGTGGATGTTGATGATCCGGCTGATCAGGATAATTTCTACTTCTGGAGAACGGGACCGTCTACTTTTATTATTAAAACCAGGCCTGATCTATTCTTCATCCGACCTCCGGCCGCTGACGATAGAGATCCAGATCCGAAGGATTGTTGTGATACTTGTTTCCAAACAGAGTTCTTCAGCAATGCAGGAATTTACGTGGCAAATGATGACAATTTCAATGGACTAACTACTCGAATTCCTGCAGGTTTCATTGAGGATGATGGGATAAGATTTGTAGAAACTCATAGAGCCGAGATTAGTCAAATTTCAATCTCAGCTGAGGCCTACAGGTTCCTCAGATTAGTGAGGCAGCAAACCGAAATTAGTGGATCCGTTTTTGACCCGCCTCCAGCTAATATCAGAGGTAACATGATAAGTCTTGATGATCCTGAGGAAGTGGTATTAGGTTATTTCATGGCAGGAGCGGAGGCCAAAGAAGAGATTTACATCCAGGCATCTGAGATGGAATTTCGTCAACCAGCAGCTCAAATTCTGGACGACTGTAGAGTACTACCTAATACAACAACGGATACCCCTTCGGACTGGGACCCTAATTAAGTCAGATAGCTTATTGCTAAACCAACAATGAAAAAATATTTATCTATTCTCTTGGTTGCCCTTATGGGATGTATCGACCCTTTCGAAGTGGAGGTGCCGGAAGGTCCTCAGTATTTGACTGTGGAAGGATACATCACAAATCTTCCCAAGGCACATGAGGTCAGGATAACCAGAGGAGATACATACGGAAGTGTGTTCGAAGGATTGGTGAGACCTGTGCGTGAGGCAACAGTCGTGATTCGGGATGATCAGGGTAATGTTACCTTTCTCCAAGAAGACCTAGATAATAGAGGTTCCTATTTTACTCCACCAAATTACCAGGCAGTTGTGGGAAGATCATATACTCTACAGATTCAATTGATCGATGGTAGAGTCTACACATCACTTCCTGAAAGGGTTGGAGCACCCACAGAAATCCAAAATGTGAGCTATCAATCTGTTGAAATACCAGTAGAAGGAGAAGTAAATCCAGATTCTGGAGTTCAGTTATTAGTGGATATAGATGATCCAGCAGATGAGAATAATTTTTATTTCTGGAGGAATTCTGATGCCACATATGTTCTACTTACCAGACCTGACTTATTTGTAACTCCTCCACCTGAGCGAAGACCAGCACCGAAAGATTGCTGCTTTATTTGCTGGAGAAATGAACCCGCTCCCGGGAATCAGTCCATTTTCATTGCTAATGATGATAATTTCAACGGATTAAGCACTCAATTACCGGCAGCCTTTATTCCTGATAATGGACTACGTTTCGCTGATACTTATCGGATTGATTTCAGCCAAATCAGTATTTCTCAAGAGGCTTTTAGATTTTTGCGATTAGTTAAACAGCAATCAGAAATAAGCGGCTCAGTATTCGACCCACCTCCAGCGAGAATTACTGGAAATATGATTAGTCTTGATGATCCTGATGAAATCGTCCTTGGTTATTTCATGGCTGGTGGAGAAACAACTGAACGAGTGTATATCAAAAAGTCCGAGCTTGATTTTGTCCAACCAGAGGCAAGAATTACAGATGATTGTAGAGTTGTAGAAGGGGCTATGGATAACCCTCCACTAGATTGGAATCCCTGAAAATTCAGGATGGATCAGATATGGTCATCTTTTCCTTGAATTCAATTCCATACCCTTCCAGGGCTCTTAGAATGGGTTGGTAAATCTCTGGAATCACCGGAACATGTAATCCAGTTAAGGATATTTCACCATCCATAAATTTGTCTACTGCTATCGCAAGTGGTAACCCGACTGTCTTTGCCATGGCAGTATATACCGAGTCTTCACCTTTACATACCAAGCTGGAAATCACCTCTTTTGACCCTTCATGGGTTTCAATTTCAAATTTGTGCTGCATCACAATCATATCCCTGTCATTCGGGTCTAGCGTCCAGCTTTTTTCTAAAATCTTTTGCAGAATTTGTGCTGGAGAACCTGTTCGCATGGGTACTGGATCAGTACTGAAAAGTCCAAGCCACTGAATTTTTTCAAATGTTGGAAAATCCAGAGCTGGGAAAATATCCCCAAGCTTTTCTTCGACTGTTCTGCTTGGGTCATAGGGCAAAAAAGTATTGAAGAAATCACGCATGCAGAAGTCTTCGGGTAAGGTAACTTCATAATGATCCTCAGTAAGTCCGAGCTGAACGAAAATGTCCCAAGCCTTGGTGAACCCGACTCGCCTAAGAGTACCCCGGCGCATGGTGGGGATATCTTCCAGTCCATATACTTTTCGGTAGCTTAGAGAGTCTCTATTTGGATAACCTTCGTAAGAGCCAATTTCATCAAATTCGAATTGATCGATTCGGGTGAATAGCTTGTGATAGGGGACAAATTTGAGCCTCCCTTGCTCTATGTATCGGGAAGTTCCCTGGCCCGCTAAAACTACATTCCTGGGGTTCCAGGTGAACTTATATTTCCAGGGATTATTTTCATGCTCGGGAGTGAGAAGACCACCACAGAATGATTTAAAGGATAGAATTCTTTCCCCACTTTGTTTGGCTTCATCAATAATCTTCATGGCTGACATGTGGTCGATTCCTGGGTCAAGACCACATTCATTTAGAAAAAAGAGGTTCGATTCTTTAATCTTGGTCGCCATTTCCTTCAGCTCAGGTGATTCATAGGAAGCACTGAAAAAATGCTTCTCCTGTTCTAGTGCTAGTTGTGCCACTTTTGGGTGCAAAAATGCAGGTAGCATAGATATTACAACATCACAAGAGCTGATCAAATCAGCTAATTTCCCATCATTCTTTGTATCTAGTTTAACAGCCTCCGTATTAGCTCTGGATCTGAGTTTTGTCTGTGCCGAATCTAAATCGATATCAGCTAAAATAAGCTTTCTATTTTTAGATTTTGCTTGATCTGCCAGAAAGTCAATAAGGTAGGTGGAAGACTTGCCACTACCGAGTAAAAGGATGGTTTGCATTTTGGGAGAATTGACAATCAAAGTTGCTCAAAATTGGGGAAGAAAAAACTTTAATTCGGCAATTTCGATAACAAAAGTCTATTTTAATTCTTTTATCAGTCCCGGTAGTAAATCCTAGTAATTTATGAGTAAGACCAAAGGCATAGCAAAGGTGGATTGGGCAGAAATCTCCCCTGAAGAGCAAGAGCTACTTGAGCGTGCCGAAAAAGCATTGGAGAAGGCCTACGCACCTTATTCAGGATTTAGGGTTGGAGCAGCCATCAGGCTGAAAAATGGGGAAATTTATACGTCAAATAATCAGGAGAATGTAAGTTTCCCAGTGGGTGTTTGTGCTGAAAGATCACTTCTGGCCTATGTGGGGGCTAATTTCCCTGAAACTCCTCCCGAAGCTTTGGCGATAGCCGCCAAAAGAAAGGATGAAAACGAACCAGCTTATGTGACCCCTTGCGGTCATTGCCGACAGGCCATGGTAGAAACTGAGAATCGATATCAAAAACCAGTGAAGATTTTGATTTTGATGCCAGGGAGGGAAGTATATCGAATCGCAGGAGTTAAGGAACTCATGCCTTTAACTTTGGATAATCTTATAGATTGAATGAAAAAGACACATTCATTTGCTTATCAGGCTCGCTATAATATTTCGCATGAACCAACTGGCAATGAAAAAGTAATCATGATCTGTTTTCATGGCTATGGACAATTGGTTGATTTCTTTATTCGGAAATTCTTGCCCTATGCCGGAGAGGATGTATTAATCATCGCTCCTGAGGGGACTAATTATCAGTACCTGACAGACTTTCAAGGGAGAATAGGGGCGAACTGGATGACCAGACATGAGCGTGAATTAGCTATCGCGAATAACAAAGCCTACTTGGATTCTTTGATGCAGGAACTCCTCACCAATTTTGATCAAATTCCTAGAATTGTGGTTTTTGGTTTTTCTCAAGGAGCAGCTACAGGAAGTCGTTGGGTTAACGATTGGCACATTAAGCCTGATACTCTTATTCTTTGGGCAGGATTACTGGCACATGATCTTAAAATTGACCTGGCCGAAGAACAGTTAGAGAGAACTCAAATTTTTATGGTCTATGGTAATATGGATGAATTTGTAACAGAAGGTAAAGTGCTGGAGCAAAGGGAGGTACTTACGAAAATTGGGAAAAATGCCACTGAAATAACTTTTGAGGGAGGACATGAAATTCCACCAAAAATTTTAGAAAAAGTGATGGCTGAAATTATTTAGGCTTTCTTATCTTTCCACCAAATACTACCTATTGAAAATTTTTAATGCTTACACTCACCACCGAGGAAATTGATTTAATTACTTCCAAGCTTCTGAAGGGAATGGTTTGCTTCTATCAGCTGGATAAAAAGAAAATTTTTTACATGCCTGATGATGAAGATTATTTCGATTATGATTTGACACCTGAAGAGGAGACTCTGCTTGATAATGTGGAGGAATCACCAGAGAACTATGCCGAGTTCACTAAGCTTGAACCATCTCAGGAGCTGCAAATGATGCAGGACTTTGTTGATCGTTTTGTGAACGAAAGGACGCTGGCTGAGGATTTGGTAGATGCTTTAGCGAAACCAAAAGCTAATACAGCCTTCAAGTTCGTCATCGACGAATCTAAGTATAAAAAGGATTGGTCAGACTTTAGATTGAGTCGATATAAAGACTGGGTTTTAGAACTTGTAGACAGTTTCAATTACGCAGAATAATTTTCCCTTTCTCCTGATCTAGTTATTTCCCTAGAGAGGAATTAATATTCTTTTTCCTCAATTCTTGCTATTTTCAAGTATGGCAGAATTTCAGGGCCTCAAGGTTAGACATCATTTAGTTCCTGGCGATTTAGGTCAGGTGGCATCATTGCATGGGAGGATTTATGCTGAAGAGCATGATCTTGCCATTGGCTTTGAAGCTTATGTCATGGAGTGTCTTATCGAGTTTTTTTCCCAGTTCGATGAAAGGAAAGATAGGGTTTGGGTTCTGGAAGAAGGAGATAAAATGGTAGGTTTCCTAGCTCTTATGCATCGCTCAGGCCAAATGGCTCAATTAAGATTTTTACTTTTGGAAAAGGCCTTTCGAGGAAAGGGTCTGGGGAATGAGCTTATGGAGGATTGGTTAAATTCATATGAGGAGATGAATTACAAGGGAGCTTATCTCTATACTACTTCAGGTCAGGATCCTGCCATGTCACTTTATGAAAAGTACGGCTTCAAACGAGAGAGTACTATCCATTCGAGATATTTTGGAATACCACTTTTGGAGACACTATTTAGACTTAAGCAATAACAATCAACCAAATTTTTAATATCTAACTCTGTTCAAACATGACTCAACCATTAAAGTCTTTGAAGAATTCAATCAAGCACTGGTACCTCGTCACTATCATAGGAGTGGTTTTTATCCTTTTAGGTATCTGGGTATTTCAAACTCCTATGGCTTCCTATTTACTCCTAGCTACCCTCTTTAGCATTTCTTTCCTTACCACTGGGATTGCTGAGATGGCTTTTGCTCTGGGAAATCGCCAACAGCTGGAAAACTGGGGTTGGTATTTGGCCTCAGGAGCATTTAGTACTCTGATCGGTATTCTACTGCTTAGTAACCCGGGATTAAGTATGGCCACCCTTCCTTTATATGTCGGGTTTGGGGTTTTGTTTAGGGCAATCGCAGGTATTTCCTTTGCCTTAAGTTTAAAAGATACTGGAACAGAGTACCAAAGTTTGCTCTGGCTAAGCATTGGAGGAGTAATTCTTGCGTTTCTTTTGATTTACAATCCTGCTTTTGTGGGGATGACTTTAGTAAGTTTGACAGCATTGGTTTTCATCCTTTTGGGGATCGTTGCCATTATCTTTTCCCTTAAGCTTAAGGATATCCATAAAAAGGTGAAAGAGGCTAAAGTAGTTATCAAAGATAGACTGACAACTGACGATTAACCCTTAGTAAAATACATGAAAAAAATCTCCATTCTTTTCCTGATAATTTCTTTCCATTTGTCCTGTTTTGGTCAAAAAAACTGGGACTGGGGAGGACCTAAAGATCCGTTACAGGAAAAGTTTGAGGTTCTTCACTATACCCTTGATCTGGAAATTTTACCAGAAATCAAGTCCTTATCAGGTAAAAGCATAGTAAGATTTCATTCGGATGAGGCATTAGAAACTTTACGTCTTAACCTTATTAATGAATATGTGGTAAGTAAAGTCATGATGAATGGGCAGGAGGTAGAATTTTCACATGAGAATGATCTTCTTGATATCAAGCCGATAGATTGTACTTGCGATGAGGTAGAGATTTTTTACACCGGACAAACTCCGATTGCGATAAACCCTCCTTGGACAGGGGGATTCACCTGGCGAAAGGATAAGGCTGGAAATTATTGGATGGGCCTGTCTTCTCAAGGTGAAGGGGCAAAGATTTTCATGCCAGCCTTAGATCATCCTTCGAGCGAGGCTAAGGAGGGAGTAGATTTATTTTTCACAGTTCCAAACGGATATATGGTTGCTGCCAATGGTCTTCTCCAAAACACGGAGGAGATGGAGGATAAGGTCAGGTATCATTGGTCAAGCACTTATCCCATTAACAATTATAACATCAACTTCACCCTCGGAGTATTTCATTCGGAAAAGGAGGTCTTTAAATCGGAGAATGGTCAAGAATTTCCAATTGAGGTAATTGTGCTTGAGCAAAATAAAGATCGGGCAGCTGAGCTTCTTGAAGTTTTGAAAGTCAGTGCTCAAACGCATGAAAAGTATTTTGGCCCATTCCCGTGGCCTGAGGATAAGTTATCTATTGTGGAGACTCCGTATCTAGGAATGGAGCATCAGACCATCAATGCGTATGGCAATAATTATAGGTTCGTCCCTATGGGAAAAACTAAGTATGATTGGCTCTTGCACCATGAACTTGGACATGAGTGGTTTGGGAATAAGATTTCAGTAGGGGATTGGGCTGATTTTTGGATTCATGAAGGAATTACTTCATATGGTGATTGGCTTTTTTATTTAGAGCATGGTGGAATGGAGATGTATCTGGAAAAAGCCAGGCAAGTTGCCCTTACCATACCTCATGAGAATGCATTGGTCGGTAA
The DNA here is from genome assembly GCA_937146645.1 of uncultured Cyclobacteriaceae bacterium. Taxonomy (GTDB): domain Bacteria; phylum Bacteroidota; class Bacteroidia; order Cytophagales; family Cyclobacteriaceae; genus Algoriphagus. The sequence continues at coordinate 29,421 of CAKZRQ010000023.1, forward strand.
ACCAAACAGCACGGAGGAAGAGGCATATCATCCAGAGATATATACAAAAGGGGCATATGTAATGCATTCATTGAGGTGGATTCTTGGAGACGATGTGTTTTTCCCATTTTTAAAAGCTTTGGCATCTGATCAACGTTGGACTTATGAGAATCAAATTGATACAGATGATTTTTACTCTTTTCTGCAAGAATATACAGGGAGAGATTTGACAGATTTTCTCGATTTATACCTTAAATCCACCAAAGTCCCTCAGGTTAAAATCTCTTCTAGAGGGACGAATGAATACCGGGTAAGCTTGGAAGGGATCAATTTCGAACTTCCAGTAGAAATCCAAACTTCAAACGGGATTCAAAAGGTCATGCTTGGGAAAAAGAAGGTGATGATTGAAAGTGACTCAAGTCCAATCATCGATCCTAATGGATGGCTGATGCTTGAAATGCCTGATTGATAAAAGCGGTTCGGATTAAGGCCTCCTTTTTCATTGCGGATTCTCTACCTTTGCGTTATGGAAGAGTCGAAGAAAAGGGATATTCGTCAGCTTAGTCTTGCAGAGTTAGAGGAGTTCTTTCTAGAAATCGGAGAAAAGAAATTTCGGGCAAAACAAGTGTTTGAATGGCTGTGGAATAAATCCTTAAAGAACTTTGACCAGATGACAAATATTTCTCTCGGTACAAGAGAAAAGTTGAAATCTGAGTTTACCATAAATCATATAGAGGTGGATTTAATGCAGCATTCTGAAGATGGTACCATCAAGAATGCGGTGAAGCTCTATGACAATAAAATCGTTGAATCGGTCCTTATTCCTACATCAAAGCGGATCACAGCTTGTGTCTCCAGTCAGGTAGGGTGTAGTTTAGATTGTAATTTTTGCGCTACAGCCAGATTGAAGCGAATGAGGAATCTCAATCCGGATGAGATTTATGATCAAGTGGTGGCGATTAAAAATGAGGCTGAGACTTATTTCAACAGGCCATTGACCAATATTGTCTTTATGGGGATGGGTGAGCCGCTCCTGAACTATGCTAATGTTTTGGACGCCATAGATAAAATTACTTCACCAGAGGGATTGGGGATGGCCCCAAAAAGAATTACACTTTCCACGGTAGGTGTAGCTAAAATGATCAAAAAGCTGGCAGATGATGGAGTAAAATTCAACCTCGCCGTTTCTCTGCATTCTGCCATTAACGAAACACGTTCCAGACTTATGCCCATCAACGATTCCAATCCTTTGGAAGATCTTGCAGAGGCACTTCAATATTGGTATAAGAATACAAAGAGAAAGGTGACTTACGAATATGTGGTATGGGACGGTGTGAATGACGATGAAAGACATGCCAAAGCTCTGGCAAAATTCTGTAAGGTTATTCCTTCGAAAGTTAATATCATTCAATACAACCCGATTGATGAAGGAGAATTTAGACAGGCTAGTCAAGAAGCCGTAGATATGTACATCCGCATTCTAGAAGGACAGGGAATTATTGCGAAAGTGAGGAAATCCAGAGGTCAGGATATAGACGCTGCTTGTGGTCAGCTAGCAAATAAAAACGAGGTCGCAGAAATCTAATTTATTTCTTAGTTATACAAACTTTAGTTGGTTATTTGCGTTCGCATAGTGAAACCAACTACTACATGAGAATAAAACACTTTTACCTCGTAACTTTTCTATTTCTTTTTGCTGTATCCACCTCAATCTCTCAGACTCTTCCTGAAAAAATCACTGCTTTTTTCGATAAGTATCAGGCTGAATATCCTGTTGAAAAGGTCTATCTCCATTTAGATAAAGACACTTATACACTAGGAGAGGACTTATGGTTTAGTGCATATGTGACAGCAGGAAGTAATCAGATCCCTACCCCACTTTCCAAGCCGCTGTATGTTGACTTATTCGACGGAAATGGCCTTTTGATTGAGAGTAGTATAATTCGTCTTGAAGATGGAAGAGGTGCTGGAAATTTCCCCTTGCCATTGTTTGGTAATCCGGGTGAATACCAAATCAAAGCATACACTGCCTGGATGAAGAATTTCGGAGAGGAATATTTCTTTTCTAGAGGGCTCTCTGTTGTAGATGGACAAGGTGGCTCATTCCTTCCACAAATTGACTTTACAGAAATATCCGCAGAGGGAGATCAAATCAGTTATTCTGTCGAAATCCTTGCTGTTGATAAAGCGGGAAATCCATTGTCAGGACAGGAATTGGAATTGAAAGCTGTCGGAGAGGATAATGAACTTCATACCCAGCAAATTTTGCTGAATGACCAGGGTCAAGCTAGTCTCAGCTTTAAAATAACCGGGGAAGCATACTCATCGCAATATTTAGAATTGACTTATCTCGAGGGAGGTAATTACCCGGTAAGTCAGAGGGTGGCACTACCTTACAGCTTAACCTTTGCAGACATCCAATTTTTGCCTGAAAGTGGACATTGGCTAATGGGGAAAAAGTCTCAAATGGCGTTCCGAGCGGTTTATCCGGATGGCAATCCAGTTATTGTTGATGGAAGCATAGAGGGGCAAGCCGAAATTGTGTTTAGAAGTAATTTTGCTGGTTTAGGAAAGTTTGAAATCACTCCTTCTCAAAAAGAATATGTGGCTCAACTTAAGGAAATGAATACAGGAGAAACCGTCTCTGTTTCGCTTCCTGAGCCCGAAGATTCTGGAATCACCATGCAGGTGGTTAATAATCCTGCTGCCAGTTACTTAACAGCTTTTGTTCAGGGCATCGGAGATTATAATGATCTGCTATTGGTAAGTCAGACCAGAGGGATTGTGAATTATATAATTCAAGGCCAACTCACCAATGGAATATGGGGAGTAAGGATTCCTAAGAGCAATCTAATAACCGGTATAAATCAAATCAGTATTTTTTCTGGCGAAGGTTCTCCCTTGCTCGAACGTTTGGTTTTCTATATGGCAGATGACCAGTTAGATCTGGAATTGAATGTAGATGGAACTCCATCGAAAAGGAATAAAATGGGTGTCACCCTCAATAGTAAAACTCAAGGTGAAGCGGCCCCGGGCACATTTTCACTGTCTGTTTTAGATGCTGGGCAGGTTGAGCTAGACGAGCTATCTGATAACATATATTCTTCTTTGTTACTGACTTCTGATTTAAAAGGAGGTCTTTATTCTCCTGGAGCCTACTTTAATGATTCTAATGAAGCGGACCTTGAGGCCATAGATTTAGTAATGCTCACTCATGGCTGGACCAGATTTAATTGGGATGATGCACTTAGGATGGAGTATCCGAAAATTGAAAACTTTATTGAGAGAGGAATTAACATAGAGGGACAAGTTACAGACGCTGAGGATACCAGAAAGGGCCTTGCGGGTGGTACGGTGAATGCCATTATTGGAGGAGGGATAGAAATCATCAGTACGGAGTATGGTCCCAATGGAAGATTTATCTTACGTGATATGGATTATCTCGATTCAGCCACTGTGAATATTACCGTGGAGGATAACAGATTAAAAAATTTCGTCGACGTAGAGGTCATTCAGCCAGAAGCCACCTTCACAGAGATAGAAGGACTTTACACATCCCGTGTAGTTTGGCCTGAAGCTTTGACAGCAACCGTGCAAGAGAGAAATCTTCAAATTCAAATGACTCAACAATCGGATGATTTTGTGGACTTAGAAGCGGTGACTGTAGAGGGGGAGACAGTAGAAAAGGAAGATATTCAGAAAAGGAAACTATACGGAGACGGTGATGCAGTCGTTAGACCAGCTGATATTCCAGCTTCAGTTGCCTATCAAAATGTATTTCAACTGATTCAAGGTAGGGTCTCCGGAGTCCAAATCTTTATCTCGGGTATTGATGTAAATGTGAATATCCGTGGACCGGGATCTGTGAATGCAGGTACTCAACCACTTTATTTGCTTGATAATATCCCAGTGGATGCACAAACCATTCTAAACATTAGTGTTCGTGACGTAGAAAGTGTGGACGTGTTTAAAGACCCTGCAAGGGCTGCGATTTTTGGTGCTCAGGGAGCAAATGGTGTCATCGCAGTCTATACAAAGCAAGGATATGGCTTAGCCGGAAGTGTAGGAGGAACTCTGGTTACTAAATACGGCGGTTACTCCACCGTGAAGGAATTTTACCAGCCGATGTACGATGAAGATCCAATTCGTCAAGCCCTTGATGATAAGCGAGCCACTATATACTGGAACCCAATAGTAGAGACTGATGCTGAAGGAGTTGCCAATCTTGAATTCTTTAATACGGATGTGGCTACCAAGCAAATCCTTGTACTTGAAGGTATGGATGGAGAAGGGCGCTTAGGCAGAGTGGTTCAGGTATTAGGTAATTGATTTGGTTTACTGAGAAAAGGCCATTAATTTTTCTTCTGATAGCACATTAATCATGAAGAAACTCCTTTTCTCAGTTTTCCTTTTTTTTATTTTTCTCTTCGATTCGAATGCCCAATCTACCGAGCAAGGTAATTCAAGAGTCCATGTTTTTGGCTTTTATGGACTTAGATGGGAAGAGCCTGGCATAGGTGGGGGTTTTGAATATTTCTTTGCCGATAACTTCGCCATAATGCCTAGCTACACGTATTTGTTTCCACAGGTAGGTAGGGAAAGTAATTTTAGTGCTGATTTACGGTACTATGTGTCTAATGGACCTTCACAGCTTTATTTTATGGCTGGATACAGCCAAACCTGGGAGGATACTCAACCTGATGGTGCAGGTACTAGACGAAACTTTAAGGGTGCAAATGTTGGGGTTGGAGCCTACATCCGATTGGCGGATTGGGTAGGGCTAAGTACTGAATTCAGGTATCAAAGTCAGAGTTTGCAAGAAGTAGGTTTCAGAGCAGGATTTGCAGTTCCTCTCTAATCCTGATTACTTCTTAGAAAATTCGAAAAGCTTCCTTTTCTCTTCTTTATTCAAGGATTCGTATCCTCTATCCGCAATTTTATCCAGAATTCTATCAATTTCCTCCTGACTAGCTTCTTCCGAACTTTTGGCTTTAGCTTCTGTTTTGGTCTTCTTTGAGGATTTTTTAAAAGATTCACCGGAGTTATTGGATCGCCTATAAGTCACTTTAACTCCCTTCTTTCTACCTGAAAAAAGGTCTTCAAAAAAGATTCCGACTTTTTGAACAGGTATTCCCAAATCTAGTCCTTTTCGAAGCTGAGTAACGTACAAGAATCCCATCAATGCGCCCCCAAGGTGCGCTAATTCTCCTCCTGCATTCGCACCTGCTGTATTAGCAAAAGAAACGATTACATAGAAAATGGCGATGTACTTTATTTTTACCGGGCCAATTAAGATTAGGAAGAAGGTAGTGTTAGGACTAAGGGTGGCTGCCGCTACTACGATGGCAAATACTCCAGCACTAGCTCCAAGCATTAAGGAGCTGTTAACAGCGTCGCTGAAATAAGGGGCTATATTATAGATCAAGACATAAAAGGCTGCACCAGCTAAACCACCTAAGATGTAAATATTTGCAAGTTTCCTACTTCCTAAAAACTGATGGACAAGCTGTCCAAACCAGAAAAGGAAGAGCATATTAAAGAGAATATGGAAGAAACCTTCGTGCATAAACATGTAGGTAAATGCACTCCATGGCTGTAGGATGAACCTGGTAACCGATGCTGGCATCATGAAATAAGAGATGCCTTGGCCATAAATATCCCCTAAGCCCCCTATGGTGAGAAACACCCTTATGACCATTAGAGCCAGGAAAACCAATAGATTTATTGCAATAAGCTTGTAAAGGCTATTGTCCGAATGCCTGAAGGCGTTTCTTAAATTGTCCCAAAAATTTCCGTACATCCTAGTAGAAACTATTGCGTTGTTTTTTCCATCGATAGACGAGAATAGCCCCGATAACTAATCCACTTAAATGCGCGAAATGTGCCACATTATCCATGGGGTTATTTACAAATACGTTGTAAATGGTGTAGAGACTATAAAAAAGCACTAAATACTTTGCCTTGACTGGCATAGGAGGAAACAGCAGGAAGAGCTGAGTGTTTGGGAAAAGCATTGCAAATGCAATCAAAACTCCAAATAATGCTCCAGACGCTCCAACCATTGGGATGTTACTCTGAATTCTAAAAATTGCTTCCAGTGTTTGGTTTGCTCTTTGGATATAAACCTGATCATTTGGGTTTCTGCTGTAATCATCCACAAAGTTGAAAATAGCTGGATCAAAATAACCACGATTATCCAGGACGAGTCTGTTAAAAGCTTCAGGGTCTGGATTGGCTTGGAAGGATTCGATTTTATTTTCCAAAGAGTTTACTCTGTAGGAATTGTATCCAGAATAAAGAACACCCGAACCTACTCCACATACCATCCAAAGCGTAAGGAGCTTTTTTGGACCGAGAAATTGCTCCAGTAATGGACCGAAAATTAGAAGCCCAAACATATTTCCGAAGAGGTGCCAGAAATCAGCATGCATAAACATGTATGTCAAAAACTGGAATGGCTGGAAGTATTGGCTATTGATGTAATAGAGGGCAAACCAATCGTTCAATCTTGGAAATAGAAATGCACTAACCACATATAGTACAATGTTGACTAATAGCAGATTTTGAACAACGGGGGTTATATTTCTAAACATAGTTATTTACCAAAGAAAGAGTGGATGCTGGAAAGGTCTAATTTGACAAAGGTTTTATTTCCAGTAAGGCCATAGTTTGGATTTTGGCAGGCGAACAATTGTCCAACGATCAGTTCCATTTCCTGTCCACTAAGCTTTTGTCCCCTTTTAAGTGAAGCTCTTCTAGCTAATGATCTAGCAAGATTTTCTCTACTGTCCAGGGAGAGTTCGTTCTTAAAGTTTTTATACTGTTCGACAAGGCTTTCAAAAAGCTCTTTTTCATTTTTGACTTCAATATCTGCGGGTACTCCTTGAATCAAAAATGCACTTTTTCCAAACTCTTCAATCTGAAAGCCCAAACTAGTCAATTCAGTCTTGATGTCATTGACTAACTGAAAATCGCTGGAACTTAGTTCAACGACAGGTGGAAAAAGACATTGCTGAGAAGGTCCTTGAGCAGTTTGAAGTAGGTTCTGATAGCGCTCGTAAAGAATTCTTTCATGAGCTGTCTGTTGATCAATGATGATAAATCCAGATGAAAACTGAGCGACTATATAATTGAGTTCTACCTGAAATGTGGCTCCTGTACTTTCCTGAGCTTGTTCTGAGCCATGCTCCGTTTGTTCCATGGCGCGGCTAGGGAAAGTCAAAACCTCCAAATCTTCTTCTTTTTGAGTTTCTATTTTTCCATCCTTTGATCCTACGTCAAAGAGCTTTTCCCAACCTGATGGATTAGCTTTTTTGTATTCAGGAGTATTGAAACTTCGATAGCTATATTCATTACTGACTTGCTCCCTTTTTTCAGTGTCCTGATCCCATTTATCCTGAAAGTTCACATCGATAGAAAAATCCAGAGAAGGAACGACGTGATGAGCACCTAAAGCTTGTTTTACAGAAGACCGAAGGACAGCATAAACTGTTCGCTCGTCATCAAATTTTATCTCTGTCTTGGTAGGATGGACATTGATATCGATATGCGAGGGGTCAATTTCCAGAAAGAGCACGTAGAATGGATGCTGATCTGGCTGAATAAGGCCCTCAAAAGCTGTATTTACCGCATGATGAAGATAGCTGCTCTTGATGAATCGGTTATTCACAAAGAAAAACTGTTCTCCTCGAGTTTTCTTAGCATTTTCTGGTTTTCCGATGTATCCTCTGACTTTGAGATGAGGCGTGTTCTCTTCTGCAGGAATCAGTTTATCCTGATAATTCTTGCCAAATATGCCTACAATTCTTTGACTTAACTTTCCGGGAGTCAGACGATATATTTCCATGTCATTTTGCATCATGGAAAAAGAAATCTCAGGATAGGATAGTGCTACACGTTGGAATTCATCCACCAAATGCCGCATTTCCACTGGATTCGATTTTAAGAAATTACGTCTTGCAGGAACATTGAAAAAGAGATTCTTCATGGACACAGAAGTGCCATTTTTGGCAGCTATGGGTTCTTGCTTTTTTAATTCAGATCCTTCGATTTGAATAAGTGTACCAAGGTCATCATTTGTGGCTTTAGTTTTCAGTTCAACCTGAGAGACAGCTGCGATTGATGCCAAGGCTTCTCCACGAAAGCCAAAAGTTTTTATTGAAAAAAGATCTTTGCTTTCTTTAATCTTTGAGGTTGCATGACGCTCAAAGCTCATCCTTGCATCCACATCAGACATTCCACGCCCATTATCAATCACCTGAATGAGCTGTTTTCCTGCGTCCTTTATAATTACCTGGATTTTGGTCGCCCCAGCGTCTACAGCATTTTCCAAGAGCTCTTTTAATGCCGATGCTGGCCTTTGAACCACTTCACCAGCGGCGATTTGATTTGCAATGGCATCCGGTAATAGTTGGATGATATTGCTCATCTAGTGTTTTTGGGTTTCAATCTGAAGAAAGAATAAATAGCTCCAATCAAAAGGGCTGTATAACCCATGATCTCAAATACGACAGGACCAAGGTAGATATATCCAAATAGTGATCCCACAAGGAATAGGATGATCATGGTCCTGATCATCGCAGTAGACGAAAAAGGGTTTTTACTTCGTTCTTTTATACCACCTCGGTAATTGGCAAATGAACCTCTGATTGAGCTTTCATACTCAGAGGATTCATCATCCGATTTGTCAAGAAGACCTTGTGCTTCAAGATCTTTTTTGATCTGGGATGTTCTTTGCTCAATTTCCTCTTTCACAGGATCATAATACCGAGGTTTAATATCGAACCTCATGGGAGAATTAGTGCGAAAGATGGATGGAAACTTCATTTGCCGTTTTTTTCTTCAGGGTCGATTTTGCCGAGCAATTCAAACCCTAAAAACTCAAGCCTGGAACTTAAAACCAGACATCATAAATATACTTTATTTAACCCCTTTTCTCATTCAATGTTGCCCTATCTTTTTTAACTTAGTTAAAATGCGAAAAGCGGCTTTGAAAAACCGTTTTGATGGGTTTGTGACGAACGAGGGATTAAATTTATTTGAAAATAAACGGATAAAAAACTTTTGTTGAAATGAGAATAGGATTAGTGCGTGGAATGACGATTGCTTTGCTGGCATTTATTTTTTCTGCAAGTCAGGTGGAGCGAAAGGATTCTGTTTTTGATCCTCTTAAATCCTTATCCCCAATTGATCAAGAAGTCTGGGTTGATTCTACGCTAAAAAGCATGGATTTCGATCAACAGTTGGGTCAGCTTTTTATGGTGGCAGCCTATTCGAACAAAGGAGAAGCGCATGTCAATGCTATCCGAAAACTAGTGAAAGAAGAGAATCTTGGCGGTTTAATTTTCTTTCAAGGTGGCCCAGCTCGACAAGCCAGACTAACCAATTTATATCAAGCTGAAGCCAAAACCCCACTTTTAATTGCTATGGACGCAGAGTGGGGGTTGGGAATGCGTTTTGATTCCATTCCAGATTTTCCGAAAGCGATGACACTTGGAGCCATTCAGGATGAAAGCCTTATCTACCAAATGGGAGAAGAGATGGCCCGACAGTTTAAGGAGATAGGTATGCATATCAATTTTGGTCCGGTTGTCGATGTGAATTCCAATCCTAATAACCCGGTTATAGGATATCGGGCTTTTGGTGAAAATCCGGAGCAGGTCGCCTCGAAAGGAATAGCTTACGTGAAGGGCCTACAGGACAATGGAGTCATTGCAAATGCTAAGCATTTCCCGGGACATGGGGATACACAAACGGACAGTCATTATTCATTACCCGTCATTAAACATTCAAAAGAAAGAATTGAGACCGTAGATCTATATCCCTACCAGCAGCTATTTAAGGAAAATTTAATGTCAGTGATGGTTGCTCATCTGAACATTCCAAGCTTGGATAATGGATCTGGGAGGCCTACAAGCTTGAGCAAACCTGTTGTGACGGATTTATTACAACAGAAAATGGGGTTTGAGGGATTGATTTTTACAGATGCGCTGAATATGAAAGGGGTAGCTGATAAGTTCCCGCCTGGTGTTGTGGATGTGGAGGCGCTTGTCGCAGGCAATGACGTACTTCTTTACTCTATGAACGTCCCTAGGGCAAAACAGGAAATAAAGAAGGCAATCGAAGAAGGTAGAATTTCTAAAGCTGAGGTATTGCGAAGAGTAAGAAAGATTCTCAAGGCGAAGTACTGGGTTGGGCTAAATGAAAAGAAGTCCATTAGTACTGAGGAGCTGGCAGCCAGAATATATACTCCCAAAACTGAAGCCCTGATAGAAGAGCTGTATGCTGGAGCCATTACTCTCGCTTCCAACAAGGGTAATATTCTACCATTCAAGCAACTGGACTTGAAGAATTTTGCAAGTCTGACGATTGGCGGAAATGGAGGTGAATTCACGAGCTATCTTGATAAGTATGCCGATTTTGATCATTTCTCAGTAAAAAAGGGAGCTGGAGCTTCCTCTAATCAGAGTTTGATTAAGAAGCTGGATAACCATGATGTGGTAGTGGTTGGAGTGATGGGGATAAGTAACAGCCCCAGAAGAAATTTTGGGGTTTCTGAGTCAGATGCTGATCTAATTCGTGAGCTTCAAAAAACACATAAGGTGATTACCGTTCTTTTTGGAAATGCCTATTCGGCACAATACTTCGAAGATGCAGAACAGTTAGTCTTAGCTTACGAAAACAATAAGTTTACAAGAAGCTTGGTGCCGCAGATTTTGTTTGGAGGTAGACCTGCCCAAGGCATTCTTCCCGTGACTGTCAGTGAAAATATGGTTCAGGGAATTGGAGGTTATTTAGGAGATATGAATCGACTTGCCTTTGCGAAGCCAGAGACCGTAGGTATGAGTTCGGAGAAGCTGGATAAGATTGATGAGGTCGCCAAGAAGATGATTAGGATCCAGGCATCACCCGGGGCACATGTACTTGTCGCTAAAGAGGGTAAGGTAATTTTTGAAAGATCTTATGGTCAGCAGGAATATAAGAACTCCCCAAAGATATCCTCTGAAACCGTTTGGGATCTTGCCTCAATTACCAAAGTTCTAGCCACTACCCAAGCAGTGATGTTTTTGGTGAGTCGGGGAGAACTGGACATGAGTAAAACTCTTGGAGATTATTTACCAGAGCTAAGAGGTACGAATAAGGCCAATATGATTTTGAGTGACGTGATGGCTCACGAGGCCGGCTTAAAGGCTTACATTCCTCACTATGCGAAGACCGTTAAAGACGGAAATTGGAAAAGAGATTATTATCAAGAGAATTCAGTCCCTGGTTTCTCCCAACCAGTTTCAAATCGGATGTATGGGGCAGATTTCTTAAGAGATAGTATTTGGACTTGGACAGTAGATTCCGAATTGAACTATAAGCCTAGGGGAGCGAGAAAGCATCGATACCGTTATTCCGACCTTACTATGTACTTTATGCAGGCAGTTGTTGAGAAGGTAGTGAATCAACCTATGGATGAGTTTTTAGATCAAAATGTCTATAGTCCACTTGGACTAACGACCATGACTTTTAACCCTCATAAGAAAATACCCCTCGAGCAAATTGCTCCAACTGAAGATGATGTGGTATTTCGAAAGAGGCAAGTGAGAGGATATGTTCATGATCCGGGTGCTGCAATGTACGGTGGTGTAGCTGGGCATGCTGGGTTATTTGGTAAGGGCATGGACTTGGCAGTAATGATGCAAATGATGCTGAATAAAGGGTACTATGGAGATGTTTATCTAATGCGTCCTGGAGTGATTTCTACGTTCACGAAACGACAGTCTACCCAAAGCCGGAGAGGTTGGGGCTGGGATAAACCTAAGCCTGAAAAAGATGACGGCGGATCTGCTGGAGATCTCGCCCCAAAAAGTACCTTCGGCCATACAGGTTTTACGGGTACATGTACCTGGGCTGATCCAGAAAATGAATTGATCTATATTTTTCTCTCCAATAGGGTTTACCCTGATGGAAACAATAAAAGGTTGCTACGTGAGGAAATTCGTACAGAAATCCATGACCTCGTTTATGAGGCCATGGAGTAAGTAACATCCGATTTATTTTTTTAAGATTTCTCTTGAAATCACGAGTTTTTGGATCTCCGAAGTTCCTTCGCCTATTGTGCAAAGCTTGGCATCACGGTAGTACTTTTCAACCGGATAATCCTTGGTAAATCCGTAGCCACCAAAAATCTGTACTGCTTCATTAGAAACTGAAACCGAAACTTCCGATGCATAATACTTGGCCTGAGCTCCTGCAAGGGTTACTTTTTCTCCTCTATTTTTTAAATCGGCAGCTTTAAAAGTCAAAAGGCTTGCGGCTTCTACTTGGGTAGCCATGTCTGCCAGTTTAAAGGAGATACCCTGGAATTTAGAAATCGGCTGATTGAATTGATGCCTTTCTTTAGAGTATTGGATGGATGCTTCTAGTGCTCCTTCAGCTATTCCCAGTGACAGGGCAGCAATTGATATTCTGCCTCCATCCAGTATCTTCATCGATTGGATGAACCCTTCACCAATTTCACCTAGAACCTGACTCTCATGAACCTTACAATCTGTGAAAATCATCTCCGCTGTTTCTGAGCAACGCATCCCCAGTTTATCTTCTTTCCGACCTCCCTCGAATCCAGGAGTACCTCTCTCGATCACAAAGGCTGTCATTCCATGTGAATCTCCCACCTCTCCAGTTCTCGCAATTACCACGGCTATATCTCCAGAAACACCATGGGTAATAAAATTCTTCGCACCATTTAGAATCCAGTAATCACCTTCTTTTTTAGCAACTGTTCGCATATTGCCGGCATCAGAACCTGTATTTGGTTCCGTCAGGCCCCAAGCTCCGAGCCATTCACAAGTAGCAAGTTTAGGCAGATATTTTTGCTTTTGTTCCTCACTCCCAAACATCAGGATATGGTTGGAACAGAGAGAATTATGAGCTGCCATTGATAACCCGACTCCAGGATCAAGCTTGGCTAATTCACTGATGGCAGTTACATATTCAAAGTATCCAAAACCAGAGCCTCCATATTCTGTAGGGATCAAAACTCCCATAAGACCCAACTCACCTAGCTTCTTGAATAATTCCAGAGGGAAGGTCTGGTTATCGTCCCAATCATTTCTGAAAGGAGTGATTTCTTTAGCTCCAAAGTCTCTGATCATGTCAGCGATCATCCGCTGATTTTCATTTTGATCTACGTTAAACATGTATTTTTATTTGGGTTTATTGATTGTAAACCTAAAGATTCACAATAAGTTTCAATGTGCCAAAACCTTGTTTTTCTATTAGAATTGGCCATTTTTGAATGTTATTTGGATTTGTTTTGTAGCTGGCTCAAATAACAAAAGTTTACTTTTTGAATTGTTTGAATCTTAGATAAATCGAGGGTTTGGGATCATTTAAAAAATTTGATGATCGGAAAAAATAGGGCTTATGCCGTATGTTCTACCTCTTCTATGATTTCTAAGTTTGATTTAATTAACTCCTGCAATTGTGTTTTTTGGAATTACTTTTTTTGAATGGTCAATAATTAGCTTTCTAGCATTAATGGTGCTGTCAGGGCTTTTTTTTCTTCACTTTTTACTGATTCAGGAATTTGTCAAACAGAATAAGGCACAAAAATCAAGGATTAAAGCCATGCAGAAGCAAGTTGATATTGAGGTTAGTCGAACGATGGGTCTTAATTCTAAAAACCACCAACTTGACAGATTGAGCAAGAAGTCTGGTCTGCATATGGCTCCAAAGAATCTAGCACCTGATTTAAAATCGGAATAATTTGAATGGAACTGCATACGTCTTTTTGAATCGAAAAGGAGCAGGAGGACTGGGGCATGTAGGCTGTGCCTTCTTACTTAGAAATGGGATGGTAAGATGCTGTTCAACTGAAAATCAAGTAGGACACCCTTTTACTTCCGCCCCTTACAAAGGATTCTGGACAGAAGACTGTTTCAATAATTTCAGCTCAATTGTAAGCGTTTTTCAACGCAGTAAAACCGTAGTGATTCCTCCAGGAGCTAAGGCTAGCAATGGATTTGATTTGGAGCCAGGGACATACCATAGTGATCCATACACTGAATGGAAAAGATTGGATGTTTCTAATGTGAACCCAGAACAAGCCACCTGGATGATGAATAAACGGAGCCTAGAAGCTTATAGCCTGCCTGATAGAAACTGCGAGAATGATGTATACGACATACTTCATGATGAAGGAAGCGGTTATGGAATTACCGCGAATAGTTTTGCCAGCCGCATTTATATAGGCTGGGTTCAAACTGCTTTTGGCCCCAATATGTGGTTTGACAATAATATTGGGGCCTCAGCTCATGGATATCTCTAATTAATCTTGAAGTTTCTCAAACTCAGATTTTATTTCCTCAAAGTCTCTTTGGAGCTCTTCTAACCTCTCATATGCATCCTGTCCCGGCTTTTGATCAGCTCTTCCAATCATGGAGTACAGGTATCTCGTTTGATCATTTAGCATAGGCTGCATGTACGTTCCTTTCGGAGTAACTACTCGGTAATAAAGCTCTTCTAACTCCTGCTTTTTGATTTTTACCTGATCACTACTTTGTTCCATTTCAATGGCAGACTCCATTTCTTCCTTTTGCTCATCCATGGCTGCGATAAGCTTGCTGATCTCATCTCTAAACTCTTGGATTTCCAGAGCTAACTCTTCTTGAGCAGCTACGTCTTCGTCATTAACCAGAGTTATTCTTGGATCTAAAATGACCTCAAAAGGTTTCTCCTGTACTTCTCCTTCAGAAATGAGCCTGGCAACATAAGTTCCAGTTGAAACCATTGGTCCATTGCCAGAATAGGCTCTTTCAGGATTTTTATCCCAACCTCCATGATGTCTCATATTCCATTTGAATCGATTGATCCCTTTCTCATTTGGAAGACCCGATGCAGCTGGAGGATTCCGGAATTCGGTGCTCATATCTCGCTCTGTATCCACTTCCTCTTTCTTTTGATTTGGTTCAAAAGCGCGAATGAGATCGCCTCCTTCATCTAAGATTTCTAATCTCAGGTCATCTGATTTCTCTGAAAGATAAAAGTCGATAGTAGCTCCACTGCCAGGATATTCCGGGCCATTTTTTTCGCTTCTTGCTCCCATCCTGTTTCTGGTGGCTTCCTGAATATCAAAGAGGGCCAAATTCTCGTTATCAAGATCTGCCAATCCTCTAAGGCTGATTAGGTTATCCATAATCCAAAAACCTCTACCCATGGTAGACATCACCAAATCATTCTGATGGACTTTCAAATCTGTAATAGGAGTAACTGGTAAGTTGCTTTGGAAAGCGGACCAGTTTTTACCATCATCCATCGAAACGAAAAGTCCGAATTCCGTACCCGCATAAAGAACACCTTCTTTCTCAGGGTCCTCGCGAATTACCCGAGTGGGATAATCTGAAGGAATTCCATTTTCACCAGTACTTAAGAGTTCCCAGGTTTGACCATAATCTTCTGTTTTATAGATATAGGGGGCGTAATCATTAAGCTGATAACGCAGTACTGCTACATAAGCTTTCGCTGGGTTATGAGGAGAAGGTTCCACAGCATCCACTCGTCCACCAACCGGCATATCTGGTGTCACATCTTCCCAGTTTTTGCCCCCATCCTTGGTGACATGGACAGGCCCATCATTCGCACCAACCCAGATTAGACCTTCCTCAAGCTTGGATTCCCGGATGGCATAAATTGTACTGTAATACTCTTCTCCAGTCACGTCACGAGTGATTGGAGACCCAGGAACAACCTGCTTATCTGAATCAAATGCAGTCAAATCTGGTGAGATGATCTCCCAAGTTTTTCCATCATCCATCGTCTTATGTACATACTGGGAAGTATGGTAAACCACATCTGGATTATGGGGAGAAACATGGATTGGAGCCACTCTTTGGAATCTGAATTTTAAGTCTTTTGGATTGTGCCCATAGATGTTTGTGGCGCCCACATAATATTGAAGCTCCTGGCCAGTTCTTTTGTCGTAAACTCCAAAACGACCCTTACAATTTGAATAGACGATGTTTGGATTTCCTGGCTTTGGGACGGCAGGTCCAGTTTCACATCCACCAGTGTTTAGAATGTAGGAATTACTTCCGGCCTGAACACTAATGGGTGGCATGCTTGGAACCGCAACCGTGCTATAATTATCCTGCTGACCGGCATAGAGATAATAGGGATATTGATCATCCACTTCTACCTGATAAAGCTCAGCGGTTGGCTGATTGAATTGAGTGGACCAGGTTCTACCATTATTGATCGTCACATTGGCCCCACCGTCATTCGCTTGAACCCATATGGTAGTGTCATTTGGATTTATCCAAATATCATGGTTATCCCCGTGAGGCGTTGAAAGTCTCTCCCAGTTTTTCCCTCCATCATAAGATCTTAAGAATCGTAGAGAGTTGTTGTACACTGTATTTGCGTCTAGCGGATTTGCGTAAATGTTGGTGTAGTAGAAAGGACGATTCGTCAGGTTTGGGTTATCTGAAACAAACTCCCAGCTTTCGCCTCGATCATTTGATCGATAGAGCCCACCCTGTTCTTCAGAGGCTTCAATATTTGCATAAACCACATCCGGATCTGCGGGTGAAACCGCAAAGTCGATTTTACCAGTAAGGGCGGTAGGAAGTCCATTTTCTAATTTCGTCCAGGATTCACCACCATCGGTAGATTTATACACCCCACCTTCAGTGGACCCCGAGATGATCGTCCAGGGCTTTCTCTCTCCTCTCCATGCACCGATGTACAATGTATTCGGGTCATCCGGAGCCATTTCCAAATCGGAAACCCCTACGCTATCCGAGTGATAAAACACTTTATCCCATGTCTCACCACCATCAACCGTCTTGAAAACACCTCGCTCCTCATTTTTGCCGAAGGCCTGACCGATTGCAGCCACATAAACGACATCAGGATTACCAGGATGAATTTCCACAGAACCGATCTGGCCAGTATTTTCTAAGCCGATTAATTCCCAACTCTTACCCTCATCCGTGGACTTGAATACTCCTTTTCCCGTGATCACATTTGATCTCAGACCATCTGATCCAGTACCAACATAAATGATATTTGGATCCGGCTGGTAAACGGAAATGGCCCCAATGGATGGCGTTGGGAAATAGCCGTCAGAAATATTATCCCAAGAATGCCCGAAGTCATCCGTCTTCCAAAGTCCGCCTCCAGTGGCTCCCATGTAAAATGTGTAAGGCTTGGATTCTACTCCTTCTACCGCGGTCACCCTTCCTCCGCGCAGTGGTCCTACATTTCGGAAGGAATAGCCATTCAAGAGTTCAGCCATTTCTTGTCCAAATGACAAAGCTGCTAATGAACAAAAGAAGATCGAGAGTATGAATTTCTTAAGCATAAGGTGGTTTTTAAAGGGCAGAAGTTAGTATCAAAAACTCTAAAAACACAAGGCTTTTGTGCCAAGAGGTTTTTATGGGCCAAATGGGAGAAGAATCCTATTTTTCGTGGGCATTTCTTATTTTAAATGAGCATTAAAATTTCTTCAAAATGATCGATGATAACAGAGTACAAGACTTCCATAAAACCTCATTTCAGTTTATCAGTGAGCCATCAGATGTGAATTTCGGAGGTAAGGTTCATGGAGGAATGGTGATGAAATGGATTGATCAAGCAGCCTACACCTGTGCAAGAACTTGGGCAGAAAGCTATTGCGTAACTGTTTACGTCGGAGGAATTCGATTTTACAAACCGATCAATATTGGCGAAGTCATAAAAATTGATGCGACAGTGATTTACACTGGTAAAACCAGCATTCATATCATGGTGGAGATTTACTCCAGGGGGTTTGAAGAAAAGGTTTTCGAAAAGAAGACCCACTGCATCATCATCTTTGTATCTGTGGATGATAAAGGTAAACCAAAGCCAGTCAAACCTTGGAAACCCGATACTCCACAGGAGAAAAAGTTGGCGGAGTATGCCACAAGGCTAAAAACCTTGAGAGAAACTATTCATAATGAAATGAGACCCTATTTCAACGAGTAGAAATTACTCGGGAAGGGCAAATGCAACATAGCTATCGCCGCTCGGAGTTCCCTTTCCACCCCCGCATGCTATCACCAGAAACTGCTTTCCATTCATTTCATACATAGCAGGTGTCGCATGACCAGAAGCCGGCAACTTTGCTTCCCAAAGCTTTGCACCGGTCTCCTTATCAAATGCGCGTATCTTTTCATCCTTGGTAGCCGCAATGAATAAAACTCCTCCGGCTGTTACCACTGGACCGCCATAATTTTCAGTACCTGTTGGTTCAAAGCCTATGGCAGAAAGCGAATCAATCTCTCCCAGTGTGACCTGCCATTTCTTCAAACCCGTATTCATATCGATAGCAGTTAAAAGTCCCCATGGAGGTTTACTTCCGTACAGACCATCCTTTGTGGTCAGGCGTTTATATCCATCCATGTAGTACCTCGGAAAGAGCTGAGCATTTTCAGACTCTAATTCCTTTTTATCACTTTCCACAGGGGCATTCCCCAAAAGATAATCAGCCAGAATCAGTCTATCCTCTTCACTGATATAGTCGAAAGCCGGCATAGCTCCTCTTCCTTTTTTGATCAAAGCTATCAGAGAGTCTCTGGAATACTTTTCCTCCAAGCCGATGAGCGAAGGGATGGCTGGAGGATTAGCCTTGCGGTCTAAGCCATGACAGTTGCCACAGTAATTGGTATAAATGGATTGACCCAGATTTTCAAACTTGGCATTTGGGGTCATGCTGATCACCCAAGGGATTTGGTTGGCATTTACGTAGAAAGTCTGTGTTTCTGGATCAAAAGCTGCGCCTCCCCATTCTCCACCACCATCCATACCTGGAAAAAGTACAATCGGTTGATCGGGATTAGGTGGGAGCCAGGTATTCCCCATCAAAGCATTAGAAAGCTGATTTTCTATATCCTCGTTCCACTTGGGATTGAGGTCAATGATATCCTCCTTTTCAAATACCATATTCATAAATGGCTCTGGTAGAGAAGGAATAGGTTGGGTAGGGGAGGTAACTTCCCCCGGAAGGATGCTCTGTGGAACTTCCACTTCATTAATATCCCAGATGGGTTCACCGGTGGTTCGGTCAAAAACATATGTGTGACCCTGCTTTGAAATTTGGGCTATTGCATCAATGACTTTTCCAT
The DNA here is from genome assembly GCA_937146645.1 of uncultured Cyclobacteriaceae bacterium. Taxonomy (GTDB): domain Bacteria; phylum Bacteroidota; class Bacteroidia; order Cytophagales; family Cyclobacteriaceae; genus Algoriphagus. Next base: position 48,530 of record CAKZRQ010000023.1, read on the forward strand.
CCTTTTCAATCGTGATGAGGTTTGGATTTGCCGGAAAGTCACGATCCCAGACATCGTGATGAACAGCCTGAAAGTGCCAAATTCGTTCTCCTGTTTTGGCGTCTAAAGCCAAAAGAGAATTTGCGAACAGATTATCTCCGTGCCGATAACCTCCATAAAAATCATAGGTGGCAGAACCAGTTGGCACAAAGACGATTCCTCGGTCCAGGTCTATGGTCATTCCTGCCCAATTATTGGCACCGCCTATCTCTGAAATGTACTCTGAGTCCCATGTTTCAAATCCAAATTCCCCTTCATGAGGAATGGTATGGAAAATCCATTCCATTTCCCCAGTGAGGACATTGTAGGCTCGAATATGGCCAGGAGCGGCGTCTAGACCTTCAGAGAGCCGCATTCCCATTATGATCAGATCTTCATAAATCACTCCGGGGGCATTGGCTACGATCAAAAAATCTTCTCGTTCAGTATCTAGGTTTTTCCTTAAATCCACCTTGCCATTCTCGCCGAAATCCAGCTTAGGTTCCCCTGTCACTGCGTCCAGCGCCATCAGCCAGTTCCCCGCCCCAAAAAGAATTCGTTTGTCTGTCCCCTTCTCCCAATAAGTGACTCCTCGATTGGTACCGGCCCAGGAATTTTCACCACCCAGAATCTCAAAAGGATCAAATCTCCAGATCTCCTCACCAGTTCCGGCGTCCAGCGCAAAAATATCCAGGCTCGGTGTACTGCCATAAAGCATCCCATTCTTCACGATTGGCTGACATTGAATTTGACTTCTTTCAGTAGCATCTCCTGTGCGATAAGTCCAAGCCACTTCAAGCTGGCTTACATTCTCGGTGTTGATTTGGGTCAAGGAAGAATATCTCGAGCCATCTTCCGGACCACCGTAATGCGACCAATCGGTGTAATCTATTTGCTTAGATTTTTCTGATTGGCAAGCAATAAGGAGTAGTGATCCGAGGAAAAAGAAGATTCTTGATTTCATGAGAGCAATAGATTCAAGACCATATTACCCCCAAAGGATTTTGAAATCAAGAATTGTAATCGAAATCTAAGGGATCAGGGAATTCGAACTCGAAACCCATGTCGGACACTTTCTCAGAAGAAATGAGCCTGAAAGTCTCATGCTTCACTTCAGAATAGGATTTGGGAGGATCAAAGTCTAAATTCTGAAGGCTCTTATCAATGATGGAATGTTTGGTGGGGTGTTCAGGAGCAACACCGTTAAACACCTCTTCCCAAAGCCCTTCCTCAATAATCCATTGGCAAAGATTTATGGCATCCGTCTGATGGATGTAATTCACTCGTGCCTCTCCATCTACATTTTCCTTTCCCTGGAAATACTTCGCTAGAGCACGTCCTGCACCCATCAAACCACCAAATCGGATAATACTGAGTTCGTAAGCACGCTTCTCAGATATGATTCTTTCAGCTTCGAGGAGGATCTGATTTCCTGCGTTGGACCGGTCTAATTCATCCTCCTCATCATAAGGTTCTTCTCGTGGTTCATTGGGATAGATGCCGGTGCTTGAAATGAAAATCACCCGCTTGGCTTTGGATTGGTCAATCAGCTTTTTCAGGAAAGCGAGTTGCTGGTAATAGAAATCAGGTGCCTGAGTTCTGGATTTTGGAGGAATCGTAATTACGCATGTGTCTGTATCAAAGAGTTTATTAAAGCCTTTACCCGTAGGGTGAGGATTAAGCTTCAGCGTAACCACTGAATAGGCTTCCTGACTGAGCCCCTTTGCTTTGTCATCACTAGTTGTACTGCCGATCACATCATAATCTTCAGACGATAACTTTTCTGCTAGTGCTTTGCCCAGCCAACCCAAACCAATGATACTTACCTTTTTCATGTCATATAAAAAAACCTCCCTGAGGGAGGTTTTAATTAATCTTTCTTAGGCATTGTGCCAAATACGTAATCCCAAATCGGAGTACTTACACCAAAAGCTACATCTGGATCCTTGTAGTGATGTATCGCATGATTCACCCACAATACCTTGAAGAAATTCTTTGGTGGTTGATAAGCATGCACAATGTAATGCACACCTAAATAGGCCGCATAACCGAACAGGAATCCAGGCACAAAATAAAGGGCGTAATCACCCAAAATCAGATTGAATACCAAGTATATTATTGCAGCATAGGCAGCACTCACAAATGGAGGCATGGCTAATCTGTCTTTATCTTTCGGGTAATCGTGATGCACTCCATGTACATTGTACTGAAGTTTATCTTTAATGGGAGTGTTTGGCTCCATGTGGAAGAAATACTTATGCATTAAATATTCGACCAAGGTAAAAGCCAAAAAGCCAATTGGGAAAAGGGCTAAACCTACATACCAGGTGATTTCCGTGGTGGTTACGGCATAATATTCAAGTACCACGCTAATACCCACAAACATGGTAATAGGAATAGAAATATGTGTTCTGGAGATTCGCTCAAGAATGGGATTTTCAAACATTTTGGCTGAGCCAAAATTATCCGGGCGCTCCAGTCTTCCAATCTTCTTCATAATCTCAATCCTCTTTAGCTCAGAATAATAGGTTAAAGTTTTCTGTACAAAGATATCTCTTTTTAGATTTTCTGGATAATAAATTGGCTAGAATTAAGCTGTTTTTGATCAGGCTTTGGCCATTACCGATTCAATGGTTTCCTGATAATAAGCAATGTATTGAGGTAGAATTTGAGTGATGTCAAACTCTTTAGCTCTAGCTAAGGCATTCATTTTAAACCGGGGAAGATTTTCCTCCGCAAGGATATACTCAGATTTTTTGACCATATCCTCAATATCCCCTACCTCACATACGAATCCAGTTTTACCATCAACATTCAGCTCTGGGATTCCTCCGGCATTTGAGCTGATCACTGGAACTTCGCATGCCATAGCTTCCAGGGCTGCCAGCCCAAAGCTTTCCTTTTCGGATGGCATTAAGAATAAATCTGAAACAGAGAGAACCTCTTCTACTGCCTCTAATTTCCCTAGGAATCTGACGTCATCGCAAGCTCCCAATTCTCGACAAAGCCGCTCCATCGGATCTCTCTCGGGGCCATCACCCACCAGTAGGAGTTTTGCTGGAATGGACTTTCTGACCTCGTAAAAAACACGAATTACATCCTCGACTCTTTTTACCTTTCTGAAGTTGGATGTGTGAACCATGAGCTTTTCCCCATTTGGACAAATAGCCATTTTGAAATGCTCTTTTCTTTGCTTTTTGAAACGATTGAGATCAATGAAATTCGGGATTACCTTAATTGCTTTATTGATATCAAAGTGCTCCAAAGTCTCTTGCCTCAGGTCTTCAGAGACTGCGGTAACTCCATCAGAATTATTGATGCTGAAGGTAACCACCGGCTCATAGCTTGGATCTTTTCCAACCAAGGTTATATCAGTACCATGCAGGGTGGTCACCACTGGGATTTCAATGCCTTCTGTTTTTAAAATTTGCTTTGCCATAAAGGCTGCCGAAGCATGTGGGATGGCATAATGCACATGCAATAAATCAAGGTTCTCATACTTCACCACACTTACCATCTTACTGGCTAAAGCTAGTTCATAAGGTCTATGCTCGAATAGTGGATAGCTTTTTATATCTACCTCGTGGTAATACAGGTTTTCACTAAAAAAGTCCAACCTTGTGGGTTGTCTGTAAGTAATGAAATGAATCTCGTGCCCTAACCTGGCTAGTCCGATTCCTAGTTCAGTCGCAACAACACCACTTCCCCCAAAGGTGGGGTAGCAAACTATTCCAATTTTCATTTTTTTTGAGTTTACCTTGATCTCCATCCTAACAAATAAGTGGTGTGGGATTGTTCAAAATAAGTTTCTTTTATACGTATAATTTGGAATTTTGATCATTCTTGCGACACACGTAGCCCTATGAATTCTACTTCTTCTTTTCTTTTATCTGAAAAAGATAAGCTAAAGTCAATTCAAGAGTGGTAAAGTTCATATCAAAAATTCGATCATTTTTTGAGTCCGGATTGGTGAAATCATAAGAAAATCTAGCCTCGGCACTAAGTGTGCTTTTCCCGAATAACTTAGAAAGTCCTGCTCCCCCTGTTAGACCATACATAATCTTGTTAGTATTGTCATCAGCACCCCCAAAGGTCGGAAGTTCAGGAGGACTGGTATCAGAAAATTCTCTTTGGACATCCTCCGCATTGAGCAAATATCCGAAGTGAGGCCCAAGTTTCAGCTGGAACCGTCCACCTTTGCCAATGTAGAAGCTTGACAATACTGGCACCTTCAGGTAATCCAAATTAGTCTCGTTGGTTTGAGGGTTATCCTCATCGTCAGTGCTTTGCCGGAATCCTGAAGGTAGGTATTGTACATTTACTTCTATTCCAGCATTCTTAGCATTGAAGTGCTCAAAAACAAAGGCAAAGGTCGTTCCTCCTAACCCAGGTACCTCAACGTTACTTGTTCCGGCAGTCGGTAGATAGTTGTAATTAGAGGATGCGATTCCACCGCGAATACCAATACTGGTCTGCGCTGAAGCAAGACTAATACAGAAGAAAAGAAATAAGCCAAAAACACTCTTTAGCATGCTCAAAAGTAAGGAAAAGCCACGCGCTTGAGTAATTATTTAGGATTGATTGTGAAGGTTCCCGAAATAGGTATTCCGTCGAGGCCTAACCCTCTTACCCAAACAGTCATAGGTCCGGCATTTTCATTGGTATAAAATGACAAAGAAAGTTGGCCATTTTCATCTGTTACTAAGTATGGATTCCAATATAAAGTCTGACGTTTATCTTCAATGGTTTTATTCGGCTCCTGCGAATAGTCCAATGCAAAAAACTCTTGAGTTGGTTCAAAGCCTTCAATCTCAAACTCCGCAAAGCTCCCATCATTTTGATCACCCACAGGTGAAGGGGCGTTCGGGTCATATTCCTTAAGATAAACAGCGATCACCCCATTTCGTCCTTCATCTCCAAGCATAGAAACGGTTCTGGAGACCACTTCCACACGGTCAATATCAAATGGATTAATACTTCTTAGATTGTCCGCTGCTGTAGTGGCAGGTGAGGAAACCATTACAGCACCGTTCAGCATAATGAGTGGTTCCAAGGCACCTCCAATGGAGCTGCCCCCTCGAATTCTGATTTGTTGTCTTCCGCTTGCCCCAGATACAGATACCCTCATTCCTGGGACATTTCCTGCAAGGCTATTTACTAAGTCTGTTGTATTTCCTTGAGCAAAAAGATCTTCACCACTCACCACATATGTTGGTTTTCCATATAGTGCTTGTCTTTTTGGCTCCGCCTCATCTTCTACTAGAACTTCTTCTAATTCCTCAAACTCCTCCTCGTCTTCAATTGGTCTAATCGGTTCCGCCACTTCTTTGATTTCAGGGAAATCGATTTCTTTTGGGAAAGCCATAGGTGGCCTGGAGTTGTTGACCTTCTCAATTTTCTTAACAGGCTTGCCTTTCCTATCCGAAGCTTGCATGGCTAATTTCATAGTGCCATAGAATTCCATTCCTTCCATGAAGAACTCCCCTTGGCGATTAGCCTCTAAATTCACCATTCCTTCGAAGTCATTTACGAAGGCCACCACTTCTCCAGAAGTAGGACGATTTTTCTGATCATAAAGCATCCAGCCTTCTGTCAGATTAATTTCTACAGGATATGAGAAACGATCTAACCCCATCGATTCAGGAATCTCAGACAGCTCTAATGAGCTAACGATTCCATTGGGTTTGGTAATGGGTACAATTTGGGATTCGTCTGTGACTGAAACCGATAAGCTTGAAGGAATTGGTCTTCCTTCTTTATTGAAGATTTGAAGAGAGATATTTACCTGCTCTCTTTCTGAATAGCTTTGCTTATCAGTTAAGAGCCTCACTCGGAAAGGCTCGCCAGGCTCAGCCGCCTGTGATTCATTTACCCTTTGAAAGGGTGTAAGCACTCTTAAGGCTGTTGAATAATAATGATCAGGCCCATAATTCCTTGTCCAATTCGTATACGCCCTCAAAAAGTATCTTTCTTTTTCAAGATCCTCAGGCAAGTAAAAGTTTCCGTAAACAAGTCCATCCCTAATTGGGAATTTCTTGACCAATACCGCATTCCTGTCTGCATCTACAAGCTCCACATGAAGGACCTTGCTTAATTCATTCCTGAGATAAGGGTTACCGTAATTGAGATAGCCTTTGAAAAATAGTTCATCTCCAGCATAGTAGTAAGGCTTGTCAGTATGAAGGTATATTTTCTCCTGATAGTTTTGGGCCGTCTTTTCAAGGCTTTGTAGGAGAATGGCCTTCTCGGCATCATAGTCCAGGGGTAGGAGAGTAGAAATTCTTTTTCTATCCATGTCCCCAGAAAAGACCAATTTTTCCGGATTAAGGATAAAGCCATTTTCCTTTACTTTAACGTAGTCACCTTCCACTTCAAGCCATGATACTGGATATGGAGCATCAGCATAGGTGTTCACCTGTGAATATCCCTTTTGATAATGAATTTCAATTCTACCTTTTAGATGAATCAAATATTGCCCAGGTTTATCTGCCGCCTTGACAAATTGATCAGATTTATAAGGAATTACAGAGTTACCGAGCTCATTGGCGAAATACTCAGAACGCATATTCATACTTGGAGATCCACCTGGTTTATCACCATATAGGAAAAACCCTTCCTTTTCCTGTTCATCCTTCACTATGGATCTGAACATATTCATCGGGGATTTCCTATAAGCTTCAGCGCGATTTTGATCCCAAACTGATTTCTGAACATCAGAAAGCGGTTCTAGTTCCTCGAATCGAGCAGAACCAGCAATTTTTGAATTTGTTCTTGATTGAAAGAAATCTTTTAGATCAAAAGTTATTTTATAGCCTAGATGATTATTGACAATCTCAATGGGTTGTTGTGAAGAAGCAGTGAAAGTGCCTTTTTCCTCTGACTCAGGAAAGTCTACTACCCATGGATTTAAAATTTCTGATTCTGAAGCGATTTCATCATTTCCAAGAAACAGATTTTCAAATTTCCTCAGATCCCTTTCCCACGCCTTGTCTCTTGAGGCCTTTATTTCGACATCGCTTAACTCCGAAATGTAAGGCTCCATTTTAAGATTCACAGTGAGCTCCCCACCCGGACTAAGAGTAACATTCTTAGTCTCGGCCACATATCCCAGAAATGAAAAACTGATCTCTATAGGTCCGGGCTCCAAGCCGGAAAGTACGTAAGTACCATCCATTTCAGTGGCGGTACTTATGGTGGTGTTGTTTACGAATACGTTGCAAAACGGAAGCGTTTCCCCCGTTTCAGCATCAGTTATCAAGCCTTTGATGGTAGCTGTCTGAGCATTTATTGAAAAAAGTATGCTCAAGAAAAGTATTGAGAAGAGTAAGGGTTTTTTCATTGCAGATTTTGGGTGGGAGTACGTTTGGCTTGAGTTGGTTTTAAATCGTTAAATCGGAATCTACCATAGACTGGTTCACCCTCCGCTGTTATCCCTCTTACTTCTACCCAGATGGGTCCTGACTCCTTGTTAGTGGTAAACTGTATTTGCGTGGATAAGTTGTTTTTTCGTGCGATTAGTGCTGGGTTCCAATACAAAACAGGCTTAAACTCATCTGTTGATTCATTGGCCTCCTTAATTCTTTGGTTCAGCTCTGACAAGTTTTGATATCCATCGAAAACGAAAGATTGAAATGTGTTAAGACTGGCTTCAATGGCTTTTTGGTAATCTTCTCCAGTCTTCGTGTAAATCGCGATTATACCATTTCGGCCCTGATCACCCAAAGTATTTACTAGACGTCTTACCACTTCCACCCGATCTATGGCAAAGACATTGATCCTTGATAAGACATCAATAACTGGAGTCCCTGCAAGTCCAGCCGGAATTCCATTGATCATTACCAAGGGTTCTCCTCCTCGAAAACTTACTGCTAGAGGATTTCCACCTACTCTCATACCCGGAACTTTAGAGGAAAGCAAAAATAGAAATTGCCTGGTATCCCCATTTAACTGAAGCTCGGAAGGATCTACCACATTATCAGGAGCTCCGTAAACTGCTCTTGACGGCTCATCCTTCCTTTGTGCTTCTATCACAGCTTCTTCCATAATGATTTCTCCTTCCTCTAAATCATTATAAATCTCTTCTTCGGAGAAAAACTGATTCCCGGTCAGTTTTGGATTTGAATATTCAAAATCGGGCAAGGGGATGTCTTCAGCGTACCGTCGTACCTCTAATGTTTTAATGGTCTTTGGGAATTCTCCGTTGGCTATACCTTTCACAGCAACTTCGAATTCACCTTCATAATTCAAATCTTCTAATCGGTATTCACCGTCCTTACCCACTTTGAGTTGTCTCTGGTCTTCAAACCCATTGATTAGTAGCTGGACATCTCCTTTAACCGGTTGCTGGTTGATATCGTAGATGTTGCCTTTTAATCCGATGCCAAACTCTGGTTCAATCAAAAAGCTTTCTAAATCTTTTTCTACGGACATAATTCGTAATGCCTCAGTAATTCCTTTATTTCTGGGTCCAGGCTGGGTTTGGTTCAAATCCAATATCGAAACCGACAGGTTGGCATCAGTCGGTTTTCCATCTGATCCGCTGATCATTAGATTGAGGGTTACAGGTTCGTTGGCCTGATAGACTTGCTTGTCCGCGAAAAAAGAAACTCCGAGGGATTCGGTAGTTTGGTCTTGAGCATTTGGGAAGTCATCCCAATCCAGAATTTGAATAGGTTTTTCAAAAAGACCTATTGGGCCATAATTGGTGCTCCATGCGGTGTACGCTCTTAAAATATAGTTTCCTGGATCAAGATTTTTCTTTGAAGCGAGTGACCCAATCGATAGTCCAGAGCTAATTTTGGATACGGTGTTTAAAACCAAAGTATCCTTTTCAATTGACCACAATTCCACGTGTAAGGTCTTACTTAATTCATCAATAAAAGAAGCTTGACCATACTTGATAAATCCTTTAAAAAATATCTCTTCGTTGGGCCAGTAAAAATCACGATCTGAATGAATATAGACTCTTTCCTGAAGACCTGCGGCAGTCTTTTCTAAATTTTGGATTTCGAATAGTTTTTCACCTTCAAAGTCACTCGGTAAATAAAAAACCGGGCTATGAGGTTCTATGAGACCGGTAAATTGAACATCATCCTTTCTGATAGGGGCTCCATTAGCTTTTAGAATTAGCCTTTCTTTTAAGCTGGAGACTGAACCTTTCGTGCCATCCTCAAAAGTGACTGAAAAAGGATTAAAGGAAACAGAATATTCATCATCAGATTCGCCATAAAAAACCTGTGGATTTGGGTTTGGATCAAAGCCATCTGTTTCTCCAGAAAGCAATTTTAGCAATTGAAATTCTAGTGATCTTTCATATAAATCCAGTCGATTCTTGTTGAGAAATGTGGCCTCTTCGGCACTTTGAGGATCTAGCTGGAAATAGGCATAATCTGCGATAATCTCCATCTCTACACATCCTAGAATAAAAGGTTCAAAATATGCGGTGATCAAATACCCGGTTTGGGAATTCCTAAAAAAAATGGCTTCCTCTGCAGATACCATTATTTCTTTCTCATCAGATGAGAAGATTAATGCCTCAGGATTTAGTAATTCTAAGTCTGGAACAGGGTCAGCTTCCATGCCCAAAAAATTCTGATAGAATTGAGTTTCATATTTTTCCCTCTTTTTCTCTGAAAAAGTAATTGGTGGAGGGGCCAGAGCGGTTTTTGGAGATAGGGCAATGGCTAGATCAGAATTTTCAGAATCTATAAAAATGCTTTGCTTAAACATGTCATATCCAGATGCCTTGGCTTGGAGGGTCCAATTTCCTTTTGCCATGCGTGGCATGATAAAAATCCCAAGACTGTCTGAATACGTTTGAAATGAGGTGCCAGGGATGAAGACGTGGGCACCTGAAATTATTGACCCTGTCAATTCATCCTTAACTGTTCCTTGTAAAATGCTCGATTGAGAAAAGCACCGAGTTAAGATGAAAACAAAAAAGACAAGGATGAAGAATTTATGCATTAAGGATTAAATATCAGGATTAAAAAAAGCTCCTGGATTTTAGGAGCTTTATTAAAATATGTCAGAAAGAATTAATCATCTTTTTCTTTTTTCAAGTCATCCATGTCATCACGATCCTTCAACTTTTTATCTTCTACGTTTTTATTAAGGAATTCGTTGATTTTATCGACAGAAAATGAGGAAGAGATTTCTCCAAAGGAGTCTATTTCCATTTTGAAGCCTTGTAAATCCTCGTGAACCTTAGGCTCCTCTTTTTTACTTTTTTTCTTTTTTGCCATCGCCTATTTAGTCTATGGAGGTTAATTCAGATAAAGCGAACTCAATTCTCTTGATCACTTCATCTTTGCCTAAAATACTAAAAACCCGCATCAAATCAGGTCCTGCTCCTGAACCAGTTACCGCAAGTCTTACGGCCTGCATTACTTTGCCCATTTTGATTTCTTCAGCTTCTGCAGCGGCGGCTAGCTCTTCCTTGGCACTTTCAGGATTAAAACCTGCTTCAAAATCACCTAGCCTGCTGATGTATTGATTCAAAACCTTGATGGCATCCTGATTCCATCTTTTGGAAGCGATCTTTTCATCAAAGCTTTGCGGAGCAATAACCAGAAGCTTGCTTGCCGGCCAAAGTTCCTGAGGGAATGTAACTCTTTCCTTATTCAAAGCAGCCGCAGCTGTTGCAAGCTCCTTAGAAAGTTCAAAGCCATCTTTTGCCGCATCGGCAATAATAAATTCTGCAAGGACTTCATTGTCCATGTTTTTCAGATATTGCTCGTTATACCATTTGGCTTTTTCTATATCGAACTTCGTTCCTGATTTGCCAATTCTCTCAAGAGAAAAAGCTTCAATCAGCTCATCCTTCGTGAAAAGCTCTCTGTCATCACCCGGATTCCAACCGAGGAAGGCAAGGAAGTTTAGCAAAGCATCAGGCAAATATCCTTGCTCCCTAAAACCGGGTGCCGAAGCACCATCTTTTTGATTCTCCCAATCTATTGGGAAGACGGGGAAACCAAGTTTGTCCCCATCTCTTTTTGAAAGTTTGCCATTGCCATCAGGCTTAAGAAGCAGCGGCAAATGCGCGAACTCAGGCATAGAATCCTTCCAGCCCAAATATTTATAAAGCAACACATGAAGTGGGGCAGAAGGAAGCCACTCTTCACCTCGAATAACATGGGTGATCCCCATCAAATGATCATCCACAATATTGGCGAGATGATAAGTCGGCATACCATCGGATTTCATCAGGACTTTATCATCTAAAGTAGAGGTATGAACCACCACCCATCCTCGGATCAAATCTTTCAATCTCACTTCCTCCTGTCGAGGAATTTTCACTCTAATCACATACGGGTCTCCAGATTCCAATCTTCTCTGAACTTCCCCTGCAGGAAGGGTCAAAGAATTCTTCATCTGAGTTCTGGTGATATTGTTGTATTGAGGCTGAACTACCCTCGCGGCTGTCAAGCGCTCACGCATTGCCTCAAGCTCCTCAGGAGTATCAAAGGCATAGTAAGCATGTCCTTTTTCCACTAATTCAACAGCATATTGCATGTAATCTGCCTTCCTCTCCGACTGTCGGTATGGACCAACTTCTCCTGAAGTCCATGGACTTTCATCAGCCTGAATCCCTAACCAATCCAGAGATTCCCGGATATAATCTTCTGCTCCAGGTACGAATCGGGATTGATCGGTGTCCTCAATTCTGATGATGAATTTTCCACCCATTTTATGGGCAAAAAGATAGTTGTACAAAGCGGTACGAACCCCACCGATATGTAATGGACCAGTGGGTGATGGTGCAAATCTTACTCGAACTTCTTGGGTCATGGTTTTAAATTTGCCAGAAGGCAGGTCTTTTTGAATTCAGTAGACAAAGCTGCAAAGATAAGTAAACCTGACGGAATGAGGGGGTTTATTCGAGCGGAGAAAAGTGCTTTCCGTGGATAGAGAAATTTAAGTTTCAAGTAATAAAAAGCCGTTCCCTAAGATTGGCAAGAATAGTCCGTTAGCTTTGTGGCTTCCCAAGTTGAATTAAGATTTTTTGGACCATGGATTGGGTGTAAAGCAAGGAAATATGCGATTTGAAGATCTAAAAATTATTGAGCCTATCTTGAAAGCCATTAGGGAAGAGGGGTATACCAAACCAACGGCCATTCAGGAAAAAGCCATCCCTCTGGTGTTAGTAGGTGAAGATGTTTTAGGCAGTGCTCAAACAGGGACTGGAAAGACGGCTGCATTTTCCATTCCGATTCTTCAACACCTATATCTTTCAGGTCGACAAAATCCAAGAGATCAAAAGATCCGATCTCTAATCGTTACTCCTACACGAGAATTGGCGATTCAGATTGGGGAAAGTCTTTCGACCTATGGCAAACACACGAAGATTCGCAATGCGGTAATCTTTGGGGGAGTAAATCAAAACAAGCAGACGGATGCCTTGAAAAGGGGAGTGGATATTTTGGTGGCTACCCCAGGACGATTACTTGACTTAATGAACCAAGGCTTTATCAGCTTAAAGAATATCGAATACTTCGTCCTGGATGAGGCTGATCGAATGCTAGATATGGGCTTCATTCATGATATCAAAAAGATCATTGCAAAGCTACCAGCCAAAAGGCAAAGCCTTTTCTTTTCAGCGACCATGCCGGATAATATCCTTGAGTTGTCAAGGAAGATTCTCAACCATCCGAAAAAGGTGGAGGTGAATCCAGTTTCATCCACCGCTCATACGATCAATCAATATCTCTATTACACAAATAAGTCTACTAAAAAGAGTCTCCTTCTACATATTCTGAAAGATGAGGAAATGGATCAGGTTTTGGTTTTTGCCAAAACCAAACATGGTTCTGATCGGGTCAATCGTGATTTAAAAGCGAAGAAAATCAAGTCTGCCGCCATCCATGGGGATAAGAGTCAAAACCAGAGGCAGAAGGCTCTACAACAATTCAAAGATGGAGAAATTCGAGTATTGGTGGCTACGGATATAGCAGCTAGAGGAATTGATATAGATGATCTTCGATATGTGATCAATTATGATATCCCGAACATTGCAGAAACCTACGTGCACCGCATCGGTAGATCAGGGCGTGCAGGAGCCGCCGGCATAGCAATTTCTATCTCTGAGCCGGAGGAAAATGCCTTTGTGAAAGCAATTGAAAAACTGATAAAAAAGAAAATTGAGGTTATTCGTGACAACCCCTTTCCTCAAACTGATAAGCCTATGACGGCTAAGGAGAAGAAGGAATTCGAAAAGGAAAAAATCCGAAGACGTCAGGAGTTTTTTGCTAACCGGAAGAAGAAAAAGGAAGGGGGAGGGAAATCTAATAATCGCAAAGGGAGGAGATAATCTGTTTGAACATAGAAACAAAAAAAGGAATCCAATTGGATTCCTTTTTTTGAAAATTATTGAGTGGAGGCTTAGTGCTTCACTCTGATCTTTTCCTTGATACGAGCTGCCTTTCCCTGGCGGCCTCTAAGGTAGAAAAGTCTTGCTCTTCTTACTCTACCTTGTCTCAAAAGATCGATTTTCTCTATAGATGGAGAAAGGATAGGGAAGATACGCTCCACTCCGATACCGTTAGAAATCTTTCTTACTGTGAAAGTTTCACCGTTAGAGTTAGGGTTTCTTCTTTGGATCACTGTACCCTGAAACTGCTGGATACGCTCCTTGTTACCTTCCTTAATACGTACGTGAACATTCACGGTATCTCCGGCTTTGAAAGAAGGGAATTTGGCTCTCACCTCATTGTATTCCTCTTCTACTATTTTAATTAGATCGCTCATAGCTTTTATATTTTATGCTTTCGCTGTTTAGCCAACGCGTGGCTTATTCAATTACTTTTTGACTCGCTATCCTCCGAAGTAGAATTCGACTTTTCCATAAGGTCCGGTCTTCTTTCTTTCGTTCGGCGTACCGACGCTTCAAACCTCCATTCGTTGATCTTGGCTTCATGCCCTGACAGCAATACATCCGGAACTTTCATTCCTTCGTATTCTGCAGGCCGGGTATAAACCGGCGGAGCCAGGAGATCATCCTGAAAAGAATCTGTAAGAGCTGAAGTTTCATCATTGAGTACTCCGGGAATTAATCTGATCACAGCATCTGCGACTACTGCCGCGGCGATTTCTCCTCCTGAGAGGACAAAGTCACCAACGCTGATCTCTCTTGTGATGTATTTTTCTCTCACTCTTTCATCTACGCCTTTGTAGTGACCACAAAGAATCAATAGATTTTTTTTGAGTGAAAGTGAATTAGCCATTCCCTGATCAAATTTCTCTCCGTCTGGTGTCATGTAAATGATCTCGTCATAGTCACGATCCTTCTGAAGTGATTCGATGCAGCGAGCAATGGGCTCAATCATCATCACCATTCCTGCACCTCCTCCAAAAGCATAATCATCGACCTGCTTCTGTTTTCCGGTGGCATAATCACGCAGGTTATGTGTCCTTACTTTGGCTATGCCTTTATCCTCAGCTCTTTTCAGAATCGAGTGAGAAAATGGGCTCGCCAAGAGGTCGGGTACTACGCTGATTATATCAATGTGCATACTCAGTCTTCCAAATAAATGTCAAGTAATCCTTCGGGAAGCCGACAGTGAACTTTCTTCTCTGCCTTGTCAACTTTCTGAATAATTCCATCCTGAATGGGTATCAGGACTTCCTTCTCAAGATGATTGACCCCGAGGAGGTCTTGGGTTTGTAGATCATAAATTTGCTCTACCAGCCCTATCGAACCCTTGGTCTCATCTAAGACCTCAAATCCGATTAATTCGTGAAAGTAGTATTGATCATCTTCCAGCTTTGGTAGCTCTGACAGTGGTAGAAATAATTCGGAGCCTACTAAAGGACTCACATCTTCCACTCTATCTAGCTCCTCAAACTTTGCTAACACTTTATTTCCGGGCTGAGCTACGAAGTGCTCTAGGAAAAATGGAGTTAGTCTGGATTTTTGTTCGATGAATAAATGCTGGATGTCTTCATATTCCTCTGGATAATCGACATCCAATACAATTACTACTTCACCTTTTAGACCATGAACTTTGGAAATGTATCCGAATTGAAAACATTGGTCCTTGTTCATGACCTTATTTATTGATTAAGCTTTCGCCTTGTCCTCGTCTTCTGAAGATGCTTCTGGAGTTTCCTCCTTAGCAGGCTCCTCAGCAGGAGTCTCTTCAGCTTCAGCGGCAGGAGCTTCTTCCTCCTTCGCTGGCTCTTCAGCAGGAGCTTCTTCTTCCTTTACTTCTGGAGTCTCTTCGGCAACAGGCTCTTCAGCTTTCGCTTCTTCTACTTCAGCGGCAGGAGTTTCCTCTTTTGCTGGTTCTTCAGCAGGAGTTTCTTCTTCCTTTGCTTCAGGAGCTTCTTCAGCTACTGGCTCTTCAGCTTTCGCTTCTTCCACTACGGCCTCTGCGGTTTCTGCTGCAGCCTCTTCTACAGGTGCTTCAGCTTCGGCAGTTTCACCAGCAGCTTCTGCGGCTTCAGCAGCGGCAGCCGCTTCTTCAGCAGCAATAGCAGCCTGAGCTTCTTCTTCTCTAGCTTTGATAGCGTCTAGTCTCGCTTGGTTCTTAGCAGCTTCAGCAGCCAAAGCCTTATCTCGTAGATCTTGCTTAGTCTTCTTAATGCTCTCAGTCTTACCTGCGATCTTAGCTTCTTTCTCGGTTAGCCATGCTTCGAACTTGGCATCTGCCTGTTCTTGAGTGATGGCACCTTTAAGTACACCTACCTGTAGGTGCTTCTTCAGCATTACACCTCTATAAGAAAGCATTGCTTTCACGGTGTCTGTTGGCTGAGCTCCGTTCAACAACCATTTAAGAGCGCGCTCATTGTTGATGTTGATAGAAGCAGGGTCTGTGTTGGGGTTGTACGTCCCAATCTTTTCGATGAAGCGTCCATCTCGTGGAGCTCTCGCATCAGCGACAACCACGTCGTAGATAGCTAGTTTTTTTCTACCTCGTCGTGCTAATCTGATTTTTACTGACATATAGTATAATGTATTTAGTTAGCGGATGGATCACGTCCAGCCTAATTTTGGAGTGCAAAGATAGGGTAAATACTTGTATTGCCATAAGTTGGCTCGAAATTATTTGCAGGGCCAAAGGCTTTTCTTTAATCTTGAATTCTTGATCATTTCACTGATCTGGCCCCGTAGTTCAATGGATAGAATAGAAGTTTCCTAAACTTTAGATCTAGGTTCGATTCCTAGCGGGGCTACTACTTTTTAGTTATGTCCGATGTATTTTATGCATATGTATTAAAGAGCAAGCAGTTCGATTATTTCTACAAAGGTCATTGTAGTAATCTCTCCAAACGGCTTGATCAGCATAATGCCGGCATGACAAAATCCATTAGACCTTATCTACCTTTTGAAATTGTGTATTACGAGCAATTTGAGACTTTGAAAGAAGCAATAGAAAGGGAAAAATATTTTAAGACCTCACGTGGTCGGGAATATTTAAAGGGAAAGTTAGGCTCGTAGTTCAATGTCCGCCCGGCTGACGCCAGTCGGACGGGGATAGAATAGAAGTTTCCTAAACTTTAGATCTAGGTTCGATTCCTAGCGGGGCTACATAAAATCCTTACCTTTTAGGTGAGGATTTTTAATTTCCAGAACCTTTTTAACATCTTGTAGTTCTTTTTTAAAATCAATTAAATATGAAAAAAATACTACTTGGCTTCTTGGTATTACTTTTCGCCCATACCTCCTTCGCGCAGGACACTGAAAGTGGCACCAATATTTATACCGCGTCTACTGGTGAGACTATTTTTTCTTTTGCCCCTGTTACGGCAGACCCTTTGAACACAGGGACTGTTGTTCGTTTTACCCCGTTCTTTAACTTTGGTCAACAGGTGCATTTTGATTTCAGTAACAGCTTTGGAATCTTTTCCGGACTGAATATTCGAAATGTTGGAATTATAACTGACCTTACTGAAGAGGTTCGAGTAAAGCAACGAACATACAATCTTGGGATTCCTATAGCTTTTAAGGTTGGAGATGTCGAAGGTTGGAGATTCACCGGAGGGTTTGAAGCAGAATTCGCTTTTGCATATAAACAGAAGGTGTATGTCAATGGCGAAAAAAGAAAATCGAGTGCATGGTTCGATGATCGTGTTGAGATTTTTCAGCCATCAGTATTTGTTGAAGTAGTGGGGAAAGAGGGTAATTTTATTCGATTCAAATACTATCTAAATGACTATTTGTCTCAAGATCAGATGTTAAATGTGGAGGGTCTGGACTTTAATCCAACTGATAGTAATATGTTTTATATTTCAGTGGGGTATGTCATAAAGAACAAGACGATCAAGGATAGTTTCTGATTCAGCAAACTAAACGATTCATCAGGGGCTTAGCCCCTTTTTTTATGGCTGGCTTTTTTTTAGGGATTGAAAAAACTACTTTTCTCAACAATTACCTTTTGACATGCCAGATAAAAAAAGGATCACCCTTAAGGATATAGCAAAGGATTTGGGGATTTCGGTTTCCACTGCATCTCGTGCATTAAATTCTTATTCTGGGATTTCGGATGACACCATCAAACTGGTTAAGGATTATGCTGAAAAGCATAATTATGTTCCAAATACGATGGCGGTCAACTTCAGGAAAAACAAGACCCTTACCTTGGGATTAATTGTTCCTGAATTGGTTCATTACTTTTTCTCGTCTGTTATAAGTGGGGCTTTGGCAGAGGCCAAAAAAAGGGGTTATACCGTCTTGGTGAGCCAGACTGAAGAACTGCTTAAAAATGAGATTTACGCAGCGAGAACAATGATTGCGAGTAGTGTGGATGGCATTATGATTTCGCTGTCAAATGAGACTAAAGACGGAGATCATCTCAAAGAGCTTCTTGAGGAAGGAAGACCTGTAGTTCAGTTCGATAAAGTATTGGATGATTTACCTACTGCAAAGGTGATAGTGGATGATTTTAACGGTGCCTATAATGCCGTGACTCACTTAATCAACCAGGGCTATCAATCCATCGCACATTTAAACGGGCATCAGGATGTGAATAATTCCGTTGAAAGGCTTCGTGGATATAAGCAGGCTTTAACCGATGCTGGACTCGAGACTAAGGATGAATATATCATCCATTGTCATGATATTTCGGAGCAGGAAGGATATGACTTCACAAAAGATTTAATGCAACTTCCAGACCCACCTGATGCTATTTTTTGTATCACTGATCTGGTAGCCATGGGATCTATGAAGTTTCTTAAAGAAAAAGAGGTTAAGATCCCTGATCAGGTGGGAATAGTTGGCTTTAGTAATTGGGATATGGCCAACTTCGTCACTCCAACCCTTAGTTCTGTCGATCAGCAAGCGTTCAAAATGGGTGAGAAAGCCTGTCAAATTCTAATTGATACTTTGAAAACAGGAGAGCTAGGAAAGGATGAAACTCATCTCATTCCTACTGAATTAATCGTCAGGCAGTCCTCGAAAAGAGATTAGATTTATTTGACCTCAAAGAGATAGAACCCATACGGTGGGATGATCAAATATTCATGATCTGCTCCTACGCTGAATTCATTTCCTGTCCAATGATCTTTTAGCTCAACATCGAAGATTCCCTTTTCCCTGAAGGCATACCAGGTTAAGAAAGCCTCCTGATCGGAGAAATTAAAAACCCCAATAAACTTTTCAGACTCGTTTTCTCGAATAAATCCAGCTACATGGACATTGTGAGGACTCATCCACTCCAAATTGCTGTAATCTGAAATGACTGGAAGTTCTTTTCTGATTCCAATTAGTTTCTGGGTTTGAGAGAAAACCAACTGCTCGACACTTCCATTATCCTTTCTTTTTTCCACCTTATCCCAATCAATTTTCGGCCTATGCATCCAGCGATTATCATAGCTTTTTGCGGGATCCAACTGAAAAGAGTAATCATTGGTGTAGGCAATCTCGTCTCCATAAAACAGCATTGGTAGGCCTCCAAGGAACATGGAATGGGATTGCATCAGGAGGATTTTAGAAATGGATAATTCTACTTCTCTTTGGTCTTTATTTTCTATCGCTCGTTCTAGTCCGCAGAGTGAGGCTAGAGATCCACTAATTCTGGCATCTCCGGTTTTAGGGTTTGATGAAAATAGAGCTCCGCTTGAAGGACTACCCGGGAAAGCACCTGAGAAATAATTTTTCAAGTAGCTCCGATGAGCATGGGGATCTTTTTGGGAATCTAAAATGGACTGATCCTCAAATCCCAGCCCGATATCATCATGACAGCGGATGTAATTGATCCATGAAGTTCCTACCGGTTTCTTCAGGATGTCATGCTGAGCAGCTAGCATCACCTTAGTTTCCGAAGTCGCTAACATATCCCAGGTCAGCGCCATATGAGTTGCGTTATAAGCAAAATCACACTCTTGAGCTACAAATTCTCCTGACCCGAAATACTTCATTATTTGTTTTGGAGGAACTATGGCTTCGCCTAGCAAAGCCATTCCGGGGCTCACCACCTTCACGCATTGCTTAATCAACTGCAATAGCGTGTGAACTTGTGGCAGATTTTGTGAGCTGGTTCCATTTTCTTTCCAAATGAAAGCCGGGGCATCAATCCTGAGTATATCTACCCCGAGATTGGCATAGAATAGAACATTATCCATCATCTCAATGAGCACTCGGGGATTCATAAAGTTCAAATCCCACTGGTAATCATGAAATACCGTCATGACCCATTTGTCGCATTCCTTGACATAAGTGAAATTCCCTGGTGAACTTTCAGGAAATATCTCTGGCATGGATTCTTCAAACTCATTCGGAATCCATCGATTATCATACATGTAGAAGAAATCCTGATATTCTTTTTCACCATTTCGAGCTCTTTTGGCCCACTCATGATGATGGGAGGTATGATTTAGGACGATGTCCAACATAAGATGCATTCCTTTTTTCCGCATCTTTTTTTGGACTGCCTTCAAGTCTTTCAAAGTCCCGAATTTTGAATCTACTTTTCGGTAGTCCGAAACAGCATATCCACCATCACTCTCACCCTCAGGACTTTCGAAAAGAGGCATCAAATGTAGGAGGTTAACCCCCAGCTCTTCCAGATAGTCTAGCTTTGACGGCATGTCAGCAAGAGTTCCGCAGAACTGGTCTACATAAAGACTCATGCCGCATAGCTCATTGCTAAGGAACCAATCCTGAGATTTCCTTTCATCCTCTTTTTTTAATTCTGATGGACGTGCTTTTGCTGCCTCAGTTAATCTTTTGATTAGTTCGAAGAACTGGATTTCGGCTTCCTTTCCACAGTATATTTTTTTAAATAAATTCTCGAGGATAGGTAAAGCCTGATCGAGCCGCTTATCGAATTTCGGGTCAACAGAAACCTTTATTTTTTCCAGAGATTCAATCATTATTCGGGATACTTAATATCTGAAGATCCTAGCTGCTTATCGCCTGTGCAGGGTCTTCTTGAGTTGGTTTAATTCTTAGAGTAGCTAAAGAAGCTATGAGTAATAGACCGCCAGCAAATCCAATGGCCAGTCCCGGATCATTATCCAGGAAAGACTTGGAGATAGATCCGAAAGTCAGCGTTTGTAAAATCATAGGAATTACAATCATCATATTGATCACTCCCATATACACTCCATATCGTTCTTTGGGAATATCATTCACCACGATCAGATAGGGTACTCCCATCATACTCGCCCAGGCAATACCGAAACCTGTCATTGGTGCAAAGAGAAGATATTTATCCTCAATAAAGGGGAAGGCCAATAGCCCAATTCCAGCCATGACCAGACAGACGAAGTGTACATTTTTTGGTCCAAATCGATTGGCCATTCTGGCAAGGAAAAAAGCAGAAAGGAAGGTGACAATGTTGTACCAGCCATTGACCAAACCGGTCCAGCCGACTGCCTCTTCATACAACGCAGGGTCCTCCGAAGGACTGGTATTCCACACAGATTGGGCAATACTTTTTGCAGCGTTTTGCCAATAGCAGAATAGGGCATACCACTGGAAAAGATAAACCAGTGCGAGTTGCCACATGACCTTGGGCATTTCTGTTATCGCCTCTACGATTTCTAAATTCTGCGCAAAGAGTACCTTGGCGGTCGGATGGTCTTCTGCCCACTTGATAGTCCTAGGAATGATCTTTCGATCAAAAATGGATGGAATCAATAGCAAAGCCAGAATAGTGTATGCTATTAAGGAAGTCAGGATAGATAAGAAGAATTGGATGGCGGGATGTGGAAGCCCCTTATTTCGTTCCTTGAGCTTTACTAATTCTTCTGGGGAAGGAGGATATTCTGGAGTTTTACTAATGCTCCAAAGAACTGATCCAATG
Source organism: uncultured Cyclobacteriaceae bacterium (assembly GCA_937146645.1). GTDB lineage: Bacteria > Bacteroidota > Bacteroidia > Cytophagales > Cyclobacteriaceae > Algoriphagus. The sequence continues at coordinate 69,793 of CAKZRQ010000023.1, forward strand.
GAACATACCGTGCCTAAAAAGAAAGAGGCATAGACCCAGTAGGGTAGTGAACCCAAGGTACCGGGAATATATTTTTGGAAGACGAATAATGAGACGTTAGCTAGTGTAATTCCTAACCCGGTGAAAAAGGACTGCGTCAAAAATCCTTTACTGTACTGCTCGTCTGGTAAGACATCTGCGATTAAGGCCCGGTAGGGTTCCATCGCCGTATTATTCGCAGCATCCAAAACCCATAGAAGACCAGCCGCCATCCAAAGAGAGCTACTGAAAGGGTAAAAGAACAGGCAGATGCTGCAGAAAAGTGCTCCAATGAAAAAGAATGGCTTCCTTCTACCAAAACGATCACTCCAGGTACTATCGCTAAGTGCTCCGATAATGGGTTGGATCAGAAGACCTGTCATAGGGCCCGCAAGATTAAGAATTGGAATCTCATCTGGTGCAGCTCCAAGCATATCATAGATTGGATTGACGGCACTCTGTTGGAGTCCAAAGCTGTATTGGATCCCAAAAAAACCAACGTTCATGTTGATGATTTGGGAAAAGGAGAGTTTCGGTTTATTCATCGGGTTTATTTGATTTTTGAGTTCAAAAACCTCAAAAGTCAATTAAAAAATAGGAAGAAATTCTTGAGAAAAAAGGGGTGAAAATGGCCTTCAGTCTCATTTTAGGCAGAAAACCCCAATGAAATCGTTTGATATCCAGAATTATTTTTTTGAAAATTTTCTTAGCTTCTTCTGAATTTTCTCACCTATTCCATAAAAATGAAAATAGTCGACCGACTTAAGTCAGAATTTAGAAAATCAAGAAAGAGGCGATGGAACAGGCTTTTCGATCAACCTCATGTTCATAAAACTCAACTGGCACTTAAATCATTAAAGAGAATTGGGAAAGAATTAACGTCAATACAAAACTCCCAATGTGAGGACTATGCCAGAGAGGTATTAGGTTCTGAGGCATTTGCTGGTTGGTTGAAAGTATACACTTGCTTTCAGGGGGAGTTTAAGGAGGGATGGATACCCGACAATTACATGGGGAGAGTGGTTGGCCCCGACATTAATGGAGAATTAGTTGACTTAGCTCAATTCAAGACACTCACCAGGCGAATTTTGAGTACAGATTCCATTCCAGACTTGGCCTACTACATTCATCAAAGCTGGATAGATACAAATGGAAATTCAAAGAACCTATCTGAAGTCTTTGAATTATGTTATGATCAATTTTCAGAGGTTTATCTAAAGGGAGATTTCACTTTTCAAGGTCGTGGAATAACTAAATTGACAAAGGATGAATTTTTAAAATTTGACTTTGGGCAGGCGGGTGACTTCGTCATTCAGGCTCCCATTTATCAACATGCATTTTTTGATGATTTAAGTCCGAAGGCAGTAGCTACGATTAGGATAACTACTGTTAAACAATGGGGGGAACAAGCAGAGACTAGGTTATGTGCTCTAAGAGTATCAAGAGATTCAGAGCAGTTTATACAAAGCAAGAAGGCATTACGAGTTCCAGTCTTCACGGAGTCAGGAGAACTCTATCATTCAGCAATTTCACCTCAATGGGAGATATTTGAAACTCATCCTACAACCGGAGCGCGATTTGATGGACTTGTCCTGCCAAAGCTTCAAGAGATGAAATCTCTATGTGAAATGTTGCATAACAGTATACCGCATTTAGAGCTGATTGGATGGGATGTGGCTTTAGACAAAAATGATGAAATAAAAATCATGGAATGGAACACTGGGCACCCGGGAATTGTGTATTCTGAGTCAACTACAGGTCCACATTTCAAAGGCTTAGGCTGGGAAAGTCTTTGGAAAAATAGTACTTCATAGAGATAAGAACCCCATGTATGTTAGGCTACATCAAAAACTCATATAGGAGAAATAAACTCAGGAGAAGAAATCAAGCATCAGATAACTATTTCAATCAAGGGGCTTCTCAAGCAATGGAGTCCTTGCTGATCCAATTTCCGGATCGCCGCCTCAGTTCACAGCTTGAACAAGTGATTGAGACTTATGCTAAAGATGTATTGGGATCTGCTTCTTTTGCAACCTGGCTAAAAGTTTTCACAGTTTGCAGAGGAGAGTTTTTGGAAGGGTGGATGCCACTTGATTATTGGGCAAGGATAGTTTGTCCAACTTTAAACGGCCCTTTACAGCCACTAGGGAGAGTTAAGACGCTGACCCAAAATTTCCTGAACACAGATGCGCTACCAGATATGGTCAAATTTGTAAACGGGAGTTGGTTGCTCAATTCTGGCCAACAAACTGATCAAGTCGAAGCTAAGAAAATCCTATTCGACAAGAATGAATATGTTTTTTTAAAGAGAGATCACAGTTCTCGAGGCGAAGGAGTAATCAGGCTTACTGCCGCTGAATTCTCGAGACTAAACTTGAGTAAACTTGGAAACTTTGTGATTCAAGCTGCTATCTCACCTCATGACTTCTTTAAAACGATAAGCCCAGCCTGTGTTCCTAGTCTTCGAATAACATCATATAAAGCTCCTGGGCAGAAAGCGGTCGTCAGACAATCTGGACTTCGACTTGGTTTAGAGGGAAGTCCATTTATTCAGAGAGATCACTGTCTTAGGATTTCCATTCGAGTTAAGGATGGAGTAACACACGACTATGGATTTGACCATAATTGGATGCTATTGGAAAACCATACTGAAACAGGGATTAAGCTTTCTGGACTGCAGATTCCTGAGTATTCAGAAATAAAAAGATTCTGCGAAAAACTACATGACCAAAACCCACATTTTGGTCTAATAGCCTGGGATATGATGTTGGATGAAAATGATGAGATCAAAGTCCTGGAATGGAATACTGTCACCCCTCCATATAACATGGATGAAGCCTCCATTGGACCGCATTTCAAAGGCCTAGGTTTAGAAAACCTTTGGAGAAATAAAGAATAAAAAAGGAGTTACTTGCCCCAGGCTACTCTGAGAAACCGTAGCCAATTTCCACTCATGACCTTTTGAATATCTTCTTCTGAGTAACCCCGCTTGTCAAGTAGGGCAGGAATGGTATTGAGATCTGCTATGGATTTAAGGTCATATGGCGCTTGCTCAGATCCAAAAGCTCCGTCAAGATCTGATCCTATTCCTATGTGATTGGCATTACCGGCTATCTGGCAGATGTGATCCAAATGATCAATTACCGTTTCTAAGGTAACGCCCCTTTCTTTTGGAGTGGATTTTCCTCGGATCCAATTTGGACTGAGCATCCAGGCGTCCATGGCTCCACCTATTACCGCACCTCGATCAATCAAGGCTTTGATCATTTCATCAGAAAATTGCCGATTATGATTTACCAGCTCACGACAGTTATTATGGCTTGCCCAAACCGGACCTTTATAAATGTCCAATGCCTCCCAAAAAACCACATCGCATAAGTGCGTTGCATCCAGAATCATCCCAAGCTCATCCATTTTGCGGAGCAAGTCCTTTCCTTCTTTTTTAAGTGGAGCAGAAGCATCGGTTCCGAAAGCATATCTTCCGGGGCCATAATGAGCTGGACCCAAAGCACGTAGGCCATATTCCCAGGCCTTTTCCAAATAGTCTACCTTGACTATGGAATCAGCACCCTCCAAAGAGAGAATAAAACCGACTGGTTTACTTTCCGTGTCCGTAGTACCTGACCAATCCGCAACATGTTTTTCTAAGCTTTCGAGATCCCTGACTTGTCGCATTTCTCCAGCAGCTTCCATGGCTTGATACCAGGCTAGTTGACCCTGAGTTTGGGCCCATGCCTGTTCTGGAGAGTGCCAGCCAGGCAAAGGACTATCCGGCTCAACAAAACGTGCTATTTGCGTAGCTACTACAAGCCCAATATTTCCTCTTCTCAGCTCTGGAAGAGAAACCAGGGCATTACCTCTATCTGGTTTATCCGAAAGCCCTTCCTCTCTTGCATTTATCTCATCCACAGCTTTGGTTAAATCCCTATTCCATTCTAGGGCATTCATACTTAGGTCGAGATGGGCGTCTATGGTGAACATGTTAGAAACTTTGGATGATAAATACGGTGGGGACTTTATGCAGGTCAATGGGATTCTGTTTCCATTCACCTACTGTCTTGGTTTGAATTAGTTCGTCAGATCCAGTAATATTTTTTGCGATGCAAAGCTTAGTTCCAGGACTAAGGGAAGAGAGCACATCTTTGAAAAGCTGATTGTTTCGGAAAGGAGTTTCCATAAAGATTTGAGATCGGCTTTGTTTTGATGATTCTAATTCTAGGCTTTTGAGCTTATTTACTCTTTCTCTTTTATCAATGGGCAGATAGCCATGAAACGCGAAAGACTGTCCTGAAAAACCTGAAGCCATAAGTGCCATAAACATGGAGCTTGGCCCTGAAAGTGGTACCACCTGAATTCCCTTTTTATGAGCATACTCCACGGCAAGCGCTCCTGGATCAGCGATTCCGGGACAACCAGCCTCTGAAACCACACCAATATCTGCTCCCTTGAATAGTGGTTGCATCAAGCGATTTATGGATTCGGGACTTGAGTTCTTATCAAGAACCTCCATATGAAGTTCTTCGATTTTGACCCCGAGCTTTAAGCTACTGATGTATCTACGCGTGGTTCGAAGATTCTCGACGAGAAATACCTTTGTCTTTGAAATCACCTCTTTGACCTGAGGACTGATCACCTCTTCTGCAGTATTTTCAGCAAGGACATTTGGAATTAGATACAGCTTTCCTCTAGGCATAATTGGAAGGTAGAAAAAGAATCCTTAAAAAAGGAGCGTAGATTAGTTGAAGAGATCCAGTTGATCGTTTTTTGGTTTGGAGCGTCCTGAAATACTTCGACCACCATATCTATGGGAATCCTCATTCTCCTTTTTAACCAATTCTTCAAAGCCCCCATTTGGTACAAAGTTTTGCTCGGCTTTCTGGGAAAGCTTGGTGAGCTTTTCTACTGCCATTAACTTGGCTTTATCTCCAATTTTAGCTTTCTCTACAGCCTCTTTCATCGTGGCAATGGTTTCATCGTAAACCTTTGTCGGAACGGGAAATGGCTTTGAATTTTTGGCCCCATGGGCAAAGGAAAATCTAGCAGGATCCGAGAATCGAGTAGGGGTGCCGTGAATAACTTCACTGACAAGCGCCAAAGATTGAAGCGTTCTTGGTCCCATCCCTTTTAGTAAAAGAAGGTCTTCAAAATTATTCGTTTCTGTTTCCTGAGCTAGCCATAAAATGCTCCCCAGCCTTTTCATGTCAATGTCCTTAGCCTTCACATCGCAATAGCTCGGTACCAAAAGATGAGGTAAACCTTTTAGCACTTTGTCGGGATTCTCAGCTGAAATTTCTAGCATACCTTTTTGAGCAGGCTGTGCTTGCTTGTCAACGAGGTTGATGATTTTTCCATCATTTATCCCGCAGATTGCAGCGTGGGGCTCATTCGTGAACGAGGTTAGGTTACCTGAATGCCAGTGATATCGACGTGCTTTCCCATTTTTAGTATGCATGCCTTGCTGAATGACGGACCACTTTCCAGAATCACTGAGAATAAAACTGTGTAAATAAAGATTAAAGCCATCCTGAAGGGCGGTGTTGTCCACCTTTGCACTAAGCTTGCTGGCTCTTGCTAATTCGGTTCCATTCAAGCCAGTTTTGTACCCAATGTCCAAAAGCTCATTTGGCGTTTTAAGGGATTCCTTTCCTTTTCCACCGCAAACATACAGACCTAGTTCTTTGCTTGCAGGGTTGATGACATCCTTTAGAGCTCGCATAACTGCAGTAGTAACTCCTGAGGAATTCCAATCCATCCCGATTACTGCTCCAAAGCTTTGGAACCAAAAAGGGTCAGAAATCCTCGCCAGAAAGTCGTCTTTTCCATTTTGAAGAATGATTGCCTCAACCATGGGTAAAGCCAGCTTTTTCATTCTATCAAAAAGCCATGGAGGTATGTTTCCACCGAAAAGGGCAAGATCAGCAGTCCCCGCTCTTTTCATTTATCTGGAAATAAGCTGCTTCATTCCAGAGCTGGCAAAAGTCCATGGCGGCAGGCTATGCCGAATTTTAAATTCTTCAAGAGAAGAACTCTCATTGGCTAAAAAGGCCATCACAGATTCCGGTTTCACTTTGGTAAAAAGCTTGGTAAAAATATCTCTCCCCTCCATTTTCTTTTTCAAAAGTACGTCGAGGAGCGTTCGATCGTACCAATCATACATTTTGTCCTCGAACCCTTTTTCTACCAGTGGTGATTTTCCAACTGATAGATTTTCCACCACTTTTTCCAGATGCTTTTGAACAAAGTAGAAGGTGTATCCCGTACTTGCTTTGGTGAAACCACCAGCAGTACCAATGTTTATGATGCGACCTTCTTCGTCCTCTGACCGATTGAATTTTGCCAAAGACATAGGGATAACTCCGAATTCATCGTGCACAATTTCGTAATCCGAAATATCCAGCTTATTCTCTATGTAATCGGTAAGCTCTCTTTTATACTCCTCCTTTTCTAAGACCTCCTCGGTGAATAGGGTGTATTCCACGAGGGCTTCCATTTCACTGGTGGGAAGTACATACATGAAAGTGGTTCCATGAGTCTGCTTCAGGGTAAAATCCATCAGTGTTGCTTCTGAGGGATCGAAAGTTTTTTTATGGGTTCTAATCTTCCAACCCATGAAATGCTGAAGAAGGGAATTTTCTGGGTTAATTTCAGGATAGAAGATGGGAGTAGAATTAAAAATGAAATCAGCCTCGAAAACGCCTTCATTCGATTTTAAGAATGCTCTTCCTTCTTCGGTTTCTATGGCTTTAATTTCGCTTTGTAGAAAAGTCACATTTGAGAATTGGCTCGCAAAATCAAGAACAAAAGAATAAAACTGATCTCCCAGGATCATCTTATACTTATACTCATCCATTTTGAAGGTTTGATTCACCTTCGGTGCAAAGTAGCTGAGGGTATCCCAAGAAAAATGTACGATTGGCTCAAAAAGCCCTTCACCTTTTTCCCAGTAGCACCAGGTCCTATCGTTTTTGGTCTTTTTTTCAGAGTCTACGACAAGAATTTTCTTCCCTTTGAGTGAATCTTCACGGAGAATTCTATACAATAAGCTTAATCCAGCCAAGCCGGATCCAGCGATGATATAGTCGTATGATTTCTCCATTTAGATTTTTTTATAGCAGGAACCTTTTGATTTCCTGGATTACTGCTGCAGGTTGATCGGCATGAAGCCAATGTCCGGCATTTGGGATTTTTACAAGTTCATATTCCGGGAAGAAAGAATAAATATCCTGACAATCTGACTCTTTAATGTAATCCGATTTTGCCCCTGCTAGAAAAAGAGTTTTCCCCTCATATTGTTCATCACTTTCTAATTTCTGACCCACTTCTTCGATGTTTTCAGTGATTACAGGAAGATTTATTTTCCATACAAAACCATTTGAGTCGCGACCTAAACTCTTTAAGAGGAATTGTCTTGTTCCTAATTCTGGAATGTGCTCTCCCAGCTTTTCATCAGCTTCTTTTCTGGATGGAATTTCACTTAGATTGAGTGAGTTTAAACCTTCGAGAATTTGTTGATGATGAACTGGGTAGTATCGTGGAGCGATGTCCGCTACGATCAGCTTTTCCACTCTATCGGGATAGGTTAAGGCGAAATTCATAGCGGTTTTTCCACCCATTGAGTGGCCCATTAGGTATACCTTATCTTCTCCAATTGTATCAAGCAGCTCATAAAGATCTTCCACCATCACCTGATAATTCCATTCATCTGATTGCGGCGAATCACCATGATTTCTTTGATCTACGAGATAAAGGGTAAAGTCTTCTTTCAGTTCTCTTGCGATAGAAAACCAATTATCAGCCGAGCCAAAAAGTCCATGGAGTATGACCAAGGGAGGACCTGTTCCAGCTTTTTTATAATTCAATTTCATAGTTGATAATTCTAAGTCAACGGTCAACCGGTTACTCCTTCAATATCCAACTTCCTTCTATACATCTGAACAGTATTCTCAAGGCCATAATACAGGGCATCGCAGATTAGAGCATGACCAATGGACACTTCATCCATAAATGGAATTGACTCTTTTAAGAATTGTAGGTTATGGAGGTCTAAATCATGACCGGCATTTATTCCAAGTCCAAGTTCTTTAGCAAGGTTCGATACCTCAACGTATGGTTTGACGGCTTGTTCTCTGTCCTTATGATAATTTGCTGCATAAGGTTCCGTGTAAAGTTCCACACGATCTGTTCCAGTAGTTTTAGCTGGTTCGAAAAGCTCAATCTCAGGATTAATAAAAATCGATACTCTGATTCCTTCTTCATGAAGCTCTGATACCACATCCTTTAGAAGTTCCTGATGAGTAATGGTATCCCAACCTGTGCTTGAGGTCAGGGCTTCCGGAGGATCTGGAACAAGGGTCGCTTGAGTTGGTTTTGCCGCTTTAACCAAATCTAGAAATCTCCTGTCTGGGTACCCTTCGATATTGAATTCCGTGGTTACTATGGGAGCTAAATCAATCACATCCTGATGTCGGATATGTCTCTCGTCAGGCCTGGGATGCACCGTGATTCCTTGAGCTCCGAAACGCTCACAATCCTTGGCCACTTGAACTACATTTGGGTTATCTGCTCCTCTTGCATTTCTGAGGGTGGCAATCTTATTAATATTTACGCTAAGCTTCGTCATATCCGATTAGAAACGGTAATTTTGATTAGTAAACTTGGGTATAATACAAACTTAAAACGAATGAGTTTAAAGCAGAAGATTGATAGTGAAATAAAGGCGGCGATGATCGCCAAAAATAAAACACGCTTAACTGCACTTCGAGCGGTTAAATCACTGATTTTATTGGAAGAAACTAAGGGAGGGGCTGCTGGAGATCTCTCCGAGGGAGATGAAATGAAACTTCTTACCAAAGCGGCTAAGCAAAGAAAGGATTCTGCAGCGATTTATAAGGAGCAAGGTCGGGAAGATCTTTTTGCTGTAGAAAATGCCGAACTAGAAGTGATACAGGAATTTCTTCCAAAAGCACTCTCAGAAGAAGAAATTGAGCTAGCCGTCTCTACCATTATTGCACAGACTGGAGCCGAAGGAATGAAAGATATGGGCAAGGTAATGGGAATTGCAAGCAAACAATTAGCTGGAAGAGCGGATGGCAAGGTCATTGCTGATAAAGTCAAAGCACTATTATCAGCATGATTTGGAAATCGTAGACATTGTCATTTTAATCATAATAGGCCTTGGTGCTTATGAGGGCTATAAAAAAGGCTTTCTCATGGGTATCATAGGCCTTTTTGGCTTTGTAATAGCCATCATTCTAGCTTTCTATTTTATGGATACCATGGCGGATTGGTTGGCTGATAATGTCAAATCTTTGAACATAGGCTATCCGTTGGTTGGATTTTTTGTCATTTTTATCCTCGTCAGCTTCTTAATAAATGGAGTTGGCTGGCTACTCAAGAAGACCATGGAAACAGTATTCCTTGGATCTTTGGATAAGGTAGCGGGATTAATGCTTGGAGCGGTTAGAATCGCCTTTTTCCTAAGTCTGTTCCTTTATATGGCTAATCTTTTCGATCTGGATTTACCAAAGCAATGGACTCGTAAAAGTGAGGCCTTACCTTATATCGAGCCAGTTGCGCCATTTTTTGTAGATCTTCTTGACCCCTTCCTTCCTGTGATTCAGGAGACTTTGGATAAAATGGAAGACTTAGTGGACGATATAGCGAAGCAGATCTAGCGGAGATCTATCACTTCTACTCCTGGATGATCCTTCGGATCGAAGCTGAAATAATTATTCTCAAAGCTTGGGCCTTCCTGCAAATTCACGAAGGTGTATGCAAAGACAGTTCCCTGACCATCATGCATTTCCCAACCCATTAAATTCTTACTGGATTTGTTAATGAAGAGATTGACTCTTTCGAAAGGTGCTCCAGACTGCAAAGCGATTAACTCGACTACCTCAACGGTTTTACCCTGGAATTGCTTTTCGGCTTTAAGCCTGTAGTCAAAGCCCTCCTCGTACATTCGATAAATATTGGATGGAGTGAGTTCTCCTTCCATCTGGGTTACATCATTCACCGTAACCTCCTTGTAAGTGTCTGTTGCTATGAAAGTCCAGACAGTTTTGCCATTATTAAAAATCTCCTGATCTGGCAGTTTTAACCTATACTGCTCGTCCTTTACGGCAATTTCACCCGTTTGCTTATCACTGGTCCCTGCAGCATCACGATAGGTAAAATCGAAATCTGCTTTGAAGCCATTCATGGCTTGATACCTTTCGCTCATGGCATCGAGAACCTTTTTGGCTTGGGGATCTTTTTGAGCTTTGGAGTGAAACGACAATAAGCTGAAAAACAGCAGGAAAATGGGTAGAATTAACTTCTTCATGAAACGCGTGTGGAGGATGAATCCGACCTTACAAGCTGTTCAATAACTGTTCCAAACTGGCATCATCCTGAATGAGGACTTCCCTTGCTTTCGAACCCTCGAAAGGACCTACGATTCCAGCCGCTTCAAGCTGGTCAATAATCCTTCCAGCACGGTTATATCCAAGCTTGAGTTTACGTTGGATTAAAGAGGTACTTCCCTGCTGATGCATAACAATTAGCTTCGCAGCATCATCAAAAAGAGGGTCTCTGTCGGATAGGTCAACATCTCCGATTCCGCTATCCGAATCTTCACCTTCGTATTCAGGAAGCAGATAAGCATCTGAATAGCCTCTTTGCTCGCCGATCCAATCACAGATTGCGTCTACTTCAGGCGTATCAAGGAAAGCACATTGCAGTCTCGTCATGTCAGAACCCTGGGAAAGAAGCATGTCTCCCATTCCGATCAGCTGATCCGCACCCCCGGCATCAAGGATGGTTCTAGAGTCAATTTTTGAGGTAACACGGAAGGAAAGCCTTGCCGGGAAATTAGCTTTTATGATACCCGTAATTACATTCACCGATGGTCGCTGGGTAGCCACTACCAGGTGAATTCCGATGGCTCGGGCAAGCTGGGCAAGTCTGGCAATAGGACCTTCGATTTCTTTTCCAGCCGTCATCATCAAGTCCGCAAGCTCATCGATCACAAGGACGATGTAAGGCATGTACTTGTGTCCTTTGTCTGGATTCAACTTTCTGGCGATGAACTTTGCATTGTATTCTTTAAGGTTTCTAGCACCGGCATCTTTCAAAAGATTGTATCGATTATCCATTTCGATACAGAGTGAATTCAGGGTGTAGATGACCTTCTTCGTATCTGTGATAATGGCTTCCTCGGAACCCGGAAGTTTGGCAAGGAAGTGTCTTTCAATCTTATTGAAAAGTGAAAGTTCCACCTTCTTCGGATCGACCAGAACAAATTTCAATTGTGCTGGATGCTTCTTGTAAATCAAAGAGGCCAAAATCATATTTAAGCCAACAGACTTACCTTGACCAGTGGCTCCAGCCATGAGCAAGTGAGGCATTTTTGCCAAGTCGGATACGAAAACCTCATTGGAAATAGTCTTGCCAAGGGCAATCGGCAAATCCTTATCAGATTTAAGAAATTTCTCTGTGCCAAGAACTGCTCTGGCAGGCACGAGCTCTCGATTTTTATTTGGCACCTCTATACCGATTGTTCCTTTTCCCGGGATAGGTGCGATGATACGAATTCCCAAGGCCGCTAAGCTCAAAGCGATATCGTCTTCCAGGTTCTTGATCTTTGAGATTTTGACTCCTGGTTCTGGCACAATCTCATAAAGGGTCACCGTCGGCCCAATGGTTGCCTTGATTTCCTGGATACCAATTTTAAAGTTTTCCAGCGTCTCAACGATCTTGTTTTTATTTTCTTCAAGTTCCTGGCGAGTTACTGTTACTTTTTGAAGATCATACTCATTTAAAAGGTCAAGAGTAGGGTATTTGTATTTGGCCAGATCCAAGGTGGGATCATAGGCATCAAGATTTTCAACTTCCTCAGCAGTTTTTTCTTCCTGGGTTTTATTGATGGAGAAAGCCTTTTCAGGTTCTTCCTCTTTTTCCTGAATCTCTTCGAGAAGGTTCACTTCGGATAGCTCAATTTCCTTCTTTGGATTCTTCGGTTCTGGCTTGTCTTCAGTCTTTATCTCCCATAGTGAGCCATCGTCTTCTGCTTCCTCTTCCTCCTCAGTTTCAGCATTTTCATTTATTTCATCAAATGGGTTAGCCCCGGCTAATGGTTCGATCGGCTCCATATCTGGAACTTCGTCTTCTGAAGAGTCTCCTTCATTTGAAGTCTTGCTAGAAAACCATTCCAGCTGATTGATATCAAAGAAAAAGATGGAGAAAATAAGCAAGGAACCTCCAAGCAGAATGAATGTTCCCCAGCTCAGAAAGTCCGCTGAAAGCTTTGCCAGCTCATAGCCAAAACCTCCGGACAGGAAGCTCCAATAGGAATAACCTTGGACTAGAATCACAATGTACCCGGTAAGCAGCCCAAGCCAGAAGGTGAAGAAAAGAGCAAACGAGGCATATCTTGATAAAGACATGATCGATGTCTTGAATGCCATTCGGACACCCAGGATAAAGAAGAAAGGTGGAATCAAAAATGCTGCAATACCGAACCATCGATAAATCAAAAGATGGCCTGCTTGAGCTCCAAGGTAACCTAGCCAGTTGCTGGATTCTTGGGCCACTTCTCGAATGGATTCAGTGTCTCCATTCATCACTATGCTTTGGTCTTCAGGACCATTCAAAAGATAGCTTAGAAAAGCAATGAATAGGAAAAAGGAAACAGAGATTAAGATTACTCCAAGAGTAAGAACCAATTTAGAGCCACCAATTTTCGGCATTGAGAAACCTGAAGAGCCTTTTTTCGACTTCGTTCTTTTTTTCGTTTCTCCTTTTTTTCTAAATGTATTTGATCGGGGCTTGTTTGCGGCCATTTACGTGGTTCAAGAGCTGGTGGAAGATAGAATTCTAGCTAAACTAATATAGTTTAGCTCGAAAAATAAGCCAATAGACCTTTCTTAATTCGCTTGATTAACCCAGGTCCCTCATAAATCATGCCCGAGTACACCTGAACCAGTGAAGCTCCTGCTTCTAATTTTTCTATTGCATCCTCCGGAGATGAAATCCCTCCGACCCCAACTATTGGGAAAGCACCCAAAGATTTCTTGTGAAGATATTTGATGACCTCGGTACTACGCGATTTAAGCACCTTCCCGCTGACGCCTCCGGCGCCCATTGCTTCCACTTGATTCGGGTCAGTTTTTAGCTCACTTCGGTCGATAGTTGTATTGGTTGCGATTACCCCATCGATTTTAGTATCCAAGACGATTTCAACAATGTCATCAAGTTGCCCATCGGTAAGATCTGGAGCGATTTTTAGTAGGATGGGCTTTGGATGTTCCTTAGCATCATTAGCTTCCTTCACTGCCGTAAGCAAAGCCGTCAACGGTTCCTTCTCCTGCAGGTCGCGCAGATTTGGAGTATTCGGCGAGCTCACATTCACCACAAAGTAATCTACCCAGGGATGAAGTTCTTCAAGACAAAAAAGGTAGTCATCAATAGCCTTTTCATTTGGCGTAACCTTATTCTTTCCAATGTTTCCGCCTACGATCACATCTGACTTTCTTTTGCGAAGCCTTTGTACTGCCTCCGAAACCCCACCATTATTGAAACCCATACGATTAATCAGAGCTTCGTCTTCAGGAAGTCTGAATAGCCTTGGCTGGGGATTACCGGCCTGAGGCTTTGGGGTTAAAGTCCCAATCTCAATGAAGCCAAAACCAAGCATGGCCATCTCATCTATGAGCTTGGCATCTTTGTCAAACCCTGCAGCAAGTCCGACCGGATTTTTGAAAGTCAGTCCAAATACTTTACGCTCCAGTTTAGGATCATCCAATTCAAAATTGGATTTCACCACATCCTTAACCAATGGCAGATTGAAGCCGAATTTGGTTAGGTCAAATGTGAAATAGTGGGCATCCTCGGGTTTTTTTAAGAAAAGTAAAGGCTTGAGAAGAGACTTGTACACGAATCAGATTTTAGCGTTTCGCAAATTTATGAAAACTACCCTTACTCTCACTTTCTGGGATGAAATTCTGTAAGCACCTGTCTCAAATAATCTCGATCCAGATGAGTATAAATTTCAGTGGTGGTGATGCTTTCATGCCCAAGCATTTCCTGAACGGCTCGAAGATCCGCTCCACCTTCGATTAGATGCGTGGCAAAGGAATGCCGAAAAGTATGAGGACTGATGTTTTTCTTTATACCTGCTTGTTCCGCCGTTTTTTTGATGATTAGGAAAATCATAACTCGCGTAAGTTTCTTTCCTCGTCTATTTAGGAACACATATTCCTCATGGCCTATTGCTGGTTTTTGATGGACCCGAATTTCCTCTTCGTAAATCTTGAGATACTTCATGGCATCCTTTCCGATTGGAACTAGCCGTTCTTTATTTCCCTTTCCAATCACTCTAAGGAATCCTATATCTTCAAAAATCTGCCCTTTTTTGAGCTCTGTTAGTTCAGAAACTCTAAGACCAGAGCCGTAGAGCATTTCTAAAATGGCTCGATTCCTATGGCCTTCGGGTTCGCCAAGGGGAATGGCTTCCAAAAGCTGCTCAATTTCTGGATAGCTCAGTGTATCTGGAAGTTTCCTTCCTAGTTTAGGCGCCTCCAAAAGTTGAGCAGGATCCTCGGTAATCTCATCTTCATACATTAGGTATTTGTAGAAGGCCTTGATTCCTGAAATCACGCGGGCCTGAGTGTAATCGGAAACTCCAATGCTTCCCAGCTCATTAACGAATCGCCTTAAATGTTCTAACTCCAGCTTTAATGGACTTATATCCGGAAAATTTTGACCTGCGTAGCTAGCAAGTTTATTGACATCACGGGTATAGGCGAGGATGGAATTTTCGCTAAGTGATCTCTCCAGCTTCAGGTAGTGTCGGAATCGCTTGATGTAGTTTTCCCAGGATTTATTCATTTCCATTGTTCGGCTTTCGAAACTAGATTCAGCTTTTGTGAACTTCAAATCTTAAATGATTTATTCTAACCAAAAGGAATCTTTTAACTTTAGAGCAGTAATCGAACCAATCCTATTTTGAAAATTCAAATTATCAACGGACCAAACCTAAATCTTCTGGGAACTCGGGAACCGGAGGTATATGGAAGCACTAGCTTTGAAGACTATTTTGAGAGCTTAAAAGAGACTTTTCCTCAGGTTGAGCTTCACTATTTCCAAAGCAACATCGAAGGTGAATTGATTGATAAGATCCATGAGGTAGGATTTTCCTTTGATGCGATTCTGTTAAATGCAGGTGGATATACTCACACGTCGGTTGCTATTTCAGATGCCATTGCCTGTGTAGAAACCTCCGTGATGGAGGTTCATATTTCGAATATTTACAAGCGAGAAGAATTCAGACATAAGAGTGTCATTTCCAAGGAGTGCGTAGGAATGATTTCCGGCTTAGGCCTCAAAGGGTATGACCTTGGAATCCAGTATTTTCTTTAAATCTATTTCCCATGTTGACATTTGCCGCAGGACCTTCAAAGGTTTATGAATCTGTTCCTAAATATCTCCAGGAAGGCTACGAGCAGGGGATCATGAGTGCGAACCATCGCAGTGATCGGTTTATGAGGCTTTATCAGGAGACAGAAAGCCTGATGAAAGAAAAGCTTCACATGCCTCAGGATTATAAGTTGCTTTTTACCTCCTCGGCTACGGAGAACTGGGAGATTATTTCCCAATCGATCATCGAATCAGCCAGCTATCATATCTATTCTGGCTCCTTTGGAGCAAAGTGGATAAAGTTTGCCAGACATATTATTCCGGAAAGTGAAGAATTGAAGATTCAGGCCCATGAGGAGATCGATGTTCCGGGATTGGATATCTCCGAAGATTTTGATTTGATAGCCATCACTCAAAATGAAACTTCCAATGCTTCTCAGGTGGCCATGGAAAAGCTTGAGGAGATTAGAGATAAGTATCCTGAGAAATTGATTGCCGTGGATACCACTTCTTCAATGGCAGGGATTGAGCTCAATTTTGAGCTTGCGGATATTTGGTATTCATCGGTTCAAAAGTGTTTTGGACTGCCTGCAGGACTAGGTATTTTGATTCTATCCCCAAGGGCTATCGCCAAAGCTGAGGACAAAGGGGAGTCGGGTAGATACAATAGCCTTAGCTTTATGCTTAAAAATGCTGCGGGATTTCAGACTCATTATACTCCAAACGTTTTGGGAATCTATCTTCTAAATCGAGTTCTGAAAGATTTACCTGAAATCCAGCATGTGGATTCAAGCCTTCGAAACAGAATGAAGAAGCTTGAGGATTGTATAGTAGGAAGTAAATCGCTCAGACTTCTGGTGGATAACGCAGCTACTCGAAGTACCACGGTTCTGGGAGTGACAGGATTGGAAGAGACAATTACAAAGGTCAAATCTGAGGCCATGGATCAAGGATTTCAGCTTGGTAATGGCTATGGACCATTAAAGCCTACCTCTTTTCGAATTGCGAATTTTCCTGCCATTACGGATGAAGAGATCAATAGCTTAATCGACTTTTTGATCAAGCACTAGCTTTCGTAAAAGAAATATCTACTTTTGCGGCATGTTTGATCTGAAGGAAATTTTATCGGTGTCGCTTATCCTGTTTTCGGTGATAGATATACTCGGTTCTATCCCGATTATCATCAATTT
>CAKZRQ010000024.1 GCA_937146645.1 uncultured Cyclobacteriaceae bacterium
ATCTACTATGACATCATCAAGATCATGCCACAGGACCGGAGGCGATGGCTTCTGGTAGAATGTGAGCAGAAGGATAATGAAATTACTTTGGCCACATGATAGGAAATAGCATCTATAGTCTCCTTTCAGGTCATGCTGCTTTGACTGCTTTGGTAGGAACCAAAATCTATCCGGTTCAGGCTCCGCAAGCAGTGGAGGAACCCTTTCTGGTGTATGGGATATCGAAAACCCAACCGGAGGAAACTAAGGTAAATGCCAGTGCTGAGGATTGGGTGACTGTCCTGGTGGATGTCTATGCAAAAGACTATGACACCATGCACTCCATCACCAGAGAGGTGAGAGCAGCACTGGATAAGCAGTCAGGAACCATCGCTGGGAATAGCATCTCTGATATAGTATTCCAGGACTTTAATGATGCCTGGGAGTCAGATCGGGAAAGCTACACCGGAGTGAGTGAATATTTAGTGATAAGCACACCATAAGATGAAAAAGAAACTACATACCTATCAGTGCATCATGGACTTCAGAAGTCTGGACACTGGGAAAAGATATAAGCCAGAAGAAAAGATCAAGGCTCCCAAAGAATTTGGAGATAAATGGGTCAAGCTTGGTGTGGCCAAAGAAATTAAAGAATCAAAACCTAAAACCATAAACGAATAAAACCATGAGCATGAACGGAACCAATGTCCTGACTAAGCTGGGAGCAGCTTCCTCAGAGACTGCTGTTGTGGGTGAAGTTTCCAATTCAGTGGACTTTGCTTTCGACATGATTGAAACTACGGTAAAAGCTTCTACAGCTAAAGCCAAGACCTATGAAACTGGAGAGTACGGTGGAACCTTCTCAGTGGAGGCAAAGCTAAACCAGTCAGATGGAACGACTGTGAAAGGTCTGATCGATGCTGCCAAAGCTGGAACAGCACAAAGCACCATCATCTCCTCAGAGGTGCCTGGTGATGTAGAGATCACTGGAAATGCCCTGATCTCAGGAATAAGCATAGGAGATCCACAGAACGATGTGAGAACCATCTCCTATAATCTCCAATTCACCGGAGAAATCACAGCCACAGTCATAGCCTAAGTCAAAAGCCTCTCTCAGGAGGGGCTTTTACATGAACACCTAACCAGTAAAAACCATGATTAAAGAAATCAAAACATCAGATGGACCTAAGTCCATGCTTTTGGGATATGAGGTACTGAAGCAGATCAGTAAACTTCAGCAGAAGGGAATGGATGAATTCGAGCTAATGGAAGAAATAGCCCTGCTTGGATTTAATGTTTTTGCCAAGCGCAAAAAACAGAAAGCCATCAA
>CAKZRQ010000025.1 GCA_937146645.1 uncultured Cyclobacteriaceae bacterium
CTCCACTGTGGCACCTTAAATGCCTGTCTGGTGGATGTGAAGATTTTAATTGCGTTAGCTGTGAAATCGTTTGCATCCTCGATCATCATTGCTCATAACCATCCATCCGGATCCTTGAAGATATCAGATTCGGATGTGCTGATTTCGTATAAGATTGCTGCTGCCTGTAATCTGATGGAGATAGAATTCAAGGATCATCTGGTGATGACTCGTGAATCTTATATTTCCATCATGGAAATGCTGAACGCCGCTTAACTTAACAATAAAAAAGCCCTGGGAATTTCTCAGGGCTTTTATAACAAACAATTAACCAGCAAAAATATTACGTAGTTCTACCATTTACTCTCACGTATTCCTCTCCGGCCAGATAGATGTCACGGCCTGAGAGCATTCCTTCTACCACCACTTTAATTTCTTTCATCATACCCATAGCAGCAGTCTGTCTGGCATTGGTGATGCTGCCAAAGCCTGAAGGTGTGAAGAGTTCCGGTCCTCGTTCGCCTACCAGATAGGGCTGACCCATCTGCACCGCTCCTCCCATTGCTCTGGCTGGCACTGTTGTGGGTGGTGCTAAATCACCGCCTCCAGAACCGCCTCCACTACCACCAGATGTCATTTTAGAAACCTTATTACTAATAAAAGAGCCTAAAGCAACTAATGCTACACCAGCAGCTATGGCAGTAAAAGGGTTCTTAAAAGCTAATTTTATTGACTTCATACCTACACCTATAGCAATTGCAGCCTTACCCAGCTGAGTTGCCATGTTTCCTATGGTACTTAGAAGTACAGATCCTAAAGCCTGAAGCATATTAGTACCATTAGCCAGAGAACTACCAATCGCCTCACCCATTCCTGTGAAAGCATCCGTGAAACCTTGATGAATTATATTGCTAAATGCCCATGTCATGTCTTGAGCAGCACCGAGAAGCATAGGTGTGGACTCCCTTATTCGATCAGAGATACCTTTAACTTTTCCTTTTATGTCAATCCCAAAATCTAAGCCTGGTCTGGATGGTGAAGCTATTCCATTATCTATCGCATGGGTTATTTTATTTGCACCTCCACCAATATTTCCATTTGCATTAGTGGTAGTTGTATTTAAATCTTCCACTGCTCCAGAAGCACCCATCACTGATTCCTTAACAGAATCAAAAGTATTCATGATGTTTTTTCCTATCTCTGACATCGTATCACCGAATGTCACCACTGGCTTTGCATCAAGGGAATCTCTGATGCCTTTAGCGTTTGATTCAAGCTTATGGATAGTATTAGAGAAATCTATCCCCACTATTTTGGTGAACTTATTAAAAGCTTTGAGCAGAGAGGCTACACCATTGATAAACATCAATTTAACCTTATCCCACATTTGACTGAAAAACTCCTTAACCGTATCCCAGGAATCTATGACAGCTTTTCCTACTAAAACCAGACCACCTACCACTGCAACAATCGCTGCAATTTTTAAAGCTATGGGAGACATGACTAAGGAAACGGCAGCAAACCCAGCTTTCATGGCGGGGAGAATGTTGGCGGTAAGAAATCCAATAGTAGTTAGAAGTGGACCTATCGCAGCTACAATACCAGCAACTACCACAATCACCTTCTTAGTGGAATCATCAAGATTGGAAAACCAGTTTACCATTTTGGTCAATGCAGCCACTACTTTAGTAGCTAATGGTAAAAATACTTTTCCAAGTTCTACACCTATATCCTCTAACCTTGCCCTCATGAGTCTGCTTTGATTTGCGAAGCTTTCCTGAGTTCTGGCATAATCACCGATCGCATTTGCGCTTTGCCGTAAGGCAATATCCAGCGTGGCCTGAGCCTTGGCCATTCGTTCCGATTCGAAGGTGAGACCTTTTGCTGCATTAGTGGCCATTTGTTTTTTCACCTCGTTTTCTGTGATGGCTATTCCCAGAGATTTGGCTGCTTCTCGTTCGCCAAGCAGTGCGGATGTCAGAGCCTTAGATGCTCCCTCTGCACCTCCTGAGAAATTCGTAAAGGATGCCAGATCCACGGCCAGCTTATTTACTTCCTCGGACATGGTGAGTGCTGCTTCCTGTGAGAAGCCAAAGCCTGTGAGAAGGTCTCCGGTATCTGCCAGAAGCTGCTGTGATGCTCGGCTGGATAGTCCATACTCATTCCTGAGAATCTTCATGGACTTCTGAGCATCCGCCTGGATATTCCGAAAGACCGTGTTGAACTTAGACTCTGTTTCCTCGGCATCTGAAGCAGCCTGTAGGGATGCTGCACCGATGGCAGCAATAGGGAGCGTGACTCCTATGGAGAGTCGCTTTCCTACTCTCTCCATGTTCTTTCCAAACTTCTTCAGGGAGCGTTCAGCCTTCTGCATGGAAGACCGAAAGGACTCCATGTTGATGCCAAACTTCAGATTAATATTTGCCAGTGCCATCAGACTGTAGGTTTAATATTTTTCTTTACTATTCGTTTGACTTCTTTTGCTACCTCATTCTCAAAGTGAGGTCTGACCTGAGCATGCGTTTTGTCAAATGCTCGCTGCATGAATGGAATGGGTCGTGTGATCGCTCCACGGTTATATCCTCGCTTGGTCATTCGCTTTCCGGTTCCATCATGCAGAAGGTGAGCATGAAAACCTTTATACCTTCTTTTCACTCTGGCACCCACCTGAATATTAGGATACTCCTGAGACTTTCCGGTGATGTTACCGATGGACTCATAAAGATTTCCTGTAGGATGTCTTCCTTCAGAGAAAGCCTTTTCCTGTATCTGAGCCACTTCATGTCTGGCAGCATTCACCACAGGCTTGGTCACTCTTCTGATGATCTTCAGGAGCGTTCGCCTGGTGGTCTTTTCCGGTAGGGTTCGGATCTGGTGAATCAGATCATCCAGACCTTCTATCTGCACTGATGCAGTGCTTCCCTGTGAACCTCCACCGGAGGACTGAGAATTGATAAATGTGGATAATCTACTCACTTGTTTCTGTTTGTTTATCTGCTTTGGCTTTCGCTAAATGCTGATACTTTTCACTTTTCTGATACCAGAAGTCTGGAATCCAGTCCGTCTTTCCTCTGCGTGTGGCGAA
>CAKZRQ010000026.1 GCA_937146645.1 uncultured Cyclobacteriaceae bacterium
AGGACTTTATAAAAGTCGTTTACAACAAGGTATTTGATGAGCTAAAGAAATTGGCGAAGGTTTAGGGCTTGAACGGTCTGGCTATGCGCAGTATCCCGAAGGGTATTGCGTATAGGTTATGTTGGGCACAGTGTTTTAATTTTTGAAAATTTCTGCTCTGTGAAAAGCCATGAATTCTTCCCTTCCCGTTATTGGAAGATTATCGACCATCATTCCTGATTCTATTGCTAGTCTATTACTATTGGCATTGGACAACCAGGGAGAAACTATCAGAGTTTTATTGTCATTAAAGGAAATAAATCCATTATCAAAAAGCCTGTCAAAAGTCGGGGTTAATAGTAAGCCGTTCTTTGGGTCAAGTCGTTCTATATTATTCGAATCACGCCACGGTTTTATATGACTAGCGATTAAAAGGCGACTGTCATCTACACCAGTCAGCGGGCAGTAACCACAATCTAGAATGAGGTTTGAACGGAATAGGCCTTGACCTACCCTAGATTTAATTATTTGAGTTCTTTCGGTTTCGGGTATTTCTTCAGAATCACGAATTTGCTGCTCTATTTCTTCTACTTCTTCTAAGACAGTTCTAGTTTCAATATGCTCTGGAAAAACCTTAAAATAGAAAAGCTCTTCTCCGTCTTCTGCTCTTAATTTTAATATGGAAGTAAAAGTAGTTTCAGGCAATGCTACTTTTCTCAAAAGTCCATAAATGGCATCACCTTCAGCATCTTGCCCAGGTCTCTTTGCATAAAGACGCATATCATTTGGATCTCGTCCATCATGTTCTCGTAATGCAAAGAATACGTTCTCATCTAGCCCTTGAATTTCATTCATCCTTTCACGCCAAATGTTCCTGAAATCATCCCTAGACCTATATTCATGAGTTGGATTATAATATTCTGATTGCATTTCGTTCATCAACCATATAAGGTCACGTTTAGCTAAAAAGCACCGAGCATTAAAACCATCACCACCAAAAAAATTGTGACGATCAGTATCTCGTTTGCTTCCTATATGCCATTCCCACGCACCAGCTCCTCCACCAATTTTATTGGTCCTGTCTGTGAACGAATCTTTCGTAGGTATTCTCTCTAAAGCATCAATGACGCTAAAAACCTTACCACCAATTGTATACTCCATTATTCTGCAAATTTTGTTATGTCCATTTGTTTGAGAATTGCAATCAAAACATCAACGACAATACTGTTTCCTGCTTGACGATACATTTGAGTATCACTCACAACTTGTTTAAAATCATCACGGAACCCCATTAAACGAAGGCATTCTTTTGGAGTAAGTTTTCTGATTCTTCCCTTGTTATGGGTTACGTAATTGTCAACACCAGCTCTATGCATTTTATGCATTGACTGCAAAAGTGGTCTAGCAACTTCTAAGTCCGTTTTAATTGTGGTCTTGAAATTTTTGGTTCCTGAAGCAAGTACATAATCTCTAACCTTATCTGATAAATAGTATTTCTCTTCAACTTGGTTAACGTCAAAAATGAATTCATCAAATTCCTGTTCTTGCGAATTTTCAAAAACAAAATCTCCATGCCAGTTAAACTGTTGATTGGCTTTTTGGCAAAGTGCAATCTCACCATTTATCTGTGTGTAACGCTTTTGTCGATTCTTAGAACTAGTCACAAATTTGACTCCCTTTTCTTTGAGATAGTATTTAGAATCCGTGAAGTCTTCCAAGAAATCTTGCATTTTATGTTCAAGATTAATTGGATCTGGAAATTCAAAGTCTATGGTTTTGTTTTTGAAACCGATTACAAAAATTCGTTCGCGGTGCTGTGGCATACCATAGTTTTTGGCATTTAAGACCTGGTAATGGTAAGAGTATCCAAGTTCATCAAACGTTGCTTTAATTGTGTCAAAAGTGTTGCCCTTGTCGTGATTGATAAGACCTTTAACATTCTCGAATATGAAAACTTTTGGCTGACTTTCTTTGACGATTCTAGCAAACTCATAAAACAGTGTCCCGCGAGTATCATTAAGCCCTTTTCTTTTACCAACCATTGAAAATGATTGGCATGGGCTGCCACCAACTAACAAGTCAATTTTGCCTTTGTATTTTTTTCCTTTTACATCATGAACGTCCGAATACCATCGTGATTCATCAATGTCGTAGTTGGCGAAATAACTTTCTTTTACAAATCGATCAATGTCACTTGCGAATACGATTTCAGTGTTTATGTTCAATCGTTTGAATGCATATTCAATTGCTCCAATTCCTGAAAATAGTGTTGCAATTCTTAATGTAGCATTTGGATTTGAAAATCGTTTTTCAGTCCATTTTTCAGAAAATGAAAGTTGTACTTGTCTTGATATGTATTCTTCAAGTTGCTCATTTACAATGCTCAGAACATCTTTATAATTTTCATAATCCTTTAGCTCCTCTATGAGCTTTGAAGAGTAGTAATGGTTATAGAGTTCTTTTGATTCAGTTTCTAGAATTTCGGCAAGTGGTGAAACTAAGTGACTAGATAACTGTCTTTCTTCTCTTTCAATTTTTCCCAAAGTGGAAGTGTCAATGTCTAAATGAGAGGCTACCTTTCTTAAAGGGTAGCCGAGTTCATTTCTTCGTTGCTTTATATACTCTCCAAAAGTTGATACCATGTTTTGAGACATTTTCATTTGGACAAATTACGTCCAAAAACATGGAATATCAAATAGGGGTTGAGAAGTTTTATTCACATTGTGCCCAACGTAGGCTATCAGCCACTCAGTGGCGTTTATATTTCATATAAATACTGAAAGTTCCCGTTAGCCCACGTATTTGGAAGGCTATTAGGAACTCCTATAAGTTCGGTTAAAAAATTAATTTGAGCAAAGCGTTCAGGCCTTCACCCATTTGTAAAGGTGATTCCTTCTCAGCTTGAACTATCAGATAAAGAAAATGGCCGGAAAAACCGGCCATTAATTACTCTTTATTCGCTTCCTCTTCGCTCTGGGCGAGGAGGTAGGCTTTCATAAATTCATTTAACCCTCCATCCAGTACCGCTTGGGTATCTGAGGTTTCGTAATTGGTTCTATTGTCTTTTACCAGTTTATAGGGATGCAAAACATAATTTCTGATCTGCGAACCGAAGTCTACTCTAAGCTTGGAAGACTCGATCTTATCGATCTCGGCATTTCGCTTCTCGATTTCCATCTGATAAAGTCGGGATTTTAGCATCTGCATCGCCCGCTCCCGGTTGGCAAGCTGAGAACGCTCCACCTGACAGACCACCACGATTCCAGTGGGTTTATGGGTCAGCTGGACTTTGGTCTCCACCTTGTTTACATTCTGTCCACCGGCACCTCCGGATCTTGAAGTCTGAAGCTCCACATCCGCAGGGTTGATTTCGATTTCTATAGAATCGTCCACCTGAGGATAAGCATAGACCGATGCAAAGGAGGTATGTCTTCTTCCCCCGGAATCGAACGGAGAAATCCTCACCAAGCGATGTACGCCTGTTTCGGATTTTAGGTAGCCATAGGCAAGAGGTCCATCGAATTCCAGCGTACAGGATTTAATTCCTGCCACATCTCCCGGCTGAACATCCACTTCCCGAACCTTGTATCCGTTTTTCTCTCCCCACATGATGTACATTCTCATGAGGATAGAGGCCCAGTCGTTACTCTCTGTACCTCCTGCTCCGGGATTGATTTCGATTACTGCATTCAGCTGATCTTCTTCAGCAGACAGCATTTTCTGGAGTTCTAAATCCTCCACTGCCGCTTCTGCCTTTTGGTACTCGGCTGTGATTTCAGATTCTTCGACCTCACCGAGTGCGAAAAATTCACTGAGTACTTCTAGATCCTGGACGATCTGGTCTACATCTTCAAAGGATTTGGTCCATCCTTTTCTTAGCTGAATCTGCTTCATGGTTTTTTCAGCTTCCTCAGGGTTGTTCCAGAAATCCGGCTGCGCAGATACAGCCTCCAGGTCTTCTATTTCTGCTTTCTTCTTATCGTAGTCAAAGATACCTCCTTAAAGCCGAGGTGCGAGCTTTCAAGTCTTTCAGTTGGTCCGAAGTCATGATTTTTTGGTTGAAAATTGAGAGGCAAAAATTGCCAAAAAAAACCGATAATGCTACACTTTTCGCTAATCCATTCGCATTAAAACGATCTGAATTCTATTATTTCCTTTGAGCTTAAAAGTTTTATACCTGAGGGGTAGCATGGCAAGGCCTGTTCCTACCAGAATAGCCGAGGTGAGTCCTACACCATCATCCACATCCACAGAGCCTGTTTGGTACAAACTATTGATTACTTCTACAGAGATCAAAATGACGCCAGCGCCAAGCACCAGGCTGTTTAGAGCGGTAAGTCTACCATTCCTTTTATCCTTTCTTCGAATATCAATCTCCAGAATGTCTTCCGGACTGATGATATTTTCCCGCAGATAGATAAAGTCATCTTCAAACCCCGTGATCACATCCGTGACAAAAAATCCTATCTTTTTGCTTTTGTAGGTGATTTCCTCCCCGACGTAATATCGAATTTGAGATTTTTGATTGGATCCTCGTTTAAGAAGTAAGAAGTCATTGCTTTGGGCAAAGCCATGGAAACCAATGAAGAAAAATAATAGCAGGGTGAGGATTTTCTTCATTCGGTAAGTATGATCAATTGGCTTTGCAAAGCGAAAAACTATATTTTAATAATCCAGCCATGTGGATCAGGAAGCTCTCCATACTTGATTCCGTCCAGCTCTCGCAAAACCCGATTTGAAAAGGCATCGCTTCCTTTTTCCGGAAGGTAATAATCTGTGCCATTAACATGAATGCGCTCAATATGGGCGATAGTGGCCGCAGTTCCCGTTCCAAAGGCTTCTTCCAAATCACCTGATTTTAAAGCTTCCTCCAGTTCTTTGATGCCTAAAAATCGCTCTTCCAATGGCTCTCCCCAATCTTTGGCAAGCTGAATTACGGAGTCTCGGGTAATTCCTTTAAGAATAGTTCCTGTATGGGTAGGAGCAGTGATGAGTTTACCATTGATTTTGAACATGACGTTCATGGTTCCGCTCTCTTCGATTTGGCTATGGTTCTTTCCATCAGTCCAAAGCAATTGATCGTAACCTGCTTTTTGGGCCTGCAGGGCAGGGTAGAGGCTCGCTGCATAGTTACCCGCAGTTTTAGCATATCCGGTTCCACCTTCAGTGGCACGTGTAAATTTTGTCTCCACTTTCACGCTTACCGGTTTGGAATAATACATCCCAACGGGGCAAGTAAAAATCATGAATTTGTAGGTTTCAGAGGGTTTCACTCCGATGTAGTCATCCGTTGCAAACATAAATGGACGAACATAAAGGGAGGCGCCATTTGCAGTAGGAACCCAGTCTCTATCCAATTCCAGCAATTGCATCAGACCTTCCATAAATATCTCTTCTGGAAGAGTAGGCATGCACATTCTTTCGGCAGATTCATTTAATCTTGCCCAGTTTGCATCTCCACGAAATACCGAGATTTTCCCATCTGAAGTACGATAGGCTTTCATCCCCTCAAAGATGGACTGGCCATAATGCAGGGTAGCATTTGCAGGGTTTAACTCAAGAGGCTTATACTCCTCAACGCTCAGGTCGGTCCACTCCCCATTTTTATAATCCGCCACAAACATGTGATCGCTGATAGTCCTTCCGAAAACCAGATTGGAAAAATCGGTTTCAGGAAGTTTTGAATTTTTGGTTTTGTGTATCGGGAAAGTCAATGTCGTCTTCATAACTCTACTCATTCATTGCCAGTGGGCAAATTTACTTAATTCTTGGTTGCCAGGTGACTTCATCTACTTGAAGTTCTTGGGCCATTTTTCTGCCTAGTACAAATAGATAATCTGATAGCCTGTTTAGGTATTTAATGACTAAATCTGAAACGTATTCTTCTTCATGTAATCTCACCACTGTTCTTTCCGCTCTTCTACAAACCGTTCTTGCGATATGAGCAAAAGACACAGACTGATGACCGCCAGGTAGAATAAATGCGGTCAATGGGGGAAGTTCTTCCTCCATATGGTCTATCCCTTTTTCCAATAATAGGATATCTCTTTCCTCCAGATCTGGCTTTTTCACCTTATCTTTTCCAGGGACAGTCGCCAGATCCGAACCAATGGTAAACAGTCTATCCTGAATTTCCTTCAGGATCTCTTTTCTATTTTCATTTACCTCCTGATCTCTCAAAAGCCCGATATAGGAATTCAGTTCATCCACCGTGCCATAAGCCTCTATTCGGACATCAGACTTTGGAACTCTTGAACCTCCCAGCAGGGCTGTTTGACCTTTATCTCCTGTTTTGGTATATACTTTCATTTGTGTATTTGCCGCTGGCAAAGCAACATTTTACTCTGAAAAAAGAATTGATTTAAGCTGTAACCTCAGCTGCACGGGTTGGGTTTGGATTATGGACATCAGATTCCACTAATCCATCTCTTAGCCTAATAATCCTGTGGGCATAATGTGCAATATCGTCCTCGTGCGTTACCATAATGATGGTATTTCCCTTGGAGTGCAATTCATGAAATAGCTCCATGATATCATAGGAAGTTTTGGAATCCAGGTTTCCGGTAGGCTCATCAGCTAGAATAATACTTGGGTCATTTACCAAAGCTCTTGCTATGGCTACACGTTGACGCTGTCCACCTGAAAGTTCATTTGGTCTATGCTTTGTCCTATCTCCCAATCCTACATTTACCAGGGCCTGATGCGCACGTTCTTCACGATCAGATTTGCTTAGACCTGCATACACCAAAGGAAGAGCCACATTGTCCAGACAGGACGCTCTCGGTAAAAGATTAAATGTCTGAAAAACGAAACCAATTTCACGATTACGAATGTCCGCAAGTTCATTCTCTGTCATGTCACTTACATCTTTATTATTCAAAATGTAAGTTCCGGCAGTCGGGGTATCAAGACATCCAATAATATTCATCAAGGTAGATTTTCCGGATCCCGAAGGTCCCATAAAGGCTACATATTCGCCCTTTTCTACAGTGATGCTGATCGACTTTAGGGCCTGAATAATTTCAGCTCCCATTTTGTAGGTCTTATTGATTTCGTGGGTTTCAATAATTTTCGTCATTGGTTTAGCAAATTTTCCTCAAGATAAGGCATTAGCCTGAATTTGTGGTTTTCCCTTTTCGAAAATACGTGAAAGGTTGTTAGAAGTTGATGGATTGCAGTCTGATAAGGTCTGTTTCACTGACCCACTCCTTCATTTCTTCCAGAGTAGCAGTGGCGTAGTTCGGTAAACCCACCTTACGGGCAGCATCTGCTTTGGCAGCCCACAGGACAGGGTCCTTGTTGAATTCACTCGCACTGTTTAATAGATTATAACGCTCCAAGGAATCAGGAACCCGGTCTGCTGCCGCAAAGATGAGTGGAGTCAAGTAGGGATTGGCAGATAACTCTTCACCCATCTCCAGCCAACTCATAAACAAAATTAACTGATCTTGATTACTGAAATCGGGATTGGAGATGAATTCCCTGAGAAAATCATTTGGACCTGAACTCTCCAGAATCTGATTTCCTATTCTCGAAACCTGAGCATCCGAAAGCCCATGCGATTTATGCATCAGGACTCTCTGACCAAAATCCGATTTGAGTGCTTTGGCTTCGATATTCTCCCATCGGTCGAAAGCTTTAGAGGGTGTCAATTCATGGAAATTTTTCCAGATCAGAAGCTCCGCGTTTAAAGTGTCCTTGGTATTTAATCCATACTCTAAAGCCAGTTTTTCTGCCTCGGCTTCTTCCTCAGCCAGCTTCAGAATATCAAGATGATAGGGCTGAATATTTTGAAACCCTTTTCCAATAGCCTCAAGTAGATCAATCGCTGCTTTTTCGAAATCTAATTGATAAGCAAGGATATCGGCTGAAAGCTGCAAATAATAGGCGGCATCACCTGAATTTCTGAAAGCCAAGCCTTTGAGGTTTTTTACACTTTCTGCTACTCTCTGGGCTCCCAGACTTCTGATAGAAGCGGTTTCCTGCAGATCCAAAATGTAATCTTGGTAACCTGGGTTACGGGTTAAGGAGTCTAAAAGCTTTATGTCCTTCTCGATTTCAGAAGAGGTTTTCTGTGAAAAGATATTTCGCAGGGCCGATTGAATAATTATGGGGTTGTTTGTGTCTTCGGCAAGTAAAGCCAATTCATCAGCTGTATTGCTATCCAGATTGCCTCCCTTAAGACGCTGGTAAGGGATGGAATTGATCTGATGGATCAGGGCTTTAGCGTTTTCCCAATCTTCTAAATCCAATTCCCCTGCCTTAGCCTTCAGACTCATTAAATTTGAAAAGGAAACTTCATCATCGAAGTCCTGGAGAATAGCGATGGCTTCTTCACTGCGGCCAATTTTCGTGTAGAAAAGAGCAAGAGAATTAGCGATTTTGGAACTGTTTGGAAAATAGGCCAGACCATTTTCCAAATAGTAAACAGCCTCCAGTGGTTTATTCTCGAGGTGCAAGCGATCTGCCAAAAGTAAGATATTGTCTACTTGAGGGTTTTCTGCAAAGCTTTCTTCAAGATGTCTTTTGGCTAGAGTGGGTTGATTTAATTCAAAAAGGATTTGTGCGGTGGCTTGTTTGGCCTTATCATTTCTTCGGTAGCGAAACCAACTGTTTTCATAAAGAATACTTGCTTCTAGCTTTTGGTCCGACTCATAATAGTAATCTCCTAGAATATTATTCGAAAGTGAGTTCACCTGAACACCGATAATTCCATCCGCATAAATGATTAGCACCATCATTCCAATCAGACCACCAATTCGAACGTGATAAAAGGGGAGAGAATAAGGTTTATAAATTATCTTTTCTACCGCTTTTCCGCTGTCCATTACTGATAAGAAATTGCTGTACAGGTAAACCAGGAAAAAGATCGAAAATGCTATTTGACTATATAGAGTCACATGTTTGATGAATTCGGCAGCGGGTTCATTGGATGCCATATTGATTTTCCAAATGGTCCAAAAGACCAAAGATAAACCCAGCAAGTAAAGTGCCTTGACCACATTTGGATAGTCTGAAATTTCAGGGTTTGTCTCTACCTTATTTTTTATCCCAATCCATCCAAAAAAACCAATAATTGGAATCACGAGGAGTGGATTAATTGACGGGATCGGAAGAGTAGAATCTCCAGTGATTTGGAGAAGAGAATTAAAAAGCAAAGTCAGATAGACTATGGCAATGAGAACAAGTTGGATAGAGATTTTAAGTCCAAGTGATTGATTGGCTTTGGCCAAAAGCACATAAACCCCGTTCATTACTGCTGGTCCAGACCAGAAAAGCCACATTAGAGAGAATCCTATGGCAGGGACTAATAAATGCTGGGAAAGGAATAGTTCGGGATTGGGTACCGGACTGAGCAGGGTCAGGGTAATCCAAGCTAAAATGAATCCCAGGGCAATTATCAGCCATCGCTTCCAAAAAGCAAGCATAGGCTTCCAAATGTAGATTCCGATCATCGGAAGAATGGTTCCGGAGAGCAGAATGATCAGTGCAAAATTTGAACTGGGTCCTCCTATGTTGAGTCCATTAAAATTACCCAGCGTGGTGAGGATGATCCAGAGAGCTCCGCCTGCTACGAAGTATAGCCTTTGCAATGAAATGAAATAGGAAAACCCCGTAATAGCGATCAGGCTTAAGAGGATTCCGAATGCCTGGGATTCAAATACTCTTTTTAGCGGGGGTAGAGCTTTGAATTCCTGAAAAATCAGAAAGTTGTCTACTTCAATGGGTATTTCAAGTCCGCTGAGATCTAAAGTAGCGAAAGGCACTGCTATGGTATCTGTAAACAGATAGGGGCTGAAAACGGCGTATTCTGCACTCGAAAACAGGAAGGTGTAAAGGAAAGCGAGCAGCCCTCCGATTAAGAAAAATAATAGAAATACGGATTCCCCGTTTCCAAATGAATTACCCAGTTTCTTAAGCATTACTCGAGAACCTTTGGAACCCGGAAATATTCTCCATCAGTTTTGGGAGCATTTTTTAAGGCTTCATCTCGGGTGATTTGATCGGCCACCTCATCTTTTCTGAAAACATTCACCTCTTCAGACATCGTCGTTAAAGGCTCCACATCCGTGGTGTCCACTTCTTCGAGCTGTTCCACCCAATCCAGAATCTGAGTCATGTCTTTTGACATTTTTTCTACACCCTTTTCATCAAATTCCAGCCTGGCAAGGTGAGCTATTTTCTTTATGGTTTCTTTATCGATTTTCATTGGCTTGGTCTAATCTGAGCTGATTTTGAATCACATCAAAACACTTTTTCTTCAGTGTTTCTTCCGTATCCTCAGGCCCAGGCAGTATCTCCTTATGATAAACGAGCTTTGCAGGATGCCAGTATAGCAAAAGCTTTGGCCCTTCGGGCAAAATTATGTGATTATATGAAATAGTGACAGGGATAATGGGAATTTGTTTCTTTATGGATAATCGAAAGGCCCCATTTTTAAAGGGAACCATTTGGGGTGGATTTTCCGTGTAGATCCCTCCCTCAGGAAAAAGTACCACACTGGTTTTATTATCCAAAGCTACTCCAGCCCTTCGCATGGTTTCCACCCGACTGCTAGTTTTGGTTCGTTCTACTGCGATGTGAAGCTTTTTAAAATAATAACCAAAAAGTGGGGCTTTACGAATGGAGGCCTTTCCAACATACATGATCTCGGTAGGAGTGTAGCCCATCATCGCAATATCCAGATAGCTGAAATGATTAGGTAAAAAAAGGTAAGGCTTACCTTTTTCTATTTTGGCATGCATTTCCTTTTTCACTGGGAGAAAGATCAGGGTAAAGTACACTCGAGCCCAATATTGGGTCGCTTTGCGTCCTGCCCGATCCCATCCGGGAATCCAGATGCAAAGAAGAAAAAACGGATAAATAAGCAGGAAACTGATTAAGAAAAGTACCCCGGCATAAATCGAATATAGTCTGGCAAAAAAATCACGCATGGTTCACCATATGGTTTGCGACCTTGATAAAATACCCCATCATTTTTTCCCGTGTGGATTGCTCCAATTCCAACTGATCCATGGAACTAAGCATGGCATTCAGCCAATGATTTCTGAGCTTTCCATCGATTTTCCATTGCATGTGACGCATCCTGAGTCTTGGATGACCTCGCTGCTCAGAATAGGTTTGTGGACCACCGAAAACCTGAACAAGGAAAAGAAAAAGCCGGTCTTCTGCTGGTGCTAAATCTTCCGGATACAGCTTTCTTAGCTCAGGGTTATTTGAAACCTCTTCATAGAAATTTTTCACAAGAAGTTTGATTTTCTCTTCCCCAATTTCCTCGTAAATCGACTGGAAAGGATTCATGCGGTAAACATAATCAATTCCGGATCAGGCTTCGTGCTTTTTTACTTTGATGGAGGTCCCTTCTGTCGAGATCACAATAATCGACTCCCCTTTGTCAATGAATTCTCCTCGAGAGTAGGCATCATAGATTTCTCCAGCAATCTCAACTTTGCCACTGGGTCTAAGTCTGGAATGGACTATTCCTATTTGCCCCATCAGGGTGTTTTGGTAAACCGTAGAGGTGTAGCCTTCGGAAGAGTTTTGGGTGTCTGCCAAAGCTATGGCGCTGAATGCCTTCCATTGGTTTACTTTTGGAGTTAACCAAAAAATTAAACTCACCGCGACTATAGCGGCTAAAATTACGGTCAGTAAAGCGGTAAATAATTCAGCCGATGGAACGTAATCAAAGTTGAAATTCTGGTTCGGTAGCATCCCCAAAACCAAGCTGGTAAGGATGGCAAGAATACCCAAAATCCCAAATACGCCGAATCCAGGAATGACAAAAATCTCAACCGCCAGAAGTATCACCCCGACGATGAACAAGATGATTTCCCAGTTTTCAGCAAGACCGTTTAAGTAGTAAGGAATGAAATAAAGAATCACAGCTAGTATCGAAGCGGCTAGTGGAAATCCTACCCCAGGAGTTTGAAGTTCAAAATAAATTCCACCAATAATAATCAAGATTAGAAATCCACTCACGGCTGGATTCAGGAAGAAGTTGATCACATCTTCCACACCGCTGGGCTCATAAGCCACGACCTCATCCCCGAGTAAGTTTTGACTCGCCAGAATCGCATCAATGCTCTCATATTCACCATCGCAAAACCCATATTCCATGGCCTCAGAAACCGAAAAAGTAATCACCGAGCCTTCTTCAGTGATTCCCTCGATAGCTATTTTTTCATCCACCATGGCCTCTGCTATTTTGGGATCACGTCCCTTTGCCTCTGCTGTGCTCCTCATCATTGACCTCATATAAGACTGATACTTATCTGGTGCAGCGGCACCATCCACACCATTCACCACCGTCGCCGCCCCAATACTCGCTCCGGGAGCCATGTATATGCTATCTGTTGCGATGGAAATCAAAGCTCCTGCTGATGCTGCATCCTTATTGATAAAGACATAAATCGGAATTTCTGACTCTAAAATCATCGTTCGAATATCATCAGCATCATTCACTGCACCTCCATAAGTATCCATTTCGATAATTATCAGATCAGCCTCTATACTTTCCGCTTCTTCTAATGCCAACATCACCCTGCGATTCATTCCGGGATCGATATCTTCATCAATCTTGAATGTCAATATGGTTTTTTGGGTGTTTGGCGATTCCTGAGCGCTGAGTAGGAAGGAAAACAGCAAAAAAGAAAGTATAGCAAGAGTGACTTTGAGACGCATATTCATCGGATGATTACTGGAATTCAATATACGAAAAGGCTTAGTTTTTTGATCTATTTTGAAGGAAAGCCACACAATGGAGCAATATTTTAAAAAAAGCTAATCCCTGTACTTTCTAGCATAATTCTTGCAAATTTGAACTTTGCTGAAATCATCGCCTGAAGGCGAAACCAACTACAAAATTCCAAAAAATATGTTATCTGGATTTAAGAAAAATTTTATCCTAACCCTTTTCATTTCACTTGCTTCTAGCCTTGTTTTAGCTAATGAGAACTTTGCTCCTGATTCGGTAGGAGTGCTTAAAGAAAATGGAAACTCTTACATCCTTCATGAAGTGGAGCCAAAAGAAACGCTTTTTGGGATTTCCAGAAGATATCAGACTCCGGTTGGGGATATTGTGGATTCCAATGCTGAATTGAAAGCCGGACTTAAGATTGGTCAGACTATTAAAGTTCCATTTATTCCTCAAGAGGCCCTTCCTGAAGGCGCTAAGCTGCATAAGGTGGGTGCCGGAGAAACCTTATTTTCTATTTCAAAAGCCTACGAGGTAACCGTAGATGACATAAAAGAGTGGAACGGACTTCTTGGAAATGACTTGAGTATTGGGCAAGGATTGATTATCAAAGATGTGGCTCCTGTAGTGGAAGAAACCCCAGAACCTGCAGTGGCTGCCGTAGCCAGCACAACAGTTGAGGTATCAAAACCAGAAGCTGTAAAAGAAACTCCGGTAGCTTCCAAGGAAGCAACAAAAAAGGAAGCGGTAAAGGAAAGTGCCGAGATTGCAGTAGAAGCATCGGTGAACGATGAAAGTGAGGTTGCTGAAGCAAAAGTTGAAAATCAAACCCCGTTAGTACCTGGAGACTGGCAATCCCATACCGTGCAATCGGGTGAAACCCTCTTTTCCATAGCCAACCAATACAATGCAAGGGTGGAGGATTTAATTTCCTGGAATGCGCTTAGCTCAAATAACCTTACTCAAGGTCAGGTCCTTAAGGTGGGTAGGGGACCGATTCAAGAATCAACCGTCCCAGTTTATGGTACACCAAGAGTCGTAAGTAATGCCGAGGAGGCTTTTACTGGATCCGATGTGAATGTGAGTTCTGGTGGCTTTAAAAACATCAAGGAGACTGGGCAGGCAGAATTGATTGTAGGGACTGGTTCTCATAAGAAATATTTGGTGCTACACCGAACAGCACCTATCGGGACTATCATGAGAGTAAAAAATGAAGAGAACGATGTCACGATTTTCGCCAGAGTGGTTGGCGCCTTACCTGAAACTGGTGATAATGAAAAGCTTGTGATAAAGCTTTCTCAGGCGGCTTTTGATCAGCTGAAAGCAGTGAATTCGAGATTTCCTGTTGAAATAATGTATTAGACCGGGTTTCTTTAATTCCGGTTTACTTAGTAGATGCACCTTTGATTATGGCTGAAAGCATCTTACTTTTGTAATAGAAACTAGGCCATGAATAAAGTACAACTCATCTTTCACCACATTTTCAGATTTGTCTGGAACTTGATTTTCATCATTTGTTATCCTGTTCTAGCCACTTTTGGGTTGCTTTTCGTAGGCCTGACCTATTTGTTTTCTTTACTATCTCGTATTCTGACCAGAATCAAACCAGAGGGTAAAAGAGTGGTCATCAAGGATACGGTATGGGAGCCTTTGCCACATACTGAAGATTTACTGGAAGCTAAGCTGGAAAAGCAAATCATGTTTGGACCGTCTGGGTTTCGAATCAGAAGAAAGGATGGCGTTCCAACGATTCTTAGTGATTTCATCTTCGGAAAGAAAGTTCGTGTGATGGAAGAGGGGTTGATTTTGGAGAAGTGGAATACCACTGAATCCAAAGATTTACCTGATTTTGACATCTGTCTTTATGACCCCGACCAAGACTCCTTACGCTCCCTCACCCAGATGAAATGTTTTGACTGGCATGTTTCTGAGCGCATCGATAATGAGCTCATGTTCAAATGGTTTGACGGGACCCAAGGCGGAGAGGTGAAAGTTGCGCTTTAATGAGCGATCTGAAAGATTTCCTTGACAGCAAAGTTGAGGAGTACAACCAACCGGGATTTATTCCTTTAGATCCTATTTCCATTCCTCATGAATACAGTAAAAAGCAGGATATCGAAATCACTGCTTTTTTTGCTGCGGTTTTGGCCTGGGGCCAAAGAAAAACTATCATAAACAAGTGTCATGAGCTTTTTGAATTAATGGACAATGCTCCTCATGACTTTTTGATTAACCATCAGGACTCCGATTTAAAGGTATTTTTAAATTTCAAACATAGAACCTTTAATGCCACAGATACTCTCTATTTTATAGAGTTCTTGAGTAAGTTTTACAAGGAACATAGCTCTATGGAGGAGGCTTTTTTGACCAAGTCATCTGGAGAAATAACTATGGAAACCCGACTTATCTCTTTCCATCAACTTTTCTTTTCAGATCCCGATGCACCACAAAGGACACGAAAGCACATTGCAACTCCAGCCAGAAAGTCAGTCTGTAAACGACTAAACATGTTCCTGAGGTGGATGGTCCGAAAGGATAATAAGGGAGTAGATTTTGGACTTTGGTCTAAAATCAGTCCTTCCACATTGATCTGTCCCTGTGATTTGCATGTGGATCGAGTGGCTAGAAAACTAGGTCTGATCACAAGAAAACAAACCGATTGGCTTACTGCTCTTGAACTCACAGAAAGGCTGAAGGAAATGGATCCTTCAGACCCCGTGAAGTATGACTTCGCGCTTTTTGGACTTGGGGTTGAGGAGAAATTCTAGTGAAACTTCTTCACTTCAGGGGCGTTTGCTACTGCTGCAATTCCTTCTCCTAATCGCTTGGCGTAGTCATCCAATAAATCTCTGACCCTTTGGTGATTATCTGATTTCACGATAAGTCCGGCGTGATACTCAAGAGGAACTCTAAAGCATACCTCAGGATCATCAAATCCGCTTAAATCCGGGTGCTCATGAGAAGAAAGAGTAAGTACTATTCCCGCATAGCCTTTTTTGACTTTTGGTAGTTTGTATTTCTTATCCTTGGCTAGTGAATCTTCGATTTTTGCCCATTCAGCCCAAAGGTTAACATTGGTCGCTGAAGCCACCATTTCGGCTAAGTGTGCACCTCCAACCCTTGATGAGGTCTCCAGAAAATAAATCTTTCCGGTTTTTTTACTTTTGATGAATTCTGTGTGAGTGGCTCCGGATTTCATTCCAAATGCCTTCATCACCTGCTTATTGGACTTTCTGATTTCTAAGTCATCTTCAGAGCCATATTCTACATTCGCGCTTCGGAAAATTCCACCACCCTGAGAAATTTCCATTGGAGTGGCCAAATATCTGGAAACTGTGCAGAATAAAACTTTACCTTCCAAAATCAATCCGTCAGCGTGATAAACATCTCCTGGCTCAAATTTTTCCACTAAATAGTAAAGTCGATTTTCACCAAGCCCATGAATATGATTCCATAAGGACTCCTTATCGTGGACTTTAATTATTCCATGCGCAGAAGCCTCAGATCTTGGTTTTAAAACCCATGGAGCAGGTACATGATCTGCGAATTGGTTGATGTCGTCATCATTAAAGAGCGGTGCAAAATCCGGAACGTTGATGCCTTCATCATGGGCTTTAATTCGCATTGCAAGTTTGTCTCTGAAGAAGCGTCCTGTAGTTTGGCCCATACCTGGGATTCTTAGGTTCTCCCTTAAGAAAGTGGCCTTTTCCACATCGTAATCATCGAGCGCTACAATACTATCGATCTTATTATCCTTCATCAATCCACCAACCCCTTTCAAAAGGGTATCCAGATTCCAGTCCAGATCTTGACCAGGCATATAAAACACCTCATCAATATGGTCAAACGGCCAGGGCTTGTCCTTTAATTGCTCACTCGTCACTAAAAACACCTTGTTTCCCTGCTCTTTTAGGGAAATCAAAAAGTCACTTCCTTTGAAATAATTGGAAATGCAAAGAAAAGTAGAAGGATTACTGTTCATGATTCAATTCGTTTTCTATGAATTTAAGTAATAATTGAACGCCAAAGGCAGTTCCGGTTTTGCTCTTTGAAAAATCACTGTCTCCATAAGCAACACCTGCTATATCCATATGAGCCCAAGAAGGGTGATTATCCGTGAATGCTTCGAGGAATTTTGCCGCTGTAATCGCTCCGGCGATTGGTTTGCCATGGTAGTTTTTGATATCGGCGATATCACTATCCATTTCTTTACCATACTCATCCCAGAGTGGCAGCGGCCAAAGCTTATCTTCGCTTTGTTCTGATGCCAATCTCAGCTTTTTCTCCAGTTCATTGTTTTTCGTAAATAGAGCTCCACAGGCATATCCAAAAGTTCCTACGCTGCTACCAGTCAGGGTGGCGAAATCAAGAATTTTTTCCGGAGAAAAGTTTTTATTCATGTAAGAAAGCCCATCCGCTAAAATTAATCTTCCTTCAGCATCAGTATCGATCACTTCAATGCTTAGACCTGAAAAACTGGAAATCACTTCACTGGGCAGGAATGCGTCCCGACTCACGGCATTTTCCACAGCAGGAACGATGGTAGTAAGCCTAATGGGAAGCTTAAGATCGGCAATCATTTTCGTTGCTGCCAATACAGCAGCAGCTCCACCCATATCTGACTTCATATGATGCATTCCTTGAGTTTTTATACTCAAACCACCTGTGTCAAAAGTTACGCCTTTGCCTACCAAACCAAGGTGAGCTTTAGCATCTTTAGGATGGTAATCAATAATGATGAATTTCGATGGTTTACCGCTTCCTTGGCCTACCGAGAGAAATGCATCTAAACCTTCCTCTTTGGCTTTTTTCTCATCAAAAACCTGAACACTGAGATTTTCCAATCCCTTAAGACGCAAAGCCCAGTCTGCCAGATATTCAGGAGTCTTCACCGAAGGAGGAAGATCTACAAGTTTCATAGCTTCCATCATTGAACCTGAAATTATTTCTGACTTCTTGATTGTAGATTCTAGTTCATCCAGGTTAGCATCTACTTTTACCAAAAGGTCGGTGAAAGAGTTTTTTCGCTCCTTTCTATAAAAATCCGCATGATACCCTCCAAGTTGAAAGCCAATCAACGCATTTATTACTTGTTCTTCATTCAGCTCCCCTAAAAAGGAAATAGAGCAATCAGAATCAAATTTATCCGCACTCTTGGAGAGTAGTTTTCTGAAACTGTTTTGAATGGATTTTGGACTTTTCCCCTCACCAAGACCTATATACCCTAACAGTTTTCCATCCTTTTCCGTCCAATAAACAGAGTCCTTTTTGGCGTCAAAAAGTTTATTGGAAAGCTTAGGGAAATCGCTGCTTAGCTTTTCCAGATCTTTTTCTAAAACAGCAATTATTTGTGTGGCTGAGCCTGTTGCTTTCGCTGAAATTATATTCATTCTAGTTTTCTTTATTGCTGTAAAAAAGCCACTCTATGGCCTTTGGAAACTCGTCGCTCCAGTAGGTTTCGGAATGTTTCCCCTCTGGATTAATACTTAAATGAACCTTCATGTTTCCATGAAGTGCATCCCTTTTCATGAGTTTCTTCTGAAGTTTATTTACATGTTTCACCATGTCAGCACTTTCGTCTCCGCCCGCATAGATATAGATTCTGGTTTCCATGGGATCAAAAAGGTCCAGAAAACCCAGTTTAATCTTGGGTAACACCCAAAGGGACGGGGAGAAAATCATCAGCTTACCAAAGACTTCAGGATACATGATTCCCGAGAAAATACTCACCAAACCACCCATTGAGCTCCCACCAATTCCGGTAAATTCTCTTTCGGGTTTTGTGCGATAGGTTTCATCCACAAAATGCTTCAGGGTATCCGCGACAAATCGAATGTATTGCTTTCCACTTCCCGAGCCGAGTACAGTTTTTCCTACATTATATTCTTCCAGTCTATCGTCTTCACCGTGTTCCACAGCGATCACGATAATTTTTCCGATCCCATAATCTGACATTACAGCTAGCTTTTTATCTATTTGCCAGTTTCCAAACTCTGCCTTCTCATTGAAAAGATTTTGGGCATCCTGAAGATAAAGCACAGGATAACGCTCGTTACTTGTATCGTAGTCATGCGGGAGTAGGGACCAAACTCTGCGCTTTTTATTCAATTGAGGAATTTCAAACTCCTCTGAAAGAAGGTGGATTTGGGGAAGCTGACTGGGGCGATATGGAAGCCAATTTTTACGCCATTTTGGGACTCTCTCCTTACGTATTGGCTGTTCGTCATTCCAGATACGATTAGGGGTTTTATTTCCATAACGGTCGATCTCCACCTCCGACCAATCTCCTTTGGTGAATTTGTAAATCAATTCACCCTTAAAGGCTTCTTCGTCAGGAAAAATGAACTCGTATTTTCCTTTGGAAATCTTGTTCATTTTAAACCTGTGATCTTGAGTCACCCAATTATTGAAATTCCCTGCCAAATAAACCGGACGAGCATCATCATCAGGAGTGGTAAGCTCGATGGTTCTTGTTTTAATTTGGGTGGAATTAGGCTTTTTTACTTCGGTTTTCATTAGGCAATGGAGGTTTTTCACCTCTCCGGCAAAGGTACACTTTGTTGGGAAATCCTTCTATTTTCTAAACCTATTTCAGATCTTTTCCTCTGGTCTGAATCTAATTTCTTCCGGGTATGGAAAGGCATGAATCAGTTCACCAGCTTTTAAAAGGTTCTGGATGGATTGCCAATAAACCGGATCAAAAAGATCATTATGATATTCTATAAAATGTGACCGAAGATCTTCGCGTCCTATCATCCATCTTTTAAAATCCTCGGGGAAGACATCATTTTTTGCAATGGTATACCATGGTTCTGAGGCATAAATTTGCTCATAAGTTTCAGCCTTGGGCTTTTCTCTAAAATTCATTGCTTCTAAAAACTCAATTTCATCATAGTCATAGAAAACCACCCTTTTTTGGCGGGTTAGACCAAAGTTTTTTGTCAGCATATCCCCTGGAAAAATGTTTGCCTGAGCTAACTGCAAAATGGCTCTTCCGTAATCTTCAATCACTGGAATTCCTTCTTCAGTCTCACAGTCTTCCAAGAAGACATTAAGAGGAATCATTTTCCGTTCAGTGTATAAATGTTTGATTATCAATTTGTCTCCTTCAACTCTTAAAAGTGAATTGACAGTGTTTTTGAGCTCATTCTTTAATTCTTCACTGATGCGGTCTAGAGGTATGGCAAAGTCCTCAAACTCATGAGTGTCTGCCATTCTTCCTACTCGGTCATGCCATGAAACGAGGCGGTATTTATCTCTTACCTCAGCTCTGGTCATGTTCTTGGGTGGTTCAAAATGATCCTTGATTATTTTAAAAACCAGGTTCAATGAAGGCAAGGCAAAAACAGTCATAACCATTCCTTTTACTCCAGGAGCTACCTCAAACTTATCTTGGCTTTGGCTTAAGTGTCTCAGAAAATCCCGGTAAAGAAGAGTTTTACCATGCTTGTTAAATCCTATGGCATTATAAAGCTCATGCGTTTTCTTGTGTGGAATGACATCATGTAAAAATCCGACGACCTGAGAGGGAACCTCGGCATCCACCATAAAATAGGATCTTGTGAAGCTGAAGAG